>CAWBTJ010000008.1:0-113757 GCA_963791645.1 Vulcanimicrobiota bacterium | reverse complement strand
CGAAATCGGATCAACTCCAATCTTACAATGACGACCGACGTGCCGATCAGTTTCGGGGCGAAGCCTGCTCTGACTGTGACGCTTCCCTTTAGCGCGTCGTCCCTCGGACCGTACACGTACGTCGCCGATTACGATCCCAGCGCGAGTCCCCAGCCGGGCTGGGTTGTTATCGAAGGCACCGGCATAGCAGCCGGAAACACGCTCACGTTTTCAGGCGCCGGAACACTCGCGATCACACCAGGCATCACGTACCAATTTGCGGTCTTCGCCGTCGCGAATGCCTTAGCGCTGCCGTCCGCGACCCCCAGTCGAACACCGAGTCCGACGCCCAGTCCAACACCGACGCCATTGATATTGGCCGCTACGCCCTCGGCTCTTACATTTCCGCTGAACGGGTCGTACGCCGCTCAAAGCGTCGTCATCACTGATGGAAAGGCTCCATATACATTGTCGGTGTCGGATCCGATGATCGCGCAGGCTGCGATCACCGGAACGACACTGACGGTGAGTCCGGTGCTCAACAGCCAGACTGGGCAGTATAACGCCGGAGCGACGGGCGTGACGGTTTCGGACGCTCTCGGGTCCCATGTCACGGTGCAGGTCGGCGTCACGACGGCTCAGGTTATTGTCGAGTCCCGGAGAATGGGGCCTTGAAGCCCTTCGCAGGACCTTAGCCGCCATCTCAATTGCGTTCTCAGCAAGAGTCGCGGGTTCGATTCCCGCAGCCCGCTCCAATCGAACGTGTCCGCGAAGGAACGTTGTGGGCGTAGAATTGGGCCAAGCTGCCCGGATCAAAATCGGGTTTTGGCACCCATTTGGACCGCACGGCGACGAGCCGCCCCCTTGTTATCATTGCGCGAAAGCAAGCAGAGATCGCGAAAAACGGCGGATGGACGTTGTGGTCGTTCCAGTATCGAAGGCGCAAAACGCTAAGGGATTGGTACAGAGCAATTACCGAAACCGAACACGACGGCGTGTTCGTATATTGCTCGCAGGGTCGCGGCGCGCGTGACCCAGTCGCGAGCGGAACGTTGACCCAATCAGTTAATTGCAAGTCGTTTCGATTCGTTAATGATCCCGATGATGGCGAATGGCGCGCGATGCCGAGAGGTGTCAGGGTTTCGCATCCGTTCCGTCCTAAGAAATCCGTCGCATCCGCGTTCGTTGTTGCGCGAGTAATACTGATCGATGAATTCGCCCGACATGCCGTTGAGTGGCTGCACCGTTCGTGCCAATGGCGGAACGAACGCGTGCCGAGCCGCGGTGAGTATCTTATTCGAGCTGGCGGTTCGACGGCAATCCGTAACGTTGCACTTGTCCTTGAGCTAATGCCGCCATACTTGGCGATCGTAAATGCTGATGCGCCTTGATGTCACCTAAATTGCGCGAGCGCCTCTTCGTCCAGCGCTCGGCAAGCCGCGGTGAGTCGGCGAGGGAACATTCGTCCCAGATCGGTGAGGTCACGTGGGTCGCGCGCGAGCATGCGGTCCGCTCGCTTACGGTGAAAGAGCACTTGGAAACGACGGTGACTGCAAAATCTTGACCGTGCTATCACACGGTGCCGTACTGGTGGCATTGTCACGCGTATGCTCGTCGCATGCGAACGAGTATTTCAATGCCGCTTACCGATTGCATACCGAGGGCGTTTCCCGGCGTATCGTTTCTGATTCAGGATGCACTGTTTGCACCGAGCACCGCGGAAGAGGAGGCAGTCCAACGTGGATCCGACCGTGCGAGGCGCGACACGAAGGCGGTCGGAGATCGATCGGAAGCAATCGTGTTAGCCGCGCTCGTAAAGAAAGGCTATTTCGTATCGATCCCATTCGGTGAGAACCAGCGTTACGATCTGCTTGCCGATGACGGCAAGCGAATCTTTCGCGTACAAGTCAAGACCGGCCGGTTGCGCGGTGACGTGATTGCGTACAGCTGCTCCAGCAGTCACACGCATCGCGGTGGAACTCATGCCCGCCCCTATTTCGGGCAAGCCGACATCATCGCGGTCTACTGCCCGCAGAACGGGAAGGTCTACCTGGTGCCCGAGGAAGAATTCGTCGCGTCGCGCGCCCATCTCCGTCTGACCGCTCCGGTCAACAACCAGCGACGCGGGATTCGTTGGGCGAGCCGCTTCGAGCTGGCGTAGCTTAGTGGTAAAGCACGACTTTGGTAAAGTCGAGAGCGTGAGTTCAATCCTCACCGCCAGCTCCAGATGAGCCAAGACCCTCCCTACCGGAGGGTCTTGCCGCTTTCCTGAGTAGCTGTGGGCGTCATGGCAACCGCCGTCTCTACCGACAGCGCCAAGCGTGCGCTCCTCGAACGCCTCATCGACGACGCCGCGCTCTTCCCGCCGGCCGAGCTGCCGATGCGCGCCGCGCTGCGCCATCACGGCAGGCTCGCCGAGAGCGCCTACTGGTGGATCGCCGGCCGTTTCGTGGTCCCGGCCTCCCGCCTCGACGAACTGGCCGCCGGCCGCGATGCCGCGCAGCCGCTGGAGCTGAGCGTCATCCTCGACTCCGCGATGAGCGGCGCGAAGGGCGACACCGTGCTCGCCGACCTCCACCGCATCGACCGCGTTCTCGGCACCGCGGGCATCACGGTCGCATCGCTCGAGCTGCGCGTCCCGGGGGCGGGGCTCGATCAGGCCCGGCTAGCGCGGTCCGTCTCGGAGATCGCGCAAGCGCTGGCCGTCCGAGCCTGTGTCGTTCTGGTACGAGCCGTCGTACAGCGCGGGCTGGGCGACGCCGCCCGATGAGGCGCTCGCCATGCTCGCCGGCCGTGCGCGGCACCGCGCCGCCCAACGTCACGGTCGGCGCCAAAATGCGGTGCGGCGGCGCGGCGGCCGGCGCGACGCCGTCGGTCGACGATCTCGCGGCGTTCGTCGTCGCCGCGCACGCGCACGACGTGCCGTGGAAGGCGACCGCGGGCCTGCACCATCCGGTGCGCGGCGCGCACGGCGTCGCGGGCGGCGCCGTGCCGCACGGTTTTCTCAACCTGTTCGTCGCGGGCATCGCGCTGCACGCCGGCGTGCTCGATGCGGCGCGCGTCGCAGAGGTGATCGCGGAGAGCGAGCCGCGCGCGTTCGTCGTCGATCCGGCGCACATCGCCTGGCGCGACGTGCGCGTCGAGGCCGAGCAGGTCGCAGCCGCGCGCGAACGGTGCGTCTCGTTCGGCAGCTGCAGCTTCGACGAGCCGGTGAACGACCTGCGCGAGCTCGGCATCTTGACGTGATCGACCCGCGCGACTACGGGCTCGACAACCTGCCGTTCGGCATCGTCTCCGACGCGCACGACGGCCGCAAGCGCGCCGCCGTCGCGTTCGAAGACACGGTGATCGATCTCGACTGTCTCGTGCACGACGGCGTGCTCGACGCCGACTCGCTGCTCGGCGCCACGTCGCTCAACGACTTTCTCGGCGAAGGGCTCGCGAAATGGCGCGCGGTGCGCGCGCGCTTGCAGCATCTGCTGAGCGACGCGGCAACAACCGAAGAACGTGCCGCCGTCGCTAAACGCAGCATGCCGCGCGATGCGGTGACGCTGCACCTGCCGGTCGACGTCGGCGATTACGTCGACTTCTATTCCTCGATCGAGCACGCGACGAACATCGGGCGCATCCTGCGACCCGACGCGGAGCCGCTCACGCCGAATTACCGGCACGTCCCGATCGGCTATCACGGACGTTCCAGCACCGTCGTCGTGAGCGGCACGCCGGTGCGCCGCCCGCACGGCCAGCGCAAAGCCCCCGCCGCGAGCGCCCCCACGTTCGGACCGTCGCAGCTGCTCGACGTCGAGATCGAGATGGGCTGGCTCGCGGGCCCGGCGACCGTGCACGGCGAGCCCGTGTCCGCCGATGCCGTGCGCGAGCACGTGTTCGGCTACGTGCTGCTCAACGACTGGAGCGCCCGCGACATCCAGGCATGGGAGTATCAGCCGCTCGGCCCGTTTCTCGCGAAATCGTTCGCGACGTCGATCTCGCCGTGGGTCGTGTCGCTCGACGCGCTGGAACCGTTTCGCGTCGCCGAACCCGCGCGCGATCCCGAACCGCTCCCGTACCTGCGCGCGCGCGAGCCGTGGGCCTACGACGTCGAGCTGGAGATGCTGCTGCAGACCGAGCGCATGCGCGAGCAGTCACAGCCGCCGGTAACCGTCGCGCGCACGAATTTCCGGAACATGTACTGGACCGTCGCGCAGCAGCTCGCGCACATGACGTCGAACGGCTCGCGGATCCGGCCGGGCGATCTGTTCGGCACCGGGACGATCTCCGGCACCGAGCAAGGCACGCAGGGCTCGTTCATCGAGCTGACGCGCCGCGGCGCCGAGCCGCTCGCGCTCCCGAACGGCGAGAAGCGCGGTTTTCTGGAGGACGGCGACACGGTGGTCATCCGCGGCCGCGCGGCGCGCGGTAACGCGCGCATCGGTTTCGGCGAGGTCGTCGGAACGATCGTTCCCTAGGCGCGCGTCAGCAGCACCGCGCGCGCGTGCGCGCCGCGCGGCTCACGCTGCGTCACCGTGAACTCGCGGGTGAGCTGCGCGACGATGTAGAGCCCGCGCCCGGACTCCGCGTGTTGGTCCGGCAAGTCGGTGCACGGCACATAGCCCGGCCCGTCGTCGATCACGTGCAGCACCGGCGTCGTGTCGTCGTCCCACGTCAGCTCCACTTCGATGATGCCGGGAGCGTGGCGCACCGCGTTGCCGACGAGCTCGCCGAATACGAGCTCCGCCGCGGGCACGTCGACCCCGGTTCCGTACGCGTTCAGCGTTTCGGCGAGCGTCTCGCGCACGTCGTACGCGCGCCGCCAGTCGTGCGGGTCGAAGCGCCACCGCATCGTCCAGTCGCGCGCGGCGCTCGCCGCGCCATCGATTCGCACCGTGAGGACCGCGACGTCGTCGCGGATGCCGTCGTCCAGCACGCGCGCCACCAGCGCCGCGGCGGGCGCGCGCCCGTCCGCGAGCGTGGGATCGGCGAGCGCGGCGAGCACGCGCCGCTCGCCTTCGTCGATGTCGCGCGTCGACTCCACGAGGCCGTCCGTGAAGAACACGACGAGCGACGCTTGCGGCAGCACGACGGTTGTCGACGGCGGCTCGCGGCCCTCGCGCAGGCCGAGCGGCAGCCCGCGTCCGGGGAGCTGGCGCAGCAGACCGTCCGGCGCGCGCACGATCGGTGTCGGATGCCCGGCGGTTGCGTACGCGAGCGTTCGCGCGCCGGGATCGATCACGCCGACGAGCGCGGTGACGATCGCGTCGGGATGCGCGCGCCGCAGCACGCTGTCGGCAGCGTCCAGTAGCCGCACGGGATCGGACTCGTAGGTCGCGAGCGTCTCGATCGCCTGGCGCATGCGGCCCATGATGACGGCGGCCGTCAGCCCGCGCCCCGTGACGTCGCCGATCGACACGACGACGCGGCCGTCCGGCAGCGCGATCGCGTCGTACCAGTCGCCGCCGATCTCCGCTTCGGTCGCGCCCGGAAAATAGACCGCGTCGAACGCCAAGCCCGCAACCGCCGGCAGTACGGCGGGCAGCATCGCGCGCTGCAGCGTCATCGCGACGCGGTGCTCGCGCGCGTAGAGCTGAGCGTTCTCGATCGCGACCGCGGCGCGCGCCGCGAGTTCGTTCAGCAGCGCGACGTCGCCCGACCCGAACGGCGCGTCGGAGCGCAAGGTGACGGTGCCGACGACCGCGTCGCGGTGGCGCAGCGCGGCGCGCAGCTGCGGCGCGTCGCCGGCGACCGTCCCGCTGCGGCGCACGACCACGCGATCGGGGTGCAGCGCGATCGTCGCTTCGGCCGCGAGCTCCGCGACCAGCAGGTCCGCGAAACTGCCCAGCAGCGCGTCGAGATCGAGCGACCCGCTCAGCACGTCGCTCGCGCGCGCGACCACCTCGCGCATGCGCGCGAGCCGGCGCTCTTCATCGTAGAGGCGCGCGTTGTCGATCGCGACGGCGGCGCGCTTGGCGAGCAGCTCCGCGAGCCGCATGTCGTCGGGGACGAACGTGCCCGCGCCGTCCGCCGCCGCGACCAGCGTGATGGCGCCGAGCGTCGCGCCGCGCGCGACGAGCGGCACGACGATGAGCGATTGAGCGCCGAGCGAGCCGCGCAGCTCCGGCTCGATCTGCGGCAGAAACAGCGAAGTGCCGCTCTCGATCGCGTTGGCGACCACGACACGCGCGAAGCCGCCCTCGACCGCGTGCGCCGCGGCAACGCCGGCGCGCGCAGTATCCGCATATGCCGTCGCCACGAGCCGGGTCGTACCGTCGGCGGTGCGCTCGTGGATGCGGCACACGTCGGCGAAGTTGCGCACCGCGAGCGCGGCCAGCGCCGGGAACGTCTGCGCGACGTCGAGCGACGCGGCCAGCACTTCGCCGGCCTCGGCGAGCACGCGGTATTGCGTCTCGAGCGCTTTGCGCTTGGTGATGTCCGTGAACATCCCCAGCGATCCGTTGTACGTGCCGTCCGCATCGACGATCGGGCTGGACGCGACCATCACGCAGACGATGCGACCGTCCTTGTGCAGCAGCTGCGACTCGCGCCGGATCCCGCTGCCGCCGCGGTGCTCTTCGATCGCCAGCCGGACGCCCTCGTGCTCGCGCGCATCGGCGAAGTCGAAGAACCACCGGTCGTACATCTCGTCGGGCGTGTAGCCGAGCATCTCGCTCATGCGCGCGTTCACGTAGCGCGTGCGCGCCGCGCGGTCGATGATCCAGATGCCCTCTTGCGCGGTGTCGATCAAACCGCGGTAGCGCGCCTCGCTCGCGGCGAGATCGCGATAGAGCCGCGCGTTGGCAAGCGCGACGGCGGCGCGGCGCGCGATCTCTTCCGCCTCGTCGAGGTCGGCCTGCGTGAAGCGCCGGCCCGTGCCGGATGCGGCACCGAACGTGAGCACGCCGATGGGCTCGCCGGCCGCGATCATCGGCACGTATGCGATCGACGCCATCGGCAGCGTCGCGACGAACGCGTAGTGCTCGTCGTTCCACGTCGTCGCGCGCCGCCAGGCCTCGTCGCATTCCGGCACGATCTGCGTGCGGCCGGTGCGCAGCACGAGGTTGATCGGATGGCGCTCGGCTTCCGGCGGCGGCGCGAAGGGACGAAACCGTCCCGCGTCGGTGCCGAGGCGGCCGCTTTCGACGGCGATCCGCTGGAGGCGCCCGTCCTCGACGACGACGTCCACGAACGCGAAGTCCGCGAAGTCTTCGCACATCGCCGACACGACGGTCCGCGCGGTGCGCTCGTAGTCGAGCGACTCGGTGAACGCGACGCCGAGGCGGTCGAGCATCGTGCGCCGCTGCGCGGCCCGGTACTGGTCGTCGACGTCGGTGTTCGTTCCGTACCAGCGCAAGATCGCGCCGTTCTCGTCGCGCACCGCGACGGCGCGCACCACGAACCAGCGGTAGACGCCGTCGTGACGGCGCAGGCGGTACGCGCGCTCGCTGTGGAACGTGCCGGTGGCGAGCGCGTCGCGCCAGCCTTCCTCCATGTCGGGCACGTCGTCGGGATGGATGACGCGTGCCCAGCCGCGCCCGAGCGACTCGTCGAAGCTCAGCCCGGTGTACTCGATCCAGCGGCGGTTGACGTGGACCGCGTTTCCGTTCGCGTCGTTCGCCCACACCAGCTGCGGGATGGCGTCCGCGAGCGATGCGAGCGCCGCCTCCGCGGTGCGCCGCTCGTCGATGGGGATGACCGTGCCGTACCAGGCCGACACGCCGCCGGCGGCATCGAACGTCGGGATCGCGTGCGAGATTACCCAGCGGAACTCGCCGGCGCGGTCGCGGATGCGGAACTCTTCGCGAAACGGTACGGCGGATGCCATCGCGCCGGCCCACGCACCTCCGACGCGCGCCGCGTCGCCGGGATGCAGCACGTCGACCCAGCCGTGATCGAGCACGGTTTGCACCGGCAAGCCGCTGAACCGCTCCCACGCGGTGTTCGCGAACGCGATCGTGCCGTCGGGGCGCGCGACGTACACGATCGCCGGCACGTGCTCGAGCAACGCGTGGAGATCGACGCCGGCGGCTCCGGTCAGGTCTTGAATGGCGCCTTCCTCAGCTCGGCACGCGCTCAGATCGGGTCATGGTAACCGTCGGTGATCATCATCTCGCTCTGGAGGCGCGCCGCGCGGAACTTGGCGGCTTCGGCGGGGTCTTGCGCGGCCGGTTCGGCGAGCAGCTTCGCAAGCTCCTCGTCGAAGAAGCGCGTCACGTCCGCCGCGCCGTGCATGCCGTGGCGGATGCGCTGTGCGATCATCAAGCGGTAGATGCGATCGGTTGCGAGGTCTTCCATGTAGCCGTCCAGCAGCGACGCGCCGCGCCCGCTGAGATAACCGTGGCGATAGCGGATCACCGTGCGCACCGCGGTGCGCGTGCCGGCCTCCGTCTTCGCGCCGACGCGGGCGATCGAAGGCAGAAGATCGGGCGTCGCGTCGGCGCCCGGCTTGCGCGCGAAGTTCTGATTCGGCGCGGGGAACTGCGCCACGGCGATCGCGTTCTGGTCCGGGTGCCCCGTCCACGCGCCGTCGAAGAGCGACGCGGACTCGTTCTTCTTGTCTTGTTCCAGCGCTGCGAGCGCGCGCGCGTTGAGCTCTGGATTCGAGCGGTCGGGGAACAGCGCCGTCATGCCGCCGATCGCCAGCAGCCCGTGGCGGTGGCACACCTCCGGGATCCGCTCGCGCAGGTTCTGAAAGAAGCCGACGTCGTGCGGAATCGTGTTGCGGTCCGGCAGCACCCAGCTCGCGTTGTCGAGGTTGAAGTGGATCAGCGAGGCCATATAGTCCCAGCGCCCGAGGTTGAGCCCGACCAGATGGTCGCGCAAGGTGTACGCGAACTCTTCGATCTGGTACGCGAACGGGAACGCCTCGACCAGCGCCATCGCCTTGATCGCGTGCGGCTCGAGGCCCTTGGCGTGCGCGACCGCTTGGAACACGTCGCGCCACCACAGCGCTTCGCCGGCCGCCTGCGACTTCGGGATGTAGATCGCGAGCGGGTGCTTCAGCTTGGCGAAGTCCAGCTTGTACGCGAGCAGGGCGAGATCGAACAGCGCCGCGGGCGTCGGCTCGTCGTAGACGCCGGCTTGCGAGAGGTGCAGGCCGCGCACGCGCGTCCACAGCACCGTCGACGACGGTTTGATGCCGACGACGGCGTCGCCGCGCTTCTTGTCGACGTACGTCAGCTCGCCGTAGTACATCGCGATCGTGTTGTCGATGCCGCCCAGCGTGCGCGCGAAGTCGTTCGCCATCGAGTCTTCGAGGTCGATCATGACGCCCGGCGCACCCGAGTTGAGCATCTTGACGCCGAGCTCGTGGTCGTCGGCCGGTCCGGTCATCTGATTGCGCTGGTCGCGGACCCAGTCCGGGATCTCGATCTTCCAGTCGCCCTGCGCGTCCGACGGCGGAAGGTACTGCGGCTTGCGGCCGTGCTGCGACGCGTCGAGCACGCGGTGCCGCGCTTCGATCGCCGCCCGCTGCGGCGGCGCGAACCGCTCGTGAAGGGGGCGGTAGAAGGCGGCGAAGCCCGCCGGCAGGTCGTTTTCGATCGAGAAACCCGCCGGAGCGGTGCTCATCGGCGGGACGTGCTGCGCTCCGACGCTTTCGGAACCGGCGTGCGTCTGCATGACCCGGCCATTCGCTGCGGGAAGCGTATGAGCCCGTGCGCCCGTAGCTCAACTGGATAGAGCGAGGCACTCCTAAGGCCGAGGTTGGCGGTTCAAGTCCGCCCGGGCGCACGTTTCCGTTCACGCCCCATCTCTTACTGCGTCGTGAACGACCCCAAGTATCCGACGATCGTCGTGATGCACTGCATCTGGCGCTCGGGCGGTAGCGGCGCAAAGGCGGTGACGTTGTACTGCGTGTGCGGCTGGAGCGTCGGAACCGTCGCGGACATCACGCCGTTCGCCGTCGCAATCTGCGTGGTTTTGAAATCGAACGCGAGGCCGGCGACTTCAATCGTCTCGACCTTCTTCAGCGCGGGATCGGCGACCGTGAAGGAGATCGTTCCCACCGTCACCGGCACGCCCGTCGCGCCCTTTGCCGGCGATACCAGCGTGGCGAGCGGATCCACCGCCGGCGGCGGCAACTCGCATCCGAGGTGGAACTCCGTGGCCCGCGGTCCGCACGCCGTCGGCGAAAGTACGAGGAACATTGCGGCGGCCGCAGCGCGCGCCGGCGACGATCTGAACGACATTCGTCCTAGTATGCTGCGAGGGCCAACGCGCGGCTAGCCGTACGTTCGTACCGTTCGATTCGACAGCGGCCGGCTTCGTCACGGGCGGCAGCGACCGAGCCGACGCCCGCTTGATCGTTAAGAATTACAACACAATCATACGTTCGGCGCGGAGGTAGTGCGGGCTGGCTAGAAGCACGCTTGCCCAACTTAGGGGTGTCATTTCAGTTTCCAGTGGAGGCTCGATCATGATTTTGCGACGTGTAATTGCGATTGCCGCGCTGTCGACTCTCGCCGCGTGCGGTGGCGGGAGCGGCGGCGGAAGCCTTCCGCCCGCGGGGGGCGTCCCGACCAGCACGCCGACCGCGAGCCCCAGCCCGGTGCCCGCGGCGAACAACATCCGCTCCTCACCGGTGAACCCCGCGACGCCGGTCGATCCGAAGCTCGCGCCGATTCGGATGACGGCCGACATGACGGCTGCCGCGGGCGCGCTCGTGAATGCGCGCCTGGGTGCAGTGCACGAAATACCGCTCCAAACAGGCACTCCGACGCTCGCATCCACTCGCCGCGCACCTCGGGGAGTCGGCTATCCCGCCGACTTGTCGTATTTCGGTGGCTTCGTCATGGGGTCGGCGCAGATTCATCCCGTCTACTTGGACACGAATTCTCAACAGTGCTCGCAATCGTGCTGGGGTACTCCCAACCAAATCATCACCGATCTTGGCGCCAGCAATTTCATGCATATCGTCGACCCGTACGTCGGATCGTCGGCGTCGAACCGCTATACGCTTGGCAACGGTACGATCTACGGCATCAACGCGTTTCCCTCGGGTCCCGGCAACCCCGTGGTAGGCCAAGGCACGATACTCGGGCTGCTGTACAACGCCTCGCTGGCGTTCGGCACGGGTTACAACCACATGTACCAGTTCTTTTTGCCGCCCAACACCGATACGTGCTTCGACTTGTCGGCGCGCTGCTATTCCCCGGACAACACGAGTACGTTCCACTTCTGCGGCTACCACAGCAGCGTGGACTACGGGAACGGTGTTATCGTGTACGCGGTCCTTCCGTATGCAGACGTACGAGGTTGCCGGACGACCGGCGGACCGAACAGCGTCAACGGCGACGATCTCGTCGACTCGACCGCATGGATCCTCTCGCACGAAGTGTTCGAGGCGATCACGGACCCGGACCCATTCAGCGGTTGGAACAACACGTATTTCGGGAACGAGATCGGAGACCTGTGCGCAGGATTCTATAGCGATCTCCCGTTGAACGGAACGTACTACCGGATCCAGCTCGAGTACTCGAACGCCTACCACGCCTGCACGAACACCCCGTGAACGCCGTGCGCGCTAGCGGCGAGGCCGGTCGCCGCTAGCGCGAGACGGAGCCGCACGGCCGCACCGCGAACGCGCGAAGCAGCGTGAGCTCACGACGCGTGTACGGTATCGTCCGCGTGGCCTCGCTGTTGGCGGCGATGGTCCTGGCGCTCGCATGGGGTCCTGCCGCCGTGCGCGCGCTGCGACCCGCCGACGTGATCTTCATCGCCGGCGCGCTCGCGATCGCGGTCGTGCTCGGCGTGCTGCGTGCCCCCGCGGCGCACTTCGAGCGCAGCGTCCGGCCGACGCCCGAGAGCGACCGCGTCGGGCTCATCATCCCGCTGCTGCTCGCGGTGCTCGTCAGTGAAGGCTGGATGTGGGCCGCCGCGTGCAATGTCGCCGCGTACCTCGTGCGGCCGGCGGGGCTGTTGCGGCGACGGTCGACCCTCGACCGCCTCTTGACCGCAGCGCTGTGGGTTCCCGTATGGTGGGCGGCGTCGCTGCTCTCGCCGGAGCTGCACGCCGCCGTCGCGGCGCCCCCGGCGCTGCTTTCGGCCGTCGCGTACATCGTCATCGCGACGGGCTTCGTGCTGCTGGCCGACTTGCTGTGGATCGATCCGCTGGCCGCCGCGCGCCAAGGGCGTTCGCTGCTGCGAATCTGGCCGCGCCACGTCGGCGACCGCGCCACGATCCTGACCGCGTTCGCCGAAGCCGGCTGGGCGTACGTCGTCGCGCGGGTGGTGCTGCACGACGGCGGCGTGCTCGGCGTCGCGCTGCTGTTGCCGCTGGTGCTGCTCGCAGTCGTGCTCGTGCGGTTCGCGCGCGTCAACGCGCGGCTGCACCGGCTGTCGCTTTCGCGCGACGCGGTCGACGCGATGCTGCGCGCGAACGATCCGCAACCGCAGATTCGCTCGCTGCTCGAAAGCATCGACCCACGCATCCTGCGCGAGTCCGTCGAGATCGCGGCGTTCGGCCGCGGCGGCGCCGACCGCTGGTCGCGCGTCATGCGCTTCGGGCCCACCGTCGCGTCCGATCTGGAGCGGCTCGGCGGCCGTGCGCTGCTCGAGTTGCAAGTCACCGGCGACAACGTCGCGTTCGAGGACCGCGAGGACGGTACGGTGCGCGCGTACGCCGCGCGCGACGCGGAGGACCGGCTGCGCGGCGCACTGCTGCTGTTCCGCGCGCCGCGCACGCTCGCGCTCGTCGCCGGGCGCGACTTCGAGCGCGCCGCGTCGGAGCTCGGGCCGCTGCTGGGCGAGTACGGCGCGATCGCCGCGACGCGCACCGCCGCGACGATCGACATCTTGACCGGCCTCGCGAACCGGCGCGGCGTGCAGCGCGCGTTCGAGGACGCGATGAAGTACGTGCGCGACGGCGGCAGCTACGCGGTGCTGCTGCTCGACGTGGACCACTTCAAGTCGATCAACGATCTGCTGGGCCACCAGACCGGCGACCGCGTGCTGGCGCAGATCGGCCGGCTGATCGCCGAGAACACGCGCGGCGTCGACCTCGCCGGCCGCTTCGGGGGCGAAGAGTTCCTCGTGCTCGTGCGCGACGCGGCGCGCGAGCGCGCACTGCAGGTCGCCGAGCGGCTGCGGGCCGCGATCGAGGCGGGCGGTCTCGCCTACGCGGACGGCAAGCCGGTGACCGTCTCGGTCGGCGTGGCGTACGCGCGCGCCGGGGACGCCTCGGGCGACGTGGTCGAGCGAGCCGACCGGGCGCTCTACCGGGCGAAGAACGCCGGCCGCAACCGCGTGGTGGAGTCCCCGCTCGTCGCGGTGAGCTGAGCGAGCGTCATCTGAGGGGAGGAGTGTCCTGCTGGGCCTTGGCAAACTGCTTCGGTTTACAGGGGCGCGGGCCTGTGCTACACTTTCACCTCGGAACGGACCGCGTGTCCGTTTTCTTCATGTTCCCGGCGCCCCGGCTCCCTTTCGAGAACGACGACGATGGCGAAAAAAGAGACCCGTGTGATGGTGACGATGGCCTGCACCGAGTGCAAGCGGCGCAACTACAACACGTTCAAGAACAAGCAGAAGACCACGAACCGGCTCGAACTGAGCAAGTACTGCCGTTTCTGCCGGTGTCACAAACCTCATCGCGAAACGAAATAACCTCACAGTCCGTAGGGCGGTGGCGCAATTGGTAGCGCAGCGGTCTCCAAAACCGCGGGTTGCAGGTTCGAGTCCTGTCCGCCCTGCCAAGCTTCTGCGGTAGAAGGCATTATGAAGTCCACTCCCAGCCGTCCCGGCGCCCGTCCGGCCACCCCCGCCCAGCGCGCGGCCAACGCGCAGCGCACGCAGGACTTCGTCCGTGGCGTCGCCACCGAGATGCGCCGCGTCACGTGGCCCACGCGCGAAGAATGGATCGCCGCGACGGCGCTCACCATCGCGCTCGTCGTCGGCGTCGGCGTCTTCACGTATCTCTGCGACCGGCTCTTCGAGCTCGTCTTCACCTGGCTCACGGGCAGCGCGCGCTGATGGAAACCGAACAGGACGTCGCCGCTTCGGTCGCCGAGCCCGTCGAACCCGACGAGCAGACCGCCGCGTCGGCCGCGGCGCCCGCCGCCAAGAAGCAGGACGACCGTAAAAAGTGGTTCGTGATTCACACGTACTCGGGTTACGAGAACAAGGTCAAGGCCAACCTCGAGCGCCGCATCCACTCGATGAACATGCAGGACAAGATCTTCCGCGTGCTCGTCCCGATGGAAGACGAAGTCGAGTTCAAGGACGGCAAGCGCAAGATCACGCCCAAGAAAGTCTTTCCGGGCTACGTGCTCGTCGAGATGGACATGGACGACGCGTCTTGGTACGTCGTGCGCAACACCTCGGGAGTGACCGGCTTTGTCGGGTCGCCGGGGTCGGGTGAGAAGCCCGTGCCGCTGCAGGACAAAGAAGTCAAGACGATCCTGAAGCAGATGGGGATCGAGACGCCCAAGCTCAAGATCGACTTCGCGAAGGGCGATCGGATCAAGGTCACGTCCGGGCCGTTCTTCGACTTCACCGGCATCGTCGACGACATTCAGCCGGAGAAAGAAAAAGTTCGCGCGCTCATCTCGATCTTTGGGCGGGAGACGCCCGTTGAGCTCGAGTTCTATCAGATCGAGAAAGTTTAAGGCACGATGGTGGCTGGACGAGCGGCTCCGCATCGGTTCTGACGGCACGCGACCCCCGGACATCCTGTCCGGGGGTCGCTCGGTCTTCGCGTCGCTTCCGCGCATCCTGCGCACGCTCGCTCACACGGCCGTCAGAACCGATGCGGAGCCGCTCGCCCTTGCGGGCATTGCTGTCGGTGCGCGGCTCTTTTAGTGCAGGTTTGCGGTTAGGTTTGGTTGGTTTTTTAGTGCGCGGGCGTATTCGGCGGCGCTCTTGCGTTCTGCTGCCGTTGGGGCTGAGTTGGCTAGGTGTTGGATGGCTGGGATTGCGTTGTGGTCGCCCATTCGGAATAAGCGTAGCATGACTGCGTCGCGGACGTCTGAGCTCGGATCCGCTAAGCGGGATTCGATGAAGCGGATGACGCTCGGGTTGAATTCCATGATCGTGTCGTAGGCGTCTATTGCGCCGGCGCGGATCGTTGCGTTCGGCGAGCGTGCGAAGCGGCGCAGCGTTGCGTCGGCGTTGATGCCGTCGAGGCCCGCTAGCGCGACGAGCGCGCCCGGGACGACGATTTGGTCGTTCGTGCGGAGCGCGGTTGCGATCGTTCGGCGATAGGCGGCCTCGTCGTGGGTCGTTGCGATGTCTGCGCGCATCGGAATCGGCAGGGAGCGGAACGCTGCGGCCTTCACGCGTGCGTCGGCGTCGGTTTGGGCGGCGTGCAGGAGTGCGGGGCCGACCGGGCCGGATTGCAGTCCGTAGAGCGCTTTGCTCGCGGCGATGCGCATCGTTGCGTCCGGCGCGTGGAGCAGCGTGATGACGGCGTCCACTGCGTCCGGGCCGTATGCGCTGTGCCGTTCTTGCTTGTCGGCGTCGATGGCATGGGCCGTCGTTCGAAATGCAAAGTCGCGCGCGCAGTGACCGCGGGTGGTGACGTCGTGGCCGGAGTGCAGGAACGCGATCACGGCGGCGGCGTCGGCGTCACGCTCCGCGTCGCGCGGGGCCGGCGCGCCATCTGCGGTTTTGGCGCCGAGCGCAATGACCAAGCGGTCGCACGCGGCGTAGACGATGGACGGGGATGATGCGCGCGCGAGCGCGTCGCGGTCGGCCTGCGGCGGAGCGGCCGCCAGCAGTCCGAGCGCCATCGTTGCCGTTGCTGCTGTCGCTGCGGATCGGCGGAACATGTTCATGCGCCGGTGCATTCGATTATGGGTGCCGTGTTCCGCTGCGTGCAGCACGACGAGCGCTCGGCGCTGTATCGCGCCGCGGCCCATTTACATCGCTGCGCCGCCGCCGCCGTAGATGTTCTGCCAGCTTTGGCCCGTTTTTGCGCGGGTGTAGATTGCGTACGTGTTTGCGTCGTAGCCGATGATGCTGGTGACCAGGGCCGGAGTGTTGTTGCCGAGGTCGACCGCGTCGACCAGATATTCCGCGGGCTCCTCGAGGAGCGGTTCGGTCACCTTGATCGTTTGCACGTTTGCCAGCGACTGCACCAGGACGTCCGGGCCGCGTTTTTCCGCGATGAAGAACAGGCGTTTGTCGGTGCGCGGTGTGCCGGTGCCGCGCAAGTCGACGGTGCCGGCGAACGCCGTGCCGCGGCCCAAGTCGATCGCGGTGAGATTTCGCACGGTGAGGCGCGGGATGGTCGTGCCGAGTTTGGCGGCCGCCGTTACCAACGCGCGGCGCCGCTCGTCCGCCGTTGGCGCGCGGCGTGCGGACTTCGCGTAGCCGCCCAGGGTGGATGCTAGCGCGCTCACGTGGCCGATGAGGTGGAGTGACGGCGGGACGGTGATGGTCGCTTGCGTGTGGTCGACCTTGGCCGGGACCGTTGCGACCACGCGGCCGCCGAAGAGCACGTTGACACGGTTGCCCGCGGCAGCCAGCGCGGCCATCGAGGCGTTCGCGAGGCTTTGCGACGGGCCGCCGTCGTTCGAGCCCGGGTTGATGAACGTGCCGTTTTTCCGCACGGCGATCGGGTCCAGAAAACCGCCGTCGCCGATAGCGAAGATCGCGTCCGCGCCGGGCGCTGCGAGCGCGTGCGTCGCGTGCGGCGTTGCGATCAGTGCGCATGCGGCGAGCGCGGCGACGAGTGCGAGACGGATCGGAAGGGTCGGGAACGTCACGTCGCGGGAGTCCTTTCGGCGGTGAGGATCATTCGAAGGCTTTCAGTTTCGGCCAGAGCATTGCGAGCTTCGGGTGGACGCCGCGGCAGTATGCGATCGCTTTGCCGTTCTCGTACGGCATCGCGTACGGTGACGACGTCGTACCGAGCGGGCGCAGCTCGGTGCAGTACGGGCGCAGTTGTTCGAGATGATTTTGGACGCGCAGGATGTCCGTTGCGGGTTGGCCGCGCAGCGCCCACAGATAGTATTGGTTGTGGCCGCTCAGCGCCGGTGGGAGGCCGTATTCGGCACCGTACACGTCCAGCGCCGCGGCTTCGCCGTAGTTGCTCACGAGGATGGACGTGTGCGTGCGCTCGGACGGCGGCAGCTGCTGCCATGCGGTGCCGACTTCGCGGACGTAGTCGTGCCAGCCCAGCATGTCGGCGAAGGTCTGCGGAAGCGGGACGCCTTCGCCGATCTTTTCCGCGGCTTGCGGGGTAAGGTGCAGCGTGCGTTCGTAGGCCAGGAGAACCGGCGGGTTCAGGATCGGCAGCGCCATCGGTGCGACGGCCAGCGAGAGCGCGACGCCCAGTGCGATCCACGTCGTGCGGAGCGCGACGTTGCCGATCGCGTGATCCAGCGCGACCGCCCCCAGCGCGAACGCCGTCGGGTACGCGGCGGCGAGGTAGTAGTCTTTGCCGTGGAGCGCGATCATGATCGCGTAGATCGCGACGAACGCGATCGCGAACGGCCGCGCCCGGCGCAGCGCGCGCACCGTGTAAGGCCCGACGATGCCCGCGATCCAGATCGGCGCGAACAGCGGGTTCATCACGAAGATCTGGTTGGCGACGAACGCTAGCGGTGCGAGGACGACGTTCTTTCCGTGGGCGCCGTTGGTGAGCAGCTCGACGATCGTCCAGCCGTGCATCGCCTGCCAGACGACGTTCGGAAGCACCAGCGCGATCGCGATCAGCGTGCCGAGCGCGGTTTCACGCGTCGCGAGGATGCGGCGCGCATCCGTTGCGAGCAGGCCGATGGCGAGCGCGACGAGCCAGAACGGGATCGAGTCCTTGATCTCCAGCGTGACGCCGACGACCCCGCCGCACCACAGCATCGCGCTGCGCTCGTCGAGGAGGATGCGGCGCGCGAGGAGGTAGGCGACGAGCGTCCAGCACAGCGGTTCGAAGGACGTCGTGTTGAGCGTCGCCGTGACGCCGAGGAACATCGGTGCGAACGCGGTTGCGGCACCGGCCATGACCGTCGCTCCGCGGCCGCCGCCCAAAAGCCGCACGAATGCGCACGTCACGAGCACGAGCGCAACGGCGGCGAGCACCACCGGCAGGCGCAGCAGCCCCGGCGGGTGGCCGAGGCCGTACATCGCCGCCGCGAGCAGCGGTACGACGGGCGGCTGATCGACGTACCCGAACGCCGGGTGGCGGCCGCAGACGATGAAGTAGAGCTCGTCGCGGAACACGTCGTAGCGGTTCGCGAACGCGAGATGCAATGCGAACGCGGCCGCGGCGAAACCGAGGGCGATCCGGTGCGAAGGTTCGGGCCGGGAGGCCAGCGGATACCGCACGATGCGTCCTTTGTCGACTCGCCGTTCGTTCCTCGGCGGCTCCCTCGCGCTCGGCGCCGCCGCGGGCGCACTCCCGTTTGCGAGCCGCGCGGCGACCGTGCGGCCCACGGTTCGGCTCGGGTACGTCGACTCGCTGTCGGGGCCGTTCGCGGTCGGCGGCATCCCGCAGCTTTCGGGGGCCAAGCTCGCGGTCGAGGAAGCGAACCGGCGCGGCGGCGTGCGCTACGAGCTCGTCGTCGGCGACGACAGCACCAAACCGGCGGTCGGCGAGAGCGAAGCTCGCCGGCTCGTCGACACGCAGAAGGTGGACGTGTTGCTGGGCGGCGCGTCGTCCGCGGTCGGCAACGCGGTGTCGGCGTACGCGCAGGCCGCCGGCGTGCTATACGTCGCGGTCGGCACGCACGACACCGCGATGACGGGCGGCAAAGCCAACAAAGTGTGTTTCCGCCAGACGTGCTCGCTGGCGATGCTGTCGACGGCACTCGGTGCCGAGCTCGTGCGGCGCGCGAAGCGTTGGTACTTTCTCGTCGCCGACTATGCGTTCGGTACCGACGCGCGCGACCGCCTCAAGGTGATCCTCGACGCGCACGGCGGGCGCGTCGCCGGGATGGACCTACACCCGATCGGCACCGCCGACTTCTCGCCGTTCATGGTGAAGGCGCGCGCGACCGATGCGGACGCGTTCTTGATCCTCAACGGCGGCACCGACACGCAGAACGCGGCGACGTCGTTCGTGCAGTTCGGCTTGCATAAGCGGATGCTGGCGGCGGGCGTTACCGGCGAGAACGAGCTGGCCGCCGGGTTTCCGTCCGAAGAGCTCGCGGGATCGTTGTGGGGCTACGTGTGGGGACCGGACGCGGGCTCAAAGGCGGCGTCGCTGCACAGCCGGCTCGCCGCCGTCGCGCAAGGGTTTCCACCGAACTGGCGGCAGTATCTCGGCTACATGGCGGTGACGAACGTCGTCAGCGCGATCGAAGCGAGCGGGACCACGGACACGGCCGCGCTCGTGCACGCGCTCGAGAACCATCGCTACGACGCCGCGAAGGCGCAGCCCGCGTTCTTTCGCGCGTGCGATCACCAGGCGGTGCAGGAAACGTACTGCGCCGAGATGCTGCCGCGCGCGAAGCGCCGCGATCCGAATGAATATTTTCGCATCGTGTCGCGCGTGGGCGGTGAGTTCGCCGCCGGCCCGTGCAGCGATCCCGACAGCAGCAAGGCCGCCGCGATCATCGCCGGCCAGAAGGTCCCGCCGCGCGAAGGCTACACCGCGGTGCGCTTGCGCTGACGCTCGCTCAGTGTGAGAGCGCGGCTGAGAACAGCGGCGGGATCACGGAGTAGGGCAGGATGCCGGTGCCCACAGCTTTCCGTCCTGCTGCAGCAGCAGGATCGCCCCGGCGGTGAACTCCTTACTGACGGACGCCAGCTCGAGAACGTGTTCGCGTCGGGCGCGAGTTGTCCGCGGTTGAGGTTGTCGATGGTCTCCGGCGCGGGGACGCGCCAAAAGCTGCCGTGACCCTACACGTCGGGTAGACCGCCGGGGCGGCCCGGTCCGCTTGTTTTTCGCGCCAGTTGACGGCCGGTGGTGCGGCGAACTATGAGGAGATGACCGCGGATTCGGGTCCGGTGCTCACGACCACGCCGTTCCCCGACGGCACCGGACACGTCGGCATCGCCGAAGGGTGGACCGCGCAATCGCTCGGCCAAGGCGCGGCGGTGCTGGTCGGTCCCGACGGCGCGAGGGTCGAGCTCGCCATCTTCGTTCCGGTCCTCGATCCGCGGGGCATGCTCGGTCAGCAAGCGGCGTCGATGGGCCTTCCGCCGACCGGCCTCGTGATGCCGTGCATCCCCGATCCCGCCGAAGCGCTGGTCGCCGTCACGCGTGCGATCAGCATGCAGCGCGGGCACGGCGATCCGCAGATGAAGGTCGAGTCGGCGCAGCCGCTGGCGTCCAGGCCCGGCGCGAGAACGGAGATTCTTTCGGGCACGCAGCTCGTCGACGGCGCGCTGTGGCGGTTCGCCGGGCTCATCACCGCGTCGCCGCCGAATGCCGTCGGAAGCTGGTCGATCGGCGGCAACATCTTCTTCGCGCCCGACGCGACCTTTCGGCGCCACGAGCCGGCGATGATGGCGATGGCGAACTCCATGGTCCTCGATTTCGAGGCGCGGCGTAAACAGCTCGGCCTGCCCGAAGGCTCGGTCACCGAGACCACGAGCACGCCGGGCGCGAACGCGCCGCCGGCCCCGGCGGACGCGGCGACCGGAACGGCGCTGCACGTCGTGCCGTTTCCGGACGGCACCGGGCACATCGGCATCGCGGAGGGTTGGATCGCGCAATCGCTCGGCCAAGGCGCGGCCGTTCTCGTCGGTCCCGACGGCGCGCAGGTGAGCATGGGCGTCAGCGTGCGCGCGCTCGACCCGCGCGGATCGGCGTACCAGATGAATCGTCAGATGGCCGGGATGGGGATGCCGCCGCCGGGTCTCGTCTTGGAGTACGTCGCCGATCCCGCGCACGCGTTCGTCGCCGTCAACAGCGCGCTGATGATGCAAGGCGGACAGCCCGATCCGCAGATGCGCATCGTCGAAGCGAAGCCGGCCGCCGGGCCGCCTGGTGCGATAAGCGCGTTCATCACCGCGACGTTCCATAGGGATGGGATCGCGCGGCGCGTGCGCGGCATGGTGTATTTGTACGCGCCGATGCAGAACGGCTACTGGATGCTGTCAGGCAACCTGGCGAGCGCACCGGACGCGGCGTACGACCGCGACGAGCCGACGCTGCAAGCCATGTTCGACTCGTTTTCGATCGACCACGACGCGATCGGTCAACAGATCGCCGCCGGTGCGGCGAGCGCGAGCGCGGATCAAGCCAAGATCGTCGAGCGCATCAAGGCGGACGGGGTTCGGGCGCGCGGCGTCGCTCAGAAGTCCACCAGCGATTTCGTCGCCGGGATGTTCCACTCGGACGCGGAGTGACGCATTTCGCGCTTGTTCCGAAAGCCTTCGCCGCCTCGTAGGCGAAACGGCCTCGAACACGATGAACGACGACATCAACGCGCACCAAGCGCACCCCGCCCCCGAAGCCCAGCCCGCCGACGCTTCGAGCACCGAATCAGCGTCGGCGGCGCCTGAGGCGGTAGTCGCCGTTCCGCCGCCCGAACCCGCTGCTCCGCCGGCCGAACCCGCCGCTGCCGCTGAGCCGGTCGAAGCGCCGCCGTTCGAGGCCGCGGTCAGCATCACGTCCGCGTTCATCGAGACCTCGCCGCCGGCGGACCCAGTCCCCGCGCCGGTACCGGTTGCCGCGCCGGAGCCGATCCCCGCCCCCGAGCCGATCGCCGCGCCCGAGCCGATCGCCGCGCCCGAGCCGATTGCTGCGCCCGAACCGATTGTCGCAACCGAGCCGATTGCCGCACCGGAGCCGATCGCCGCACCGGAGCCGATCGCCGCGCCGGAGCCGATCGCGATCTCCGCGCCTGGTGCCGCCGAGCCGGTGGCCGCCGCTGTCGAAACGCCTGCCGTCGGGACAGCGCCCGAGGCCGCGCCCGCTCCGCCGCCGCCCGTCGATCCACGCAAAGTGCGCGCGCAGCAGGCGTGGGAGCGCGTCGTCGCCGCGCGCGAGGCCGGCGAATCGCTGACGGGTTACGTCACCGCGGCCGTGAACGGCGGGCTGCTCGTCGACGTCGGCGGCATCCGCGGTTTTTTGCCCGCGTCGCAGGCGCGCGTGCCGATCGGCACCGCGATCGACACGCTGGTGAAGACGACGGTACCGCTCAAGGTGATCGACGTCGACGCCGGCCGCCGGCGCATCGTCGTGTCGCATCGCCGTGCGGTCGAGGAAGAACGCCGCGCGAAGCGGAGCGAGCTGCTGCGCTCGCTGCAAGTCGGCCAAATTCGCGAGGGCACCGTCGTGCGGCTCACCGATTTCGGCGCGTTCGTCGATCTCGGCGGCGTCGACGGCCTCGTCCCGATGCGCGAGCTCGCGTTCGAGCGCGTGGAGAAGACGTCGGACGTCGTCACCGTCGGCGAAAAGCTCTCCGTCGAAGTGCTGCGCATCGACGAGAACGGCAAGAAGATCTCGCTCTCGCGCAAGAACGCGCTGCCCGATCCGTGGCGCGACCACGCCGACGTGCTGCGGCGCGGCGCGACCGTCCAAGGCAAGGTCGTCGCGAAAGAGCCGCGCCTCCAAGTCGAGCTCGCGCCGGGCATCGTCGGAACCGTGCGCGAGAGCGACGCGAACCCGGCGGACTACGAGATCGGCGAAGCGATCGAAGTGCTCGTGCGGTCGGCGGATCGCGCGACGCGCCGCATCAACCTCACGACGATGCACGGCGCGGCCGAGGCCGCCGCGACGACCGCGAAATCGACCACGGGCTTCGCGTCGCTGGGCGAAGAGCTCCGCCAGCGCCCGCACAAGCGCGAGCGCCGCACGTAGACCCGACGCCGTCCGGCAGGGCCGGCGGCGTATCGCGTGCGACAGGTTCCACGCGCGCTGCGGTCCCAGTTGCCAGCGAGCGGTCCCGCGGTCGTCTCGCGTACCGTCGGACCCCGGCTGGGCAAGAGGGCGGGCGGCGGAGCGCGGCCGGGGGCCGGTTGTCGATCCTCCGGGTGCTGTGGTAAAGTAGGGCGTTGCGCCCGGCCGTCTGCCGGGCCGCGGCGGCCCGCCCACCCCGGCGGCCGTTGCGTTCACTCGGGGGGAGATGGCTTCAGCCTGCTGCGAGGTCTGAAGCCGATCGAAAGGATCACATGGCTAAGAGAGTCGTCGGGAAGATCGGTCTCGCTCTTCCCGCCGGGAAGGCGACACCTGCGCCTCCCGTCGGTCCGGCGTTGGGCCCCTACTCGCTCAACATCATGGACTTCTGCAAGCAGTACAACGACCGGACGAAGGCCCAAGAAGGCTTCATCATCCCGGTCGAGATCACGGTGTTCGAAGACCGCACGTTCACGTTCATCACGAAGACGCCGCCGGCGTCGTTCCTGATCAAGCGTGCGCTCGGGCTCGAGTCGGGATCGAAAGAGCCCAACCGCAACAAAGTCGGCAAGCTGACCCAGGCGCAAGTTCGCGAGATCGCCGAGGCCAAGAAGCCCGACCTCAACGCGAACGACGAAGCGGCCGCGATGAAGATCATCGCCGGCACCGCGCGCTCGATGGGCGTGGAGATCGCGAACTGATGCGCAAGCACGGCAAACGGTTCACGCAACCTCGCGGCGGCGTACGACGCGGAGAAGATGTACGATCCCGATCGAAGCGACGACGCTCGTGAAGAAGAACGCGACGGCGAAGTTCGACGAGACCGTCGAGATCCACATCAAGCTCGGCGTCGACCCGAAGAAGTCCGATCAGAACGTGCGCGGCACGGTGAACCTGCCGCACGGCACGGGACGCGTCGTGCGCGTGATCGCGTTCGCGCGCGGTGATGCCGCGCGCGCGGCGCAAGAAGCCGGCGCCGACGTCGTCGGCGAAGCCGATCTCATCGAGCGCGTGAAGGGCGGCTTCACCGAGTTCGACGTCGCCGTCGCGACGCCCGACATGATGCCGGCGATCGGCAAAGAGCTCGGCCGTATCCTCGCGCAGAAGATGCCGAACCCCAAGGCCGGCACCGTGTCGCCGAACATCGGCAACGCCGTGCGCGACATCAAGGCCGGTAAGGTGGAGTACCGCCTCGACAAGACGGGGATCGTGCACACGATCGTCGGCAAGGCGTCGTTCGAGGAGAAGGCGATCGTCGAGAACGTCGGCGTGCTGCTCGACGCGATCGTGCGCGCGAAGCCGTCGGCCGCGAAGGGCACGTACCTGCGCTCGATCACGCTGACCTCGACGATGGGGCCCGGCGTGAAGGTCGACCCGACCCGCGTGCGCGCGACGGCCAGCACGGCGTAGCCGGGCTTGGCACGCACCCTTCGACAAGCTCGACGTTCGGGTGACATAGAAGCTCAGGGCGACATAGAAGATCGGGAGACGGGGCGCATATTGCGCTCCGTCTCTTTTTTCATGGCCTGGGAGGAAGCTGGGAGACGTGTCACAACTGGACCTCGGTTAGCTCGCCTCGCTCAACGGATTCGGGGGTCCTCATGCGGCGTCTCATGTCAGCGCTCGCCGGCGCACTCTTCGTCACGACGCTCGTCGCCTGCAACGGCGGCACCGGCAGCGTCCCGCCCAAGCAAGGGGCGCGCGACCCGGAGGCGTTCGTGCCGCCGAACACGAGCGCTGCGCGCGGGACGCAGACGATGCGGCAGATTCGCGTGCCGAAGACCGCGTCGGACGCGCACGCGCGCCACACGCTGTCGACCAACGTTCTGAGCGATCCCGGCTTCGAGTCGGGCGGCTTCGCGTCGTGGGGGCAGTGCGGCAACGTGAACGCGACGATGTCGACGATTCGCGCGCACACCGGCACGTACTCCGCGCGCGGCGGCTCGACCAACGCGACGTCCGGCGAGATCAACGGCGACGCCGGCGTGTGCCAGCAAGTGACGATCCCGGCGAGCGGCGTGCTGACGTTCTGGTACTACGGGTTCTCCAACGAGAGCTCGACGACGTACGCGTATCAGGAAGCCGAGCTGATGGATGCGAGCGGCGTCACCGTGAAGATGCTGTGGCAAGCGGTCGACGAGACGAACGCCTGGGTGCAGAAGACGTTCGACGTTTCGGCGTACGCCGGTCAGACGCTGTACCTGTACTTCGGCGTGCACGGCGACGGCTACAGCGGAACGTACACGATCCTCTACGTCGACGACGTCACGCTGAGCGGCGGAACGAGCACGCCGACGCCGACGCCGCGGCCGACCGCGACGCCGGTCCCGACGGCGACGCCCGTCGCGACGCCGACGCCGGCCGGCACGCCGACGCCGACGCCGAAACCCACCGCGACGCCGACACCCGGGCCGACGCCGACGCCGAAACCCACCGCGCCACGCCGGTGCCGACGCCGACGCCGAACCACCGCGACGCCGACCGGCGGGCCGACGCCGATCCCGCTGCCCACCGGCGGCGGCAGCAGCGGCTGCGGCATCTCGTGCGGCGTGGAGCGCTGGCACGTGAAAACGATGAGCGATCCGTTCGCGTCGCAGGTGAACCGCAACGTGCAGATCGTCACGGTCGACACGCTGATCCACGCCGCGGTGCCGTCGGGCCTGTCGTCGTCGTCGGACAACGTGCGCTTCTCGCCGTGGGAGCTGCAAGCGGTGCGCGTGCGCGGCACGATCGTCGGCTGGAAGACCGAGACCGACAACGATTACCACATCGTCATCTCCGACATGAACAACCCCAACGAGACGATGATCATCGAGCCGCCGTCGTCGTCGTGCTCGGGCGCGTGCCAGTCGGGCTACGGTGCGCTGTACCAGAGCGCGCGCAACGCGTTCGTGACCTGTCTGGGCAGCCCGCCGTCGTCGTTCACCGCGCCCGGCAAGACGGTCGTCGTCGACATCACCGGCGTTCCGATGTTCGACCTGCTTCACGGGCAGACGGGCGTGGCGCCGAACGGGATCGAGATCCATCCGGTGATGAGCGTCGCGTTCGTCTCCGGCTGCTGACGCGGGATGACGCTCCGCGCGCTCGCGGCGGTCGCGCTCTTGTGCGCGGCCGCCGCGTGCGCGAACCACGGTGACGACGCCGTCAGCCGGCGGCGTCGCCCGTGTCGGCGTACGACGCGGCGCTGCGCGCGAAAGGCGCGCAGCTCGCCGCGCAGGACCGCGCGGACGCCGCGCGCCGGCGCGCGGAGATCGCGCGCGTCGTGAGCGGCTCGGCGCGCGACGTCACGCCCGCCGAATTCGCATGAGCGAACGCTTCGTCGTGCACGTCACCAACCGCGCGGCGCGCGCGCTGCGGCGCATCGACGGCGGCGTGATCGTCTACGGCGGCCGCGGGCTGCACCGGCTCGGCCTGGCGAGCTTCTCGGCGAACGTCGACGTGCCGCCGGAACGCAGCGCGAACGTGAACGTCGCGATCCCGCTGGCGGCGTTTGCCGCCGAAGGCGCGGGCGCGCTCGCGCGCGCGAGCGGCACGCCGAAACGCGTCGAGCTCGAGCTGACCGGCTACCGGCTCGAGTCGGGCGGCGACCAGCGCGAGACGGACTAGTCCCGGCGCATCAGCTCCGCGGCCGCGCCGAGCGAGTCGACGATCGGCGTGCGCGCGGTGAGCCCGGCGATGCTGAGCAGGCGGATCATGCGCTGGTTGCGCGCGACGATCACGAGCTTGCCGTGCGAGCGCGAGCGCGCGCGACTCGGCGCGGTACAGCTCGTCGATCGCCGTCGAGTCGACGTAGGTCAAGCCGGTCAGATCGACGATGACGCGCGGGTTCTCACGCACCTTTTGAAAAGCCAGATGCACGTCGTGGCGCGTCGCAATGTCGTGTTCGCCGGCGAGTCGCACGATCGCCGGTGCCGCTCGTTCTTCCACCCTGCGGACGGAATTCGCCCGAGCGGCGGCGTGTTACTGCTCGGGCGCGGTTCGGCGATGCTGCGGCGAACGCGCCGGCGCAGGCCCGTTCGCGCGAAGCCGAGCTTTCGCCGCCGACCGCTCGACCGGCGAGTCCGCGACGGTCTTGAGCGCGCGCCGCGGTCGCGCCGCGCTCGTGCGCGATCGCGAGCCGGGCGGCGAGCAGCGCCTGGTGGACGCCGCGCCGGCGGAACGCCGGGCAGCACCGCGCCGCTCCAGAGCAGCGCCGTCTCGCCGGCGATGCCGAGCGCGCCGGTGCCGGCGTCCTCGCCGTCGAGCGACGCGACGACCAGGACGTGCGCGGCCGCGGCCGCCGTCTGCAGCGTCCGCCGCAGCACGGCGACGTCGGCGGAGCTGCGTCGTCGAACGCGCGGACGGCGAGTTCGGTCCAGGCGCGCCGGTTGGTCGTCGTCCGCACGGCGACGGGCCCGCCCGGCGGCGGCGCCGCCGACGGGACCCTCCAGGACGGCCAGCGTGCAGTCTTCCTCGGCGTAGCCGCGGTCGCGCAGCAGCGCGCCGTCGCGCGCGAGCACGGTTTCGTCGAGCTCGAAGCGCGCCGGGTGCGCGCGGGCGGCGTAGAACTCCTCGACCACGGCGAGATCGTCGTCGCGCAGCGCGCGCGTCGACCCGGCGCCCAGCGCGAAGTCGAACCGCGTTCCGCGTCACGTAGAGCGCGTAGCCGCCGGCGACCGGGATCGCCCCGTCGCCGGCCGTCCCGGCGTCGACGTTTCGGTTGCGCAGGAATGCGGCCCAGAAGGCTGCGGCCCGGTCGGGGCCCGTCGGCGCGCCGCGGTTCATGCGGCTTGGGTCACGCACCGAAGCTGTTCGGCCCTGCTTGCCTCACAGCGCGAATGCGTCCCGCAGCGAGCGAGCGCTGGTGCGACGTCCGTCGCACCCCCTTGACGGGGACCCGGTCGCGTCGTAAACTGACCGTTGGCTCCAATGACTGTAGGTCGACCCCTCGGGGTCGGTAATGTGCGCTCCCACGAACGCACGCCTGCCGAGGACGCGTCGCTTCGACAAGCACAGACGCCGTGTCACGCTGACTCGGATCGATTCGTGCGCCTCGCCCCGTCGGCGGAGGCGTTTTTGTTTCCCCGGAGAGCACTTTTGCCGACCGCGAAAAAAGAAGCGACGATCGAGGAGCTCCGCGAGAAGATCGCGGGCGCGAAGAACTTGTTCTTCACGAACTACCAAGGCCTCACCGTCGAAGAGATCTCGAAGCTCCGCAACGAGCTTCGCAAAGACGGCAGCACGTACGGCGTCGTCAAGAACACCCTGTTCAAGCGCGCTGCGAGCGACGAGCTCGCGTCGCAGCTCGACGCGGTGCTCGCGGGTCCCGACCGGCATCGTGTTTGCCGGCGCGGATCCCGTCGCACCCGCCAAAGCCCTCAAGACGTTCCACGACGCGACGAAAAAGGTCGACGTCAAAGCCGCCTACATCGACGGCAAGATCGTCGACGCGGCGCAAGTTCACGCGCTCGCCGCGCTTCCTCCCAAGATAGAGCTGCTCGCGAGACTCGTCGGGTCGCTCAAGAGCCCGCTGTACGGCCTCGTCATGGTCCTCAGCGGCAACCAGAGCGGCCTCGTCCGCGTCCTCAACTCGATTCGCGAGCAGAAGAGCGCGAATCAGCCCGCCACCGCACAGGAGTCCTAAGTCATCATGGCACTCGCCGAACTCATCGACCAAATCGACAAACTCACCGTCCTCGAGCTCGCGGACCTCGTCCACCAGCTCGAAGACAAGTACGGCGTGAGCGCCGCCGCGCCGGTCGCGGCCGCCGCACCCGCCGCCGCCGCTGCCGCGCCGGCCGAAGCGAAGACCGAATTCGACGTCATCCTCGAAGAGGCGGGCCCGGAGAAGATCAAGGTCATCAAGGCCGTTCGCGAAGTCACGTCGCTCGGACTCACCGAAGCCAAAGCGTTCGTCGAGAGCGCGCCCAAGGCGGTCAAGGAAGGCATCGCCAAAGACGAAGCCGACGCGATCGCCAAGAAGCTGCAGGAAGCCGGCGCGAAGGTCAGCGTCAAGTAGCACGCTCTCGCGTTTGCGAAACACGAGAACGCCCGCGTCGTGCAGACGCGGGCGTTCTCGTTTCAGCGACGTCCTTAGCGGACGCGCGTCATCTTCACGATGCGGATCGGCGGTGCGAGCATCTCGCCGTTCGCGTGCGAGCGCTGGATCTTGCGCACGACGTCCGCGCCGCGAATCACCTTGCCGAACGCCGCGTAGCCCGGCCCCGTCGGACCGCCCGCGTCCAGGAACCGGTTGTCGCCGATGCACAGGAAGAACTCCGTCGACGCCGGAGTTCGGGATCGGACGTGCGCGCCATCGCGATCGTGCCGTCGGTATTGTGCAGTCCCGTCTTGCTCGTCGGCTCCAGCGGGATCGGGCGGATCATCGGATTGGGCGCTTGCGGGTTGAGCCCGCCTTGGATGACCTCGATCTTCGAGGCCGGTTCGTTGGCCTTGCTGACGGTGCGGTAGAACGTCGTGCCGTTGTACGTGCCGGCGTCGACGTAGTGCAGGAAGTTCGCCGTCGTGCCGGGCGCGCGCGCGGTGTCGAGCCGCACGACGATCGTGCCGAGCGACGTCTGGATCGCCACGTCGACCGGTGCGGCCGCGCGGGGCGCGGCCTGCGGAGCGGAGCGTTGCCGTGGCGAGCATCGTGCGGCGCAGAGCGCGAGCATCGTGAGCGATGTAGCGCATGCGGCAGCGGCGAGTCTCGTTCGGGCGGCGCGCGACGGTCTCCCGGCAGGGGTACGGCGGCGCGACGGCCGAGCAGGCAGCGTGGTTCGTCCGGCCGTGAGTGCCTCATTGCATTTCGGCGACGTCGTGCGCGACGCGCGACACGCTGCGCGACGCGCGGTGCTCGCGCTCGCCGGCGGCTTGCGCGCGGCTCGGCGCTGCGCGAAGGCGACGTGGTCGCGGTGCTGCTGCGCAACGACCCCGTGTACGCCGACGTGATCCACGCGTGCCGCATCGCCGGGCAGTACTACTGTCCGCTGAACTGGCACTTCACGCCGAGCGAGCTCGGCGTTCATCCTCGACGATTGCGGCGCGCGCGTCGTGATCGGGCACGGCGACCTGCTCGATGCGGCCGCGGACGTGCTGCCGCGCGGGCGCGACGGTGCTGCGCGCCGGCGAGCGGCAACGCGTTCGCCGATTACGAGGCGTGGCTCGCGGCGCAGCCGCGCGTACGACGGTCCCGCCGTGTCGCCGCGCGGGCTGATGGGATACACGTCGGGCACGACGGGGCGGCCGAAGGGCGTGCTGCGCGTGCCGGTGCCGCTGGACGCGCTGCCCGCGCAGCAAGCCGCGCATGCGCGAGCTCGTGCGCACGGTGTACGGCATCGAGGACGGTTGCCGCACGCTGCTGTCGGCGCCGCTGTACCACAGCGCGCCCGCGTCGATCGCGCAGCACACGCTGCTGTACGGCGAACGGCTCGTGCTCGCGCCGCGCTTCGACGCGGAAGAGACGCTCGCGCTCATCGAGCGCCATCGCGCCGACGTCGCGTACCTCACGCCGACGATGTACGTGCGGCTGCTGCGGCTGCCCGACGCGGTGTGGAACGCGGTACGACACGTCGTCGCTGCGCTTCGTCGCGTCGACGGGCGCGCCGTGCGCGCCGGACGTCAAGCGCGCGATCATCGCGCGGCTCGGGCCCGTGGTGCACGAGACGTACGCGTCGACCGAGGCGGGGCTCATCACCGTCGCGTCGTCGGCCGACGCGCTGGCGCGGCCCGGCACCGCCGGCCGGCCGGCCGGCGCGGCGGAGGTGCGCATCTACGACGAGTCGGGACGGCCGTGCGCGCCGGGCGAGATCGGCATGATCTACGGCCGCCAGCCGGCGTATCCGGATTTCACGTACCACAACCTGCCCGACGCGCGCCGCGCGATCGAGCGCGACGGGCTCGTCACGCTGGGCGACGTGGGCTATCTCGACGCCGACGGCTATCTGTTCGTGTGCGACCGCGGCGCGGACATGGTGCTGTCGGGCGGCGTGAACATCTACCCCGCCGAGATCGAGCACGCGCTGCTGCGGCTGCCGGGCGTGCTCGACTGCGCGGTGATCGGCGTGCCCGACCCGGAGTTCGGCGAACGGCTGCACGCGTTCGTGCAGCCCGAACCCGGCGCGGAGCTCGTGCCCGGAGCAGCTCGCGGCGGAGCTGCGCCGCGTGCTCGCCGGCTACAAGGTGCCGCGCACGTTCACGCTGGCGCGAGTCGCTGCCGCGCGACGACAACGGCAAGATCGCGAAGCGCCGGCTACGCGAAGAATTCGCGGCGCGAGCGCGCGCGACGCCGGCGAGAGCGCCCGGCTCGAACGGTGACCGCAGCCCGGCGGACCCCACGAGGCTGAGAAACGGCAGCTCGCCGCCGCGCTCGCACAGCTCGACGTAGGTCGCGAGCGCGCCGGCATGATCGCCGAGCGAGCGCGACCACAGCTGCAGCGCGCAGCACATCGCCAGCCCGTAGTCGATGTAGTAGAACGGAAACGCGTAGACGTGGCGCTGGCGCTGCCACAGCCCGCCCGCGACGATGTGCGGGATGTCGCCGGAGTTGCGCCACGGCAGGTACCGTGCGCTCGAGCCTGCTGCCACAGCGCGCGGCGCTCGCGCGGCGCTCGCGTCCGGCTCGGCGTAGACGCAGCTCTTGGAACTCGTCGATCGCCGCGATGTACGGCAGCATCAGCAGCTGCAGCGACAGATGCTGCGCGCGAAAGCGCGTCGCGTCGTCGCCGAAGAAGCGCTCGTACTGCGGGTACGCCAAGAACTCCAGCGACATCGAGTGGATCTCGCCGGCTTCGGCGGTCGGGATCAGGTACTCCAGCGCGGCTTTGTGGCGCGACGAATAGTCCTGGAACGCGTGGCCCATCTCGTGCACGACGCGTCGTCACGTCGCGGCTGGTGCCGTTGACGCTTGCGAAGACGAACGGCAGCCCGAGCGACGGGAACGACGTGCAGAACGCGCCGCTCGATTTGCCGTCGCGCGCGGCGAGATCCGTCAAGCCGTTGTCCGCCATCAGGTCGACGAAAGCGCCGAGCTCGGGATGCAGCGCCGCGAACGCCGCGCGCAGCGACGACACGCATCGCGTCCGACCGACGCGGGCGCGCGCAAGCGTCCGCGCGCGTCGAAGACCTGTTCGTCCCACGGCATCAGCGCCGGTAATGCCGAGCGCCGTGGCTTGCCGGGCGGCGATCTCTTCGGCGAGCGGCACGATCTCGGCGTGAATCTCCGCGCGGAACCGCGCGACGTCCGCGGCATCGTAGTCGGTGCGCCCCATGCGCCGGTACGCGAGCTCGGTGTACGTCGCGCAAACCGAGCTTGCCCGCCATCGCCGCGCGGCGGCGAACGAGCCGGTCGAAGAGCTCGTCCAGCCGCGTCGCGTTGTCGCCGAAGAAGCTCCACGTCGCTTCGGAGGCGGCGCGGCGAACCGCACGGTCGTCGTCCTCGGCGAACCGCGCCATGGCGGCGAGCGGCAGCGACTCGCCGCGAAACGTCGACGCGCGCGCCGCCGAGCAGCGCGGTGTACTCGTTGACGAGCGCGGCTTCGGCGATGAAATCGTCTTTGAGCGCGGCGTCGAAGCTCGCGAGATCGTTCTCCCAGCGCTGGAACAGATACGCGCCCGAGCGTGCGTTCCAGCGCCGGCCGGTGCGCGCTCGCCAGCAGCCGCTGTTTGATCTCGGCGTCGCACTGCTCGGTGAGCACGTTGAGCTCGTTGAGCGCATCGGCGTCCGCGCGCGCTTGCGCGTCGCGCGTGTCCTGGCGGAAGCGCAGCTCGACGAGCGATTTCCAGCTCGCGAACGACCGGCGCTCGCGTTCCCACGCGGCGAAGAACGCGTGCGCGTCGTCGTCGGACGCGACGCGGTCGAGCTGCGCGCGCAGCGCGTCGTACGTGCGCCGCAGCGCCTCGGCGTTCGGCGGCGCGGAAGCGATCGGGTCGAGAACGCCGGTCGATTGCAGTCGCGCGGGCGGATGCGTTCATGCGCTGCGTTTGACCGCCGTCTCGAACGGCTTCCCGTGGCAGCGGCAGTCCGCCGGTGCGCGCGCGTCGAAGCGGCTTCGCGATGAAATGTCAGCGCACGATCGCCAGCGCGTCATGACGATCGGCAACTTGCCGGCGCAGCTCGCGTCCGAACGGCCTGATCTCCTTGCGCCGCTCCGTTGCCGCCGCGGTGCGCGCGTGGCATGCGGGCGTGCCTGCCGATGCGCTGTGGGTCGCGGAGATCGATCCGCAGCTCGCGGACACCGCGGCGTTCTGCGAGCGCTACGGCGTGCGCATGGACCGCTCGGCGAACTGCGTCGTGCTCGCCGCGCGGCGCGAAGGCCGCAGCTGGTTCGCCGCGTGCGTCGTGCTCGCGACGACGCGCGCCGACGTGAACGGCCTCGCGAAGAAGCACCTCGGCGCGAAGAAGATCTCGTTCGCCGCGATGGACGCCGCGACGGCGGCGACGGCGATGGAATCCGGCGGCATCACGCCGCTGGGGCTGCCCGCCGACTGGCCGATCCTCATCGACGCGGCCGTCGCGGCGGCGGACCGCGTCGTGATCGGCAGCGGCGTGCGCCGTTCGAAGATCTCGCTGCCCGGCGCCGCGCTCGCGGAGCTGCCGAACGCCGTCGTGCTGACCGATCTCGGCCGCACGACGGCTTAAGCAGCGTCGCCGCTCGCCGAAGCTTACGGCGACGAGAGCTCGACCAATTGGTCGGCGTTCGCGCCGAGGTTGATGACGTAGAGGATGTCGTTGAGGCTTGCGGACGTCTCGGTGAGGTTGCTCGCGAACGGCATCGCGGGTCCGGTGTTCCACGAGTTGCTCGCCGCATCGTAGTAGTACACGCGTCGTGGCGACAGGCGATCCGCTGCCGGGGTAGCCGCCCGCGACGTAGAGCCGGCCCAGGATCGCGCCGGCGTGCTGGTAGCGCAGCGGCGTCGGGAGCGGCGCGACGGTCGTCCAGGTGTTGCTCGCCGGATCGAATCGCTCGACGGTCGTCACCGCCGCCGACGTCGCGCTGCGTCCGCCGATGACGTAGATGAAGCCGTTGAGCACGCGCGACCGCGACGTCGTCGCGCGGCGTCGGCATCGGGGCCAGGTCGGTCCACGAGTCGGTGTCGGGGCTGTACACCTCGGGGTTCGCGACGAGCGTGGTGCCGCTGCTGTCACCGCCGAAGACGTACAGGCGCCCACTCGTCGTGACCGCACGATGATGGAACCGCGCGTGGTTCATCGCGTGGAAGCTCGCCCAACCGATCGGCGGGATCGTGCCCGGGCAGACGGTCGGCGGAACATCGGGCGGGTTACCCGGGTTCGGGACGCAGCTGGGCGCCGGATCGTACGCCTCGACCGCATTCGAGATGTTGCTTCCGGCGTCGCGGCCGCCGACCACGAAGAACTTGCCGCTCAGCGTGTCGCCCGAGACGAAGTCGCGCGGAACGTTCATGTTCGCCAGCGTGGTCCATGTCGTGGTGGACGGGTCGTACGATTGGGTCGAGCCGGTGTTGACGAATGTGGCGTTGGGCTTCGTGGTACCACCCGCGACGTACAGGATGGTGCCGAGAATGCCCGCGGCGCCGTTCTGGCGCGGCAGGCCCGTCGCCGTGCGCGTCTTCCAGGTGACGCTCGGCACGCTGCTGACGGTGAACGCCAGCACGACCGTCGAGAGACCGTCGCCCGGCGATGCGCCGGACGTGTTCGGCGGTGTCGACGTGAGCGTGATCTTCGCCGAGACGTTGACGGCGTGCGGCGTGATCGTGAGCGTGTTGCCGCTTATCGCCGCGGTGAAGTTCCCGGCGTTGCTGCTGACGACGCTCAGCGCCGGCGCGCCCGGCGCGTTGACCGGGATCGCACTTCCGTGCGCGTCGGCGATCGAGACGTTGAAGTTCGTCGCGTTCGTGCCGGTGATGGTCGCGGCGCACGTTGCGGAGATGTCGCTGGCGCCCGTGATCGTCGAGCCCGTGCAGTTCGCGCCGCTCGCCAAGGTGACGCCGGCCGGCGCGGTGACCGTGAACGTGCCCGCGTTCGCGTCGAGCGTGAACAGCAGCGTGTTGACGAAGCCCTGCTGCACCGACGCCACGGCGCGCTGCTGGGAGATGACGTTGCCGGTCGCGTTGCCGCCGCTGAACCCGTCGTACGTGGCGATCGTCAGCGTGTCGTTCCCGAGCGGGAGATCGATCGTCTCCGTGCACTTGATGTTGCCCGCGTTGGCCGGGTCGGGCCCGCATTGTCCGGGCGTGCTCGGATTCTGCGAGGTCGAGGTGACCTGGAACGTGGTCGTCTGCGGGAGGCCGCCCGCCGGCGTGATCGGCGCGTTCGTGCTCGGGTTGGCAACCGCGGTCAGCGTGACTTTGATGGCCGCCGTGGCGGCGGTGATGTACTTGGGCTGCCGCGCACCGGACTGCGCCGCCCGGGCCTTCGCGCTCGGACCTTTCGGGATGATGAAGGTCAGCGTGACCGGCGCCGTCCCCGGCGGTGCGGTTTGGCCGGTCGAGCCCACGGGGGGCGTGGCGTGCGAGGTGCCGCCTCCGCCGCCGCAGCCGGCGAGGAGAACGGCTGCCGTCAAGAAGGCCGCGGCGGGACGAAAAACGGTCAACACGGGCACCTCAAACGCAGGGCGACGACGGAACGCGAGCCGCCCGCGCGTCCTCAGAGGACGCTCGACGGCTAGGTTCCTCGTTACTTAGATACGGACCGGGTGCCCTTCCGCCGGACGGTAAAAAGCCGGTCCGGCGTATAGACGCGCGCATGGGTTGTGCCGTCGTCCTCTGCGCCGCCTTTGCGGTCGCGCTCGGCCTCGCGGCTCCGGCGTGCGCCGAGCCGAACGTCGCCGCCGCGAACGCGGCGATGGCGGCGATCGTCCGGAACGCCGGGGCGCCCGGCGGCAGCCTCGCCGTCGCAGACCACGGCCGGCTCATCGACGTGCAGGGATTCGGTTTCGCGAACGTCGCCGCGCGGACGCCGGTCGGGCCCGACACCATGTTCGCGCTCGCGAGCTGCTCCAAGCAGATCACCGCGATGGCGATCATGAAGCTCGTCGACAACGGCAGGGTCACGCTGCGGACGCCGGCGTTCGCGTTCCTGGGCCTGAACGCCGTCGCCGACCCGCGGTCGAGCCGCATCACGATCGAACAGCTGCTGAACCATTGGTCCGGGCTGCCGCACGACGTGCCGGCGAAGACCGGTGACCCGATGAACACGGCGCGCGCCGCGGCGAGCACCATGCTGACGGTTCGAGCACGTGGATCGAGCACCGTCCCGACGGCATCGTCTTCGCGGTGTTCTACAACGGCGGCGACGGCAGCGGCGCGCATTGCCCGGGTCTCGTGACGCTGGAAAAGGCGTTGGACGGCCGCTAGCCGAGGCGCGCCGGCTTCAGCCGACGCGCAGTTCGTGCGCGCCGCTGCCGTTCGCGGCGTACGACGGCAGCGCGATCGTGAACGTCGTCCCTGTCCCGCTGCCGCTCTGCAGCCGCACGGATCCGCCTGCGCGCGCCGCCGCGCGCTCCACGATCGCGAGGCCCAATCCCGTGCCCTCGACGTCGGGCACGTCGCGGCCGCGAAAAAAGCGTTCGAACACGTGCGCCTGTTCGCGTTCGGGGATGCCCGGGCCGCGATCTCGCACCGCGACGATCACCCGGTCGATGCGGTCGCGCACGTCGCCGCGCGCGGTGAGCATGATGATCGGCACCTCGGTCAGGCGGCGCAGCAGCGGGATGAGCGAGAGGCCGTCGATCTTGGGCATCATGATGTCGAGCACGATGCAGTCCGGCTTCCAGTCGCGCACCACGGTGAGGCCGTCGGGGCCGTCGAACGCCGTGCGCACCTCGAAACCTTCTTGGGACAAGCCGATCTGGAGCATCTCGCGGATGCTCTTCTCGTCATCGATCACCGCGACGCGGTGCGCCATCTGGGTAGCCACGCCTCGACCTTCCACGGGAATGCTGGGACCTGTCTCCGAGGTTTCCCCAGGAAGCTCGGTCGCTCAGAGCAATGCGGACCGCTTCCGGGCGCATTCGCAGCCGCGGCGCGATGCTATCCAAACATTGCGCGATAGTCTGAACGCATGGAACAACTGCACCCGACCCACGGCGAGCGCGCCGGTGACGACGGGATCGCTGCAGTTGTTCGCGACGGAGCGCGCGGCGCAGGCCCACTGTCCACGGGACACCGTCGTGTGGCTGTACACGAACAGCGGCATCTACCACGAGAAGGGGATGCGCTGGTACGGCAACACGAAGTCCGGCGCGTACGTCTGCCGCCGCGAAGCCGACGCAGCCGGCGACCGCGACACGCGCAACGGCCAATAGGCGGCTACTCGTACCTCAGCGCGACGACCGGATCCACCCGCGTTGCGCGCACGGCGGGAACCATCGCGGCGACCACGGCGAAGAGCACGACGAGGGCGATGACGATCCCGAACGTCAGCGGATCGAACGGAGAGATGGTGATGTGCGGCGCGATCGCGCGGGCTGCGAGCGCTGCCAGCACGGTGCCGATCGCGACGCCGATCGCCGTCGTGATCAAGGAACGGCGCAAGACGTCCCCGAGGATATCGCGCGCTCGCGCTCCGAATGCAATCCGAACGCCGAACTCGTTCGATCGCTGACCAATCGAGAACGACATGACGGCAAAGATCCCGGAAAGCGCCATCAGCAACGGGACCAACGCGAGCGCGCCCAGCAACGTTGCGGCGGAGCGTTCGGACTGCGTGGCGTTCGCGACGAGGTCGGATACGGAGTAGACCTGAGGCGGCGCGATAAGCGGAAATTCCGAAGCGACCGCGGAGCGAATCGCCTTTTGTGCGGCCGCGAGGTCGAAACGGGGCGCGTGGACGATCAGCGAAAGGCCGGCGACCATCGCCGCCGAGCTCGGCAGATAGATGGTCGGAAACGGCGGCGCCGACAGGCTGTCGCGTTCGTCTGCGACGACCCCGACGATGGAACCAATGGAGAGCTTCTCCGGATCGCGGGAGAATTTCAACCGTTCGCCGACGCCGGCCCCGCCTTGCAGAAACTTGTTGACGAACGCCTGATTGACGACGACGGCGAGGCGGGATCCCGGCGCGGAATCGCCGCTCGTGAACGCCCGCCCGCGCAGTACGGGGATGCCGAGCGCACGGAAGTACCCTGGGGTGACGTTGTTCAGACTCGCGTCCGGGATCGTGCGGAACGAGCCGTCCTTCGCGGCGAGTTGCGCGTACACCATCAAGTCGAAGCCGCCCAGCGGGTAGGTAACCGCGAGCGCCGCCGCGTCGATGCCCGGCTGGGTTTCGATGCGCGCGAGAAGCCGCTGTTCGGCCTGCCGCTCCGATTGCATCTGTAACTGCATCTGCGACCGCGACGGCAGCTGCGACTGCAGCATCGCGTGCCGGCGCCGGGAGAGTTGAATCGGCCCGGTCTCGTAGACGCCGTCGGATCGTATGCCGAGCGGGGTGTTCGCGAGCGCTACGTAACTGCGAACGACGAGACCCGAAGAAATGACCAGCGCCAAGGCCAGCGCGACTTCGGCGACGACGAGGGCCGACCGGAGGCCGTGCCCGCGGGAAGCACCACCGCCTCGGCCGGTGCTGTTTAGCACGAGTTGCAACTCCGCCCGGCCGAGCGAGAGAACCGGTGCCAACCCTGCGAGAACGGTCGTCAGGCACACCATGAGCAGCGCGTAGAGCAGCGTCGTTCCGTCGATCGTGATATCGTACGTGCCCGGCTGCGGTTCGAGCATGGTGAGCGGGATGAATCGCAGGCAAACGTAAGCGAGAGCCACACCCGTGACGCCGCCGCAGACGGCGAGAAGCCCCGTTTCGATGAAAAGCTGCGCTGCGATGCGCCGGCTGGTCGCTCCGAGTGCCCGGCGAATCGCGACTTCGCGTTCGCGCGCGGACCAGCGCGTCGCGATCAAATTGGCCACGTTCGCGCACGCGATGAGGAGAATGCCGAAGACGGCGAGGAGCACCAGCCACAACGCCGACGCGATCGGGCTGGCCAGCCGCTCGGCTAGCGAACGTGCCGAGAACACGGTGCCTGCATCGTCGCGTGAATAGAGCTTCTGCAAGCGGCGAGACGCGATGAGCAATTCGGCGTTCAGCTGCGAGATCGTCGTGCCCGGTGCTAGGGATGCGACGACGCCGTACATGCCTCCGCCGCGCTCGCCGGGTACCGCCCTATCAGCCGTCGCGGTGAAGTAATCAGCCTGCTCCAAGTCCCCCGCCATGGGATGCGGGTTGGGCACCTGGGCATCGGGGCGTGTCACTCCGACGACCGCGAACGAGGTACCGTCAAGATCGATCCGCTTGCCGATCACGGCGGGATCGGCGCCGAAGTATGCGCGCCAAACGTGGTCGGAGATGACGGCATCGTGCCCGCCGTGAGCGTCGGCTTGTTCGAACAGTCGTCCGATTTGCGGGACGACGCCCAGCGTGGTGAAGAACGTCGAGGTCACCGCGGCGCCGCGAAGGGTCTTTGGAGTGCCGCCCCCGATCCTCATCTCCGCGCGACTCGTAATGATGCCGGAGATGGACGTGACGCCGTGAAGCTGTGCGCGCAAGTCGATGATGTCGGAAAGCGAGAGCGGACCGGCATCCCATTTGCCGGGTTTGCGCGAGCTGATCGCCACGAGGCGGCCGGGGTTCGCAAAAGGCAGCGGGCGCAGTACGATCGCGTCGACCGCTGAAAACACCGCGACGTTCGCGCCGATCCCGAGTGCGAACGTGCCGACCACGGCAGCCATGAAAAGCGGCGCCCGCCGTAGACGCGCGATCGCGTACGTGACATCGCGGGCGAAGTCGTCGACGTGCATGGCGAGACCGGCTTTCAAGATATCGAGGAGATTCGGGGCGAATCGTTCGGGCTCGGCATCGACGTCGCGAAGGACTTCGTCGCCGAAAAGCCGGCGAAAATCGCGCGGTAAGCTGCGTACCGCGCCGCGGGCCAGCGCTCGAAAGACCTTCACGCCCTTGACAGCTCCTCGGGGGACGATATATCCTTCCTCAACGTATCCTTGTTGGATATACTCAATTTGGAGAGGGTTGTCAACGTGGTGAGCCGCCATCGAGATCCCGCATCGCTCTTGCCGCTCGGGGCCAGCGCCTTCCACATTTTATTGGCGCTGGCCGACGGCGAATGCCACGGCTACAGCATCGGGAAAGAAGTGGAGGCCTCGACCCGCGGGACCATCAAGCTCGGCCCCGGCACGCTGTACCGGCTGCTCAAGCAAATGGCGACCGACGGCTGGATCGTGGAGACCGAGCGTGACACCGAGGATCCCATGCGGCGGCGGTACTACAAGCTTTCGCCGTGGGGGCGGCGCATCGCGCAAGCGGAGGCCGGCCGGCTCGAAGACCTCGTGCGCATCGCGCGCTCGCGCCGGTTGTTGCCCGCAGTCGCACCGTGACGCACTCGCGCAGCGTCGAGCGGCCGCGCACGATGGACGTCGTGCGCGAGCGCAAGCGCCGTCTGCCGAAATACGTGCTGCCGATCGCCGGCGTGCTCGTGTTGTGCGCGATGGTCGCCCTTGCGCTCAACTCGCTCACGCATGCGCGAGCCGAGGCGCCCGCCATCGACCGCGCAACGGTGGTCACCGACACGGCGCGGCGTGGAACGCTGGTTCGGTCGGTGAGCGCACCGGGTGCGTTCAAAGCGGAGTTCGTGCGGGTCGCCGCCGCCACGCAGGGCGGCGTCGTGAACCAAATCATGGTCAAGCCCGGCAGCGTCGTACAACCGGGCAGCGTGATCGCGCAGATGAACAACCCCGCACTCCAGGTTGCGGTCGCCGCGGCGAAATCGCAACTCGCCGTGGCGCAGGCGAACCTCGCAAGCGTGCGCGAGCAGGCCCACGCGCAGCAGCTTACGCAGCAAACCGTGATCGCCGACGCGCAAGCGCAGCAGCAGCTCAACGCTCTGCAAGCAAAGGCGTACGAGTCGCTGCATCACAGCGGTCTCGTGGCCGACGTTGCGTATCAGCAAGCGCAGATCCAGGCGAAGAAGAGCGCGAACGACGTGAGCCTGAGCCGCTCGCAGCTCGCGGTCGGTGCGGCCGACGGGGCGGCGAAAGTGGCGGCCGCGCAGGCGCAAGTCGTCCAGTCGGCCGCGCTGCTCGCAGCCGACAACGCGCAAGTCGGCGAATTGACCGTCCGCGCGGCGACCGCCGGCATCGTGCAGAGCGTCGAAGTCGACCCCGGCGCCAGCGTCGCGCAAAGCACGCCCATCGCGCACATCGCCGATACCCACTCGCTCAAAGCAGTTCTGCAGGTCGCCGAGAGCGACGTGCATCCCGTCACCGTCGGCATGGCGGTACGCATCGATTCAGGCAACGGCATTCGCGCGGGACGGGTGGAGCGTATCGCGCCCGCGGCGCAAAACGGCACGGTCGCGGTCGACGTGATCTTGCCGGTGCTGCCGCCGGGGGCTCGGCCCGACGCCAACGTCGACGGCACGATAACGATCACGCAGATCGTCAACGCCGTCTCGATCGCCCGGCCAGCCGGTACGTCCGACAACAGCACGCTCGTCGCGTTCAAGGTCGTCGACGCCGGCCGCCGCGCGGTCCGGCTGCGCGCGCGCCTCGGCCGAGGGTCCAACGACCGCGTACAGGTTCTTTCCGGCATCGCTCCCGGCGACGTCGTGATCGTATCGGACATGTCCAACTATCTCGATCAGCCCGAGCTGAGACTGCGTTAGGAGCGGCACCGTTGCTAGTATCTTTGGAAAACGTGGGCAAGAGCTATCTCACCGAGGACGTCGAGACGCGGGCGCTGCGCGGGATCACGCTCGAGATCGATCGCGGGGACTACGTGGCCATCGAAGGCCCGTCGGGCTGCGGCAAGTCCACCTTGCTCTCGATTCTCGGTCTGCTCGACCGGCCGACGGCCGGCGTCTACCGCCTCGACGGGCGCGCGGTCGAGGACCTGCATTCGGGCGAGCGCGTAACGATCCGCAACCGTGAGATCGGGTTCATCTTTCAAAACTTCAACTTGATCGGCGATCTGTCCGTGGGCGAGAACGTCGAACTTCCCCTGATCTATCGCGGGATGACGCGCGGCGAGCGGCGGCTGCGCGTCGCCGAAGTGCTCGACCGCGTGCGCATCCCGCATCGCGCCAAGCATTATCCGATGCAGCTCTCGGGCGGCGAGCAGCAGCGCGTCGCGGTCGCGCGCGCGCTCGCCGGCGATCCGTCCATCCTGCTGGCGGACGAGCCGACCGGAAATCTCGACACGCGCAACGGCGAAGCGGTGATGGAGCTGCTCGGCGAGCTGCACGATGCCGGGTCGACGATCGTCATGGTCACCCACGATTTTCGTTTCGCGAAGCAGGCGAAGCGGACCATCGGGTTGCTCGACGGACAACTCGTCGACGAGCCCGCCGCCCTCTTAGGATACTAGTTGACAATGCGTCCCGCTTGGGGTTAGACTGCTCTCACGAATCTAGGAGGTGGGATGCCCCGAAAGAAAGCGCTCGTGCTCACGGACCACGAGCTGCGGTTGATGGATGTGCTTTGGACGAAAGGGCGGGCGACCGTGTCCGAGGTTACCGCGGCGCTTCCGCCGCCGATCCTAGCGTACAATACCGTTCTTTCCACGATGCGCACGCTCGAGCAAAAGGGCTACGTCGCGCATCGTGAAGTGGGGCGGGCATTCACGTACCGGCCGCTCGTCGAACGCGACGACGCCGCGAAATCGGCCGTCAACCACGTGTTGGCGCGCTTTTTTCACAACTCGCCGAACGCGCTCGCGGTGACCTTGCTCGACGACGTTCCGCTGCGCGAGGCCGACCGCAAGCAGATCCGCGAGCTGCTCGAGCGCAAAGCGAAGGCGCGCAAGTGAGTACGAACGTTGCGCCCGCGGCGCTCGCGATCGCCGCTGCCATGTTCAACAGCCTTTGGGAAGGTGCGCTGATCGTCGGGGCCGTGTGGCTCGGCCTGCGCTGCTTGCCCAAACTGGGCGCCGCGACGCGCTACGCGATTTGGCTGTGCGCGCTGGCCGCGCTCCTGCTCATCCCGGTCCTCACTGGCACTGTCGCGGGGCAGGCCTCCGAACCGGCTCTCGACGTCGCCGCGACCAGCGGGCAAAGCGGCGTGCCGATCGCCCCTGACATGCAACCGCGCGCGAACGCTCCGCTCGTCGCACCCGAACCGGCCGTCGTAGCGAGTGAAACCGCTCCGGCCGCGCCGCGCAAAGCGCGAATCTCCGTACCGCAGGGTCTTGCCGTTGCGGCGGCGCTCATCTGGATCCTAGTGGCGCTCGCGAGAGGCGTGCTGCTCTTGCTGGATGTCCGCGCGCTCGCCGCGATCCGGCGCGATGCGCGGCTGTGGTCCGCGGCGCACGACTTTCCGGTCTATCTCTCCGATCGCATCCAGGTCCCGCTCGCCGCCGGATTTCTGCACCCGGCCATCATCCTGCCGGCGTCGCTGGTCGAACGCCTTCCCGCCGACGCCGTGCAGACGATCGTCATCCACGAGATCGCGCACTTGCGCCGCTACGACGTGTGGACGAACGCGCTCGCGCGCATCGGGGAAGCGCTCGTCGCGCTCAACCCCGTCGCGTGGTTCGTGATGCGCCGGCTCTCGATCGAGCGCGAGATCGCGTGCGACGACTGGGTCGTCGCGCGAACGGGCGCCGGCGATGCGTTTGCGCGGGCGTTGGTGACGCTTGCGACGAGCGCGGGCGGCCGCATGCCGCTGGCGGCGCCGAGCGCGCTCGGTTCCCGCCACTCGATCGTCGAGCGCATCGAGCGGCTTCTCGATTCAGCTCCGCGACGTCTTCAGCTTTCACCCCCGGCGCTTGGAGGTGCACTCATGGTACTCGCGCTCATCGCGTTCACGGTGCAATCCGTTTCGCCGGTGCTGGCGTACGCGGCGCCGCAGCCCGCGATCGTCGCTCAACGTCCGATCGCGGCGACGCGGATCGCCGCCAACTGTTTCGCGCCCAATCGCGGCATCCGGTTGACGCCGAACGTGACCCAGGCGTCCGATAAGCTCGAATGGGATTTGAATGCGCGCAAGTTTCTCGCGCGTTTCGGGGCAGCGAAGGTCGCGAGATTCGACCTTACGGTGGATGCCGCGGGAAGACCCAGCAAGGTCGCTGTTCTGTCTGTGCCGCCGTATCCCGGCATGACCGACCACGTGACGCGCTTCTTGATGGCGAGCAAATACGAACCGCAGCTGCGCGGCTGCGTCCCCGTCGCCGCGACGCTCAAGGGCGCCGGCTTGCCGTTTCTCGTGTTCCCGCCCTCGACGGGATCGGTCCTCTCGCCGGTGTATCCGGCCGGCTGGAGCGCCCAACACCCAGGCGCGTGCAAGGTGCCGACGGTGACGCACGACCGCGGCCCGCTCACGCCCCCGAACCCGAAGACCGAGTTCCTCCCGAACTTCGCGGCGTCGAAGAAGAACATGTCGATCGAGACGACGTACAAGACCTCCGTACGCGTTCACGTGAACGACGCCGGTGCTGCCACGAGCGCAACGGTTGTGAGCCCGAGCGGAGAACCGGCGTTCGACAATGCGGTGCTGGCCGCTGTCCGCAACGTAAGATACCCGCTCGATTCGACCGCCTGCAAGCCGTTCCCGACGGAATACGTGTGGACGACGACCTTCGGGCGCCATGTGTTCCCGTCGGCAAACGCCGTCTTCGGGCACGGCATACGACACCTTCGTAAGGGAACGTCATGACACACGAATCACGATTCGGCCGCCGGGGAGCGATGCTCGCGGCGGGGATGCTGCTGGTGCTGCTGAGCGTCGGACATGCGTTCGCGCAGGCGGTCGTTCCCGATACGCCGGCCGGGAAGGCATTGCAAGGCTGGTTCGTCGCGTTCAACAGCGGCGATGCCGCAACATACCGGGCCTTCGTGGAGAAGAACTGGCCGTCCGGGGTGAAGAACGTCGATCGGATGATGGGCTTTCGCGCGCAGACGGGCGGCTTCGACCTGCGGTTGATCGATCCGTCGTCGACGCCCACCAAGCTGATCGCGCTGGTCCAGGAGAAGAAATCGGACCAGTTCGGCCGGCTCACGCTGGAGATGGACGCGGCCCAGCCGACCCAAATCGCGACGCTGGGGATACGCGCGATTCCGCGACCGCCCGAGTTCGCGCTGCCGCATTTGAGCATGAGCGAGCTGATCGCCGCCGTGCGCGAGAAGCTGCAGAAGGACGCGGCGGCGGATGCGTTTGCCGGCGCGGTGCTCATCGCGAAGGACGGCAAACCGGTGTTCTCCCAAGCCTACGGGCTCGCCGACCGCGAGCGCAAGATCCCCAACACGCTGCAGACGCGCTTCCGCATCGGCTCGATGAATAAGATGTTCACGGCGGTGTCGATCATGCAGCTCGCGCAAGCGGGGAAACTGAAACTCACCGACACGCTCGGTAAGTTCGTGCCGGATTATCCGAACAAAGAGGTCGCGGCCAAGGTGACGATCGAGCAGATGCTCACGCATACCGGCGGCACGGGCGACTTCTTCGGCCCCGAGTTCGACGCGCACCGCCTGGAGCTGCGCACGCTCGACGACTACGTGAAGCTGTTGGGCAATCGCGCGCCCGAATTCGAGCCGGGCAGCAAGCGCGCGTACAGCAATTTCGGGTTCATCTTGCTCGGCGTGGTGATCGAAAAAGTCAGCGGCGAGAGCTACTACGACTACGTGCGCAAGCACGTCTACGCGCCGGCGGGCATGACCTCGACCGCGTCGGAGCCCGAAAGCCAGCCGGTCTCCAATCGCAGCATCGGGTACATGCACGACGAAACCAAAGGCGCACCGCCGGACAAGCTGGTGCCGAACACGGACACGCTGCCGTATCGCGGCACGTCGGCGGGCGGCGGGTATTCCACGGTCGAGGACTTCCTGCGCTTCGCGAACGCGCTCGAGCAGCACAAGCTTCTCGACACGCAGCACACCGAACTGCTCACCACGGGCAAAGTGGAAGCGGGCGTTGGTCGCTACGCCTACGGGTTCGCCGATCAGACGATCAACGGGCTGCGATGCTTCGGGCACTCCGGCGGCGCGCCGGGGATGAACGGCGATCTCGAGATCTGCCCCGGTAATCACACCGTGGTCGTCGTGCTGGCGAACATGGACCCGCCCGCCGCGACGACGGAATCGGATTTCATCACGAACCGGCTTCCGAAGCAGTAAGCCGACAACGGCCCGGCGTAGGAGAACGCCGGCATGGACACCGACATTCCGCAATATTGCCGGCGGTGCGGAACGATGCTCGTCGACGGCGTCTGTCCGACGTGTCCTGCACAGGCGCCGGCTCCCGCCCCCGCGCCGCGGCCGGCCAAACCGGCCGCGGCCACGCTGACGGCGGTTGCCGCCCCTGCGCCGTCCGTGTATCATGCGCCGGCGCGGTCCGAACCGCATCACGAGCCGTCGCAGCCCGAACCGCATCATGAGTGGTTTTCGAGCGTGCCGGAGCCGCCCGTCCCGAAACGTGGGATGGGGTGGCGATACAATCACATGTGGAACTGGGGCGCGTTCTTGCTCTGTCCGCTCTGGCTGATGAACCACGGCCGGGTCTGGCGGGCCATTTTGTTTCTGGTGCTCTGCGCCGTGCCGTTGCTGTGGGTGTTCGCACTCGCCATGGCGATCGCGTACGGCATCAAAGGGAACAGGGTGGCGTCGATCAGCCGCGACTTCGTCGACGACGCGCAGTTCGTCGACGTGCAGAATGCGTGGCGCAATTTCGGTTTCGGCGTCGTGCTGCTCATCGTGGCCCTTGCCCTCGCGGTCGGCTACGCGACCGCGATATCTGCGCCGAAGGGCGGTTCGTAGCGCGAATGCGGGATGCGAGCGGGCTTTACAAGGCAACAGGGTGGTGAAGATGAAGGTCGTCGTGATTGCCGCCGTCGTCGCGGCCATGTCGGCACAACCCGCAAGCGCTCATGGATCATATTATCCGCACGTCCCCGGAAAGCCGGCCGGCGTGGCGGACGGAGTTCTGGTCAACTTCGGGGTTGGCCAGTCTTCGGGTGACGTCACTATCCGGCAGTCGAACAACAAGGAGCGGTCGTTCTATCTGGCGGCTCATCCCTTCGTCATCGACGGTAAGCAGTCGACTGCATCATACCGCCACGGCCGCGTCACTCGCCGCCGCCGATTTGTGCCGGTGGTGGCCCTCGGGCGTCAAGATCAAGAGCACTCGCGTGCGCGTCTTTTATTGGCGCGACGCACGCTTCGGGCATCCGGCACTCGTGACGCGCGAGATCAGAACTCTCGAGTAGCACGCATTGGTGCGGGATTTCGCCTGCTGGCTTCCGATATTCTCCGTATGCGGGTTATCGTGCGGGTAGCGGATCGGTGAAGTTGTTCGGGCAGCGCGCGGTTCGCGGTTCCGGACACGGGGCGGTGCTGGCGGCGATTCGGACGTTGCTGGCGGACGGCAAAGCGCATTCGGCCGAGGAGCTGTGCGCGCTGGGGATTCGTCAGGGCCTCTTGGCTGAGACGACGATCCCGAACTACGTGCGCAATGCGATCAAGACGCTGCTCGACCGGCAGCGCGACCGTGGTGAGGCGCCGGAGTTCGTGCAGCTGCGCGACGGACGGTACCGGTTGGATCTGCCGGTCGACGCGTTCGCCGGGCACGACGATCCCGTGCCGGTAAGCCATGCGATCGAGGCGCTGATCGCGCGGCTCGCCGCCAGCGCAAACGGTGAACTCGCCGCTCGACGCGGGCGACGGGCCGAATATCGGCGCGCCGTTCGAGCGCGATGTCGCGGCCGCGTTCGCGGCGCTCGGACTGCGCGCCGAGCGGCTGGGCGGCGAAGGTGCGCCCGATGTCGTTGCGACGGCGCCGCTCGGCGACCGCGCATACACCGTCGTGGTCGAGTGCAAGAGCGTCGCCGGCGCGGGTGAGGTCGTGAAGAACCCCGTGGCGCAAGAGGCGGGGCGGTTGCGTGACGCCGTCCGCGGTGACTACGCGGTGTTGATCGGGCCGGCGTTTCCGCATTCCGATGAGGTCGACGGCGAGCTCGCGACGCATCGCGTGGCGCTGTGGACGGTCGACGATCTCACCGCGCTCTTGCGTGCGCATGCGGTGCATGCGATTCGTTGGTCGCGGCTGGTGCCGCTGTTCGCGCCGGGACGTGCGTCGGCGGCGATTGCGTCGTTCGCGTACGCGCACGTGCACGGTGAGCGCAAGCGCGCGCACGTGGCGTACCGGTACGTGCTCGAAGAAGGGCTGCGGTACCAGGAGCTGCTGGCGAGCGCCGATCCCGAGGTGCAGCAAACGTCGGCGCCGCTGACCGTCGAGGCGCTGGCGGTGCTGGTGAACGAGCGGCTCGCGCGCGAAGGTGAGTTGGGGCGCGTCTCGATCGACGACGTGCGCGGCGCGGTCGTGTACGGCACGCATCCGCTGGTGGACACGATGGCGGTGGACGGCGAACGCGTCACGGTGGAGATGCGGTCGTCGGAACGGTCAGAGCACTAATGAATCGCCGCGAATCGCGTCGGAAACTCCGCGTGCAATTCCCGATACACCGCGACGATGTCCTCGGCGACGATCGATGGGTCCGTGTCGCGCCAATCGTACCACGGAAGGGTCTTCTTACGACGTAGGACGTCTCCGCGCATGCGCACGATGAACTCGACCATGCGATCCACCGGCTGGTGATGTTGCAGATCCAGATCGTCTCCCGCGTTCGCGCGAGCGCGCTTTCGAACGTTGCCACTCCACGCGGCGTACGTTCGGCGCGTCTCGGTCACGCTACGTCGACAATCGCTGCAGGTAACCAAGTCGATATCGGCGGGATTCGTCGTGCAGATGATGCACCGGCCCGCTGCGCGCGCGCGGTCCCGCGACTCTCGTTTCTTCACCGTAAGGTATGCGCGACGGTTAGTCATGCGACGAAATCTTCAACGAGTGTTCCCGTAAGATCGCGCGGAAAGCCGAGATCATGCTCGCGAGCGAACCGCTGAGCAACGAGGATTTGCTCCGGCGACGCGATGTCCAAAATCTCAATGCCGATTACGCTTCGATCCGCGTTCACGTCGGCAGCAACGGAGCAAGACTTCATGAGGTCGACTGTTTCGGCCGGCTTATCTTCAAGATAGCGGATGTAGCCGGCCCCTTCACGGACCTCGACGGCGATCGGCAGTATCATGAGTACCTCGTATCGGCGATGGCAACAGTGCGAATCTCGCCGGAACCGGGGTGGTATGTAACGCGGATGCGAACGCCGTTCGCGCCGAAGCCCCAAGCGTTGATGCGCCCGTAATTTCCCGGTTCAGTCTTTATAGGACCCGCGATGACGGCTAGCACGTCGGCGTCAGTAATTCCGACCGCCGCCATTCGAGTCGTCATCCTCAGTCTCGCATGCGGGTGAAAGTAGTATTGCATAAAGCGTGTGTTATGTCAACAAAGTGTGGCGCTACACGCTCTCGCGGAGCGCGCGACGCGCTCACCGCAGGATTAAAGAGCCGCGCCTGAACGGTGAAAAATCACCGAGAGCACTTTGCTTCTAGCTAGAAATGGCCTAGCCTGCTTGGCGAGCGATCGTCGCAATATTGTTGGGCGCCAAGTTTCAAGCCACAGTTTGGGGAAGACAGCCGAACTTCGAAACGCGAGCCCTTGGACCCAACGGCAAATGGAAGGTCGTCGGCAACGGCCATATGTCGATCAAGGCAGCGCAGTGGTGGCAGCAATTTGGTTTAACATATAGGGAGCTCTGTACGGATGTCAGCCGAGGACACAATTGAAGCCGAGTTCAAGGGCATCTCATGGCTTGAGAGCTTTCCGATCGAACAATACGCCCCAGATCCGGCTAGGCCGTTCTCGATCGAATTGGGGTTGCGTATCGGGCCGAAGGGTCGCCCTGGCGAGGAGATTTTCTTCGTCGACGTCTCCAATGCGCTCTTTCTCTCTGATGAAGCGCACAATCTCGGCCCGCGTCTCGTCGTTAGTACAATTCTCGTTGAAACGTTCTCCGTCGAAGGCGTGGAGCAGATCGTGCGTGACTTCTGCAAGACGTGCCGTGGTCGCACGTGGCATGAAGTCGCCTTGCATCTGATGCGTCTTGGACGCTGGGAATACGAAGGCATGCCACTATGATTTTGACTTCGCTGAACGAACATTCGAGAGCGCGTGCGGACCGTTCCCGATAAGCGTACTTTAGGAATAGATACCTATGCTGGATTCGAGAGCTAAGCGTGAAGGAGCACAGCACTCATAAGTGCTTGCGGTAGTCTCGCCCAATGTCTTGGGGAGTATGTCGACCCGGGCGGTGCCGCGAAGCGTTGTGGGCGCGGGCGACCGCGAGGGTTGCGTAGAGGTCACCTTTGGCGAGGCCGTACCGCGGGACGGTGACGCCGCGTTCGTGAGCACCGAGCGCAAGCGAGCGGTGCTTTTGAGTAACGGCTGGCCGACGTAGTCGACCGGGGTGAAGATGCGCGCGACGCCGACCGCTTCGGCGTCGTCTTGGCTCGGGGTCCAGGGATGGATGCCGACCCCGTAGGTCGTGGAGGAGCCAAAGGATCGTGTTCACCGCATGTCCGCGTAAGAGCGAATCCCTCAGGATGCCCGCGAACTCGTTCACTGGATCGATGGGAACTCCAGCGAATGGTCCTCTGATGATCATTCCACCGCGCCCCCTGTAGGAGTGACCGCGTGACCCGTGACGAGTTGTGGACGTCGTTTACCTCTCTGATCAGCGAATACGTCCCAGTCTTTCCCGAGACGGACATCGATTCGTTCGTTGTTGGCATGATGCCGCACCCAACAGGACGTACACACGACCCGGCGCTACAAGAAACATATCACCGGTTGTTCCACGGCGAGCCGGTCGAAGATCTGCTTCGTGCATTGCCGCTCCTCGCCGATTTCGTCGACGAGGAACTCGTCGGCTGGTGGAAGATTCTCCCTGCGCGACGCATCGCCGAAGACCTGCGGTCTGCAAGCAAAAGTCCCGAAAGCGCGCCCGAGCCAGTGCGCTCCTGGATTCGGTCACATATCCCCGAAAGAAAAACCGGACGGCTTGAATGTCCGATTTTGGGATCGTGATACCGACGGCCAGTTATGGTTGCCGCGCCATGCGCGGAGCGGCAAGCTTGACAGCCGGCGAAAGCGAGAGATGAAGGTCATTTGGCGGTCCTTACGAGCGGCGGAGACGAGGTATCCTATATGCAAGGCGCAGCTTCGCGACAAGTAGAATTGTTTGAGTATAATGGACGACAGTGCTGCTGATTCGCTTTACGAATCGGCGGTTATTGAGATGCGGCTTCCGCATCCCGATAACGCGCGTATTGTGTGGAGTTGATCCGGTTCCGTGGAGAGGTTTTGATTGGACATCAGGCGGCTGCATTCATGCGCCGCTCATAGTTGTTGGGTGAGAGATAGCCGAGCGCCGAATGCCGGCGGTGCGGGTTGTACCAGCCTTCGATGAAGTCGAAGATCGCGAGCGAAGCTTCCCGATGCGTCTTGAAGCGATTCCTGTCCAGCAGCTCGCATTCGAGCGTCGCGTTGAAGCTCTCGCACATCGCGTTGTCGTAGCAATCGCCAACCGAGCCCATCGACGGCTGGATCCCGGCTTCGCGGCAGCGCTGGCTAAATGCGATCGAGGTGTACTGGGTGCCTTGGTCGGAGTGGTGAACGACGTTCAACGGCCGGCGTCGAAAGATCGCCATGTTGAGCGCGTCGAGAACCAGCTCGGTACGCAGATGATTCGCCATCGACCAACCGACCACGCGGCGGCTGTAGACGTCGAGCACGACGGCCAAGTACAAGAAGCCCGCCCACGTTGGGACGTACGTGATGTCGGCGACCCACAGCTGGTCGGGCGCCTCGGCGGTGAAGTTACGGTCGACAAGATCGGGAGCCGGGCGCGCGTCGCGATCGCGCACAGTGGTGACCGTCGTTCGACGCCTGGAAGCGCCTTGAATATGGCGTTCCTGCATCAATCGCGCGATGCGTTTGTTCGAAATTGTAACGCCTTCCTCGCGTAGCTCGGCGTGAATGCGCGGACGTCCGTACGTCGATCGCGAGCGCCGGTGAATCGCTTCAATGCGATCGCCCAGCAGCATATCGGCTTGGCGATGCGGCGACGGAAGACGTTTCGACCACGCATAGAAGCCGCTCGGAGAGACCTCGAGCACTCGACACTGCGTGATCACGGCGTACATGGCCTGGTGCGCTCTTATGAATCCGAAGGTTTCTTCGGAATCGAATCGGTCTCCCGAGCGAACCAGGCCGCGGCTTTTGACAAGATCTCCTGTTCGATCTTGAGCCGCTTGTTCTCACGGCGCAGCATCGTGAGCTCCGCGCGTTCGTCGCTGGTGAGGCCGTCGGTTCGACGGCCGGCATTGAGATCGTCCTGCTTGAGCCAGTTCGAGATCGTCTGGCGGCTGACGTTGAACCGTCGAGCGACGGCATTTCCGCTCTCTCCCGAGCGGATCAGCTCCATGATTTTCTGCCGGAATTCAGGCGGGTAGACCTTGGGTGGCTTGGCCATGCTGGACCCTTTCGCCGCAAGGCGGAAAGTGTCCACGAAATCGGATCAACTCCACTTCGAGGAGGGAAATGAGCCACATCATAGTCCGAGTATTTGAGTTGATACTTGTCGCTTTTATCGTGAGTGGCGTTGGGACGACCATCTACAATATCGTCACGTTTCGTGAACGGGCGGCCCGCATCGCTCGCCGCGGACGGATCGACCGCGTGACCTGACGTTCTCAAGCGGCAAAGCCGCTACTCGATGATCTCGTCCCAGATGATCTTGCCGCGGGCAATGTCATTCTGAGCTTTAGCGACAGCGGCGACGATAGCGCGATCGGTCGAGACGGCGATCGATTCGCCGAGTTCGACCATCATGCGCCGTACCAGATAGTATGTTTCGAGTTCAGCAGCCGGGATGATGGCGGCCGTCGGCTTTGAATGGCGCACGATAACGGTCGTGCGACCTCGTGCGGCGTCGTTGAGGATGTCTGGGAATGCGGTGCGCGCCTCGCTTGCACTTACCGTACGTGCCGTCGTCATATCTTCACCATTGAGACCCCGAATGTCAGATGATCGGAACGTCGCCGCGAGGGCCTTTCACAGAGTATATTAGCACGTTGGGTCCGGAAAGTACATAAAAACGTACGAAAGATTGTACGATTCTTACCGAAAGGCTATACTAGCACTACCATGCCGCCCAGGCGACCGCGAAAGGTTCCACCAACTCCTCAAGGCGCATCGACGCAGTCAGTTCCACCGCGGCCGCCCGTTAAGATCGGCTGGGCGCCCGACGCGCGGGCGCATTATGATGCATTGCCGCTCAAAGTACGGATGGCGTTGCGTGAGAAACTGGTCGCATTCGGTCGAACGGGAGCCGGAAAGCCGCTTGTCAAGGACTTGAAGGGCTTCCATCGCGTGACCGTGGGGCGGGTCCGCTGCATCGCGCGGCGCGATGCGATGGGAAACGTGATCGTCGTATATGTGCTGGAGGTCGGTTTGCGTAAGGCGGCCGCCGACGACGACGCCTATGAGCTGGCCCGTAAAGCATTGGCGAAAGGCGACATCGATGTTTACGAAGCGATGGAGGAGATTGCTCGGGCCTTTCTCGCCGGCAGGCTCGAGATCGACCCTAATGACTAATCGTCCCTGGGCGGCGGCTCCCGCCGCCAGCCACAATCCTACAATCGCGCTACCAGATCTGGCAGCGGTCCTTGCGTACCATCTTGTCCGTTGCTGCGCACTTGAATGCGGCTTGGAACTCCGGCATGTTGGACAGCGTGCCGAGGACGCGGTACTTGTCCCATGGGTGTTCGTTCGTCGCGGCGATTTGGCGGATGTAGCCTTCCGTTGCGATCGAGCGCCAGACTTGCGCGTACGCTAAGAAGAAGCGCTGCTCCGGGGTGTAGCCGTCGATCGATTTGTGCGCTTTGGCTTGCGGGGTGCGTTCGAAGGCTTTGTATGCGATCGTCAGGCCGCCGAGGTCCGCGACGGCTTCGCCTTGGACGAGGCGGCCGTTCTCGTGCGCGCCCGGGGCCGGCTCGAACGCTTCGTACTCGTCCACGATGCACTGCGCTTTCGTCTTGAACGCTGCCGCGTCGGCGGGTTGCCACCAGTCGTTCAGGTTGCCCTTGGGGTCGTACTGGCGGCCCTGGTCGTCGAAGCCGTGCGTCATCTCGTGGCCGATCACGGCGCCGATCGCGCCGTAGTTGACCGCGTCGTCGGCCGTCGCGTTGAAGAACGGCGGGCTCAGGATGCCGGCCGGGAACACGATCTCGTTGTTGCTGGGGTTGTAGTACGCGTTGACGGTCGGCGGCGACATGCCCCAGCGGCCGCGGTCGGTCGGCGTGCCGATGCGCGCGATCGTGCGCGCGTTGTTCCAGCGGCGTACGGCGACGATGTCGCTCGCGAACGGGCCGTTGCCCACTTGCAGCGTCGAGAAGTCTTCCCACTTGTCGGGATAGCCGATCTTCTTGGTGAACGCCGCGAGCTTTTCGCGCGCGCGTACCTGCGTCGGCGCGCTCATCCAGCTCAGCGTGCCGATGTCGTCGTGCAGTACCGTCTGGAGGTTGTTCACGAGCTCTTGCGCGCGCGTCTTTGCCGCCGGCGGGAACGCCGCGGCGACATAGGCTTTGCCGAGCACGTCGCGCAGCGCGGCGTCGGTCGCGCTCGGTGCAGCGCTGCCAGCGCGGGAGCTGTTCCTTCGTGCCCAGCAGCACGCCGCTGCGGAACGCGTGGCTCGCCTCCTCGAAGCGCTTCGGCAGCGAGCCCGCGTACGAGTCGGCGACGTGGTAGCGCAGGTACGTCTTCCACGTGTCGATGGGCGTCGCGAAGAGTTGCTCGTCGTACGATGTTATATATGACGGCACCGACACGTTGACGCTGTCGAACGCCGGCGGGCCGTAGGCCGCGAAGAACGTTTTCCACGGCACGTGCGGCGCGAGCGCCCTGAGCTTGTCGAGCGAGGTGGGGTTGTAGAGCTTGTACGGATCGCGCAGGTCGGCGCGCTTGGGCGTCGCTTTCGCGAGCGCCGTCTCGAGCGCGATCACCGCGTCGGCCTCGGTCGATGCTTTGGCCGTGTCGTCGCCGAGGTTCTGGAGCTGCGTCGCGACGTACGTCTTGTACGCGGTGCGGATCGCCGTCGCGCGCTCGCCTTCGTTGAAGTAGTAGTCGCGGTCGGGGAGGCCGAGCCCGCCGAACGCCAGCGCGGCGATCTGCTTCGAGGAGTCTTTGGTGTCGGGCCGGGCGCCGAACGGCACGCCGCCATCGACGCCCGCGCTTTGCAGCGTTGCGATCGTCGTGACGAGCGACGGCACGTCGTGTGCCGCGTCGATCGACGACGAGCAACGGCGCGACCGGCGTCGTGTTCGCTTTCTCGATCGCGTCGGTGTCCATGCATGCGCGGTAGAACGAGCCCAGCTTCTGCGTGTCGCTGCCTGCGGGCGCGTTGGTGACCTTCGCCGCGCCTTCGAGGATCGTGTGGAGCTCGTCGCGGTTGTGCTCGGCGAGCTCGTCGAAACCGCCCCAGCGCGGGTGCCCGGCCGGCAGCGTCGTGCGCTTCGACCAGCCGCCCGTGGCGAACTGGTAGAAGTCGTCGCACGGCTTGCACGTCGGATCGAAGTTGGACGTGTCGATCGCCGCTACGTTCGCCGTGGACGACGCGGCGCGCGCGCCGGTCAAGGCGTTTGGCAGCGATGTGGCGATGAGCGCGGTGAGGGCGGCCGCGCCCATGGCGCGGATCGCGAGACGAAGCGGATGCATGTCGGTCGTCCGCTTGCACGATGCCGGGGGCCGGGCCTCCCAGCCTTGGCGTGCGGCGGGCAGGGCGTCGGTTGGGGCGGGGCCGCTGCGTTCGCCGCGAACGCATGCTGCGATGGCGGCGAGGCGGCGCACGACGGTTTGGGATGGCGCGCGTTTCGTGTGCGTTGCAGTGCTGCTCGTCGTGCTCGGCGCCTTCGCGGTGGTCGGCGAAGCGACGCACCGCCGGATCTTCGGCGAGCGCGACGTGCCGCCGATGCAGACCGCGCTCGTGTTCGGCGCCGGCGTGGAGGACGACGGCTCGCCGTCGGCGATGCTCGGCGAGCGCCTCGACATCGCGGTGCGGCTCTATCGCACTGGGAAGGTGCAGCGGCTGCTGCTGAGCGCCGACGACCTTCCGAACGATCGCGAGACGCCCGCGATGCTTGCGCGCGTCCTCGCCGCCGGGGTGCCGCGCGACCGCGTGCTCGTCGACAACGGCGGTTTCTCGACGCGCGACAGCTGCGTGCGCGCGCGCACGGTCTTCGGGCTGCGTTCCGCGACGCTCGTGACGCAGGCATACCATCTGCCGCGCGCGCTGTTCGTGTGCCTGACGTACGGGGTCGACGGCGTCGGCGTCGGCGCGCCCGACTGGGGCAACTACACGATCGCGACGATGCTTCCGCACACGATGCGCGAGTCGCTGGGGATCACGAGCGCCGCGTTGCGCGCGCTGCTACGGCGTCCGGTTCAGCAGCGGTAGCCCGCGGTCCAGCGAGCGGATCGCGTGCGCGATGACGTCCGTGCGGATGTTCGCGCTCGTCGGCGTCGCGCGGACCGCGCCGTCGAGTGGGACGGTGCGCAAGAAGTAGTTGTCGTTCGGGCCGTACGTCAGGGTTTCCATGAAGCGCTGGCCTTCGAGCCAGGCCGTGCGGTAGCGTTCGGCGCGCGCTGTGTCGTTGCGCTCGAGCGCGAATTCCCAAGCGGTGACAATGCCTTCGAGCACGCATGCGGTGTGGAACGACGGTTCGTTCGTGTAGTCGGTGAGGAACGCGCCGGTCGCGCGGTGCTGGTGCGCCACGGCGAAATCGGCCAGCTCGGTGACGAAGGCGTAGGTGTCCAGCGCGTGGCGCCAGGCGTGCCAGGCCGCGGTGTGCCACCACGTCATCGCCCACGGCGACACCAGGTCGAAGCGCTTGCGGTAGAACGCGAACGTGCGCGCGAGCTGGTCGCGGTCGAGGCTCGGGATGCCGCGGCGGTCCATCGCGCCCAGCGCGAGGAGGACCGAGCCCGACATGAAATCGAGGTCGCCGTCGATGCGGCGGTCCTCGAAGATCGCGCCGTCCTCATACACGAGCGCTGTGAGGCGCGCGACGGCGTCCGGCGCGACGCGCGCGAGCAGCGTTTCGTCGTCGAGCTCGTCGAGGGCGGCGAGCAGTAGCGCGTCGCACGATAAGTCCCAGTCAATCGCGCGCTGCACCGTGCCCGCTTCGCGCGCCGCGAGGAAACCGTGCAGGCCGCCGTCGCCGAGCGCGTGCGCGGCGAACAGCAACCGCGTGGTAGAGCCTTCCACGGTGTGCGTGCCGCGCTCGACGTCGTGCGCGTAGATCGGGAGGCCGTCAGGCTGTACTGTTGCGGCGAGGTACGCGCGATGGCGTGCGAGCCGGTGTTGCAGCGCGCTCGCGTCCGGTTGCGCGGGGTTCGGTTCGCGGCGCGGAAAACCGCGGTCGAGCTGGACGACGCCGCCGGCTTCGCACAGGAACGCGGCGGTCTCGAACGTGAGCCAGCGCGCGCGTTCGGGTGCGAGCTTCGCCTTGCGCGCCGTTTCTAGCATGAACTGCGCCGGCTCGTAGTCGCCGAGCACGGCATACGGCGCGAGGATCAGCGCGAACTCGTCGTCGCCGTACGCGGCGACGGAGTGGCGGCCGAGCAGTACCCAGCGCGCGGCCTCAGCAAGCGGCATCTTCGCGAGCACGCGCCGTTCGTGCAAGAGCGTGACGAGCACGTCGACGTCGTCGGCACGGCTGGGGCGGTCGGTGCGGAAGCGGTCGTCGTCCCACGCGCGCTTCGTGGCGCGGTCGATGCACTCCGCGAGCGAGTCGCCGAAGGCGATCTGGCAGCCGATCAGCGCGCCGTCGTACAGTGAGATCCCGACGCCGTACAGCGGCTCGGGGATATCCGCGGATTCTTGCGGTTCGGCGGCGCCGTGTTCGCCGAGCGCGCGGGCTATGGCATACCGCGCGCGCGCGTGCACGAAGGCCGCCAGCTCGGGGCGTTGCGTCCAGTCGGGTTCCGTCGGCGGCGCGCCGTAGCGCGGCCAGCGCTTGCCGGATTCGACGCTGCGCGCGACGTCCGCTGCGAACGCGTCGTAGCGTTCCTCGGCGGTGAAGCGGCCCTTGCGCTTGACGTGCGCGATCATGCCGGTCTCGCTCTGGAAGAACTCGCAGTTCGGCAGCGACGCCGCGCTGCGCCACGAGCCGTCCTTCGCGCGCAGCGTGAGCACATGGCGGCGGTGATCGAGGTCGCGCAGGTCGAGCGGGCGTTGGGCGCCGGTGAGCGAGAGCGCGATCGTGCAGCGGTCGAGGTCCGCGCCCGCTTCGCGCGCGGATGCGATCGCGCGCGCGCCGGCGAGCACGATCATGTCCGGCAGCTCGGCGGCGGTGCAGGCACGGGCGACCACCATCGCGACGCGGACGCCGTCGTCGTCGCGACGGATGCTGACGTGGAAACCGTCGCTCGCGTCGTATTCCGCATCGAAGCGCTGCGGCGCCGGCGGCGGCTCGCCGTTCGCGCCGAGCGCGCCGATGCATGCGCGGACGGCGTCGGCGGGCGAAAGACCGTCGGCGATGACGATGCCGGATCGCGGGGCCGGCTCGCGCTGCGCGGTGGGCGGGTCGTCGCGCAGTTTGCCGAGATCGTCGTAGACGTCGAACACGACGCGTTTTTCGTAGCCGCGCGCGGCGAAGAAGCGTTCGGTGCCGTGCCCGGCGAGATCGACCAGCACGAGCACGCCTTCGACGTCGTAGCCGTCGGCTTCGAGCGCCGCGATGCCCTGCTTCGCCGAGCCGCCGTACGTCATCGACTCGTCGACGTACACCACGGGGCGCGTGCGGTCGCCTTCGCCTTCGACGAGCCGGCGCAGCCCGTACGTCTTTGCTTCCTTGCGCACGAACAGCGCCGTGAGCGGGCGCGTGGAGCGCGCGATCATCGCGCCCAGCAGCGGCAGCGCCGACATGCCGAACGTGGCGATCTGCGTCGAGCGAAAGCGCGCAAGCTCGTCGAGCATCGCGTCGGCCGCCAGCCGGATGCCGGCGTCGTGCAGCGTCAGCCCGCAGCCGTAGAAGTACCACGGCGTCGCCGCGTCCGCCGCCGGGATGGGCTGCATCGCCGCGACATCGAGGAAGCAGCGCTGCAGCAGCATCTGCTGCAGCGCGCCCCTATCGGTCACCGAACTCTCGGCGCGGAGCCCGCGCTATCGGTAGTCCTTGGGTTCTTTGTAGTCCTTGGGCTCTTTGAAATCTTTGGGTTCTTTGTAGTCCTTGGGCTCGACGATGTCTTTGATGTCTTTGTAGTCCTTGGGCTCGACGAAGTCTTTGATGTCTTTGTAGTCTTTGGGTTCGACGAAGTCTTTGATGTCTTTGTGGTCTTTGGGTTCGACGAAGTCTTTGAAGTCTTTGACGTCCTTGTAGTCTTTGGGCTCGACGAAATCTTTGATGTCTTTGTGGTCTTTGGGACGGTCGTCGCCGTCGCCATAATCAGGCCGGCGTTGCGCGCGCTCGTCGGCAGCGTCGGCGCCATTGGCAATGCCTGATAGCGGATGGCGCACGGAGCCCGCGGGGTCTTTTACGTCCATCGTTCACCTTCTCGACAGTCGCAAGTACGAAATGGGGACCAGGGGACTTGGCGGCCCCTGGCCCCTTTCCTCTTAGGGCCCGAGCAAGCGAGCGGCTCGCGACGTCGCGATCAGTACTTGTAGCCCGACCCCGGCGGGAACATGCCCTTCGATTTCTTGGTCGTGCGGCGGTACGCGGTCGTCGTGTGCGGCGCCGACGCGCTCGTCGGCGCGCGGGGACTGGCCGAGCGGCGTCGCGTAGGCGATGTCGGACGTGTAGCGGCCGAACAGCGCTGGGTTCGCTGCGAAATCGCGCTTGAGGTCGTCGATCCGGTGCTGGTCGGTCGGGTGGTCGGAGAGCATCTCCATGTGGCCGCCGGTGTCGGCTTTTTCGAACTGCTGGAACAGCCACACCATGCCCCACGGGTTGGAGCCGGCCTGCGCGCACGTCTCGGCACCCTTGCGGTCGGCGGACGATTCGACGTCGCGCGAATACGTCGCGGTTTGCAGCGAGAAGCCGATGCTCGCGGCGGTGTCGATCGCTCGCGACGCGCGGCCGCCCGTGAGGATGTTCGCCAGCGCGTCGCCGATGCTGTACGTCATGTTCGCCTTCTGCGCCTTTTGGTAGAGGTGCAGGACGTCGTGATGGATGTCGTGCGACGTTTCGTGGCACAGAACGCCGGCGAGCTCTTCGCGATTCTGCACGAACTTCATCAGCGAATCCGTCACGTACACGTTGCCGCCTGGCACGGCGAAGGCGTTCGGCTGCGTTTCGTGCACGAGGATGAACTGGAACGGGTGAAAGTATTGCGGATCGGCGACGCGTTTGATTTGCTGCGCGATCGGATTGAGCACCGAATAGTACGGCGAGCTCTGGAGGATCTCGCCCTTTTGCTGCAGCGCCTGGTACTCTTGCTGGCCGATCTGCATCTCGACCTGGTCCTCGCTCTGCGCGAGCGCCGGCGAGGCACCGGCGGCCGTCAGGAGGCCGATTCCGAGGAGCGTCGCGACGATACGTCTCATGTCTCCTTCAACGTACCCGTTCGGCGGCAAGTTAGCGCATCCAGTGCCCAGGACCGGAGCGGTAGCGAGCGTGTGCGCGACCGCACGTCGTCGGGGTGAGCAGAAAGGCCCTCGGCGGTGATGTCGTAAGAAGCCTCGACGTGGCTTCCTTCGGTTTACACCGCCTTCGGTTTCCCGCGTCCGCGATGCCGGTTCGTCTGCTCTCCGTCTCGGCAGGTCGCGACCCTGGTCTTTTGCGTCCCGGCACGTGAGTAGGAATCTGTATCGCACGGACGAACGCGGGTCCCTCGCCCGGCGCGGGTGTGATGTAATGGTAGCCTGCGACCTTCCCAAGGTTGACGCGCGAGTTCGATTCTCGCCACCCGCTCCAGCGATGCCGGCGACGTAGCCAAGTGGTAAGGCAGAGCTCTGCAAAAGCTCCACCCCCAGTTCGATTCTGGGCGTCGCCTCCAATCGTTCTGCTGGTAGCGGCGTTCCTCGCTACCGCGATCGCGGGCCCGCTGATCGGCGTCCGCCAGCTCGACGCCGCATCGGGCTCGCAAGTCCGCCTGGCCGACGCGCGCTCCGATCTCGACGCGCTCTTGCGGATCCAGCTCGCCGAAGAGACCTCGCTGCGCGGTTACCTCGCCACGCACAACCCGCTCTTCCTCGACGAGACCCCGCCGAACCCCGTCTTCGACCAGCAAGCCATCGATCTCGAGCGACTTCTCCGCACGGCGGAGAGCCCGACCGGCGTCGCAACCGTCGAAGACATGCGCGCTCGCCATCAGGAAGTGGGAGCGAGAAGTCAAGCGGCCGCTGCTCAAAGACCCGAACTCGCCTCAAGCCTACACCGAGCAAGCGAACGGAAAGTATCTTACCGACCGGATGAGCAGCGACGCCGCCGAGCTGCGGAACGAGCTCGCCGCCGCGAGCGACCGCGTACAGCGGACCCTGCGCCGCCGGATCAACGCGACCGTCGCCATCAGCGCGGGCATCGTGACGCTGTTCGCGATCGTCGCGCTCTGGTACGCGATCGGCCGCGCGACCGCCGTCGCGCGGCTGGTGCAAGAACAGATCCTCGTCGACGCGCTCCAGCGCACGCTGCGCGTCGGCGGCCAGCGCCTCGCGCGCACCCAGATCGGATCCGCGTACGCGTCCGCGACGCGCGAAGCGCTCATCGGCGGCGACGTGCTCGATGCCTGGCGCGCCGGCCCCGACTTCGGCTGGTTCCTGATCGCCGACGCCAGCGGAAAAGGCATCGAAGCGGCGCGGCACGCCGCGTTCGCGCAGTACGCGATCCGCGCGCTCGCCGCGGACGCGCACGATCCGGCCGACGTCGTCACGCGCTTCAACCGGCTCTTTCTCGAGACGTTCGACGATCCGTCGGTGTTCGTCGTGCTGTTTCTCGGCGCGTTCGACGCGCGCACGCAGACGCTGCATTACGCGAGCGCCGGCCACGGGACGGCGTACGTGCGCCGCGGCACGCTGATCGAGCGGCTGGCGCCGACGGGTTCGATCGTCGGGCTCGACCGCGACCAGCCCTACGAAACCGAGACGATGGCGCTCGGTCTGGGCGACGTCGTCGTGCTCGCCACCGACGGCCTCAGCGAAGCGCGCAGCGCCGACGGCGAGATGCTCGGCGACGATCGCGTCGAGGCGATCTTGCGCGACGCGCCGGTCGATCCGCAAGCCCTGTGCGATCTGCTCGTCGCGTCGGCGGCCGCGTACAGCGGCGGCGTGCAGGACGATTTGGCGATCCTCGCGCTGCGCGTCGTGCAGGACGACACCAGCGCCGTCACCTCGTTCAGCACGATGGGCGGCCGCACCGCGTCCTAGCGCCCGAACCGTCCGAAGAAGAAGCAGCCCGCGCGGCGAAGGAGGGCCGGTCGTGTTGGCCCGCCGGATCGTTCCCTGCCTGGACATAAAGGAAGGCCGCGTCGTCAAGGGCGTGCGATTCGTCGACCTCAGCGACGCCGGCGATCCGGTCGAGCTCGCCCGCCGCTACGAAGCCGAAGGGGCCGACGAGCTCGTGTTCCTCGACATCACCGCGACCGTCGAAGGCCGCCGGGCGACGCTCGCCGTCGTGCGCGCCGTCGCCGCCGAGCTGACCATCCCGTTCGCCGTCGGCGGCGGCGTCGCGGGCGTCGAGCACGTCAACGATCTCTTGCGCGCCGGTTGCGACAAGGTCAGCGTGAACTCCGCCGCGGTGCGCGACCCGGAGATCGTGCGCGCGTCGTCGCGCCGTTTCGGCGCGCAGTGCGTCGTCGTCGCGATCGATGCGCGCCGCAGCCCGAACGTGCCGTCGGGGTTCGAAGTCGTCGTCGACGGCGGCCGCACCGCGACCGGCCGCGACGCGATCGCGTGGGCCGGCGAGTGCGAGCAGCTTGGCGCTGGCGAGTTGCTCGTCACGTCGATCGACCGCGACGGCACGCGCGCGGGCTTCGACGTCCCGCTGCTGCGCGCGGTCCGCGACGCGTGCAACCTGCCGGTCATCGCGTCGGGCGGCGCCGGCACCGTGCAGCATTTCATCGACGTCTTCCGCGAAGCCGACGCCGACGCCGCGCTCGCCGCCTCGCTGTTCCATTATGCCGAGCTCGCGATCGACGATCTCAAGGCCGCGCTCGCGCGCGAAGGCATCGTCGTGCGCCGCGACACGGTGCCCGTATGAACGCGCCGGACGTTCGCTGGGACGCCGGCGGGCTCGCGCCGGTCGTCATCGCCGACGCGACGACGGGCGCGGTGCTCACGCTCGCGTACGCCAACCGCGACGCGCTCGAAAAAACGCTTGCCACCGGCTCGACGTGGCTGTGGAGCCGCTCGCGCAACGAGCTGTGGAACAAAGGCGCGACGTCGGGCAACACGCAGCGCGTCGTGTCCGTGTCCGTCGACTGCGACGGCGACGCGCTGCTGTACCGCGTGATCCCGAACGGTCCCGCCTGCCACACGGGCGCGGCGACGTGCTTCACGACGACGATCCCGTTGGACGGCGCGGACGACGCGCCCGAAGGCGCCGGTTTCGCGACCGCCGTCTCCGCGCTCGCCCGCACGATCCAGTCGCGCAAAACGCATCCGGTCGAAGGCTCGTACACCGCGAAGCTGTTCGCGGGCGGCGTCGACCGCATCGGCAAGAAGATCGGCGAAGAAGCGACCGAGGTCGTCATCGCCGCGAAGAACGCCGACCGCGGCGAGCTCGTATGGGAGACCGCCGACCTGCTGTACCACGCGCTCGTGCTCCTGGCGGAGCGCGGCGTGTCGCTCGACGACGTGGGAGCGGAGCTATCGCGACGCGCCAAGCCCAAGGATTAGCGGCGCTGTCCGGCATCGGGCCGGAAACCGCCGCGAAGTTCGCGGACGTGGGCGTTCGCACGCCCGACGATCTCTTGCGCTACGTGCCGCGCGCGTACCGCGACTGGCGCGAGCCCATCCCGATCGCGGCGCTCGAAGAAGGCGAAGCGATCGTCGTCGGCAACGTCCTGCACGTCAAAGAGCGCAAGGGCCGCTTGCCGCTGATCACGATCGTGCTCGCCGACGACACCGGCCGCATCGAGGCGAAGCTGTTCGGCCGCGCGTACCTGCTCGGCAAGCTGTCGGCGGGCGACCGGCTCTTCGTCGCGGGCCGCGTCACGCGCACCGGACTGCTGCCCGAGATCAACGTCACCAGCCACAAGCAGCTGCGCGACGACGAGCGCTACGAAGGCGAAGTCGTCCCGATCTACGCGGCGACCAAGGACTTACCGACCCGCACGATCCGCAACGTGATCGCGAAGAACCTCGACCGGCTCATCGCGCAGCACGCCGATGCGCTGCCGCCGTCGCTCGTGCGGCGGTTCGGTTTTCCGCCGCTCGCCCGCGCGTGGCGCGACGTGCACGCGCCGCGCGATCCGGACGCCGCCGGGCGCGCGCGCACGCGGATCGCGTTCGACGAGTTCTTCGCGATCGCGCTCGCCGCGGCGCTCAAGCGCGCGCGCCGCGAGGCCGAAGGCGGTGCGCGCGCGATCGACGTGCCGGGCGGCTTCTGGGATGCGTTCACCGCGCAGCTGCCGTTCGCGCCGACGCGCGCGCAGCGCCGCGTCATCGACCAGATCTGGCACGACATGGGGCGCACCGCGCCGATGAACCGGCTGCTGCAAGGCGACGTCGGCAGCGGCAAGACGCTCGTCGCCGCCGCGGCGATCGTGCTCGCCCACCGCGGCGGCGTGCAATCCGCGCTGATGGCGCCGACCGAGATCCTCGCCGCGCAGCACGCCGCAAAACTCGCGCCGCTGCTGCTGCCGTTCGGCATCGCGGTCGAAGCGGTGTTCGGCTCGATGGGCGCGCGCGACCGCCGCCGCGCCGAAGCGCGCATCGCGTCCGGCGAGGCGGCGCTCGCGGTCGGGACGCACGCGCTGCTCACCGAAAGCGTTGAGTTCGCCGAGTTGGGCCTGGTGGTGATCGACGAACAGCACCGCTTCGGCGTGCGCCAACGAGCCGCGCTCCGCGCCAAGAGCGGCGCGCCGCACACGCTCGCGATGACGGCGACGCCGATCCCGCGCACGCTCGCGCAGACGAAGTTCGCCGACATGGACGTGTCGGTCATCGACGAGCTGCCGCCGGGGCGCACCCCGATCGTCACGTACGTGATCCGCGCCACCCGCAAGCCGGCGGTCTACGACTTCGTGCGCAAGAACGTGGAGGCCGGCCAACAGGCGTACGTCGTCGCGCCGGCGATCGACGAGTCGGAATCGGCGCTCACAGGCGCGCTCGCCGAAGCGGAGCGCTTGCGAAGAAAAGTCTTCCCCGATTTGCGCGTCGACGTGCTGCACGGCAAGATGCCCGTGCGCGAGAAAGACGCGGCCATGGAGCGCTTCAAGCGGCACGAGACCGACGTGCTGGTCGCGACGACAGTCGTCGAAGTCGGCATCGACGTCCCGAACGCCTCCGTGATGGTCGTGCTCGACGCACAGCGCTACGGCCTCGCGCAATTACACCAGCTGCGCGGGCGGGTCGGCCGCGGCGTCGCACGCTCGTTCTGCGTCCTCGTCCCCGACGACGACGCCGGCGAAGTGCAGCGCCTGCACGTGCTCGAGGAAACGACCGACGGCTTCGCGATCGCCGAGGCGGACCTCAAGCTGCGCAACGCCGGCGAGCTCGGCGGCACGGCGCAAGCCGGCGAGATGGGCACGATCGGCAACATCGTCGACGACTTCGCGCTCTACATGAAAGCCAAAGAGGCCGCCGACGACATCGTCGCCCACGATCCGGAGCTCGGCGAACCGGAACACCGTCCGCTGATCGCGCTGCTGGACGACAACGCGTCCGCGCGCGCGATGCTGATCACCGCATGATCCACCGCGCGCGCGACGGAGAGCTAGCGGCCGGAACCTTTGTGCGCGTTCACCGTGGCATACGCGATGCTCTTCGCCTCGGCGGGCGACACGCCGCGCTGCTCCTCGCTCTCGGCGATGTGCTCGGCCTGGCGTTTTTCCTTCGCCGTGTAGGCATGCTTGCCGCCGCTGTGCTTCACGACGGTCGCGTACCCGACGGCCTCGGCTTCCGCCGCCGGCATCCCGCGCTGCTCCTCACTCGCTTTGATATGCTCGACCTGCCGGTGCTCTTTCGTACTGAAAACGTGGCCCTTTCGCGGCATCGTTCATCCTCCGGACGTGGGTTCGCGTGTGAGTATTCCCACGTGGGGCCGGAAAGGTAGCTCGTGTCGCAGAGAGACAAAGCGTTCGGGTTCGACTTCGACCACACGCTGGGCGTCGACAACGGCCTCGAGCGCAAAGCGCTCTACGCCTACGCGCACGAGCTCGGCCGCCCGCTGGACCCGCAGGACGATGCCGTGCGCAAACAGCTCGAGCACATCCTCGCCGAGTTTCGCGCCGGCACGACGTCGATGGACGAGATGATCGCCCGTTTCGCCGTGGCGATCCATGCCGACGCGGCCGCGGCCAACGTCGCGCGCTGGCAACAGCACTCCTACGCTCTCGTCGACGAGCTCGTGCGCCCCATCGACGGCGCGCGCGAGCTGCTCGCCGGACTTCGCGCGCGCGCCGTTCCCGCGGCGATCCTCACCAACGGCTGGACGCCGCTGCAGCAGAAGAAGATCGCGCGCGCGCTCGGCGACGACGCGCTCGGCATGACGATCCTCGTCAGCGACGCCATCGGCGCGGTAAAACCGGCGCGCGAAGCATTCGACGCGCTGGTCGCGGCGCTCGCCGTCCCGCGCGAGCGCGTGTGGTACGTCGGCGACAACGCGCGCGGCGACGCGGGCGGCGCGCTCGCCGCGGGCCTGCGCGCGGTGTGGTTCAACTGGGAAAACCAAAGTTATCCACAGGATCTCCCCACGCCCACGCTGACCATCGCGGCGTTGCGGGAGCTCACCGAGCTGGCGGAGAACACCATCGCCCCATAACTCTATGGGGACGCTGACGATCACCGGGGGCACGCTGCGCAGCCGGCGTGTTCCGACACCGCCCGGACTGGCGGTGCGACCGACTCCGGCTCGCGTGAAAGAAGCCTTGTTCTCCATCCTCGGCGCGCGCGTCGACGACGCTCGCGTGCTCGACCTCTTCGCCGGCAGCGGCGCGCTCGGCTTCGAGTCGCTCTCGCGCGGCGCGGCGCACGTCACGTTCGTCGAGAAGCACCGCCCGACCGCCGACGCGTTGCGCGCCGCCGCGCGCGAGCTTGGCGTCGCCGAGCAGGTCGAGGTGATCGCCGCCCCCGTCGAACGCGCCGTGCGCGCCCTCGCCGGCCGCTACGATCTCGTGTTCGCCGATCCGCCGTACGCGCAGCCGTATCCGCAAGCCGCGCTGGGCACGCTGCGCGCGCGCCGCACGATCGACGCGCACACCACCGTCGTCTTCGAGCATTCCTCGCGCGAGCCCGCGCCGGCCGATCCCGCGATGCAGGTCGAACGCGCCGAGCGCTACGGCGAGGTCGCGCTCGCGTTCCTGCGCCCGCTCGCGGAGGCCGCGTGAACGGTTTGCCGCAGCAGCCGGGCCATTCCGCGATCTATCCCGGCTCGTTCGATCCGATGACGCGCGGCCACCTCGACGTCATCGAGCGCGCCGCGGCGATCTTCGACAAAGTCGTCGTCGCGGTCGTCGTCAACCCGCAGAAGCGCGAGCCGCTGTTCACGCTCGACGAGCGCGAGGCGATGATCGGCGCGTCGGTCGCGCACCTTCCCAACGTCGAGGTCACGCACTTTCGCGGGCTGCTTGCCGACTTCGTGCGCGGTCACGGTGCGACCGTCATCGTCAAAGGCTTGCGCGTCGTGTCGGATTTCGAGGGCGAGATGTCGACGGCGCTGATGAACCGCTCGCTGTCGGCCGTCGACACGGTGTTCTTGCCCAGCGATGCCCGCTGGTCGTTCGTCAGCTCGACGCTCGTCAAGGAAGTCTACAGCCTGGGCGCCGACGTCGCCAAGTACGTCCCGCCCGCCGTCCTGCAGGTCATGCAGGCCAAACGCAACGCCCAACGCCCCGCCGAACGTTAGCCAGGAGGTTTTTCGATGTCCGTCTACCGTGTGATCGACAAGCTCGAAGCGACCGTGAAACAGGGCACGGTCCTGTTGTTCGGCTACCGCGTCGTGAGCGAAGAGAAGATTCTCGAGCTGATCGAGAAACTGCGCAGCTCGCTGCCCGACGAAGTCGGCCGCGCGCGCACGATCGCGAAGAACGGCGATCAGCTCGTGCGCGACGCGCAGCAGAAGGCGCAAGCGATCGTGACGGAGGCGTCGACGCAGCAGACGCAACTCATCGACGACCACGAGATCGTGCGCCGCGCGCGCGCGACCGCGGACGTCGTGCTGCGCGAGGCCGAAGAAAAAGCCGCCCGCGTGCGCGGCGGCGCCGACGCCTACGCCGCGCAAGTGCTGACCGACCTCGACGTGCGCCTCAGCGGCGCCCTGGGCTCGGTCAAGAAGGGCATCGAAGCGCTGGCCGCGTCGAAGACCGCCGTCGCGATCGCGCCCGCCGCCGCATCGTCGCTCGCCGACGCCGCCGCGAAATCGAAGCGCGCCGCGTTCGACGCGCAGCACGACGTCGACACCGCAGAGCTCGAATCGGTCTAGGGTCCGCCTGGCGGCGCTACCTCGCCGCCTACCTCGCCTTCGATCTCGCGGCGCAAGTGCAGAGCGTCGCGATCGCGTGGCAAGTGTACTCCGTGCGCCACAGCGCGTTCGACCTCGGGCTGGTCGGGCTCGTGCTGTTCACCCCGTCGCTCGTCCTCGCGCCGGTCACCGGGCTGGCCGCCGACCGCTTCGACCGCCGCGCCATCATCGCGGCGACGTTCGTCGTGCAGATCGCGGTGTGCGCCGCGCTCATCCCGCTCAGCGGGTGGCACGGCCCCGGCGCGCTCGGTGCCGTCCTCGCCGTGCTCGCGGCCTCCGGCACGGCGCGCGCGTTCCGCTACCCCGCCGCGGCGTCCCTGTTGCCCGCGATCGTCGAGCCGAGCGAGTACATGCGGGCGAATTCCGCTGCGTCGGCGGTGCGCGAAGTCGTGCAGATCGGCGGCCCGGCCGTGGGCGGCGTGCTGGTCGCGTTCGGTTCCGTACCGGCGTACGGCACGGCGATGGCGGCATTCGCATTGGGTGCGCTCGCGGTGCTCGGCATCCCCATGCTGCGCACCGCGCGCTCGGAAGGCGGCGTCGCTTGGCGCGACGTCTTCGCGGGCTTCCAATTTCTGCGCACGAAGCCCGTGCTCGCCGGCGCGATCTCGCTCGACCTCTTCGCGGTGCTGTTCGGCGGCGCGACGGCGCTGCTGCCGATCTACGCCGCGCAAGTCTTTCACGCCGGCCCCGCCGGCTTCGGCGCGCTGCGCGCATCGGTCGCGCTGGGCACGGCGCTCTGCGCGCTGGTGCTCGCGCGCCGCCCGATCCACCGCTACGCCGGCCCGCGTCTGCTCGCCGCGGTCGCATGCTTCGGCGCCGCGACGATCGCGTTCGGCGTGTCGACGTCGCTGTGGATCGCGATCCCCGCGCTCGCGGTCGCCGGCGCCGCCGACATGGTGAGCATGGCGATCCGCGACGCGCTGATCGCGCTGGGCACGCCAGACGCGATGCGCGGGCGCGTCACCGCGGTCGAAGGCGTGTTCATCGTCGCAAGCAACGAGCTCGGCGAATTCGAATCCGGCACGCTCGCGGCATTCATCGGCGCGATCCCGGCCGTCGTGCTGGGCGGCGTCGCAACGCTGGCGGTCGTCGCGCTGTGGGCGTGGCGAAATCCGTCGCTACGCCGCGCCGATGCGGTCATGTCGTAAACGAGATTACCGCGCTCGGCATAATTGCAATACACAATGCCTACCTGCTGTCACATCAATCCGATAGAATCGTGCAAATCTGGAGGATTTGGACGACCAATGCTGCGCGGATTCTAAGCGAAGTTCTGGCCGTTTGGCCCGCTCGTTCGATCGGACCTCGGTTTTGAGCGACGCACTGCAGCGGCCGATGCCCTCGACGACCCTTACTTTACTTCCGTTGTGGATGCAAGCGTTCCTGAATACGTATTGGCGCAAGTCGAGGCTGTGGTCGATCTCAAGCTCGCGAGTATGCGCGCTCTGGAGGGCAAAGCGGTGCAGTCTGTTGGATTCGCCGGCACTGTCACGGCGGTCGTAGGCGTGTTCGGTAGAAGCATGCCGGGCCCACTGATGCAGATCACCGTGGGGTTGCTGCTCGCATCGATCGTTCTGAATCTTCGCGGCATGGCGATTCGCGAAGACGACGTTCCATCACCGTCGCTCTATAATACATCGCGGTAGCCGAAAACCCGATCAATATAGCTCGAATTGCTCTGGCCCTGGCCGAAGCCTACACGGCCTACTCGCTCGACCTTCAACATGAAGCGGGGATCAAAGCACGGTGGATCAATTCCGGGTCCTTCGTGTTCATCGCCGGGCTTGTTGCGCTGTTCTTGATTGCTTTCACACCGAACACGGGCACGATCGCCAAGCCGGCCGAAAATTCATGTCACGCGCACAATGGCAGAAAATCCTCCGCCGCAACCCCTTCCGCCGGCCACGCCGCGCCTCGCGCGGTCATCGTTTCAGGAGGCTGGTTGTAAAGCCGTCCTGGGCGGGCCGCTGATGCTTGCGAGGAGTGTCGCCTAGTAGGCCAGAAACGGCGACCTCCCTCCTGTTGGGGCGAAGGAGCACGTTATGAGCGCAGCGCCGGAAAGCGCGCCGCCGATCACCCGGTACCGGCATTTCCTCGATGTCATGGACGACGCGCAAGGCGCTGCGAATCCGAACTACGACGGCCAGCCGCGGTTCTGGCACCTGCCGCTGGAAGAGCTGCGAAGCTTCGCGCTCTACGGCGTGCCGATGTTCGGCGACGCCGCGGGCTTGGTGCGCGGGCTGCGTGGCGAGTTCCCGTTCGACGGCACGCAGTTTCCGCGGCTACCGTGGGGCGGCACGGCCGTTTCCGATGCGGACATCGCGATCATCGAGCGCTGGATCGCGGACGGCGCGCCGGCCGACGACGATGCGGCGCCCGCCGCGCCGCCGGCGGGCGACGTCGCGAGGCTCGAAGCGCTCGCGAACGGCGAAGCGGAGCATCCCGAGCACGACGGGCCCGTCAACGCGCTGGCCGGCGACGAACCGGGCCGGCTGCGCCAGCGCAAGAACATCGCCTTCCTCAGCGCCGAAGAGCTCGCGCGCTACCGAGCCGCGATCGCGCAGATGAAAAGCCTCGACGGACACCCTCGCGACGAGCGCGGTTTCGCGTACTGGGGACGCATCCACGCGAACCAGTGCCAGCACGGCTGGGAAGAGTTCCTCACCTGGCACCGGGCGTATCTGTATTTCTTCGAGCTGGTGCTCAGCGACATCGACAACACGGTCACGCTGCCGTACTGGGATTGGGCCGCCGACACCGGCGATGACGGAAAGCCGATCATCGACCCGACGGTCGCATCCGGCCACGACAACGGCGCCATCCCGCCGGCGTTCCGGTGCTGGATCGACGGCGCCGCCATCGCGCGGCTGAAGGCGGGCGGTGCCGTGCCGGCCGACGTTCTGGACAAGCTCTCCGCGATGGTCGGACAGCCGCCGAGCAACTCCGGTGCGCGCTTCTTCTCGGCTGCCGAGATAACGTACGGCGCCGACCTCGCGAGCGACGCGGCGATCAAGGCGGAGCTCGCACGCGTCAACCCGCTGTTCCACTGGAACCGCTGGCCCGGCGCGAGCACCAGCCTCGTGCTCACGAGCTATCCGTCGCCCGCCGACGTCACGCGCATCACGCAGATCCCGAGCTTCTTCGCGTTCGGCAGCGGCCCGTCGAACGACCGTTACTTCGGCGCGCTGGAGAACATCCACAACTTCATGCACACGTTCTCGGGCGGTACCAACCCGAACTTCGGGATCGTGCCGGAGGAGCCGCTGATCGGCGACATGCAGGACTCCGGCGTGACGGCGTTCGACCCGATCTTCTGGGGTCACCATTCGAACGTCGACCGAATCTGGGCCGAGTGGCAAGGGCAAAACGCGACCGGCATGCCCGACGATCCGAACGACGTGCTCGCGCCGTGGAACATGCGCGTCGCCGACACCTCGACCATCACGAAGCTCGGCTACGAGTACATCATGGACTCGCATCTGTTCCCGACCGACAACGACACGCCGCTCGTGCGTTTCCGGTCGCAGAGCGTCGCCGTCCACCCGGCGGTCCTCGCGCGCCACCGCCGCGCCGAGATCCGCATCCACGCGGTGCAGCACGTCGCGCGCGGCGGATACCACATCCGCGCATTCCTCAACACGCCCGATGCGAACGTCGACACGCCGACGCGCGACAACGACCGCTACGCCGGGCAGGTGACGATGTTCACGGGGCTGTGCATCGGCGGCCCCGGCCATTGCGCGGTGCCGCAGCTGCGCACGCGGCCCTTCGATTTGCGCAAAGAGCACCACAAGCTCCCGTCCAACTTCCGGATCGACGCGACCGCCGCGGTCGCCAAGCTGGCGGCCGCGGGCACGACCGACTTCCACGTCAATTTGGTGGTGCTCAACACCGACGGCACCCCGGCGACCGACGCGCTGCTCGCCAACGGCGTTTCCCTGAACTTCATCGACTGACGAACGCGATCGAGGACCGCATGCCCGCAACGTTTCGCATCCATCCCGCGATCGGGATCGCCCGAGTCGGCAACAGCACGTCGTCGTTCTACATCGCGCCGGAGGAGCGCGGTGCGCTGCCGATCGAGTGCAACGAGGCGGGCGTGCCGACCGGACAGCCGGTGCAGCAGTTCAAGGACCGGCACGGGCGCATCCGGCGCCAAGCGGCGCGCTTTCGCGTGTACGTGTACGACGAGCGCAGCGCCGCCGGTCGCGAGCTGCGCGCCGGCGAGTCGATCGACATCGAGGTCGAACGGTCGGGCAAGCTGATGACCGTGCGCGTCGACGACGTGCAGTGGACGGTTTACCTCGCGAACAAGAAAGCGAGCTGGTACGAGTTCCTGCAGCTCGAGGGCGAGCACGGTTACGCGCCGGACCATCCGCTGCGCAACGCCGACCTGACCAACCCCGAGGAGCGCCAAAAGCTCATCATCGACCCGGGGCCGCGGACGGTGTCGTCCGCGGACGGAAAACGGTCCGCGTCGTTCGCGCCGAGCGACACCGGTGCGGAGACCTTTCCGCCGCCGCTCGTGCCGCATTCGATCCAGACGCTGGGCGATCTGCTGTGCGTCGAGCAGGACGGCACGAACCGACTGCTGGTGCTCGGCGGCCTCGGCGACTCGGGGTCGGTGAACACCGGGTTCGGCAATCCCAAGATCGAGCACTACGCCAACAACGACGGCTGGTTCGACGACACGTCGGACGGCTCGGTGCGCGCGACGCTGCTGTGCACGCCGACGAAGATCGACGGCCATCCGGCGCCCGCCGGCGTGCAGCAGCTGAAGCTCGATGTCGACGATCCTGCGTGGGTGATCGTCGGCTACCCGCGCTACGCGCCCGAGCTCACCGACGTCGTCACGATGGACGACGTCGTCTTCGACCTCGCGGTCCGCCACTTCGCGTTCGCGCCCTACATGTACGGGATCGCGCCGTTCGACGGCGGCGCGCACCGGCCGGTCTACGCCGACGATCCGGACGCATGGCGCGACGGGGCGGCGTGGAACGCCGATTACCGGCCGTATTTCGAGCGCGACATCTGGCCGATTCTCATCCGGCCGCAGGTCGCGGGCTTCGTGATGGATTTCGATCCCTTGGTCGGCGCGAACCCGCACGTGAACGAGCCGCGCGGAAATTTCTTCGAGGACGATCTGCGCGTGCCGCCGGACCAGACACCCGATCCCGAGGTGCGCAAGCGCCGCGACGCCATGCGGCAGTTCATCTACGCCGTGTTGCGCAAAGCCGGGCGCGAGAACGAGCTGGTTCCGGAACCGGGGCTCGACAAGCCGCTGCTCTACGCGATGCCGCTGCTGTGCGGCGACAACCCGTTGACGAACTCGGTCCCGTCGAAGTTCTTGCGGCTCACCGACACGATGCTTTTCATGCTGCGCCAGTGGGCCCACGGCACGTTCATCGACGAGAAGAGCGAGCTGATCGACCCGGCGTCGATCGCGCCGTCCGAAGCCGTCGCGCTCGATCGCGGCGTGTTGGGGAACCTGCTCGGCGGCTCGTTCTGCCCCGGCGGCGAGGCGTCGTGGATCATGCGTAACCCCGCGATCTATTCGGGGCCGTTCCGGCTCGCGCAGGTCGCCAAACCGGTACCGGGCGCGCTTACGCAGCCGGCCGTCGTGCCGGTGACCAATGATGCGCTCGCACCGACCAGCCTCGGTGCGGGCTTGGAACCGGGCGACATCACGAAATACAGCGGCGTGCCGTGGCAAGCCGACTTCAACGAGTGCACCAACAATTCGACCGACGTCACGTTCCGCGACTGGAACGTGCTCTATCCGGCCAGCACCGGCGACCCGATCGCGCAGACGCAGCAGCTGACGTACTGGTGGCCCGCGCATCGCCCGGTGACCGTGTCGCTCGAAACCGGACAGCGGTTCCAGTGGTCTGGGACCGACGCGACCAACCGCGGCGATCTCGAGATGGTCACGCTGTGGGCGACGCGCAAATTCCTCATCGGCTGGGATCCGAACGACATCACGCAGGGCATCGTCGTCGCCCCCGAACCCACGCCGTAGCGTGCGCGAGCTCCGGGACGTCGTCGTCGCCGGCGGCGGCCCCGCCGGCAGCGCGGCGGCGCTCGCGCTGCGGCGCGAACGGCCGGAGCTGCGCGTCACCGTGCTCGAAGCGTCGGCGTTCGACGCCTGGCGCGCGGGCGAGACGCTCGCGCCCGGCGGACGGACGATCCTCGCCGGGCTGGGATGCTGGGACGACGTGCGCGGCGCGTGCGTGCGCGAGAGCTACGGCACGCGCGCGGTGTGGGGCAGCGACGAGCCGTACGACAACGAGTTCCTGTTCTCGACGCGCGGCTCGGCGTGGCAGCTGGACCGGCGCGCGTTCGACGCCGCGTTGCTCGCCGCCGCGCGCGACGCGGGCGCCGACGTGCGGCTCGCGACCCGCCTGACCGCAGGCAGCCGCGCGCGCGATGGAACGTGGCGGCTGACGACGGTGTGCGACGGCGTCGCCGCGGCGCTCGACGCGCGCTGCGTGATCGACGCGACGGGCCGCGGCGCGCATTTCGCGTCGCGGCAAGGCGCGCGCGCGGTGTTCGCGGACCGTTTGGTCGGGCTCTCGCTGGCGTGGGAGACGGGCGCGGACCTCGACGACGCGACGACGCTGGTCGAAGCGTGCGCCGACGGCTGGTGGTACTCCGCGGCGCTGCCGCACGGCCGTGCGGTCACGTGCTGGATGAGCGACGCGGATCTCGTGCGCGCGCAGAACCTGCGCGACCCCGCGCGCGTGCTCGCGCGCCTCGGCGCGACGCGTTTCACCGGCGCTCGCGTGCGCGACGCCGTGCCGCGGTTGCCCGTTCGCGCGCGCTCGGCGCGCTCGCAGCAACTGCTTCCCGTCACGGGCGAAGGGTGGGTCGCGGCGGGCGACGCGGCGTCGGCGTTCGACCCGCTCTCGTCGGCCGGCATCGTGAAGGCGCTGCATTCCGGCAAGCTCGCCGCGTATACCGTCCTCGACATGCTGCGAGGCGACGCGCGCGGGCGCACGAAATACGAGCGCTATGCCGCGCGCGAGTACGCCGAGTACCTCGCGACGCGGCGGCAGTTCTACGCCGACGAGCGCCGCTGGCCCGATGCCCCGTTCTGGGCGCGGCGCAACGGCGCCGCCGCGGTGGTCGAGATCGGAGCAGCATCCCAATGACGACCTCTCCCGCGCGCAAGCCGCCGCAGTCCGTCTGGATCATGGCATTCGACCGGTGCGACGAGCTCGACGTCGTCGGACCGGCGGCGGTGCTGCAGACGGCGAACCGCTATCTCGGCGACGCGACTCGTAACCCGCCGGGCAAACCGTTTACGCTGCGCGTGGTGTCGGTCGACGGTTCGGGCGCGCTGCCGTACGACGGGCCCAACGGCCGGCGCTGGTTCGTGACCGGGATCCACGGCCTCATGCTCGGCACGGAACCGTGGGACGGAGCAGAGCTTCCCGACATTTTGATCGTCGCCGGCGGCGACGTCGAAGACGGCACCGGCATCATGCGGCAGAAGGACAACCCGGCGTTCACCGGCGTGATCGCGCGGCAGCAGGCGCGCGGCGGGCAGGTCGTGTCCGTCTGCACCGGCGCGTTCGGGCTCGTCGGCGCGGGGATCGCGCAAGGGCGCCGCATGACGACGCATCCGGGGCTGATCAATCAGCTCGTCGCGTCGGACGTGCGCGTGCTCAACCCCGACTGGGACGCGCGCGTCGTGGACGACGGCGACATCATCTCGTGCGGCGGCGTCACGTCGGGGATCGACGAAGCGCTCTACCTCGTGCAATCATTCTGGCCCGGCGATCCGCAACTGCAGAGCGACGTGCGCGACTTCGTCGACTTCCACTACCGCAGCCTGATCGCAGTGCCGACGAGCTAGCAAGCCGTCTCTCGACCATAGGACATGGTTCGCGCGCCGAGCTTCACTGCGGTTTCGGCGGCGGTTCGAGGCTAATCGACCAGCTGTAGTTGAACGGCGCGCAATCGTTCGGCGTCGGCGCGAACATCCTCGCGTACGAAACCGTCGGTGCGCCCAGCCGGCATCTCAAGCTGACCAGTCTCAAGGTGGTCGACGCCGGTGGCCGCAGCGTACAGTTCACGGCGCGCTTCGTCAACGACGGCCGCAACTACGTTCGGCCGCAGATCAGCATGCTCGTCGCGCAGGCGGCGCGCATCGTGCAGCAGCGCGATGACAGCACGCCGGCGATTTTCGGCGGCGAGCCGCGGCTCTACACCCGCACGCTGCGCGATCTGCTCCCCGGCACGTACAAGCTTCAGCTCACGGTGGACTACGGCGGCGACACGCTGATCGAGGGCACGACCGACTTCACGGTGCGCTGATGCGCGCGATCGTCGCGACGGTCGTTGCCGGAGTGCTCGCGATGATAGCGTGCGCCCTGCCGGCGCAGGCTGCGTCCGGTAAAATTTTCTCGTTCACCACGTCGAGCTCGGGCAACATCACGTTCTCGGTGCCGGACCTGAGCAATGTCGCGCTGCCGGGCAGCCAGTCGTACGCATACGCGTTGAGCATCCGCACGTCGCCGCTGCAGGGCTCCGTCACGATCACCGCCCCGCTCATCACCGGGACCGCCGGCAACACGATACCGCAGGCGGCCTTTCAGGCGCAGTGCACGGCGACGTCGGACCCCGGCGGGATCTTCACGTCGAGCGGGATGGTCCGGCTTTCCGCGAGCGCGGTGACGTGCGGGACGGTGACCGCGAACAGCAACAACACGATCAACTTCACCGTCACGCTCTACCTCGACTGCACGCCGGACGCATCGTCGTTCACCGCCGACACGTACGCGAACGCGAGCATGAGCGTCACGGCGAACGCGCCGTGAACGCGATGCGCTGTGGGCGCCGGCTCGTCGCGGCCGGCGTTCTCATCGCACTGGCCGGCAACGCCGCGTTCGCCGGTAATGCGATCGGTACTGCGAAGTTCGCGCGGCCGGCGCGCGTGTACGCGCTGCTTTCCGTCCGCGTGGACGACACCGCGCTCGGAGCGATCGCCGTGCAGCGCCCGGGCGAGACGCCTCTGGTGCCGCTCGACGCCGTCGCGAACGCGCTCGGGTGGCGGGTCGTCGCGCTCGGCGACGGCATGCGGCTTGCCGGCGACGACCGGACCGTCGTCGTGACCGCCGGCTCGCGCCGGATCCGCGAGAACGGTGAGTCGCGGCTGCTCTTCGGCGAAGCGGTCGTGAGCCGTGCGGGCCGGCTGTTTCTGGACACGACCGGCGTGACGCGCCTCTTCGGCGTGCGCTGCGAAAGCGCGAACGGCGTCGTCGCGTTCGTTCGGCCTACCCAAGTCGGAACGACGGCGCGCATCGTCGAGATCGCGCGGCCGCCGGTGCCGCGTCCGAGCCCCACGCCGCGCGCCGCGGCGTACCGGTCGAACGACGCGGTGCCGCATTCGGCAACGGCCGGCCGCATCGTCATCGCATTCGACCGGGTCGGGTCGACGCGGCTGCTGCAAATTTCGAGCGAGACGAAAGGCGGTGCGCTGCAAACCTCGCTCACGTCGTCCGGCGTCAACGATTTCGGTACGCCCAACGCGACGGTCGTCGCCGGGTCGGCCGAACGCAACGTCGCGCTTGGGATGCTGACCGATCCGCTCGCCGGTACGATCTTCCGCGGCACGCTGTACGAAGGGGCGGCGCTGGTGCGCGGCGGCCGAACGCTTTTCGCGGGACGCCGTCTGGCCGACGGCACCGACGTCACGGGAATGACGTTCGGCGACGCGCTCCACGGCGGCTCGACGACGGTCGCGACGCTGTGGCGCAACGGCGCGTACGAGCAGACCGTCGTGCGCCGGCTGCGGCGAACGCGCCACCCGTGGGGCGACTTCTCCACCGAAGTGCTCGCGGGCGACAAGGGCGTCGGCATCGGCTTCGCCGCGCGAACGCGGGGGCGCACGTTCCTCGAAGCCGATGCGGCGTACGCCGGGCGCGGCTTGCCGCTGGGTCCGAACGACGCGCCGGTGAACCTCGACATCGGCCGCGAGCTGAGCGCGGCGACGACCGCCGTCGCCGGGCTTTCGACGGGTCCGCACCAACCGCTCGCGCCGTTCTTCGGCATCTCGACGCGCGCGCACGGGTTGCTGGCTTCGGCATCCGTGTCCGATCGCACGCTCACCGCGACCCTCGCCTATCAATCGCCGAACGCGTCGCTGCAAGCATACTCCGTTCCGGGCCCGCAACGTTCGGGCGGCGTGCAAGGCATGCTCGCGTTTCCCGGCGCCGTGCTCGATCTTACGGCGACGACGTCGGCCGGCAACCGCGACGCCGCGCTGACGGTGCGCACCACCCGCCGCGGCCTCAACGCGATCGCCGGCGTCGGCTTCCCCAGCGCGGGCCGCATCGCACCGATCGCCGGATTGTCGGTCCCGCTCACGCCGCTGCTCGTGCTCGAAGGCACCGTGCGTCCCGCCGGAGCGACTGCGCACGCCGTGCGCCTCGGGCTCGCGATGGCGATCCCGGCCCGCCGCAAGCCGTCGGTCCCGATGGTCGACGCGCTGATCCGCGCCGAGGGCGTCGCGTCGCAGCGGCTGCGGCTGTTCGTGGACGGCGTTCCGTCGCAACTCGCCGTGACGCCGGTCGGACACGTCGCCGTCACGCGAGGCGCTCATGTCTTCGCCGTCGAGACCGACGACGGAACGCGCGGTTCGCCCGACGTCAGCGCTCGCATCGATGCGCCCGGCGACGGCGTGACGTTACCGATCTGGCCGTTCCGCACCGTGCGCGGCCGCGTGATCGTGTCCGATCGCGCCGTCTGGTCGCCGGACGCGAGCTTCGCCGGCATCATGATCGCCGTCGATCCCGGCGGCACCACCGTGGAGGCCGCCGCCGACGGGACGTTCATCTTTCCGAAGCTGCCGCTCGCACCCGGCGCGACGATCGCGGTCGATCCGAGCTCGCTCCCGCGCGAGCTGCACGCGCCGGATCGTCAGCCGCTCCCCGACGGCGACGTCACCCTCGTGCTCGGCCCGGGCCTGCGCATCGAACGCCAAACATTCCCCGCATCCCACTGAACAGCGTCGTCCGCGAAACCGTGCGCTGATGCCGGACGTCGAACGGTGCGATGGCGATCGCGTTGCTCGAACCCCTTCCGTTTGCAGACTGGGAGCCGACCAAGACGACGCTGCACCTGTGGTGCCAGATGGTCGGCAAGATCGCGCTGCGCTCTACTGCGCTGCGCAACCACTGGTGGAACTGCACGCTGCGGCCGACGGCGCAGGGGCTCAAGACGCAGCTTCTGCGCTCGCGCGACACATTCTTCGAGATCGAGCTCGACGTCGTCGACCACCGGGCGGTCGTGCGCGCGAGCACCGCGCCGGAGCCTATCAGCTTCGCGCTGCGCGACGGTTTGTCGGTCGCGGAGTTCTACACATCGCTGCGCTCCTCGCTGCGGGGCGCCGGGCTCGACGTTCCGATCCTTGCGAAGCCCTACGGTTTCCCCGGGCCAGTCGACGCCGTTCGACCAGGATTGCGAGCACCACGCGTACGACACGGCGGCCGTGCGGCGCTGGTGGAACGCGATCGCGTGGTCGACGAGCGTCTTCGAGCGCTTCGCGACGGAGTTTGCCGGCAAGCAGGGGCCGGTCCAGCTGTTCTGGCACGGCTTCGATCTCGCGCTCGGGCGCTATTCCGGAAAGCGCGCCGCGGGGCCGCCGAAAACCGATCCCGTGCAGCGCGAGGCGTACTCGCACGAGGTGATCGCGTTCGGTTTCTGGCCGGGCGACGCGAATGTTCCGGCGCCCGCATATTATACGTACACGGCACCGGAGCCGGCGGACCTCACCACGATGACGCTGGCTCCGGTGGGAGCGTCGTGGGCGCCGTCGGGCAGCGGCCACATGGGAATTCTCCCGTACGATACCGTGCGAACCGCCGAGGATCCGAACGCGGCGCTCTTGACGTTCTTGCGCAGCGGCTACGACGCCGGAACGCGTACTGCGAACTGGGACGCGGCGGAGCTGTCGCACACCCCGTAACGTTGCAGCGCAGCGACCGCCGCTAACCGACGGCGAACCGCCGCACCGCATCCTCGTTCCAGCGAAGCCCGGCGCCGGGCCGGTCGGTGATCCTGAGCACGCCGTCCGACGGAGCGACGGCGTCTTCGAGGATCGGCGACGCGAGATCCAGCCATTCCAGATAGCGTGCCTGCGGCGTCGCCGCGAGCAGGTGCGCGCTGAACTCCGGGAAGAGGTGGCTCGACACGCGGCGCCCCGAAGGCGCGGCCAGCGCGGCCGCGTCGAGCCAGCCGGTGACGCCGCCGATCTTCATCACGTCAAGCATCATTTCGTCGCACGCGTCGGCTGCGAGCGAGCGCGCCGCGTCGTTCGGGCCCCACCAGTTCTCGCCGATTTGAATCGGCGTGTCGAGCGCGCGCGCGACCATCGCATGGGACGCGTCGTCGTCGGCGCGGCAGGGCTCTTCGATCCAGCGCAGCCCGAAACGTTCGAGCAGCTTGCCGCGCCGAATCGCCTCGCCGCGGTCGAGACACTGGTTGTAGTCCATCATGATCTCGCACGCGGGGCCGAGGGCCGTGCGCACCGCTTCGACGAAGCGCACGTCGGTTTCCGCATCCGGCCAGCCGAGCTTGAACTTCACCGCGCTGAAGCCCGCGGCGGCGCTGCGCCGGCCTTGCGCGACGCCGTCTTCCGCGCTCATCATCCCGAGGCTGTCGTACGCCGCGAGCGCGCGCGGTTCGGCGCCCAGCAGCACGCACAGCGGCACGTCGTGCGCGACGGCGAGCGCGTCCCACGCGGCCATGTCGATGCCCGCCATCGCCATCCCCGTGAGCCCTTGCGGTCCGAGCAGGCGAAAGCGCGCGTTGAGCTGCGCCGCGATCGTGCGCGGCGCGAGCGGCATCCCCACCATGAGCGGCGCGAGATCCTCGAGCAGCGCGCGGGTCGCGCGCAGCGCGAGCGCGGTGTAGCAGAAGAGGTACGCGCGCCCCACGACGTCGCCGGCCTCGAGGTCGAGGAGCACGAGCGGCGCGCTCGTGACCGCGCCGCCGGCCGTCAGGAGCGGATTCGGGAGCGGTACGTTCACCGCGCGCACCCGGAGCGCGCTCACGGTGGGGACGGTCGTCTTTGGGAAAGGGTGCAGCATGAACGACGATTCGAAGCGGTGCGACAACCTCGCCTGCCTCTGCACGGTCCCCCTGGCCAAAGCGGTGTGCAGCCCGTACTGCGACTCGCCGGACGGTCGCGACCCGGCCACCATCACGTGCGGCTGCGGCCACGCGGGCTGCACGGCCGAGATCGACGAGCAGCTCCACGGTGGTATCGGCAAGGAAACGCTCTGAAGCGTTCCTGATGGCACGGCGAACGGGTCTGAGCATCACCGAGCTCCAGGAGCAGATCTTCCAGCGCGAGGGTTTTCGCGTCTCGTTCGAACGGCTCGGCGCGGCGAAGGAAGACCTGCCGCCGTACGAGTTTCCCGTCATGGCGCCCAACGGGTGGACGGTCTCGGATTGGCGGCGCCTGCGGCTGGGCGCGTACGTCTTGCTGTTTCGCGGCGTCACCGTGTACCGCGGCGACGACGAGCCGATCGCCCGCGACATGAAGCTCGCGCACTTGCGCGATTCGTACTACAAGGCGCGTTACGGAACGCTGTCGCCGGACGACGCGCCGCCCGACAACGTCGTCACGATCGAGTCCGCGCCGTCCAAACGCCGCGCGCAAAAAACCTGAGCTTGCGTCGTCGCGCCGTGGCCGTTACGGCGACACGAGCGCGCGCCATGACCGCGAAGCACCGCGGCGTGCGCGCAGCGCCGCGAGCGAGCTGCGCGCGACGGCGCATTCGCTGACCGCGCCTGGGCGACCGCGCCAAAACGCCGCGACCCGCAGCACGACCGGCGCGTTGCCGAGCGGCACCGTGAACGGCGCGCGATAGGCGCGTGCCGACGCCGTGGGTGCGGTGCCGTCCGTCGTGTAGCGAATCACGGCGCCGGTTAGCGGCACGCTGAGCGCGACCGTCAGGGCGGGTGCGACGGTCCACGCGCGCACCGCCTGCACGCGTCCGGGTACCGCTTCGAACACCGTTTTACCGCCGCTCAGCGCGAACGCCGCGTTCGGGATGCGAAAGCGGAAGCCGTGCGCGTCGAGCCACGCGAGTTGCGCCGGCAGCCGCGCGACGAACGAGTCCCAGCGCTTTTGCGGGCGCGGCGTCCATACGTTCTCGGCGAGCGCGAGCGCGCGCGGCAGCAGCATGTAGAAGAGATGGTCCGCCGTCGCGATGCGTTCGGTCCAGACGTCCGCCTGCGCGCCGATTACGTGCGCCGCGGATACGGCCGAGAGCCCGGGCGGCGTGACGGGGTAGTCGTAGACTTGTTCCAGCGTCGCCATGTACGCGCTGCCGCGCGGCTCCTGCGTGGCGTCACCTTGCACGCTGTCGAAATGCAGCGCCCCCGTCGCGATGACGACGTCGTTGCCGCGCGCGGCCGCAGCCGCCGCGCGCCGCTGCGACGTCCAGACCGTAACGAGCGCGTGCGGGGAAAGCTGCGGCGTGAGAACGTCGTCCCAGCCGGCGAAGCGCCGCCCGCGCGATTCCACGAAGCGTTCGATCTGCCGCGTGAACGCCGGTTGCACTGCGAGCGCCGGCGGCGGAACTTCGTCGCCGCCCGCGTGCACGTACGGCGACGGAAAATCCGCCAGCGCATCCGCCAGCACGTCGCGCGCGAACGCCAGGCCCCCGGCGTTCGTGCACAGCATCTCGTGCGCGCACGCGAGGCGCGGATACGCGCGCACCACCGCGGCGGTGTGCCCCGGCACGTCGATCTCCGGCACCACGGTGACGTAGCGGCGCGCGGCGTAGGCGACGACCGCGCGCACGTCCGCGCGCGAGTAGTGCGCGATGCCGGAGGTGAGCGCGGGATACCGGCTGCTCTCCAGACGCCATGCCTGGTCATCGGTGAGGTGCCAGTGGAACACGTTGAACTTGTAGTGCGCGGCGACGTCGATGTACCGCTCGACTATCGGCACGGAGAAGAAATGCCGCGCAACGTCGAGGTGGACGCCGCGCCACGGGTACGCCGGCCGGTCCGCGATTTGAACTTCGCGAGTACTCAGGCGGCCGCCGGAGCGCGCCGAGATCTGCTCGAGCGTTTGCACCGCGTAGAACAAACCGCGCGGTGCGTTCGCGAACATCGTGACGCCGTCGCGCGTCACGACCAGCCCGTAGCCTTCGCCGCCGATCCGCGCGGCGGAACCGTTCTTCACGTACAGCAATACTTCGGGGTTTTGCCGCGGGTCGACTACGGTTGCGCTGATGCCTTGCTCGGCGAGGTACGCCCGGAGCGATTCGGCGACGGCACGCGTCCCCGGCGCGGTCGCGCCGATGCGCACGTGCGACGGCCACACGTACGCCCCGTTCTGCACCCGAACGTCGCGTGGCTCGGGAACCACCGCGACCGCGGGCAGCGGAAGCGCCGCCCGCGCGAACGCGGGCGGCGCAGAGAGCAACAGGAAGATACTGCCGGCGACGATCGCTCGTGCGCGCCTCACCATCGAGCGCGTCTTACCCGAAAGCCGCCGGAACCTTCGCGCTCGCCGCGCCGCCGGAGAAGGTCCTGCCCGCCGCGAAGTGCTGCGGATGACGGCGATTCGGGACGGTAAGCACTTTCGCGCGTGCAACCTGTGCGAGGCGATCTGCGGGCTGGAGATCACGGTCGCGAACGGCGCGATCACCGACCTGCGAGGCGACGCGCTCGACCCGCTCTCGCACGGCCACATCTGCCCCAAGGGCAACGCGCTCATCGACCTTCACGCCGATCCGGACCGCCTCAAGACGCCGGTTCGCCGCGCCGGGGACCGCTGGGAGCCCATCGGCTGGGACGACGCGTTCGATCTCGTCACCGAGCGCCTGAAGGCGGTGGTCGCGGCGCACGGCGACGACGCCGTCGGAATCTACCTCGGCAACCCCAACGTGCACAACAGCGGCACCACGCTCAGCGCGGGCGGCTTTCTGCGCGCGTTCAAAACGCGCAACCGCTACAGCGCGACGAGCGTCGACCAGCTGCCGCACCACCGCGCCGCCGTCGAGATGTTCGGCCACCCGCTGATGCTGCCGATCCCCGACGTCGACCGCACCGGCTACTTTCTGGTCATGGGCGCGAACCCGCTCGCTTCGAACGGCAGCATCATGACGGCGCCGGGGATGCGCGACCGCATCAAAGCCGTGCAAGCCCGCGGCGGGCGCGTGATCGTGCTCGATCCGCGCCGCACCGAGACCGCCGCCGTCGCCGACGAGCATCATTTCATCCGCCCGGGCACCGACGCGCTCTTCTTGCTCGCGATCGTCGACGCGGTCTTCGAAGCGGGCGCGGCCGATGTGGCCCGGCTCGGCGCGTTCACCGACGGCATCGACGAGCTGCGCAATGCGGCGCGCGCGTTTCCGGCCCGGCGCGTCGCGCGGCGCACCGGCATCGCGGAAGAGACGATCCTGCGCATCGCGCGCGAGTTCGCCGCGGCGGAGCGGGCGGTGGCATACGGCCGCGTCGGCTTGTCGATGCAGTCGTTCGGCGGGTTGTGCCAGTGGCTGGTCAACGCGCTCAACGCGATCACCGGCAACCTCGACGAACCGGGCGGGATGATGTGGCCGCGCCCGGCGTTCGATTTGCTGCAGCACGCCGAACGCGGCACGAAATACGCGGGCCGCTGGAATTCGCGCGTGCGCGATCTGGCGGAGTTCGACGGCGAGTTCCCGGTCGCGACGATGGCCGACGAGATGCTCACGCCCGGCCCCGGGCAGGTCCGCGCGCTCATCACGGTCGCCGGCAACCCCGTGCTGTCGACGCCCAACGGCACGAAGGTCGACGCGGCGCTGAGCGAGCTCGACTTCATGGTCAGCGTCGATCCGTACGTCAACGAGACGACGCGCCACGCCGACGTGATCCTGCCGCCGGCGACGGGGTTGGAGACCGAGCACTACGACGTGATCTTCCACCACTTCGCGGTGCGCAACACCGCGCGCTACAGCGAACCGCTGTTCGACATCGCACCGGAGCAGCGCTACGACTGGCAGATCTTCGAAGCGCTGCGCGCGCGCATGACGGGCAAGTCCGGCAAGAGCCCGCGCGAGCGTCTCGACGCCGGCCTGCGCGAGGGCGCGTACCACACGAGCCTCGACGAGTTGCGCGCGCACCCGCACGGCGTGGACTACGGTCCGATGCAGCCGTGCTTGCCCGACCGCCTGTTCACCGCGGACGCGCGCATGAAGCTCGCGCCGCCCGCGTTCGTCGCCGACCTCGCGCGGCTCGAAACCGATCTCGCCGCGCCGGTCGCGGAGCTCGTGGTGATCGGCCGCCGCCAACTGCGCAGCAACAACTCGTGGATGCACAACGCGCCGCGGCTGATGCGCGGCCCGGATCGCTGCACGCTGATGATCAACCCGCTCGACGCGCACGCGCGCGGCATCGCGAACGGCGACAGCGTGGAGATCCGCTCGGCGGTCGGCGCCGTGACGGTGCCGGCCGAAGTGACCGCCACGCTGATGCCCGGCGTGGTGAGCCTGCCGCACGGTTTCGGCCACGCTCGTTCCGGCGTCGGCCAAACGCTGGCCGCGCAAAAACCGGGCGCGAGCCTGAACGACCTCACCGATCCGGACCGCCTGGACGACCTCACCGGAAACGCGGTCCTGAGCGGAGTGCCGGTCACGGTCCGGCTCGCGGTGCGCGAGCCGACCACCGCGACGGCGCATGCATAGCTCGTTCGAAACGGCCGCGGGCCGCGCCGCTTCTGGACCCCGAGGGCGGCGTTTAGCGCGTTGCTGCGCTACAGAGCCGGAGTGAAGCTCAAGTTCTTCACGAGGAACGCGAACCGGTCCGCGACGTCGTCGATGATCTTTTCGGTCGGGCGGCCCGCGCCGTGCCCGGCCTTTGATTCCACGCGCAGCAGCACGGGCGCGTCGCCGGCTTGCGCGTGCTGGAGTGCCGCCGCGAACTTGAACGAGTGCGCCGGGAACACGCGGTCGTCGTGGTCCGACGTCATCACCATCGTCGGCGGGTAGTGCGTGCCGTCCTTGACGTTGTGGTACGGCGAGTATGCATACAAGTATTTGAACTGATCCGCCGATGCGTCGGCCGAGCCGTAGTCGGTCACCCACGCCTTGCCGACCGTGAACTTCTGGAAGCGCAGCATGTCGAGCACGCCGACCTCGGGGATCGCCGCGCCGAACAGGTCGGGCCGTTCGGTGATCGCCGCGCCGACCAGCAAGCCGCCGTTGGAGCCGCCGTTCGCCGCGAGCTTGGGCGTCGAGGTGATCTTCTTGTCGATCAGCATCTGCGCCGCGGCGATGAAGTCGTCGAAGACGTGCTGCTTGTTCGCGAGCCGGCCCGCGTCGTGCCACGCGTCGCCGTATTCCGCGCCGCCGCGCAGCGTCGCGACGGCGTACGCGCCGCCCAATTGGAGCCACAGCGCGGTCGCCGACGAGAAGTAGGGCGTGATCGAGATGTTGAACCCGCCGTAGCCGTACAGGATCGTCGGTGTCGAACCGTCGAGCGTGATGTCCTTGCGGTGCGTCACGAACACGGGGATCTTCGTGCCGTCCTTCGAGGTCGTGAAGATCTGCTCGGTGACGTACGGGCTCGGGTCGAAGGCGATCTTCGGGCGGATCGCCACGGTGCTCTTGCCGGTCACGGTATCGTAGCGGTAGATGGTATAGGGATACGTGTACGAGTCAAAGTCGTAGTACACGATCCGGTCATCGCGATGCCCGCCCGGCAGGCCGCCGGCGCCGATCCCCGGCAGGTCGATCGAGCCGACTTGCTTGCCGGCGAGCGAGTAGATCCGCACCACCGAGTGCGCGTCGTGCAGGTACGACACGTAGAAGCGGTTACCCAGCAGCGACACGCCGTCCATCGCGTCCGCGGACTGTGGGACGATATCGTGTAGCGTATGCGACGCGTCGTTGAGATCGAGCCAGGTCAGCCGGCCGCGCGGCGCGTTCAGGTTCGTCTGTACGTAGACACGCGTCCCGTCGTCGCCCACCGGCCCGTACGACACGTTCGGATCGAGCGTGAACACTTGCCTGAACGCCGATTCGGGTTCGCCTGGGCGTTTCCACGAGAAGCTGTTGCCGCTGCCCTTGGACGTGTAGAAATAATCATAGCGCTGGTCGTCGGTGCGGCCGATGCCCAGAAACTGATCGGGTTTCGCAGTGTACACCAGCCGGTCCGCGGACTGCGGCGTTCCGAGCTTGTGAAAGTACATCTTCTCCGCGCCCAGCGCGCTGAGCGTCGCGTTGCCGGCGCCGGGTTTGGGCGGGTCGTACGCTTCGTAGTAAAAGCCGGTGTTGCCGGTCCACGCCGCGCCCGAAAACTTGCTCCACTGTATCGTATCGGGCAGGTCGCGGCCCGTCGCGACGTTCTTGACGTGCCACGTTTCCCAGTCCGCGCCTGACGACTGCGTCGCATACGCCATCAAGCTGCCGTCGTGCGTGAACGAACGCCCAGCGAGCGCGACGGTTCCGTCGGACGCCAGCGTGTTGGGATCGAGCAGCACGCGCGGCGTGCCGTGCTCGCCGCGGCGCACGTAGAGCACACTTTGATTTTGCAGGCCTGAGTTGCGCGAGAAGAACCACCATTGCCCCTGGTGGGACGGCGCGCCGACCTTCTCGTAGTCCATCAGCTTGCGGTACGCGTCCTTGATCGCGTTGCGCTGCGGGATCGCGTCGAGATATGCGCGCGTCAGATCGCCTTCGGCTTTCACCCAGGCGGTCGTCTGCGGGGCGTCCACGTCTTCCATCCAGCGGTACGGGTCGGCGACGGGCGTTCCGAAGAACGTGTCGACGACGGGGCCGCGCGGTGCGGGCGGATATGCGAACTGGGCCGCGGCGGCGAGGACGGGGGACGCGGCGAGCAGCAGCGCTGCTACGGTGAAGGAGAGGCGACGCATCCGCGCCTCTTCTCCGTATTAAACCGGAGGCGCCTGCACCCCGTGCGCAAAGGCTTCGAGCAGCGCCCGGTCGATCGAGCGGACGCGGCCGCGGTCGAGCTGTACGGCATGCGCGTTCTTCAGTCGGATCAGCGCGCGCGCCGCCATGTCGCGCACCGTCCCGGCGGCGGCGGCGATCTGCGCCTGCGACAGGTTCTCGACGCCGGGCAAGCCGGGCGCCATCCCGGTCGTCGCCGGCGCGTACGACATCAGGAACTTCGCGACGCGCTGGAGCACGTGCGCGAACGCCAGGTCGGCGATGGTGTCGATCGAGCGGCGGCGCGCTTGCGACGAGGCAGCGAGGAATCCGAGCGCGAGCTCGCTGTCGTTGCGCACCGCGTGCAGAACGGCTTCGGACGGGACGAGCACCACCGTGCAGTCGGTGAGCGCCTCGCCGCGCGTCGTCGCGCCACCGCCGTCGAACGTGCCCGACTCGTTGAGCGGGTCGTGCGTGAGGCGCTCGCCCAGCGCGTGCGTCTTGCCGTCGGGCGAGAGCAGCGTGTACACCACCTTGCCGCCGCGCACGAAGCCCAGATACGGCCACATCTCGCCTTCGTCGAACACCGTCTCGCCGGTGCGGTACGAACGTTCCGTCGCGACGGTCGCGAGATCGTTGATCGTCGACTGCTTGGCGTTCGCGAACGGCGCGCAGTGCGACAGGAACGTCGCCGTGTCGGCGCGCTCGTCGATGCGCTCGAGGCGGATCGTCCAGCGCCCGCTGCCGAGGTTGCGCGCGTCCCAGGAGAAGCGGCCGGGCCGGTTTTGCTGGAACTCGTTGCGCAGCGAGCGCGGATCGCTCTCCTCGTTGAGCTCCAGGATGCCGCCGACCGGCAGCTTATCGAACGTTTCGAAGATCCGCGTGCTTCTGTTCTGGGCGGGAAGGGTGCGCGCGTCGATGGAGGCGGACGGCGCGCGGCTCGTTGGCATCGTCGGTGGGATGCGTCGCAGGGGGCGCTTTCCCTGCGACGGAACCGGCCGGCGATGCACCGGCGCCTCGCGCGCGGGCTCGACGTTCTCGCCGTCATCGTCGTCCTCGCCGCCATCGTAAGATTCGCCGTCCTGCCGCGCCTGCACCATGACGTCGTCCAAGCGCCGTCCGTGTCGCTGGCCGCGCTGGACGGCGGCCGGTTCGAGCTCGCCCGGAGCCGCGGCCGACTCGTCTTTCTCGACTTCTGGGCGACGTGGTGCGGCCCGTGCAAGGACTCGATCCCGCTGGTCCAGCGCTTCGAGCGGGCGCACCGGGACGTGGAGGTCGTGTCGGTGGACGTCGGCGAGCCCACCTGGCTGGTGCGGCAATATGCCGCGAAGCTCAAGATGACCGGCGTGGTCCTCGACCCCGACGAGACCGTCGCGCACGCCTTCGGGGTCACCGGATATCCGACGGTGGTCGCGATCGACGGAACCGGCCGGGTCCGCGCGCGCTGGATCGGCTTCGACCCGGACATCGAGCGCGAGATGGCCGACGCCGTCGCGAAGTACGGCAGCGCCCGGAAGACGGCCGCCCGCTAACGACGCCTATCGACCGCTGAAACGGGCCGCGCGCTTTTCGAGAAACGCGCGCGAGCCTTCTTTGAAATCCGCCGTCGTCACGCACTGACCGAACAGCAGCGCTTCGAGCGCGAGCGCGTCGTCGAGCGGCAGCGATGTGCCGTCGACGATCGCGCGTTTCGTCGCGGCGATCGCCAGCGGCGCTTTCGCGGCGATCAGCGCGGCGATGCGCTGCGCCTCGGCGAGCAGACCGTCGAGCGGCACGACCTTTTGCACGAGCCCGATGCGCAGCGCTTCCTGCGCGTCGACCATCTCGCCGGTCAGACACATGTACATCGCCATGCCTTCGCCGAGCAGCCGCGTCGTGCGCTGCGTGCCGCCGTAGCCCGGCACGATCCCGAGGTTCACCTCGGGCTGGCCGAACTTCGCGTTCTCGCTCGCGATGCGAATGTCGCACGCCATCGCGAGCTCGCAGCCGCCGCCGAGCGCGAAGCCGTTGACCGCGGCGATGACGGGCACGCGCAGGCGCTCGAGCGTGCGCGTGAGCGCCTGCCCCTTGCGCGCCTGCGCCTCGCCGCCGCGCGCGTCGGGCAGCGCGTTGAGCTCGCCGATGTCCGCGCCCGCCGCGAACCCCTTTGCACCCGAGCCGGTGAGGATGACGGCGCGCAGCGCGTCGTCGGCGCCGAGCTGCGAAAACGCAGCGCTGAGCTCGTCGAGCATCGTCAGGTTAAGAGCATTTAATACATTCGGGCGATTGAGGGTCACCGTGGCGACGGCCCCGGATCGCTCGACGAGGATGGTTTGCATGGCGGGCCGCGCTACGGCGGGCTTTGAGCTTCGCCCTCCCTCTGCTATGGTGAGGTTGCCATGCGAACCGCCTACCACCAGGCGCTGGAGAACACGCGCCTCGACGTCGTCCGGTTGGGCGCGCTCGTCTCCGACGCCATCCGCTCCGCGATGCAAGCCCTCGAACGGCGCGACGTCATCCTTGCCGGACACGTCGTCGCCGGTGACGATGAGATCGACGACACGCGCCGCCGCGTCGAGACGGCCTGCATCGAGCTGATCTGGAAGCAGCAGCCCGTCGCGGGCGAGCTGCGGCACATCGCCGGCATGCTCCAGATCGTCACCGACCTCGAGCGCATCGGCGACTACGCGGTCGACATCGCTAAGAACGCGATCAAGCTGTCCGACGTCGCCGTGCGCCCGGCGAGCGTGGAGGTGGGCCGCATCGCCAACCTGGCCTACGAGATGCTGCAGGACGTGATGCGCGCCTACCGCGAGGGAGACGCCGCGCTCGCGGATGACGTTATCGAGCGGGACGACGAGGTCGACACCCTCTACCGCAACGGCATCGAAGCCCTCCAGGCTGAGATGCAGCGCGATCCGGGTACGGTACCGGCAGGCACCCTCTTGCTCTTCGTGGTCTCGATCGTCGAGCGCGTGGGCGACCGGGCCCAGAACATCGCGTGGCATACCAAGGACGTGTACTCGTGAAACAATTGCTGACCGCCCTCGCCCTCGGACTCGCGCTGCTCGCGCCGAGCACATCCGCGCTCGCCGCCGACCGCGAAGTCAAGCTGACGCTCGACGGCCGCCCGGTGGACCGCACCGGAGGCATCGCCGTCGTGCACAACGGCGTCGTCTACGCCGACGTCGTGCCGCTGGTGAAGTCGTTCGACGGATTGCTGACGTTCCAGGGCAACGCCGTCGTGGTCACGATCCACGGCATCACCGGGCGCTTCACCGACGGCAGCCGCACCGCGCTGATCAACGACGGCGCGGTCACGATGCGCGGCCAGACGTTCAAGCGCAACGGCGACTGGTACGTGCCGCTCGACACGTTCATCACGCAGATCGCGAAAGCGAAGGTGCGCGTGAACGCGGCGCAGACGCAAGCCGACATCTCCGTGAACGCCAACCCGAGTTGATCGCGGGCCTCGACAGCTCCGGATGACGACCGGCGAGCTCGGGTTGACGGCGCCGCTGGCGCGCGAGGCGTTCGCGCTCGCGCCCGGACTGGTCTACGTCAACCACGCCGCGGTCGGCGTCTTGCCGCTCGCGACGCGCGACGTGCTGCACGCGATGATCGACGATCACGCCGCGCGCGGCGTGCTGGGCACCGCACCGGTCGAGATGTCGATGCCGGACTATCGCCGCCGCATCGCCGCGCTCGTCGGCGGCCGCGGCGAGGAGATCGCGGTGCTGCGCAATACCGGCGACGGCGCGACCGTCATCGCGCAGGGCCTCGACCTCGGCGCGAGCGATGAGGTCATCACCGGCGCCAACGAGTTCGGCGCGAACGCGTATCCGTGGCTCGCGCTGCGCGAGCGCGGCGTGACGGTGACGCTGATCGGCGCGCCGCGCGAGCGCATGACTCCAGACGTACTGCGCCGGCACGTCTCGTCGCGCACGAAAGTCGTCGCCGTGTCGTGGGTGACGTTCGACGATGGCTACCGCCACGATCTCGCGGCGCTGGCCGAGGTCGCACACGCGCACGGCGCGCTGTTCGTCGTCGACGCCATCCAGGGGCTCGGGGCGTTCCCGCTCGACGTGAACGCGACGGGCGTCGACGCCGTCTATGCCGGCGGCGCGAAGTGGCTGATGGCGCTGCAAGGCGTGAGCTTTTTGTGGCTGCGCGCGAACTTGCTGGACCGCGTCGCGCTGCGGATGCCCGGCTGGCGTTCCGTCGCGGACATATGGGACTTTCTCGATTACACGCAAGGACCGGCGCCCGACGCGTCGCGTTACGAAGGCGGCACGCCCAATTTCCTCGGCGCGCTCTCGCTCGCGACGTCGATCGGCATCCTCACGAACGCGGGCGTCGAGCGCATCGGCGCGCACGTGCTCGCGCTGACCGACCGGCTCGCCGACGGCGTCCGGTCGCGCGGCTATGTCGTCGTCGGCGACCGCTCGCGCGACGAGGTCAAATCCGGCATCGTGCTGTTCCGGCGTGACGGCGTCGACTCGATCGCGTTGGGCCGGCGCCTGCAAAAAGACCACGGCATCGTCGCGACCTATCGTGCCGGCGGACTTCGCGTCGCCCCGCACGGCCACAACACTGCCGACGACATCGACGCGATCCTCGCCGCGTTGCCGGCAGCCTGACGAGGCCTCAACTTACTTCCCGCCCCCGCTCGGTGCCGCGAAGATGCCGGCGAACAGGTTGATCACCATGCCGACGATCACCGAGTTGTACGCGAACGAGATGATCGAGTGCACCATCACCTCGCGGCGTACGCGCGTCTCGGTGACTTGCGGGTCCGATACCGCGAACGACGTGCCGATGCAGAACGAGAAGTACGCAAAATCATAGTCCGACGGATCCTCGGTACCCGGGAAGTTGAACCCGCCGGGCTCGCCGTCCTGATCTTCGTCGAACCAGAACAGGTGCGCGTAGCGAAACGTGTAGACGGTGTGCACGACGAACCAGCCGGCGACGATCGCGATCACGCCGAACGCGTACGCCGTCCACTTCTCGGCGTCGTTCCTGACCTGCGGTCCGTGACCGATGATTGCGACCGCCGCCACGAGTCCCACCACAACCGTGCCGAGCACGATGAGGAGCACGGTGTTGCGGCCGGGATCGTCGAGCGCGGCCCGCGCGCGCGTAAGCCGCGGATCGGTATGCAGACCGACCTTCCAGAAAAAACCGAGCAGCACCAGGACGGCCGTGTCGTACGCGGCGACGAAACGCGTCGCACCGCTCAGCCATGCAGGCACCAGCACGTACACGATGACGCCGACCGCGGCAGCCGTGCCGAACGACATGAGCCGGTGGCGGCTGCGCATGCGGCGCTGGGCCGCAGTCTCGTTTTCTTGCTTGCTCAGAAGCCGTCGTCCGCGACCCGGCACGACGCCATGATCGCATCGCTCATCCCGTGGATCAAACGCTTGTCGGCCGGCGCGACCGTGGCGAGGATCCCGCCCAGCCGCGTCTCGTCGCCCACGACGAAGTAGTACGGGCACAGCCGCACGCGCCCGTCCATCACTTTGATCTCGCCGGTCGACGTCGAGAGGAACGGCACTTGCACGCGCTTGCCCTTGTGGAAGCGCTGCAGGATGTACGGTGTGTGGTCGAACGACGCGAGCGCTTGGTGCAGCGCGTCGCGCCACTTGTCGCGGGTGAGGTCGTTGGCAACGATCACGCCTTTGGAGCCCCACGCGAGCTCGCTGTAACCCGACGGCTTGAGCACGTAGTCGCGCTCGCTCTTGCCGAGGTCCTCGAGTTGCGACCACTCGTGCACCGGCGCGCCGTTCGCGCTGATGTCGACCATGGCGGCCTGCCACGGCAGCGGTCGCGGGTCGACGATCCAGGTGCGCGGGAAGATGCCGAGCAGCCGTTCGTCGACCGCCGGCCCGAGCTCGCCGCGCCAGTACGAGCGCAATCCCGGATGATGGAACAGCGCGAACGTCAGCTTTTCTTCGAAATGCGCTTTGGGCGGCGGCGTGATGCGCACGCGGTTGTGCCGCGCGGAGTACAGGATCAGTTCTTGCTTGGAGATGTTCAGCAGATCGAACAGCTCGAAGTTTCGGTAGAGGACGTCGATCTTCGACTCGCGGCCGTCGGCGCTGCGCACGAAGAGCGCTTCCTCGGTGAACACGACGTCGGCCGGCGCGCACACGATCACGTCGGCGAGGCCGAGCGCGTTCACGCGCGTCGCGAGCCACTTCATCTCGGGGCGGTAGTCGTTCGACTCCGCGCTCACGACCACCGCGACGGTGGGGTGTTCCTTGGCGGCGACCGATGCCAGCATCTCGGCGAAGCGCTGCGGGATCCCGTCGATGCCGCCGATGCTGTCGCTGCCGACCTCGCAGTACGTCCGCGCGAGGGCGGTGGTGAAGCCCATCCCGCCCGGCACGCTGTCAAGCTCGCTCGCGACGTAGCCGTCGTCCGTGAGGATCAGGTCGGGCCGAATGACGCGCGGGATATCTTGCTTGAAACGGTTCTGCCGCGCGAGCTTGACGATTTGCTCGGGCTTGCCGCGGTCGAGCTCTTCGGCGATGAACGCCGGTGCGGTGCCGCGCGCGCTGCGCAGGTAGAGCGCGTTGAGCGCCCGGTAGAAGGCGAGCAAGTCGTTGCCGAGCGACTCGATTGCGGCGACCGTCTTGGGAGCGAGCGGGAACGGCTCCGGCGAGACGCGCCAGGGGACGGCGCTGACGGCGTCGTCCGGGACCCGGAACAAACCGGGCGGGAGGTGGTCTGTGACGTACCGGGCACGACCTGCCGGGTCGAGCTCCGGGGCCACGCTGGTACAGGACATCAGGAGCGTCGACACCGCATTTCTGTGCCCTAGAACCGGCCCGCCGCCGCACGGTTGCGCGGCGCGGCTGTTCTACTTTGGTCGCCGAGCCGTTATTTGAGGGGGACGGCGCCGGGCAGGAGCAGCGCGTGCTCGATGATCACGCCGGCGTCGCGGTACGCAAGCGTGATGTGCAGGGTGTACTGCAAGCCGAGCGGCGCCAGCGAGACGTCGTCCACGGCGCGGGATGCGGCGGCGCCGGGCAGCACCTCGATCGAGGTGGTGTGGGTGAAGGACGTGGCCGCGTTCTTGAACGTCTCGGCGACCGCGACGGTCTTGCCGCCGTTCGGCGCGCCGGCGCACACGGTCACCGCGACCGGCTGCCCGCCGACCGGAAATGACTCGTGCGAACACCGCTGCGCGGGTTGCGCGAGCGCGGGGGCGATGCTCGCCGCAAGGAGCGCGAGGACCGCTACGAAGGTGCGCATGTCCGGTCAACGTATTCGACGGGTCGGCCGTTGCGCATCTCGGGCGGTCACCGGCTGCGCATCCTCTGGGGTCTTCCGGGGTATCGTACCGGCCGAAGAATCTTAGGAATGCCTCGCACACCGAACATCGACCTCATCGCGCTGGACCTCGACGGTACGCTCCTGGCTCCGGACGAGACGATCAGCGTACGCAACCGCACCGCGATCAAGGACGCGCTCCTCGCGGGGATTCGTGTCGTCCTGGTGACCGGACGAGGGGTCGACACGCCGATTCGCGTGTCCAAGGAGCTCGGGCTGAACCTGCCCGTGATCTGCTGCCACGGCGCGCTGACCAAGGACTTCGGGGCGAACAGGACGCTGCTGCACATCCCCGTCCCGCTCGCGCACGCGAAAGCGATGGTGCTGTTCGCCGAGCGCGAAGGGCTCGCCATCGCCGTCTACGTCGGCGAGGCGTTCTACCGGCTTCAAGGTTCGCAGATCTACATGGACGACATGCGCGGCCCCGGTTGGTACGAAGCGCCGTCGCTGGCGGAGATCCTCACCGAGGCGCCGACCTTCATCCGCTTCTTGGGCACCGAATCGGTCGAACGGATGCGGCGCGAGTTCGGCGATCTGCCGCTGAATTTCCGCCACGAGACGTGGCTCGATTTCGTGGAGTGCGCCGTGCTCAACCGCGACGCGAGCAAGAAGAACGCGCTCGCGCAGCTGTGCGCGGGCTTCGGGATCGCGGCAGAAAACGTGCTCGCCATCGGCGACTCGCGCAACGACGTGCCGATGCTGCGCTGGGCGGGGATCGGCGTCGCGATGGGCAACGCGCTGCCCGAAGTGCGCCAAGCCGTTCGCCACGTCACCGCGCCGAACGACCGCGACGGCGTCGCGCTCGCGATCGAGCGTTTCTGCGCGCCGCGCGAACGGAAGTCGGCCTGACGATGCAGCCCGCGCCGCCGACGCCGGAATACGACGGCGAGCTGCGCACGCTGCTGGCGAAGCGCGATTGGGAAGCGTTGCGCGAGTTCACCCGCAAGCACAACCAGATCCCTGACGACGTGTACGCTCAAGACCGCCACTTCTGGGAAGTGCTCGTGCACAAGCTCACCTGCAGCCGCATCGATCTGCTCGGCCTGCACGACGACTCGCGCGCGTGGCTCAAAGAGCACGGCTACACGACGGACATCGGAGGCGTGTGACGGAGACGTCGCAGCGCGCCGCGGTCGTCACGGTGCGCGTGCTCGCGTTCGCGCGGCTGCGCGAGCTGCTGGGTTTCGGCGAGGGCAGCGTCGACGTCCCGGACGGGACGACGCTCGACGGCTTGTGGGCGCAGCTCGCGGCCGGGTCGTCGGAGCTCGCCGGGCTGCGAGCGTCGACACGCTTCGCGCGCAACGGCGAACTCGCCGACGGCGACACCGTGGTGCGCGACGGCGACGAGATCGCGCTGCTCCCGCCGGTCGGCGGCGGCTGATGATCGGGCTATCCGCGGAACCGCTCGACGCCGCGGCGTTGGAGCGCGCGGTGAAGACGGACGCGCACGGCGCGGTGGTGACGTTCCTGGGCACGACGCGCGAGACGTCGCCGGACGATCCGCGTCCCGTCGCCGCGCTGGAGTACGAAGCGTACGAATCGCTGGCGGTGGCGGAGATGGAGAAGATCGCTCACGAGACGCGCGAGCGCTTCGGGCCGCTCGGCATCGCGATGCTGCACCGCACGGGGCGTGTCCCGCTGGGCGAACCGTCGGTCGCGGTCGTCGTCGCGGCACCGCATCGCGGTGCCGCGTTCGACGCGTGCCGCTACGCGATCGACGCGCTCAAGTCGCGCGTCGCGGTGTGGAAGCGCGAAGTCTACCGCGACGGCGGCGCCGCCTGGATCGCGAACACGAAATCATGAACGTCACGCTCCACCGCATCGATGCGGGGTTCAATTCGGTCGCCGTGCTGGAATACCAGGCGCGCCGTCCGCGCGGCGTCACGCTCGTGGCCGGCCACGGCTACTCGAGCTCCAAGCAAAACCTCGACGGGCTGTGCGCGTTTCTCGCCAGCCACGGCTTCAGCGTGTTCTCGCTGGATTTTCCCGGACACAAGCTCGGTGCGAGCGGCGGGCGTTTGCGCGGCGTACCCGATCTCTTCGACGCGATGGAGGCGGTCGTGCGCTTCGCGCGCGAGCGTGGCGCGCGGACGGTGTATGCGCTGGGGCACAGCATGGGTGCGACGACCGCGTTGTGCGTCGCGGGCCGCGACGCGTCGCTCGCGGGCGCGATCTCGATCGCAACCGGTTACGGGCGGCCGAGCGTGATCGACGCGCTCGCCGCGCGCGGCGTCGTGGACCTGCGCTCGTCGTACGTCGACGGGCTCTCGCTGCAAGAGATCGCGCACGAGTGGCAGCCGCTCGTCGACGAGGCGCTGCCGCGGCTCGCCGGCCGGCCGGTGCTGTTCATCGCGGCCGAGCGCGACGGGATGGTGTCGCGCGCATCGGTGACCGAGCTGTACGAACGCTCGCCGGAGCCGAAGACGCTCGCGACGGTCGCGAGCGACCACACCTTCGCAGGCGACAACAGCCGCACGGCGGTCTTGCAATGGCTCAACGCGCTGCACCCGCGCGACACCGGGACGCCGCTGGCCGATACGCCCGCAACTCCCTTGATCGACGCGCCCCTCTAACCGCACGATGGCGACGATGGCAGGGCGGAGCGATCTGCGCCGGTACAGCCGGCATTTGCTGATCCCCGAGGTCGGGCTCGCCGGGCAGGAACGGCTGTCGCGCGCGCGGGTGCTGGTGATCGGCGCCGGCGGTTTGGGCTCGCCGGTCCTTGCCTACCTCGCGGCCGCCGGCATCGGCCGCATCGTCGTCGTCGACGACGATGCGGTGGACCTGACGAACCTCCAGCGCCAAATCCTGTACGACACCGCCGACGTCGGCGCGCCCAAGGCGCACCGCGCCGCGGAGCGTCTGCGCGCGCTCAACCCGCAGATCGCGATCGACGCGCTCGCGACGCGCTTCGACGCGAGCAACGCGCGCGAGCTCGTGCGGCTGGTCGACGTCGTCGTCGACGGCAGCGACACGTTCTCGACGCGCTATCTCGTCAACGACGCATGCGTGCTCGAAGGCAAGCCCGACGTGCACGGCGCGATCTTCCGCTTCGACGGCCAGCTCTCGGTGTTCGGTGTCGCGGGCGGGCCGTGCTATCGCTGTCTGTATCCCGAGCCGCCGCCCGAAGATCTCGTCCCGTCGTGCAGCGAGGGCGGCGTGCTCGGCGTGCTCGCGGGCATGGTCGGTACGTTCCAAGCGAACGAAGCGATCAAGCTGATCCTCGGCATCGGCACGCCGCTCGTCGGACGGCTGCTGCTCATCGACGCGCTGGACGGGCGCGTGCGCGAGGTGCGCATCGCGCGCGATCCCCAGTGCCCGCTGTGCGGCGAGGCGCCGTCGATCACCGAGGTCGGCAGCGTCCCCGACCGCACGGCGCGGCCGAGCACGGTTCCGGAGCTCGACCTCGACGCGTTCGACGAGGCGCTCGCCGCCGGCGCGCTGCTGCTCGACGTGCGCGACCCGCACGAGCGCGCGCTCGGCGAGGTCCCCGGCGCGATCGCGATCCCGGCGACCATGCTCGAGGCCCGCATGCACGAGCTCGACACGGCGAAGACGTACGTCGTCGCCTGCCGCGTCGGCACGAAATCGCGCTGGGCGGCCCAACGCCTCCAGGAAGCGGGGTTCGGCAGGGTCTATCACCTGCGCGATGGTCTTCTCGCACTCGCCGCTCGTGACGCCGCGTTCGATCTGTTCTAACGGCATGCGGCCGCTGCTCAGCCGGAAAGCGAACCTCGCGTGATCCAGGTCTTCCCGACGACGTTCGCCGACGCGCACGTGTTCGTCCCCGACGTGTTCGCGGACGACCGCGGCTTTTTCAAAGAGACGTGGTCCGACCCGAAGTATGCCGCGCTCGGACTCGACCTGCGTTTCGCGCAGGACTCGAGCTCGCGCTCGGCGCGCAACGTCCTGCGCGGGCTGCACTACGATTTTCGCATGGCCAAGCTCGTGCAGTGCTTGCACGGGCGCATCTGGGACGTCATCGTCGACCTGCGCCGCGAGTCGCCGACGTACTTGCAGTGGGAAGGCTTCGAGCTCACCGACCGCAACCACAAGCAGCTGTTCGTGCCCGCCGGCTTCGGCCACGGTTTCCTCGCGCTCGACGACGACGTCGTCGTGTATTACAAGAACAGCGTGCCGTACGATCCGGCGTCCGAAGGCGCGGTGAGCTGGCGCAACCCGCGCATCGGCGTGCAATGGCCGCTCGAAGGCGAGCCGCGGTTGTCCGCCAAGGACGCCGCCGTGCCGGAGGACTTCCTGCCATGACGGAGTCACGCTCCGCGTGATCGTGCGCCCGTTCGGCAGCGGAGGCCGCGACGTGCCGATCGTCGGCCAGGGGACCTGGAACGTGCCCACGCGCGGCGCGCGCGCCGACGAGGCGAAGCGTGCGCTGCGGCGCGGCATCGAGCTGGGGATGGTGCACGTCGACAGCGCGGAGATGTACGGCGACGGCGCCGCCGAGCGTGTGGTGGGCGAGGCGATCGCGGGCTTGCCGCGCGAGCAGCTGTTCCTGGTCTCCAAAGTGCTGCCGTCCAACGCGACGTACGACGGCACCATCCGTGCGTGCGAGGCATCGCTCAAACGCATGCGCGTCGACTACCTCGATTGCTACCTGCTGCACTGGCGCGGGTCCGTGCCGCTGGGCGAGACGATGCGCGCGCTGGAGAAGCTCGTCCGCGACGGCAAGACGCGCGCGCTGGGCGTCAGCAACTTCGACGCGGCCGATCTGGACGAAGCGCGCGCCGCGCTGGAGTCCGAGCCGATCGCGTGCAACCAAATCCTCTACCACCTCGGCGAACGCACCGCGGAGACGCACGAGATGCCGTACTGCCGCGAGCACGGCATCGCGATCGTCGCCTACACGCCGTTCGGCCGCGGCGACTGGAGCGACCGCCCCGGCGCGCGCGCGATCGACGCGATCGCGCGCAAGCACGGCGTCACGCCGCACGCGGTCATCCTCGCGTTTCTGACGCGCGAGCCGATCAACTTCGTCATCCCGAAGTCGTCGAAGGTCGACCACGTCGAGGAGAACGCGGCTGCCGGCGACCTCTCCCTCGACGCCGCCGAGATCGCCGCGATCGACGAAGCCTTCCCCGTGAGACGGCGCCGTGGAGGCTTGCCGACGCTGTAGCGCCGCGGAGCTCACCGCGGCCGTCAAAGCGATCGTGCACGGCGCCGGCGCCGGCGCCGTGCGCGTCGCGGCCGCCGGCGCGGACGCGGCGACGCGCGCGCAATTTCGCGCCGCTGTTGCGCGCGGCGACGTCGAGACGTGGCCGTACGACGACGCATACGCCGACGCCGCGAGCGACCCCGCGACGCTGCTGCCGGGTGCGCGCAGCGTCGTGTGCGTCGCCGTGCCGTACGCCACGCCCGTTCCGCAGGAACGCCGCGAGCGCGGTCGCGTTTCGGCGTACGCGTGGTCTACCGACTACCACCGGCGCATGCAGTCGTTGTTGCGCGAGATCGCCGCACGCATCGACGCGCTCGCAGCGATGCAATGTGAGCCGAGCGACGGCCCGACGACTGTCGTCGTCTGCGACACCGCGCCGCTCGCGGAGCGCGCGTTTGCCGCGCGCGCGGGGCTGGGGTGGATCGGCAAGCATACGAGCCTCATCGTGAAAGGGCTCGGCTCGGCGGTGTTCCTCGGCGAGATCGTCACGACGCTCGAGCTCGAGCCGGATCCGCCGCTGCGCACGTCGTGCGGCGCGTGCGCGCGCTGCGTCGACGTCTGCCCGACCGGCGCGCTGCGCGGCGACAACACGATGGACGCCACGCGCTGCATCAGCGACCTGACCCAGCGCCGCGACCCGATCCCGCGCGCGCTGCGCCCGCTGGTCGGGACGTGGGTGTGGGGCTGCGATCTCTGCAACGACGCGTGCCCGCCGAGCATGCGCGCCGGTCGCGCCGGGGACGACGCGTTCGCGCCGCTGGACGACGAGCTCGCCGCGCCGGACCTCCACGCGCTCTTGCGGCTCCGCGGCGCGGCGTTCGCCCGGGTCCGCCAGACGGCGATGGGCTGGCGCGGGGCGAGCGTGCTGCGCCGCAACGCCGCCGTCGCGCTGGGCAACGGCCTCGACCGGGCCGACGTGCCGGCCCTCGCCGAGGCGCTCCGTGACGACCCGAGCCCGCTCGTGCGCGGCCATGCCGCCTGGGCGCTCGGCCGGATCGGATCGCCGCCGGCCTATGCGGCACTGCGGTCGGCCGCCGCTTGTGAGGCCGACCCGGCGGTCGCCGAGGAAGTAGCCGCCGCGTTGGAACCGACGGGACCCGCCGCGGCGTTCAATCTCTCGTAACCATGAAAGCGAATCGCCGTACGTTTGCACTCCTCGCCGCAGCCGCGTTCGCCGCGCTTGCGGCCCCGTCGGTCCCAGTGTCGGCGCAGGACGATCTTTTCGCGCGCATGCAGCACGTGAACAACGGGCTCAACACGTATCAGGCCGACGTCACCGTCGCCATCAAGATGAACACGTTCCCGTACCTCAGCCCGACGCTCGAGGGCAAAGCGTACTACAAGCGCCCCGACAAGAACGCCGTGCAGTTCCAGTCGGTCCCGGCGCTCGCCGGGCAGCTGAAGAAGGTCGTCGGCCAGATGGAGCCGCCGTCCGACTGGCCCAAGCTCTACGAATACACGAAGAGCAGCGACGACGGCTCGATCGCGATGTTCAAGCTCGTGCGCAAGAAGAACGGCCGCATCGACCACGTCGACGTCAAGGTCGATGACAAGACGGCGACCGTGACCGAGATGACGTACGTCTACAAGGAGAGCGAAGGCGGCGGCTCGATCAAGTTCACCAACACGTACGACCAGATCAACGGCAACTACCTGGTCAAGGTGCAGACGGGTAAGATCGACATCCCGCACTACAACGCCGACGTCAGCTCGACGTTCGCGAACTACAAGATCAACGTCCCGGTCAACGACGCGGTCTTCAAGGACTGACCCCGGGGTGAAACCCCGGCCTAAGCGGAAGACGTAGAGGTGATCGATCTCATCGAGGCAGTGGCGCAGCCGCTGGTCGACGCCTTCCGGCGGCCGATCACGTACCTGCGCGTCTCGGTGACCGACCGCTGCAACCTGCGCTGCGTCTACTGCATGCCCGAGGCGGGTCTGCCGTGGATCCCCAAGCCGGACGTCCTCAGCTATGAGGAGATCGCGAGCATCGTGCGGGCCGCCGCGAGCATCGGGGTCCGCAGCATCCGCCTCACGGGCGGCGAGCCGCTGATCCGGCGCGATCTCGAACGGCTCGTCGCGATGATCGCCGCGATCCCGGGCATCGACGACATCGCGCTGTCGACCAACGCGCTGCTGCTCGCCGATCAGGCGCCCGCGCTCGCGGCCGCCGGCTTGCGCCGCGTGAACATCTCGCTGGACACGCTGCAAGAAGACCGCTTCACCGCGATCGCACGGCGTCCGGGTCTCGCGCGCGTCCTCGCGGGGATCGAAGCCGCGATCGCAGCCGGCCTCACGCCGGTGAAGATCAACTGCGTGGTGATGCGCGGCGCCAACGACGACGAGCTCGAAGCGTTCGCCGAGATGACGCGCGCGCGCGCGGTGCACATCCGCTTCATCGAAGTGATGCCGGTGACGGAAAACGTCGAGCTGCAGCGCGACGCATGGGTGTCGTCCGACGAAGTGCTGACGCGCCTGAACGCGCTGGGAGCGCTGCGTCCGGTTCCGAATCCGCACGGCAACGGCCCGGCGCGCACGTTCGCATACGACGGCGCGCCCGGCACCGTCGGCGTCATCTCGCCGCTCGCGCACGATTACTGCGAGACGTGCAACCGCGTGCGCCTGTCCGCCGACGGCCGCCTCAAGCTGTGCCTGTTCGGCGACAACATGATCGACCTGCGCACGCCGCTGCGCGGCGGCGGCGGCGAGCCGGCGATCGTCGACATCCTCCGCGCCTCGATGCACGTCAAGCCCGAACGCCACCACCTTGCGCTGGGCGAGACCGCCTCGATGATGCGCGCCTTCAGCGAGATCGGCGGCTGACGACCGGTTGAGTTCCTAGGCAAGGAGGTGTACACTGCCGGTACGCCCCTTGCGGGCATTGCAACGTCTGGGTGAGACGAGGCGAGCGTTGTGCAGACCAAAGTGCATCTGGTGTCTATGCCGTGGGCCGACCCCGAGCTGCCGTCGATTCAAACCGCGGTGCTCAAAGCGTTCCTGGACGCGGCGTTCGGCCGGCGCGTGACGACCAAGACGTACTCGGCGTTCGCGAGCATCCTGCTGCGGCAGGCGCGGGCAGGCTACGCGGACCTGATGGACGAGTACCGCGACTTCGAAGAATACCCGTACTTCCTGCTGTATGCGCGCCGCTTTTTACGCCACGACCCCCAGGCGAGCAGCGTGTCGATCGAGCGCGTCATCGACAAGATCAATGCCGCCGTCGAGACTGAAGCGGAGCCGCTCACGCTGCGCAAGCTCGCGCGGCTGGAGCAGCGGACGTGCCGGTACATCGACGACGCGATCGTGCCGCAGCTCTCGCGGCGCAGTGTCAACCTGGTGGGCTTCACGCTCAACTACTATCAGCTCTACGCCTCGCTGTACTGCGCGCGGTATCTGCAAGAACGCTGCCCCGGCTACAAGGTCGTGTTCGTGTACGGCGGTGCGACCGTCATCTATCCGAAGGTCGCCGACGTCCTGAAGCGGTTGGGTGCCGAGGGGCTGTGCGTCATCGGCGAAGGTGAGCGCAAGCTGGAACTCATCGTGCGCGAGGTGCTCGCCGCTCCCGCCGGCGCGTGCGCGACCTTGATCGAGCGCTTGGCGGCGCTGCACGAAGGCATCTACGACATCCAGCACCGGACGCTGAACCTGTACGACCCCGAGCCGGGGAAACTGCTCGAGCTCCAGACACCGGTCGAGACGCTGCCGCTGCCGGACTTCGACGAGTATTATGCGACGCTTCGCCGCATCTTTCCGGACCCCGCGGTTCACGCGGAGTACAAAGCCCGCTCCTGGCTCTCGCTGGAAGGCACGCGCGGGTGTTTCGCGCACTGCGACTTCTGCGACGTGCACACGAGCTGGTCGGGCTTTCGCAAGTCGAGCGCGGAGCGCATCGTCGACCGCGTGCTGACCCTCGCGACCAAGCACCGCACCGATCGCGTGAAGTTCATGGACAACGTGTGCGACACGTGGGCGGAGCGCTACGCCGAGATCTTGATCGAGCGCAAGCTGCGGATCACGACGTTCATGGAATGCCGCGTGCACCATCCGGAAACGTATTGGACGAAGCTCGCGCTCTCGGGCGTCGAGGCGATCCAAGTCGGGATCGAGGCGCTCTCGCCCACGCTCATCCGCTCGATGAACAAAGGCACGCGTGCGAAGCAGAACCTGCTCGTGCAGAAGTGGCTCAAAGAACTCGGGATCGAGTCGATGTCGAACATCATCTCGCACCATCCCAAGTCGACGCTGCGCGAGGTGGAAGAGACCAAATACGTGCTGCGCCTCATCCCGCACCTCGACGAGCTCAGCGTCTCGAACCTCGCGCTGCTCATCGGCAGCCCGCTCGACGGGCGCGTGCCGCTCGAGGAGAAGAGCGCGCTCGAGGAGCGCCAGCCGTTGACGCTGCCCAAAGGGCTCGACCGCTACTTCGTGCTCAAAGGCGAGTACGATCCGCCCGACAGCTGGTTCGAACCGGGCGTGCTCGAGGCGTGGGACGAGCTGGTCGAGTGGAGAAAAAGCTTCGCGCAGTTGACCGGTGACGAGCCCTTCATGACCGCGACGCGGTACCGCTCTGATGCGATTCTCATCCGCGACGGCCGCTACGGCGACGTCCGCGAGCATCATTTGCTCGGCGATCGCGCGCGCGTCTATCAGCTCTGCCATCAGGGTCCAACGGTCGAAGCGCTGAGCCGTGACACCGAGTTGCCGGCGCCAATGGTCGAGTCGATCGTCGCCGACCTCATCGACCGGCAGCTGATGGTGGAACTCGACGGCTGTTACGTTGCGCTGGCCTTGCGCCCGCGCGACGAGCTCGTCCACAACTACGTCGAGCAGGCGATTCGCGACCGTATCGACCCGCCGCGCAGGCTCGCGCTCCAGGCGTCCTGACGCGCTACTCGATCGACTTTCGGAAGAACGCCAGCATCCTGCCCTGCTCGGGCATGATGCGAAACTCTTCGAAGCCCCACGACTTCGCCTGCGCGATCCCGCGGTTGTCTTTCATGCCCACCAGAAACGTCAGCGTCTTCACGCCGCGCTTGCGCGCGATGTTCTGCACGTCGGTGATGAGCTGCGTCGCCACGCCGTGCGGCGCGTCGGCGCGCGTGCGCAGCGTCTCGACCATCGCAACGTCGACGCCGTTGGCCGCTTCGCGGTCGGTGTAGCCCGTCGGGAACTTGAAGACCAGCTGCACCGTGCCGAGCAACCCCGACACGTCTTCGGCGACGAGCACGAGCCGCCGGCCCGCTTGCTGCTCGGCGAGCCATTTCTGCACGCGTTGCGGCCAGGGCTCGCCGCTCGGCGTGCCGCCGCCCACGACGCCGTCCGCGATGAGCCGGTCGGCGTCCCGCGGCAACGCGTAACGGATGAAGACACGGCTCACGCGGGTCGTCTACGCAGCGCGAAGGTCGAACTCCCGTCGGAGCGTGAAGGAATCGTCAAGCGGGTACCGTCCAGGCGCCCGAGAGGAGTTCCATGCAGTCCAAGCCGTTCGCGTTGCTGGCGGCCGGTGCGATCGCTGCGCTGATCGCGGCCGGTTGCACGAAAGGGAGCGATCCGTCCGCCGCGACCTCGGCCGGCGGCGCGACGAGGGCGGGCCAGCGTTCGGGTTCCGCGCAGGGCGACCCCGCGCACGGCAAGACGATCTTCGCGAAGAACTGCGCGCAGTGTCACGGCACCGAAGGCGGCGTCGGTCCGCTGCTCAAGAACGAGAAGAGCCGCAAGACCTACGCGCAGACCGTCGCGTGGATCAAAGATCCGCAGACGCCGATGCCCAAGCTCTATCCCGACACCATCGGCGAGAAAGACGTCGCGGACGTCGCCGCCTACGTCCAATCGCTGTGAAGGCTAGGACCGCAGGAGAGCGGTAGTGAACGCCGCCTCGACGTGGCTCGGGCGGTGTTCGCTTTTTCGAGGGATCTGCGCCTGAGCGATCACGCCGGGCTGGCAGCCGCCGCACGCCACGGCGAGATCGTCGCCGTCCACGTCGTCGACAGCGTGTCGCTGACGCGCCTGCGCCGGTCGCCGCGCCGCGCGGCGTACTACTGCGCGGCGGTCCGCGCGCTCGACGCCGCGCTGCGCGCGCGCGGCAGCGCGCTGATCGTGCGGCGCGGGAACCCGGGCCAGGCGCTGCGCGCGCTCGCGCGCGCCGTCGGGGCGAGCGTGGTCGCCTGGAGTTGCGGCTACGACGGCAAGAGCATCCTGCGCGACCGCGATCTGCAATCGGCGCTCGAAGAAGCCGGGCTGCGCGCGCTGCCCGTCCACGACGCGCCCGCCGTGCCGCCCGAAGACGCCGCCGCCGGCCACCATCGCGGCGACGGGTACCGGGCGTTCGTTCCGTACCACGCGCGCTGGCGCACCCTGATCCCGCCCGACGACGCCGGTAGCGCGACGTTCGCCGCGGTGGACATCGCGAGCGAACCGCTGCCGTTTCCCGAAGAGTTCGGCTCGCAGGCGCAGACGGACGAACCCGCCGGCGAACACGACGCGCGCGCCCGGCTGACGGCATTCCTCGCTGGGCCGGCGCTCCAGTACGGAACCGCGCGCAACGTCCCGGCCGCCGGCGAGACCTCGCGGCTCGCGGCCGCGCTCTCGTTCGGCACGATCGCCGCACGCGAAGTCGTGCGCGCCACCTGCGCGCGCGCCGCCGATCCGTTCCTGCTCGTCGAAGAGCGCACGTCGCTCAAGCTCTACCTGCGCGCGCTCGCGCAGCGCGATTTCTTCCTGCAGCTGGGGTGGTATCACGAGTCGGCCGGCGAGGAGCCGCTGCAAGCGAAGATGCGCGGCTTCGCGTTCGCGCGCACGCACCGCCACCTCGACGCGTGGCGCAGCGGCCGCACGGGTTACCCGCTGATCGATGCGGGCATTCGCGAATTGCGCGCGACCGGCTGGATGCACCCGCGCGTGCGCGCGATCGCCGCGTCGTTCTTGTGCTTCGATCTGGGCGTCGACTGGCGCGTCGGCCGCGACGAATGGGATCGCTACCTCACCGAGGACGACCCCGCGCTCGCGGCCGGCAACTGGCAGTGGATCGCGGGCGTGGGTGCGGATCTCGCCGCGTACCCGCGCATCTACAACCCGCTCAAACAGGCGCGCCGGTTCGATCCGTCCGGGCACTACGTCCGGCGCTGGATCCCGGAACTGGCCGGTTTGCCGGACTCCGCGCTGCTCGACCTCGTCGTGACGCGCCCCGAGCCGCAGCTGGAGCTACCGCTGTTCGAGGGCCACGGCTACCCGGCGCCGGTGGTCGACCACGAAACGGTCGCGCGCGCGTTCTTGGAGCGGTACGCCCGCGAGGTCCGTGCGCCGGCCTGAGCCGTCGCGCCGCCGCGTCGCGCTGTTCGCGCCGCTCGAGACGGAGCGGCTGCTGCTCGAGCCGATCCGCGCGGATCACGCGGACGGCATGTTCGAAGGCTTGCGCGAGCCGTCGCTCTACGCGTATCAAACCGACGAGCCGCCGCGCGACCTCGCGTCGCTGCGCGAGCGCTATGCGCGGCTCGCGGCGGGCCGTTCGCCGGACGGGGCGTTCCACTGGCTGAACTGGATCCTGGTGCGCCGCGACGGTGGAGGAACGGCGGGCTACGTGCAGGCGACGGTTCGCGACGACCGGTCGTCGGCGGAGATCGGCTATCTGATCCTCATCGCGCACCAGCGCCGCAACTTCGCGTTCGAAGCGGTCGACGCGATGGTGCGGCATCTCTTCGGAGCCCGGGTGCGCGAGGTGCACGCGGTCATCGACGCGCGCAACCGCGCATCGCTCGCGCTGATCGAACGTGCCGGCTTCGCGCGCACGAAAACGCGCCCGTCGGACGACGTGATCGGCGGCGTGCGCTGGTTCGACCACGAGTACGTGCGGCGGCGGCCGGGCGTGCGCGGCTTCCCGGCGCCCGTCGATCCGCGCAATCGCGCCGAGCTGCCCGAGCCCAGGGCGCCCGGCGGCGGGGCGCCGAAAACAGGGTCATGAGCGATCAGCCGGCCGCGGCCCACGACAGCGGCAACCCCGAAAACCTTCTCCGCTTCATGATGACCGGCTGGGCGACCGCGCCGATTTCGCCGGCGAGTCCGGTCGAGGGGAGCGAGCGGTTTGCTGCCCGGCGCGCCGCGCTGTCGGCCGCGTTCCCCGGCGAGACGCTCGTCGTACCGACGGGTCGCGAAAAAGTCCGCGCCAACGACACGAACCATCGCTTCCGGCCCGGGACCGATTTCTATTACCTCACCGGCAACCACGAGCCGGACAACGTGCTCGTGCTCGCGCCGAACGGTGACGGCCACGCCGCGACGCTCTACTGCGAGCCCAACCCCGGCAAGTCCGACAAGACGTTCTTCACCGATCGCGCCAAAGGCGAGCTCTGGGTCGGACCGCGACTCGGTCTGGAACCGACCGCGCAGCGATACGGGATCGCGACCAAACCGCTGAGCGCGGTGCAGGACGATCTCGCCGCGGCGCTGACGCATGCCCCGTACCGAGTCCTCCGCCATGTCGATCCCGCGCTCGACGCCGCGCTCGATGCGGCGTTGCCGGAGCAAACGGAACGCGACGCCGCGTTCGCGACCTTTCTTTCGGAGATGCGGCTGATCAAGGACGAGCTTGAGGTTCGCGAGATGCGCCGCGCGGTGGCGGCGACGCACCAAGCGTTCGACGACGTCGTTCGCGCGCTGCCGACGGCGCACACGGAGCGCGTGATCGAGGGCGTCTTCAACCTGCGCGCGCGCATCGAAGGCAACGACGTCGGTTACCTGACCATCGCGGCCACCGGCCCGAACGCGACGACGCTGCACTGGACGCGCAACGATCGCACGATCGGGGAGAACGAGCTGCTGCTGCTCGACGCGGGCGTCGAGGCGGAGTCGCTCTACACCGCCGACATCACGCGCACGCTGCCGATCTCGGGGACGTTCACGCCGGAGCAGCGCGCGATCTACGACCTCGTGCTCGCCGCGCAAGATGCCGCGTTCGCGCAGTGCAAGCCGGGTAACGACTTTCTCGATCCTCACCGCGCGGCGATGCGGGTGCTCGCGCACGGTCTCGAAGCGCTCGGCATCCTCGCGTCCGCCGAAGAGTCGCTGCGCGACGAGAACCTGTTCTACAAACGCTACTCGCTGCACAACGTCAGCCACATGCTGGGCCTGGACGTGCACGACTGCGCGGCGGCGCGCGCCGAGTCGTACAAGCTCGGCGCGCTGCGCGCGGGGATGGTGCTGACCGTCGAGCCCGGACTATACTTCCAGCTCGACGATCTCACCGTGCCGGCGCGCTATCGCGGGATCGGCGTACGCATCGAGGACGACGTGCTCATCACCGAAAGCGGCGTCGACGTGCTGTCCGCGGCGATCCCACGTTCGACGGAAGACGTCGAAGCGTGGGTGTCCGCGGCAAAGACCCCGGCGTAGCTCAGGTCTGGCCTTGCGGGGATCCCGCGCCGCCGGGTAACCGCGCGTCGACCCAGTCGCTGACGATCGGGACGTCGACGTCGTCGCCCTGCCACACCTTGATGGCGTAGACGATGCTCGCCACGATGAAGACCGGGAGGACGAATGGTATCAGCGGCCATGCGCCCAGGCCCAGGACCGGGATCGCGGCCGCCGCGCTGAGTAGCGTGCCGAGACCGTACATCCCGACGTTGAAGCCGAGCGCCTGCCACGCCTGGCGCTTCACGAAATACGACCCCTTGCTGTCCAGCAGCGCGATGAGCGCCAGCGGCCAGAACGGGTAGCCGAGCGCGACGACCGCGCGCGTCTCGGGGCGCACCGCCAGCGCGGCCGCCGGCCGCACTTGCGGCGGCGGGGGCTGTGGGGGCGGGGGGGCGGAGTACGCCGCCTGGTGCGGCGGCGGCTCGGCGTACGAGCCGTACGACGGCCCGACGCCGCCGTTGATCTGACTGGTCTGGCGCGCTGCATCGATCCGCGCGGCGAGAACGCAGCCTGGACAATCGCCGTTCTCGTTGCGGCACGTGGCGCAGACGGGCTTTTTGCACCCTCGGCACGGAGCGACGGACGGAACGGCGTTGTGAAAGAAGCAATCCATCTAGATGTCCACCTTGCGGCTGGGAAACTCGCCCCAAGGTACTGTAGGGCCGCGGCGAAGGTTTCGTCGTGCACCCGATGATCCGCCGGCTGGTGAACCCCACGTTCCGGCGACTGCTGCGCGAGGCGCGCCCCTACTTTCCGCGTCTCGCGGTGGGCACGCTCCTCGGAATCCTCGCAGGCATCGCACCGCTCACGATCATCAAGGTGACCGGGCTGCTCCAGTCGGACGTCCTCGTCCGGCATCCGAACTGGGACGTCCTCGTCCTGATCATCGTGCTCATCATCGGGTCCCAGATCATCGGGAACACCGCCTCGTACGGCCAGGCCTACATCACCGCATTTGCGGGACAGCGCATGGTCGCCGACTTTCGCGCGCGTATGTTCGACCGCATCGCCCGCATGCCGCTGGGCGAGTTCGACCGCTGGCGCGCCGGCGAACTGCAAACGCGGATGAGCAACGACCTCGGCCTGATGACCGACGCGTTGTCGATCTCGCTCCCGCAGTTTATTCAAACTGCCGTTACCTTCGTTGGGTCGCTGATTTGGATGGTCAGCCTCGACTGGCTGCTGGCGGTCGTCCTGTGCATCGCCGCGCCAATCGTGGCGTTCGTCGTCAACAAATTCAACAAGCTGATCGTCGCCGGCACGAAACGCTCGCAGGACCGCATCGCCGACCTCTCGTCGAACCTCGTCGAGGTGCTCGCGAACGAGCGGGTCATCAAAGCGTTCCGGCGCGAGGACTACGAGCGCGACAAATTTGCGCGGGCGAACGAGAACTTCGTCACGGCCTACATGAAGGTGACGCAGTTCAACCAAACGCAGGCGCCGGTCCTCGCCTTCATCGTGATGCTCGCGATCTGCGCCGTCGTCGCGCTGACGACGCGCGAGGTCGCATCGGGCCGGATGAGCCCGTCGCAAGCGTGGGAGTTTTGGGCTGCGACGGGCCTCTTGATCAACCCGATGAACCGGTTCTCGATCTTTTTCTCCGATTTCGCGCGCGCGTTCGTCGGCACGCAGCGCGTGTTCGTGATCCTGGATCTGCCGGTGGAGCGCGGCGATCCTCCGGATGCGATCCCGCTGCCGAACGTCGTCGGCGACGTGCGCTTCGAGCACGTGACGTTCGCATACGACGAGGATCAGATCGTGCTGCGCGATTTCTCGGCCGACATGCTCCACGGAGAAGTCGTCGCGTTGGTCGGCCCGTCGGGCGCGGGCAAGAGCACGATCGTCAATTTGGTGCCGCGGTTCTACGAACCCCAAAGCGGCCGGATCACGCTCGACGGCGTCGACATCGGGCGCGTCCGGCTGTCGGATTTGCGCGACGCGATCGCGATCGTGCCGCAGGAGACGCAGCTTTTCAACGGCACGATCGCAAGCAATATCCGCTACGGCCGGCTCGAAGCGACGCAAGACGAGATCGTCGCCGCAGCCGTCGAGGCGAACGCCGACGAGTTCGTGCGCAAGCTGCCCGACGGCTACGAAACGCTCGTCGGCGAGCGCGGCATCCGGCTGTCCGGCGGACAGCGCCAGCGCATCGCGATCGCGCGCGCGATGCTGCGCGACCCGCGCATCTTGATCCTCGACGAAGCGACCAGCGCGCTGGACTCGCACTCCGAAGCGCTGATCGAAGACGCGCTCGACCGCCTGCTACCCGGCCGCACGACGCTGATCATCGCGCACCGCCTCTCGACGATCCGCCGCGCGACGAAGATCCTCTACATCGAAAACGGCAGCGTCCGCGAAACGGGCACGCACGACGACCTCATCGCGGCGGGCGGCCCGTACGCAGAGTTGCACGCGGCGCAGTTCGCGCGCTGACGTTACATCAGCGACTCCTTCTCGGCCAAATCGTTGCGCAACCGGGCGTTCGCGAAATGCATCGTCCGGTGCGCGCGATCGCTCATCCGGGAGACTCCGCTTCGTCAGCGGTGAAGCAACCTCGGACTTCTCGTCCGAGGTTGCTGCCGTTCCGACGCGAAATTCCTTTGGCGCGTTACGTTTTCCCGTTGATCATCAGGTGCGCCCACGGCGTGCCTGCGTACATGATCCACGTGCCGGTGTCGCGCGGAGTCGTCGGCAAACCCGAGGTCTTCTCGACGGGCCACATGATCATCCAATGCGGGCCTTCTTTGATCGGTGTGCCTTTGGTCGCGAATGGGTCGCTCGCGCTCCAGTCGGTGCCGCCCGCGAACATGTAGGCGATCCCGGGCGTCTTGTTCGTTGGTTTGGCCTTGTGCGCGGCCCAGTCGGCGCCCCATTGCATCGTGGCCGCGTCGGCGCACATGGCGACGTCGCCGACGACGCCCGGGTGGCCAGGCATGCACGTCCAGCCGTTGGTGCCCTTGCGCAGCACCGACATGGTGCCTTTGGCATCCATGTCGGCGACGGTGGCATGGGCCGTGACCGACGGCGGTCCGGCGGAGAGCGCGCGGGCGATCTTTTGGTCTTTCGTCTCGCCGGCCGCCGAAGCGACGGCCACGGTGGCGGCGATGGAGACGGCGGCAAGCAGCGCAATGCGAGACGACATGGTCCCTCCTCAGAGAAGCGATCGTGCAACCCGGCTGCGCAAGCGTTCGACTCCCCGGGACGGGTGTTCCCGCCGGACGGATCTCCGTGTACCTTTCGGACCAACGTGCTCTCGAAAGCGAATTTGAAAATGTTGCACATGGTTTCGCACGCTATCGATGGCGACGCGCCCGTAGCTCAATTGGAGAGGGCACCATTCTGACTCAGTGGAGGATGAGGGTTCGAGTCCCTCCGGGCGCGTGCGGCGAGCGGATGTCCTTGACCGAGACTGGTCACCCCGGGTAGAATCACGGCACCTCCACTTAGTCAGCGGACAACAGCCTCGGACGCACGTTCGGGGCTGTTTCCGTTCCGGGGGCGGACCTGCAACCTAAGATCGCGCCGCCCGCGTGCCGATGCCCTTGGGGATGGGCGACATTTCCTTCGGCCAGACCGTCGGCATGCTCAAGAACGCGATGGACGGCGCGGGCACCGCGCACGGCGTCATCGCGAACAACATCGCGAACGTCAACACGCCGAACTTCCGGCGCTCCGACGTCTCCTTCAAAGACGCGCTGGCTGCGACGGAGCCGTCGGCGGGCGACCCCGACGAGCTCGGGCTGGCGG
>CAWBTJ010000007.1:0-145666 GCA_963791645.1 Vulcanimicrobiota bacterium | reverse complement strand
GGTTGGCCTCGAACGGGTCACCCACTATGGTGCCCGCGAGCGCCGCGAGTTGCATGCAACATCTTTGCTCGCGAACTGCTACTCCCGATGCCGCTTGCGCGGCGATTCTATATCGATGAAGCTGTCCGGAAGCGAAATCGCGACACAGACGGGCCTTCCGCCGACTCTGGTCCGACAACAGCTTCTGGATGCTATCCTCCTTCCGCGGCCGCCGGAACGAATCGAGGGGCCTAAGGATGAGCCGTCGCTCCATCCGTCTCAAGAACCGCCGCGTATCACACCGGTTCCGCTTACAATCTTCAGGCCGGCCCCGGCACCGGAAAGACCCGTACCTCGTCGAGCGTGTCCGTCGGTTGATAGCACAAGGCGTAGACCCGGCAGCAATCCTCGTCCTAACCTTCTCGAACAAAGCCGCCGGCGAGCTCGCTGAACGTTTTGCCGCTGTAGTGCCGAACGAGGCACCTCGAATCTGGACCGGCACATTCCACGCGTTTGGTTTAGAACTCATAAGGCGGTTTCACGATCGATTTGGATTGTCCAATGACCCGAGGCTGTTCGACCGAAGTGATGCCATTGCCGCCCTCCAGGAAGTGCTCCCGACGCTGCCATTGCGGCACTACCTCAACTTGTGGAGGCCGGCGCAGTCCTTGCGAGAAATCCTCTTCGCGATCTCGCGAGCGAAGGATGAGCTCGCTGACTCCCGGCGGTACAAGGAGCTTGCGGCAGCGATGCTTGGCGGGGCACGCGACTCCGCCGAGCGCGAACTGGCCGAAAAGGTTACGAAATCGCGCAGGTCTATGAACGCTATCATGTCGTCCTGCAGGATGCCGATGCGGTCGACTTCGGTGACCTCATCATGCCGTCCGACGGTGCTGCTGGAGTCCGATGAAGGGCTGCAAGCTCAGCTAAGGGAGCGACATCAACACGTTCTTGTCGATGAGTACCAAGACGTTAATCGCGCAAGTGCTCGGCTGCTGAAAGCTATCGCGGGAGGTGGCACACGGTTGTGGGTAGTCGGAGACGCCCGGCAGTCCATCTATCGTTTTCGAGGCGCCTCGCCAATCAATTTGCGGTCTTTCAAGGCTGACTTCGGAGGCGAGTCGGGGCAACTTGCCGTCAACTATCGCTCGACCGAACAAATCGTGAACACGGTCTGCGCCATTGCCGAAAACATTCAGGCGTCGGACGGTCAGCTGCCGCTTCGCCTGAGAGCAAATCGCGGCACCGGACTAGCCAAGCCGGGAGATCCGTTCGTTTGAGGACCCCGACTCGAGAGGCCCTTGGTGTTGCCGAGAGCATCCGGGAACTCGAGAAGCTCGGCGTTGACCTGCGAGATCAAGCGATACTCTGTCGCTCGAATGCTCGCGTCGCGGTTATGGCAACCGCCCTCGAAGCCTGCGGCATCCCGGTGCTGCATCTTGCAGCCTTTTCGAACGTGAAGACGTGCGTGATCTCCTCGCATTGCTTCTTTGGCCGTGGACCGTTTTAGCGCAGGCCTCGTCCGTGTCGGCGCGCTTTCGCGCTATGGCCTCAGCCTGCAAGACGCGTATGCCATAACGAAGTGGCTGCGCGCTGCCGGCCTTGCCCCGATCGAAGGGCTGGCTCAGTGCGCGCTCGAGATCACCGATATTACCGAGGAAGGTGCGGTCGGTCTCGGGCGACTGGCTGAAGACCTTGCGGATCTCTCGCAATCAGATACGCCCTGGAACTTCCTGTGCACGTATCTGCTTGACCGAACCGACGAGCTTCGTGCTCTCGCGTCGCCAACCTCAATCGCCGAGCAAATGAAGGCAGTCGCACTCTGGCAATTTCTCAACTTCTCTCGGGCTCCAACCTACGTCGGGCCAGGATCACCGGTGCGACGCGTCTTCTTGATCGCGTGCGTGAACTCGTGCTGCTCGCGGAGGAACGCAGCCTGCGCGAAGTGCCGAGCGGCGCGCTGCACCTCAACGCGGTCCGGTTGATGACCGTTCACGCGAGCAAAGGCCTTGAATTTGAAGTCTGTCCATCTTCCCGGCCTCACAGTTCAGGGGTTTCCCGCAGGTTTTCAGGGAGATCGTTGTCCGCTGCCGCGCGGCGTACGAGATGATCGCCCTGCTCCCGCAACTCAACGAGCTCGACATGAACATGATGCCGAAGAGGAGTGCCTGTTTTTTGTCGCGTTATCGCGCGCGAAGAGCCATGCCCGTCTCTATCGGCACGAGAATACCGCCGGCGGTACGAAGAAGCGCCCCTCCCCTTACCTCGACTGGCTCGCGAAGTTCGTAGCACCAGAATCGTCTCGCAAGGTAGGACAGCCGAAGAGCGCCGACAGCGCGGACACGATAAATGTGCAGGCTTCAGCGACCCAACCTATCGAGTCCGTCCGCAGCCGACCTTATACGAGCGCTGTCCCCGGCGCGACTTCTATACGCATGTGCTCAAGCTCGGCACGGCCCAGCCGCCAACAGCCTTTTTGAGCACCCACAACTGCGTACGTGACTTGATCGATTGGTATACAGATCCCGCGAATGCCATCGAGCTTGACCATCGACGGCGTTCAGGGAGATTCTCGACCAAATTTGGGATGAGCCACGGCCCAAAGGACCACCCGCCTTCGGCGCCGAGTACCGGGCACTCGCGGAGACGCTAGTGGAAGAGATTGGTCAAGGCGGCTCCGGCCGGGAACTCCCCTCGCGCGCGAACCCATCATTCTCAAACTCAAAAATGGCGATGTCTCGGTTACACCCGACCAAATCAGCCGTCGAGCCGATGGCCGTACGGTCATCCGGCGCCTGAATACTGGCAAGAAACGCGTCGGCGAGCTCGACAGGACCGAATATGCTGCATACCGCTTCGCGGCTGATCAGGTGAAGGCACACCTCGAAGTGGTCTTCCTCACGACCGGCGTCTCTGAATCGCCGGACATTACCGATAGAAAGGTCAGCAATCGACGGGACAAGCTCCAATTGTTGCTCGGCAAGCGCAATGCTGGTGAGTTTCCAGCAGACCCTGAAGCCGATCATGCGCGCCGGCTGCCCCCACTTCTTCATCTGCGGCGCCGTTCCGGATGGGACGCTCACGATCGACTGACTCCGCTTTCCGGTCTTCATCTCCACCCGCGCTTACTCCTGAGGAAGAGAACGCGGGAGATGCTCCCGCTGAGCAATCCGGGAGGATCATGATGGACACTACGACGATGGTATTCTATCAAGCCGAGGAGCTTGTCGGGATGAACTGATCGAAGTCGAGCGCGACGCCACGCTGGTGTCGGTGCTCGAGACGCTCGGCAAGAAGCACGGCTGGAGCGAAGAGCTTCTGCTCTTCGTCGAGGACGGACGAGCCGGTCGACGGTACGCTGCTCGTGCGCGACATCGAGATCGCGATCGGGACGAAGCTGCACGCGCACCGGTGCCACCGGATCGACGTTTCGGTCAGCTACAACAACGCGACCGTCACGTACGAGTACGCGCCGAGCGCCACAATCGCGCGCATCGAACATCACGTGGCGGTGAAGGGCTTCGGGCTCTCCGAAGAGGCAGCGGCCGAACACGTGCTCCAGATCAAGGGCATGACGGTGCAGCCATCGCCGGGCACGCACGTTGGTTCGCTGGTCCAGGCATCCCGATTGCCATATTGCCTTCGACCTCGTGCCGAAGGTGCGCGTCCAGGGTTCCTGGTCGCGCCCCTTCTGATGACGCCCGACGAGCGCGCGCTCGAGGGCGATTTGAAGAAGGCGGCCTTCCTTCTCGGTGTCGCCGGACAAAAGTGGCGTCTTGAGCGCGGGAAGTGGCCGAAGGTCTTCATTGCAGTGCGCGCTCGGGACGGCCGGTGGTTCGTGCTCCGATTCGACTGCACCAACTATCCGGTGACGGCGCCGACGGCATGCCCGTGATCTCGCGCGACGCACTGCTCGCGTTCGAGTTATGGCCGACAAGCGCGGGTGGTCGTCTTGGTGCGGTCTTCAACCCCGGCTGGAAAGCCGGCACCGCGCTTTACCTACCCTGTTATCGTCGAGCATAGCGGCCACGACGCCTGGCAGACTATGACGCCGGCACTCATCTGGCGACCGGCCGACGGCATCGCTCAATATTTGGAGACCGTACATGAACTACTCAATTGCAATGACTATACGCCGCCTGCTGTTCCCGCAGCATAAAATTTCGTGCTCGTGGCTTCTGTGGCACCGGCTGAGCTTTGCGCTGCGCGAACGAGGGAGGGGCGCATCGCGTGAAAGCGGGGCCTTCTTGCTCGGTACGCGCGAAGATGGCTGCGCTCGGATTACCGATTTCGGACGACGACCTCGATCCGCATTGCCTGGACACCGGAATCGTACGTTTCGACGGCCGGTACTACGGCGCACTGTGGGCGCACGCCGAGCGCACGAGGCGATCTGTTGTGGCCGACGTGCACGTCCACCCCGGCGAAGCATTCCAAAGCGACTCAGACCGCAAGCATCCAATGATCGCGCAGCCGGGTCACATCGCGTTCATCGTTCCTCGGTATGCGCAGCCGCCGATTGCGCATTGGCAGCTCCGCGCGTTCGTGTTTGAGGAGGACGGTCGCTGGCAGTCGATTGCACCCGGCGACACGCGTGCCTTCTTCCACATGGGTCTCTAGCAATGACTGAGTATGCCGACCTGCAAGCGATTCATCGGCTCGCGAAGGCCATGATCGACAACGGTACCGCCGCGAACATCGCTGAGGCCGAGTCGCGGCTACAGGCGCTGCGTGTCGAGTTCCGGGGTGGATGCGGCTCGAGGCTGGATACGACGAGCACCAGGCGGCTTTGCTGACGGGCGTCGTGTTGGGTCGGCGCGTGTTCCTTGGCGGAGTGTTTGTGAACGGTGAGCTCGATGTGCCGCTGGTCGTGCCGCTCCCGCTTGGCCCCACGCTCGGCGACGCCGTTAGAGAGCTCGGTGGCGCGGTAGATAGTCCCGGCGACGACGTGCCGCTGATCTACGTCGGTGGTTTTGCGCGGCCGCGGACCGATGGCTTTGCTGTTCGGACGGCCTACGCGGGATGGCGTGGCGGCATCGTCCCGGCGCATTCCCCCGGTGGCGTTGGGCGCGGCGTCGGTCATGCCGCTGGCGGCGATGCTTTCGGCGGCTCTCCGCGCGTTAACGAAGCTGTTCCTCTCCGTTGATGGCGACACTGGCCGCTGGACGGCGCAGTGTCGGCATGTCGCGATGGGAACCAGATAATCGGGACTTGCTCGGTGACGATGCCGCACCGGGAACTCGCATATCTGCCGAGCCGGGGCTATGGCTCATCGGACTTGGCCACCTGGGGCAAGCCTATCTGTGGGGCCTCGGACTGCTCCCTTATGAAGATCCAACTCAGCTCGAGTTGCAGCTCCATGATTTTGATCGCGTAACGGCATCGACGTGGAGCACGTCCGTGCTAACGGAACCCCCTAACTCAGTCGGGCATGGAATCATCGGTGTGCGCAAGACGCGTCTGACGGCCGAATGGGCCGAGCGCCGTGGATTTACGACGACTATTTGCGAGCGGAAGTTCGATGCAAATTTGGTGCGCCAGGATCACGAGCCGACGATCGCTCTATGCGGCGTCGACAATGCCGAAGCACGACGAGCGCTGGATAAGGCAGGATTTGAGTTCGTCGTTTCAGCGGGGCTCGGGAGCGGGCATGAGGACTTCCGAACCGTTCGATAACACGCTGCCGGCGGAGCGGGGGGCGGCCGAAATCTGGCGCGATGTCGAGGAACCGAATTCGCACCTAGGGACGGCCTACGACTTCTTTATTATCGCGGCCGGCACGCTTGATCGGTGCGGAGCGGCGATATTGGCTGGGACCGCTGTCGGGTCGCCGTTCGTTGGAAGTGTTGCCGCGACACTCGCTCTCTCCTGAGGCGCTTCGTTTGCTGGATGGCGGCACAGTGAATCGGCTGATCGATCTTGACCTTACCAGTCTGGAATATCGGGTCGTCATTCCGCAAGAGCGCGACTTCTCTGGGTTCAATCCAGGATTCGTTAACTCAGCATAGCGAGAGTTGCTGATCCCCCACGAGCACGAATGCCGAGCGTAGTGCTCGGCGCTGCGGGAAGTCTCTGTTCGCGCTGGCGAGCCATTCGATTTCGCGCGTACCGGGTACTACACCACCTGTCCAAGCAGACGCGAAACGATGCACGCAATAGAGCGCCTCGGCTGGCGACGTCGCCAGGGAGACGTGCCGGAGGGCGAATGCTATTCCTCATCGCCCTAATCGGTCATGAGAGTTGTTGGTTTTTGATATGAGGGACCGCCAACGGCGGCAGCTCCTAATTCGATGTGGGCCGTCAGCGATAGCGCCGCAATATGTCTATGCCGCTGCGCATCTTCCACTGACCTAAATGCTGTAATAAATCTCGGATGAAGCTCCGTCTTAATATTATGATCTGCAGTTGTCGCGACCGTCATCACGCTAGTCGACGGGATATCCGCGCACATAATCCGCTTAAGCCGCTTGCTAATCACGGTCATACCTGGTATAAAATAGCTACGCGCAAACGCGCAACAAATCAAAGCGACTCGGCCGGTGCTGATAACACCGACCGAGTCCGTCACCCGATGGAGTCACCCACCGAATGACACACACCCGATTCGACGCGCTCGCGTCGAAAACCCCACCACGCCGTGGCGGACGTTTCCGCCACACCGAGCGCGACGGCACCGCCTTCCGCCTCGTCCGCGTCATCTGGCTCACCGCGCTCTTTGCGCGGCGCGAGCCGGTGACCATCGCCTCCTACCAGCGCCGCTTCGGCGTTTCGCTGCGCTCCTTTCGCCGCGATCTTGCGCTGGTGCGAGAAGCCGGTTTCCACCTCGACACGCCGGCGGCCGGCGAATACCGCACCGTCTGCTTCTTGCGCGACTTCGATGGGGCGTAGCATGACCGTCGTCCCATTCAAGCCGCCCGAGATCTTCCAGCGCTACGGCATCGACTGGACGCGCGAACCGGCGAGCGAACGCGAGCGAATCTTGCGTGAAGCGTTCCTCACGTACGAGACCTCCTGCATCCCGAACGGGCTCACCTCACTGCTGCTGCTCGCGATCGTCTGCCGTCGGCGCGGCGCGATCGCCGCCGACCTCGAAGCTGCCGCGGGCTACGCCGAAGTCTCGCTCGGCATGACGCTGCACAAGCACCGCGATCACGCGCTGGAAGCGGTCCACGACTATCTCGCCAACGGCGGCACCGTATGGTCGTGACCCATTACGCTTCGCGGCCGGCGAACGCTCGGGCCGGCAGCAGCACCTTGATGTAGCTCCCGAAATGGGGCAACCGGTGTACGACCACCTCGTCGGCCAGCGCCTGCACCAAGAACAGCCCGCGCCCCGACTCCGACCAAATGTCCTTCGGCAGCGCCGGTTCCGCGTCGAAGCCCGTCCCCTCGTCCATCACGTGCAGCCATATCCCTTTTGCGTCGGTGGAGAGCGAGAGGCTCAACCGTCCCGGCGCATGCCGCAGCGCGTTTCCGACGAGCTCGCTGAAGATGAGCGCGCACGCGCTCACGTCCGCGTGCGGTCCCGCGTACGCCGAAACTGCAGCGAGATAGTCTTGCTTATCGCATATGCCGAGGCCGAGTCGACGACGTCGAAACCCCAGCTCGCTCGGTCGCCGTCGAGGCGAACCACCAGGACGGCCGTGTGGTCCCTCGCGTGCTCCCCGAGGCCAGGCGCATGATGAATCGCGCCGGGTTTGCCGAACTCAGCACCTCTTCGCCGGCCAGCAGCTCCGCGAGATCGTTCTCGCCCGCGACCGGATCGCGGTGAACTTCGGTCAACCCGTCCGTGCGAGCACCGCAGCAGCGTCGCTTAGAGGTTTACCTCGAAGCGGCGATTCCAGCCGGTACGTATTCGCCTGACATCGTGGGACGGCGAGCCCGCAGATCGAAGCGATCGCCTTCACAGAGCACGTGCAGACGGACATCGTGGATCGAAAGCGCGCGCTCCGCCTTTGCTTCCGCGATATTGGAGTGCGTGACGGTGCCTCCGTCCACGACATACACACCCCCGCTGCCGATCACATCGAACTGGTGCCCGCGCAGAACGATCGCCGTGTCCTCATCAATCCCGATACCAAGCTCGCGCGGATTCTGCGCCACGGCGCCCAGCAAGCGGCCAATGCGGCCGCGCTCTGCGAAATGCTGGTCGATGATCACGTCCCGCACCAGGCCCAGCCCGGCGGCAAGGTGCAAGTCGCCGATGCGGTGCGTTTCCTGACTGTTGCCCTTCACCAACATGGTGTCGCTCATCGCCGACGCGCCGGCTGAGGTTCCGGCGATTACGCCGCCGGCCTCGTGAATCTCGCGCACGCGGCGCTCCACCGGCGTATCGCCGAGCTGGCTGCTGATGCGCAGCTGGTCGCCGCCGGAGAAAAAGACGCCGGTCGCGCCGTCGAAGACCCGGAGCTTCTCCTCCAGATGGGTCTCGCGGCGCTCCTCGACGTACAGCTCGACGAGGTCCGTGACGCCGAGCTCGAAGAACGCGTCCTTGTAGCTGTCGAAATAGCCCTCCGGCTGGTGCGAGGCGACGGTCGCGACAACGAGCCGTCCACCCTTCAAGTGCCGAGCCACCTCGCGCAGGATGACGCGCTCACCCTCCTTGTCCTCATGGCCGCCGATGATGACGAGCGGGCCGTTCGCCATCCCCCGGTCAGCCATCGCGTGCTTCTTCGTCCTTGCTCAGGTAGACGCGGGCGCGTGCATCCGTGCCGGTTGTAATCCCCACCGTGAAATGCCGGCTGTTATGCGCCCAGCCGACTCGCCCGTTCCGGTCGAGCACGATGCCGCCGGCTTCTCCGCCGACCCGGCCCAGCCGATCGATCGCGGCCTCGATTGCGGGCTGAGGCGGTCCGGACTCCAGCGATTGCATCACGCGAGCCGCGAGCATGCTGCGCGCGATGTTCTCCCCATCGCCCGACATGGCCGTTGCGCCGACGGCGTTGTCCGCATAGAGACCGAAACCGGTCAAGGGGGAGTCGCCCACACGTCCGGCCGCGCTGCCGTCGATCCCGCCCGTCGACGTTCCCGCCGCCACGTTTCCCGCTGCGTCCAGCGCGACACACCCGACCGTGTCACCGCCGGGATCCTTGGGGGTGACGCACAACTCCGCCGGGTCGCACGTTTCTCCGCCGCGCTCTTGCGCGAAGCGGCGCGCGCCTTCCGCTACCAGCAGGGTAGGCTGGTCCCTGAGCATCAAACGCGCGACCGTCACGGGGTGCCGCACCGCCCGGATGGCCGCAACGCCGCCGACATTGAGCGTTGCACCATCCATGATCGCGGCGTCCATTTGCACCTCGCCATCCGCGTTACGAACCGATCCGCGCCCGGCGTTGAATGCCGGGTCGAGTTCGAGCGCGCGATCGTCGCCTCCACGGCGTCGAGCGCGCTGCCGCCATCCCGCAGGACTGCGGTGCCGACGGACAGCGCCGTCAGGCAGCCGGCGCGGTTCGCCGCCTGTTCTCCGTCGGTATGTCCTTAGCGCCGCCGTGAAGGACGATCGCCCACGTCACTCTGCCGCCCGCCCAGTTGAAACCATCTCCCTGACCGTCCCGAAAGCGGCGGGCCTGGGCGGCGGCTCGTAGGCGCGGATCTGCGCCCACACCTCGTCGACCGACGTCGGCGTCAGCACGACGAGGTCGCCCGGGTTTGCCAAACGCAGGCACAGGTCCGCCGCTTCGCGCTCGTCCAGCACGCAATGCAGGCGCTCCTCCGGAAAGCCGGCCGAACGCGCACCTTCGGCAATCAGACGCATCACCTCGCCCGAGCTGCGGCCCCGGCCATCGGGCCGTTCGCGGAGCACCAGCTCGTCGAACGCGCCGGCTCCGATGCGGCCCAATTCCCGCATGTCTTCGCTCCCGCCGGTCACCCGGCGTGCTCACCATGCCGATCACGCGACCGTAGCGCGGCCGCAGAGAGGTGGCGCCGGTTTTTTGGACACGAAATCGGCGCCCGCTATGTGATGACCGTGCCGGTTATGCCGCCTTCGCGGTCGGCTGATTGAAGTATGCAGCATCCGGCACCCGGCCGTCGAGCGCGGAGTGCGGCCGTTGCTGGTTGTAAAACGAGATGTACCGGCCGATGAAGTGCTTAGCCTCTGAGGTGCTCTCGTACGCGCGCAAGTACACTTCTTCGTACTTGAGCGAGCGCCAAAAGCGTTCGATAAAGACGTTGTCGCGCCAAGCGCCTCTGCCGTCCATGCTAATACCGATTCGATGAGCTTCGAGCATCCCGACGAACCGTCGGTCGGTGAACTGCACGCCTTGATCGGTATTGAAGATCTCCGGCGAGCCGAACCGCGCGATCGCTTCCTCGACTGCGTCGATGCAGAAATCGGTGGTGAGGCTGTTGGAAAGGCGCCAGGCCAGGACTTTACGCGTGACCCAATCCAGCACCGCAAAGAGGTACAGGAATCCGCGGCGCATTGGGATGTACGATATGTCAGCGCACCAGACTTGATTCGGCCGATCGACGACCAGTTTTCTAAGCAGATATGGAAAGACAGGGTGTTCGGGATTGCGTTTGCTCGTGCGCTTTTTGCGATACAGCGCCTCTATCCCCATCAACCCCATCAGTCGGCCGACGTGCCGCCGGCCGACGCGATGGCCCGTGTTCCGCAGCATGTCGCGCAGCATCCGCGCGCCGGCAAACGGGTAGTCGGTGTGAAGCCGATCGATCTCGCGCATCAACTCCAGATCCGGTTCGGAGATCGGCACCGAAAGGTAATAAAGCGAACTGCGCGAGAGATTCAGCAGCTCCGCTTGATGCGAGAGCGGCAAAGCGTGGTCGCGATCAATCATCGCTTTGCGCTCGACCCGTCGATACGTCCGAGCGCGTGTTCTAAAAAATCGATCTCCAGCGCCTGCTGGCCGATCTTGGCGTGTAGCTCTTTGATGTCCGGTGCCCCGTTCTTCGCAGGCGCCTCGCCATCGAATACTTCACCGGCTCGCTCGAGCAGCTGATTCTTCCATTGCACGATCGAGTTGGGATGGACGTCGAAGCGCTTCGCGAGCTCGGCGACGGTCTGATCACCCTTGATCGCGGCCAGTGCCACCTTGGCCTTGAAGGCCGTCGTGTGATTGCGGCGGGAACGTTTCACGATGACTACTCCTCGTCGCGGGCTTTTCGACCCGCAGCAGGCAAAGTCATCACATATCAGGCTGTCCGATTAACCGAGGCCACCTCTGCTCGTCCTTGCTTCTCTGCCTCTTGCCGACATTGGTCTCTCCGACGGTGGCGCTTCGATCCTCGAACGATTGGCATGCTCATTCTTTTGTGGCTTTCAGGTCGGGTTAGCAAGTCCTAGGGCGCAATCGTCTGATCATCTTGGCCGTCCGGTACCGGGGCCAATACTGCGCCGCAAACTGCATTGCGCATAGAAGAACATACGCTCCGGATCCCACCCTTTTGTAAGCCACGTCGAGAATCTCACCTCTCGAGGAACGCTGCCGATGTGACCAACGGATATGCGTAGGGCTCCGGATCGTCGGCCGTTACTGCGAACCCGCGCGAGCGGTGTTCACCCTACACCTGCGGCGGCCGGGGGGGGGCAACTGTGCGCGAACGAGTACGTCGGTTCATCCTCACGCGGTTACGTCCATACCGTCCCGCCTTGCGTGACGTAGCGATGGACCGCCTCCATGGCATCGTCCCGATGCTTTCGCAGCGTCATCGACAGCATGACTTCGGCGAAGTCTGCGGCGGCTTGGAGATCCTCGGCGACTGCTCCCTGGCGCCGGGATACGATGGCCAAGAGGAGGATCGACACCAGGCCGTCTTGCCTGCATGAGAGCTCGTAGGTGAGATACGCCTCGCGCAACGTTCGCTCGCCGTCGTTCGCGGCATCGCGCGTCCAATCGATGCCGAAGCGTTTGAACGACTCGGGCGGCCTGAACGGGACGACGTTCTTCCTACTCATGGGATATGCTCTCGATGTACCAGCACGTGCGGTACTGGCCGTGCAGGCATGCGTAGATGTACCAGAGCGTGAGGCGTATCTTTCTCTTGTCGCGGCGGAATGTGTCCATCGAGACGCCGAAGCGCCTGCGATAGTCTCGATAGAGCGGCGGGTGGTCGAGCAGCATGAGCGCGCTCAGCCACCACCGGCGCACGAACCGGTGTGCGACGAACTTCGCCCACGTTGCGATGTCCGGATCAATCGGGTCGTTGTCGGGCAGGATCCATTGGAAGCGCAGTCGTCGTTGCACGCTACACCCCATCGTTGTCGCGTGCGAAGCAGACCATGCGGTAAGTCGCCCGCGGCTGCCGTCTCGAGGTAGAAGCCGGCTTCGCGGAGCAACGCGAGGTCGCGGTGGAACGAGCGCAGCGAGACGCCGAATCGGCGCCGGTATTCCGCGATCGTCACCGATTCGCGGCGGGCGAAGATCGCGGTGAGCCAGATGACGCGGACGAGGCAGAAGCCGATGGTGCCGCGTTCGGTGTGGCGAAAGCGTCCGCCACGGCGTGACCGGGTTTTCGACGCGAGCGCGTCGAATCGAGCGTTTGTCATTCGGTGGGCCAACTTCCATCGGGTGACGGACTCGGTCGGTGTTGCTGCACCGGCCGAGTCGCTATATTGTGTGCGCGTGTGCGCGTAGCTACATTATAGCATCCGCAAATACGGCGAGCAAGCGCGTGCGATCGAATTTCATTGCTCGTCCGCTTCCGTCGTGATGAACTCGATCGAGAAGCGTGCAAGGCGATCCGGATCGGCGATGAGGTCGATCCCGGCGATGACTCCGTCGCCGAACGTGAATGCGAACACCACGCGCGGCGTTCCGCCCTGCGCCCACACCAGCGCGAACGCATCGTCGACGAGCGCCGGCCGCGCGGCTCGTGCGCGTCCGGAGAACGTTGCGGCAACGGCTGCAGCGCCGCGCACCTCCGCCGTTGCACCTGTTGCGACTGCCGCGGCATCGGCTCGCAGGACGACGCTCGGATCGAGGAGGCTGATCAGGCCTTCGAGGTCGCCCGATCGGGACGCCGCGAGGAATGCGCGCACGATCTCGCTTCGTCTGCGTGCGTCAGCGCCACCGTCGGGCTTCGCACCCTGCACGCGCCGGCGCGCGCGGCTCGCGAGCTGGCGCGCCGCGGCGGACGAGCGCCCGACGATCGGTGCGATCTCCTCGAACGGGACGTCGAACATGTCGTGCAGCACGAACGCGACGCGTTCCGCCGGGCTGAGCGTTTCGAGGACGACCAGCAGCGCGAGGCCGATCGAGTCCGCCAACACCGCTTCATGCTCGGGTCCCTGTTCGGTCGATGGTTCACGCGTGCGCGGGTCGTCGGCGACCAGCTCCTCGCGGCGGCTCTTGCGCGAACGCAGCATGTCGAGGCAGACGCGGGCGACGACGGTCGTCAGCCAGCCGCCGAGGTTCGCTATCTCAGCGGCATCGGCACGACTGATGCGCACCCACGATTCCTGGAGCGCATCTTCCGCGTCGCTCCGCGATCCGAGCATGCGATATGCGACTCCCGACAAGCGCGCGCGTTCGCCCTCGAACCGCTCCGCCAGCCAGCCTCGGCCACCGTCCATCAGACTCTCCCATGTCGGCGCCCGGTCACATCGTTCCCGCGGCGTCCGTCATGGATATGTCGAGCCGGCGGCTTCCGATGTGACGCCGCGGCATCGGCGCAGCTCATCTCGAGGAGTCTTTCACCGTGACCGGTTGTTCTCTCATCGTGTTTCCCGTCAGCAATCTGAAGAACGCGACGAACCTCTATCGCACGCTGCTTGGAACCGATCCCTACGTCGAACAAGACTACTACGTCGGCTTCAGGCTGGGCGAGCTCGAAGTCGGCCTGGACCCGCAGGGCCACCAGCGCGGATCCACCGGCGCGCTCGCATACTGGTCGGTCGACGACGCGGCCGCGAGCCTCCAGGCGCTCATCGATGCCGGCGCCGAGAAAGTGCAAGACGCCACCGACATCGGCTACGGAAAAATCATCGCGATCGCAAAGGACGCCGACGGCTCCATGATCGGCCTGCTCCAAGCGCCGAAGTAACGAACCCGGGATCGCGTACTATCGACCCAGGAAGCCGGAGCACCCAGACCTTCGCCGCCGCCTTTCTCGATCGGCTCAAGGACCGTCCGGAAGCGGAGCAGTTCGTCCTTGGCGGTGGCTTCGCGTTGAAGCATTACCTCGATTACCGGAGCACCGCCGATGTAGATGCCTGGTGGCGCATATTCCCGATCCGGTTGCGCTCGACGCCGCTCGCGAAGCGTTCGCTTGGTCGCGAGAGATTTCGGCTACCATGTGCAGGAGCGCGAACGGGCTCGATGACTCCATCGAGCGTCGAGGGACGCTCTTTCGTTTAAGGCGCGTTGCGCATTGCGATTGAGTCGCCGGTCGCCAGTCCTTGGGGGCGCTTCCCGATCGAGACGCCCGCCGACAACATCGCCGCGAAGATGAACGCATTGGTGAACCGTGTGCCCCGCGCGACTTCCGCGACATCCGCGAGATCGTCACGGCGGGCCTCGCGACGCCCGAACGCTGCCGGGAACTGGGGTCCAAGAACCCCGGCCGCGACGTAGCGATGCTCGCCGGGCGGCAGCACTGGCTGGCCGGCATCGCCGCGCGCGGCCGCTCGAGCGGATCGCCCCCGACGAACGCGGACGCGCCGCCGAGCTCCGGGAATGGTTCCGCGACGTGTTCGCTGCCGACCCGACCGCAGCCCGCGCGGAGACGGTAGGCGCGACGACGAAGGACCGGGGCAGTGATCGACCACAGCGTATATCCCGACGTCGCGCACGGCGACGACTTCGAGGACGACTTCGATCGTGCGGATTATCTGCATCGCGTCTGCACGTCATGGGACTTCGGCGTTCCGCCCGAGCACTATACCGTGACACTTCTACGCGGCTGGCGCACGGTGTTCGACCGTTTTCCGGTCTCCGCCTCGCCTGCGTACCATGCATTCCGTGCGCACTTCGGTTGGAGCGCCGTGCCGATGGATCTCTGCCTCTCAACTGCGAATTGGGAGATGCTTGACGCACTCGAAGGGCGTGACGATCCGTTTCGCGATTGCGTGTAGTGCCCGGACCCGAACGGCTCCGCTGTGTGGCACAGGGTCAACGCGATGTGGCTAACGTCAAGCAGATGCAACTCCGGCTCGACCATGAACTTTATGAGGAACTCTGCCGCCGATCGAGGATCGAGCGGAAGTCCCCGTCAGACATTGTGCGAGAAGCTTTGCGAGCGCATCTCAGCGCCGTGCGCGTTACGAAAGCGCACCTTCACGCCGCGATCGAGCGCATCGCTCGGGAAGACACTGATATCCTCGAGGCCCTCGGCCGGGGACCACAGGAATTAGGATGATCGATCACAGCGTCTACCCCGACGTCGAACACGGCGAGGAATTCGAGGACGACTACGACCGCGCCGACTACGTCCAGCGCATCTGCGCTGCGTGCGACTTCGGCGTGCCGCCCGATCGCGACACGGTCGCGCTGTTTCGCGGCTGGAGCGACGTGTTCGACCGCTTTCCGCTGCCGGATTCGCCGTCGTACCACGCGCTGCGCGCTCACTTTCGCTGGCCGTCCGTGCCAGTGGAACCGAGCTCTTATCCGGCACCGTGGGAAACATTGGACGCGCTCGAAGGCCGCGCCGACCCGTGCCGAGACCGCGTTTAGCCTACATCGCACCTCCGTCGCGCTCGCGTAGCGCGGGGAACTGTTGTGGCCGAACACGAACCGGTTCTGCTCATGCCGAAAGTGCGCGTTGGCGGTTTTTCGATCTCGCTCGACGGCTTCGGGGCAGGGCCCGACCAAAGTCTTGAACATCCGCTCGGCAAGCGCGGACAGGAGCTGCACCAATGGTTTTTCGGCACGCGCACGTTCCGGGAAATGACCGGTGAAGGCGGCGGCTCAGACGGCGTTGACGAGGCGTACGCACATCGTTCGATGGATGGCTTTGGGGCGTTCATTCTCGGTCGCAACATGTTCGGGCCGATCCGCGGCGTTTGGCCGGATGACAATTGGAAGGGTTGGTGGGGCGCCGATCCGCCGTATCATGCGCCCACGTTCGTACTCACGCACCATCCGCGCGACCCGATCGAGATGGAAGGCGGGACGACGTTCATCTTCGTGACCAACGGTATTGAGGCCGCACTGGAACAGGCGAAGATCGCCGCCAAGGGTCGCGACGTCAAGATCGGCGGCGGCGTCGAGACCGTGCGCCAATATCTGCGTGCCGGCCTCATCGACGAGCTGCATTTCGCCGTATCCCCGGTCGTGCTGGGCCAAGGCGAAGCGTTGTTCGCCGGAATCGACCTGCCGGCGCTCGGCTACGGCGTCACCGAGCATCAGGCGACGGAATACGCGACGCACGTCGTCCTCAAGCGCTAGCAGCCGCGCTGGACGGCGCGCACGCTACACGAGGTTTCCGATGAAGATTGCGACGTACAACGTCAACGGGATCAACGGGCGGCTGCCGGTGCTGCTGGAATGGCTCGCGGAAGCGCGGCCCGACGTCGTGTGCCTTCAGGAGCTGAAGGCGCCGCAAGAAAAGTTTCCCGCAGCTGCGATACGAGACGCCGGGTACGGCGCGATTTGGCTCGGGCAGAAGAGCTGGAACGGGGTTGCCATTCTCACGCGCGGTGAGCCGCCGGTCGAAACGCGCAGAGGGCTGCCCGGCGAACCCGACGCCGCGTACTCACGCTACATCGAGGCGACGGTGAACGGCGTGCTGATCGGCTGCCTGTACCTACCCAACGGCAACCCCGCTCCGGGCCCAAAGTTCGACTACAAGCTCGCGTGGTTCGACGCATTCTTGGGCTACGCCGCGAGTCTCTTGCAGCGCCGCATCCCGGTCGTGCTCGCGGGCGACTACAACGTCATGCCGACCGAGCTCGACGTCTACAAGCCGGAGCGCTGGGTCGACGATGCGCTGTTCCGTCCCGAAGTGCGTGATGCGTTCCGCCGCCTTGCGGCGCAGGGATGGACGGACGCGCTGCGGACGCTGCACCCGGGCGAGCGGATCTACACGTTCTGGGACTACTTCCGCAACGCGTTCGGCCGGGATGCGGGCCTGCGCATCGACCACTTCATGTTGAGCCCGCAGGTGGCGCCTCGGCTCGTGGCTGCCGGCGTCGACCGCGCGGTGCGCGCCAAGGAGAAGACCAGCGACCACGCGCCGGTGTGGATCGAACTGGGATAGGGGTAGCCCCGCGGCTTCACGCGTCGATTCAGTCACATTGGCCGGCTGCTCCGTTCGGAACGGATTGGTCTGACAGGCAAGCTGAAGAGCGCGTCGTCGAGCGCATCGGGAAACCGCATGTCGTCGTATGTGATGTGCCACGATGAGCGCCGGCCTCCGATCCCGAACTGACCGAAGCTCCGAAAATCGATATCCACCCTCGTCGTCATCCAATAGCCGTTGACGGTACCGAAGTGAAGTTCCGCAAAAGAGATACCGCCTACGTTGGGATTGTGGAAGCGCATACTGCAGAACCGCGTTGCGGCAAGGTCGATCGTCACGTCGGTCAGCGGATGCATTAATACATCACCGTTCCGCGCCGCCAACACAAGATGTCGACCCTGTTGGCCGCCCGGGCAGAGCGCCGCATTCGCGGCTCGTATGCGGTACAAGCTCGGCCCGAGGGCTGTGACCATCCCGATCGTCTTGAGCTGCTCGTTCGGCGCCGGTGAGGGTTGCGCAGATAACCTTTGGCCGAAGGGTCGTCCTACTTTTCCGAACCGTAACCAGTCATACGCACCGGTCCAGGTCGGGTTGAAGAACGGGGAGCGGGTCAGCAGATGGCTCTGTGGCGTGTTCGCGACGGATGAGAGGTCGTCACTGGCGCGGTGACGCGTCGCCCACGATCCGCTTGGCTGTCCGTGTGCCTTGCACGTCGGGCCGTCCCAGATGCGAAACACGGCGATGCCGTGCCGGTCGAGTAAGGTCGTACTGATGTCACCCTGCAACGTGACGTTGAACGTGAACGTGAGAAAGCGCGGCTCGGCGAGGTCTCGCATGGTCGCAACGGTTCGCGCGTACAAATCTTCGTCGCGAGCCGTCGGAGGCGGTCCGGACGGCTGCGATTCCGCGGCGCGCACGGCGGCAGAGGCAATGGCGGGAAAGAGGTCGTTGTACACATGCTCCGCGATCGCGTCGCTGCCGGCGGCGAGCGTGTTCGTCAGGACGATGATGCGTACGCCCTGGCTTGGAAAGAACTGATCGCTGCCGTCGAAGCCATTGGTGTTGCCGTCGTGCCAGATTCGCGGCTGGCCCTCGAAACGATCGACTTTCATCCCGAACCCGTACGCGGTGGTCGAACCGTCCGCCAGCTTCGTGGGGCTGGTGAGGAGCTCGTAGTCGGATGCGGAGATGATGCGGCCGGAAGACAGTGCCTCGCCCCACAGTCGCAAGTCGTCGGCCGTCGACACGATGCCTCCGGCTGACGAAGCCCAGGATTCGGCGATCGGCTTCGATGCGGCGGCGCGCCCCTGCGCGTACACGTAACCACGCGCCATATCCGCAAGCCGGTCCTCTTGCGCCATCGTCGCCGACTCCCGCATGCCGGCAGGCACGAAGAGGTGCTGCTGCACGTATGCTTCCCACGTTTGACCCGACACGCGCTCGACGATCCGGCCGAGGATCACGTAGTTCGTGTTCGAGTACGCGAACGCCGACCCAGGCGTGAAGCCGAGCGGCTTTCCGGCGATCGGCGACAGGACGCGGTCGAACGTCGCCGGCGTCGCCGCTAGCGTGTCGAAGTTCGGGGCGTCGGTGTATTCCGCAAGCCCACTCGTATGCGAGAGAAGTTGCCGGACCGTGATCTCCCCGGCATGCGGCGCGGACGGAACATAGGTCGCGACCGGCGCATCGAGGTCGATCTTGCCGGCTTCCTTCAGCTGGAGAATCGCAGCTGCGGTGAACTGCTTCGTGATCGACCCGATCTCATAGCGCGTATGCGCGTCAGCCGGCGATGATCGCTCGACGTCGCGCAATCCGTAACTGCGCGCGAACACGACGGCGTCGTCGCGGACGATCAGAATCGTCGCGCCCTGCGTGTGCGACGCGCTCAACGCCGCCCGGATGTCCGTATCGATCTTCGACTGCACAGCCGCCGTGAGCGGCGGCGCCGGCTCCGGCGCCGCAGAAGCGGCCGACACCGTCTGTGCTGCCGGCAGAGCGGCAACCCATACGAGCACTCCGACGGCGCCGGCCGTAATCGAGAGAGTAGCCGATCTCGGCTTCGTCCCCATCGCTTCGCTCGTACGCCGTGCGCCCAATGAAACCCGCCGTCGCGGACAATGCAAAGGCTAGCGGCGGTAGTAAAACACGCCCTCGACTTTTCGGCCAGGCGGCAGGGCTACGGTAATATCAAGAGCCCCGCCGCTTGCGAACAGCAGAAGGTACGAGTGGCTGCTTGGCATTCAGGGGTGCGGGCCCTCCGCGCCTTCGCAAGGGTAGCTGCGGTTCGAACGGGGCGGTCCTGAGCGACCTTGGCATGGTCACCCGCGGCGTTCTCGGAACAACGATGGTTGCGGGGTTCACGATCGCGCAGCTGCACGCAATGCACGCGTCGATCGCCGTCAGCAAGTCGGACAAGGCGTTAGGCGTTATCGTCGCTTGCGGGAACCTTTAGACCAGCAACCCGTTTTCGGGTGACGGCGGGTCGATCGGCCTTCTTGCGGTTCCGTCGTATGTACGACCCGTGTCGGCTTCCGGCGGCGCGAACGAGTGGCGGTAAACGTCCTATGGGGTACTTCTGATGGCCGTGAAGAAGGGCTCTCGATGCGGTCCATTCCGATCGGTGCAAAAGGAACGTTCGAGGCGATCGTCCGCCGCGAGGATCTTGCGAGCACGTTCAAGGATGCGAGCCTGCCGCCGGTCCTGTCGACCCCCGTCATGATCAAATTCATGGAGAACGCGGCGCTGCGCGCAATCGTGCCGTATCTGGACGTGGGCGAAACTGCGGTCGGCACCGCGGTCAGCGTACGGCATCTTGCGGCGACGCCGGTCGGACGGAAGGTCCGCGCCGAAGCCGAAGTGACGGCGGTCGACGGCACGCGCGTCACGTTTTCGGTGCGCGCGACCGACTTTGAGCACGAAATCGGTGACGGCGTACACGAGCGCCGAGTCGTCGACCGTGCCCGCCTGACACGCCATGTGGCTGAGATGGAGGCGAACGACGTCGCCTCGAAAAGATGACCCACGCGTACGAAGGTCAGCGTTGACGCGCGCTGTCAGAAATTCCCAATTCGCATGAGCAGGTACCTGCGCCCCTTCGCATCCGACTCTTCGGCGAGCGCCACTTGACCGCTCGCGATCCAGGCCACGAAACATCGCTCGCCGTTTTGAAAAATTGATGCCGACCCAACACATGGCCCGACGTCGATGTTCCTGGTCCGGTCCAACAGACGTCGAGTCGTGAGTACCGACCGGAGATCGGCCGCCAGCTCGTCGAATCGCGTGTGCACGGCGGATGCATTCGGATTCGCCGCCGTCCGGCACAGGAGGGCGGTTGGGACGTGCCAGTCGTTGCGGATCTCGCACGCGCTGAACACCGGAACGAACACGGTCAACGCGTTCCTGCGGTCCCCGTGGTCGTCTGCGATCTGTTTCCCGGTGACGGAGCCGAAGGCCGGCACGGCGTTCGCGGCGACGATCAGACGCGCGATGACGTCCCGAAATGCGGCTCGCGTGTGGTCTTGGTCCGCGAGTACCGGGCGACCGACGAGGAGGAGCGCAGTAAGCGCCCAGAGCCGGATCTTCATAGCGGGCAACTCTACTTCCACGCTCCGCTCAAGAAAATCGTGGCCATGTCCAAGAAGCTCTGCCGGTGTTCTGGCTTGAAGATGAAGACGTGTCCAGCGTTGGGCTGTACCCATAGGAACGCGTGCGGGATGTTTGCAACTTCGGTGATTGGGCTCGACAACGGAAAAATTCTGTCGCGATCTCCGTGGACGACAAGCGTCGTCGCGGTTATCGTCTTAAGTTGATCGGCCGTGATGTTCAATGGGTTGTAGCGTTCCTCGCAAAACATCTTCGCGAGACCGATGACCTGTTCGCGGCCGTGCGTCTGGTACGGCAGGCCCTCTCGGATATCGTCCTCGGTCACGGGAGCGCACGCGTTTGCGTTGAGCCACTCGATCGTTTGCGGCGCCATGACCGGCGTCGAGCTCACGAGAATCATCCGGCCGATTCGTGCCGGCTGCGCAACCGCCATTTGAAGTAAGGTGACGGAACCGCTGCTGGCGCCTATGGCGTCGAACTCGCGTATCCCTATTGCGTCCAGCATCTGCAGAATGCGCGCCGAATTGCGGGGATAGTCGTAACGCGCCTCGTTCCAGCCCGTTGAGCCGCCGTGTCCCGGCAAGTCGACGATGATGACCCGGTGGTTCTTTGCCAACGTGGAAACGAAGGGCTCCCACACCGTGCCCGACCAGCCGAAATGATGGAGAAGAACCAGCGGCCTTCCCTCCCCGGCTGAGGAGTAGTGGATCACGATCCCGTCTACCGGTACGTCCTTGGTCACTTGCGCCAAACCCATCGAAGGAAAGGATGCGGCGGCTGCGACAATGGCGATCGCCAAGAGTCGGATCATAGCGTTACGGCCTCCGCGATCAGAGGAGACGCCCTTGAGGGCATTCTCGTCTGTCCTGTATCTAGAGGCCGCCGCCCTGCTGAGCGCGGACTACCGTCTATCCCACGAACGTCCCTAGGACCGCGTGCTATGTGATGCACGCGCCTCGCTGCCCCACGACGATGTCGGGCACGCGGCCCCGCTCGGTCGTGCCCTAGCGGACCTGCCTGGGCGCGGCTGCCGGAGGAGGCTCGCCGAGCCGCCGAGTACCGCGCAGAATGGTCGCCGCACTTGTCATCGCCGCGGCGCTGACCGCGCCGCCCCCCGATCCCGTACTCGATTTCTATCGCGGCACGTGGCGCTGCGAGGGGACGAATTTGCGCCGGCAACGGTACGTCCTGACATACCGCTTTAGAATCGACGCCGTGGTGCCGCCCGTGTTGCGCGTCGAGACGGCCTACGCGATCGGCGTGCGGCGAGCCCGGCTGAGCGGTCAAATGGCGCGCACGTCCTTCGGACTGTACGTCGAAACGGGAGCGCGCCCGCACGACGTTTGGGTGAGCACCTCGCGAGGGTGGCGCGGCGACACGCTGGTTTGGGAAGATGTGCTCCTCCCCGGCGAGACGGAGCGCAATCGCCTCACGGTGCACCGGACGTCGTTCGATACGTTCACCGAACTCGACCAGCGGCTCGCGAAGGACGGACATCCCAATAGAATCAACACGCAGGCGTCCTGCCGTCGCCTCTCGCGCTGAACGCAAAAAAACGCTGACACGATGCGTATTGAGGAAACTCTCACGTTCGCAGGAGGCACATAGATCGGATGCACATCGTCGCTCGTGTCAAGAACCGCGGATCGAATCATGCCGTTGAAGTTAGCACCGAAGGCCGGACGCGAGCGGTAGCGATATCCGCGAAGCCCGGGGGTGGCTCCGACGTCAACGGGGGTGAGCTGCTGTTTCTAGCTCTCGCGACGTGCTATTGTAACGATCTCTATCGCGAAGCCGCGGAGGCCGGGATCGCGATCGACAGCGTCGAGGTCACGGTCGAGGGCGACTTCGGCGCCGCCGGGGAGCCTGCGAAGAGCATCCAGTATTTCGCGCGTGTCGAGTCAAGTGCCGATCCCGAGCGCGTGCGCGAGCTACTCGAGTATACCGACGGCGTCGCGGAGATTCAGAAGACCGTTCGGTCGGGGTGTGCGATTTCGTTCGTCAGCCCGCCGTAGCGTCAGTCCGACATGATGCCGCCGCGCTCGCCGAACGCGTACAGCGGCGCGGTCGAAAGCGCGTCGGTGTGGTTGGCGACGAGTTGCCGGCGCTGCGTGCGCAAGACCGCTCGCGCATGGCTCCCGCCGCCGTGGCCTTTGGAGACGCGGAAGTCGTGCGTCAGCGCCGACACGATGAATAGCCCGCGACCGGATTCGCTCAGCAGGTCGGGCGGCAGCATGGAGATGTGTCGGAAGCCCGGCCCCTTGTCGAGCACGTGCAGCACGGGGTCAGGGCCGCTCCAATCCGCGATCACGTCGACGGGGCCGGGCGCATAGCGCACCGTATTGCTCGCGAGCTCGCCGAATACCATCTCGGCCATGGCGACGTCCTCCAGGCCCGCGCCGTGGTCGGCGAAGGCGTCGGCGAACGCACGCCGCGATGCGGAGGCCGAACGACCGTCCGCGGTGTCGAACGACCAGCGCTGCAGCAGCTCGCGGCCGCGCTCGTCGCGGTCGAGCGGTGCGCGCATCGTGAGCGCGAGGATGGCGACGTCATCACGCGCGATGCCGTTGGGCATCATGCGCTCGACCAGGCGCTGGGCGAGATATTCGCATCCTTCGCTCGCAACTTCGCCGAAGTGCGTGCTGAGGCGGCGTTCGCCCGAGAGCGGCGTGCGATCGAACTCCGTCAGGCCGTCGGTGTACAACAGTAAGCACGCACCGGCGGGGAGCTCGATCGTCGTGCTCCGCGTGTTTTCTGCATTGGATCGGAGCCCGAGCGGCAAGCCGGTCGCCGACAGCGGCTCGATCGTCCCGTCCGGGTGTCGCAACAGCGGCGGCGTCTGACCCGCCGACGCGTACGTCAACAGGCCGGTGATGGTGTCGACGACCCCGACGAACGCGGTGACGAATTTGTCAGGATGCTCCAGGCGCAGCGCGCGGTCGGCCGCGTTGAGCATCAGCGCCGGATCGGCGTGCACTTGCGCGATCCCGCGGATGATCTGCCGCATGTTGCCCATCGTGACCGCAGCCTGCAGTCCGCTGCCGGCGACGTCGCCGATCGAGACGATCACGCGGCCGTCGACCAGCCGCAACGCATCGTACCAGTCGCCGCCGACCTGCGCCTCCGCGCGGCCGGGCGCGTAGAACGCGTCCAAGGTCAGGCCGGGTACTTTCGGCAGCGACGCCGGGAGCGACGCCTCTTGAAACGACTCGGCCGCGCGGTGTTCGCGCTCGAACAAGCGCGCCTTGTGAATCGCCAAGCCGGCTCGGCGCCCGAGCTCTTGGAGCATCGGAACGTCGTCTCCGGAATATTGGCGGCGCGACGCGCCGTAGAGCACGCCCAGCATGCCGAGCGTTTCGCCTTCAGCCACCAGCGGCACGGCGATCATCGAGTGCACGCCGAGCTCTTGGTACATGCGCGTCTCGTCGTCGTCGCCGACCGCGGCACCGATGATCTCGGCCGGCACGACTTCGATGATCTGCGACTTCCCGGTCCGGATCACGTACGGGCTGCCGTGTTCGGCCTGGGGATTGAGGTGCGTGCGGCCGACGAACCGCTGCGCGATGCGATCCTTGTCGGCATCGCGGTGCGCCATTGCGACGGTCTTGATCCGGCCGTCGTCCGTGCGCAGGTCGATCTGACACCAGTCGGCCATGTCCGGTACGGTGAACCAGGCGACGGCGTTGAGGGTCGCGTCGAGATCGAGCGATTGCGCGAAGATCTCCGAGGAGCGCGAAAGAAAGTCGCGCTCGTGCGCAGCGCGGCGCTGGTCCTGCACGTCGGTGATCGTGCCGATCCAGCGCGAGATCGCACCGTCGGGCCCACGTTGCGGCAGCGCGCGCGCGGCGAACCAGCGATACGTGCCGTCGGCGCGTCGCAATCGAAACTGCTCGGAAAACGGCTCGGACGACGCGATCGCGCCGGCCCATGCTCGCTCCGTGCGCGCCACGTCCTCCGGATGAACGATGTCGATCCAGCCCGAGCCGTGCGCCGAATCCGTCGGCAGGCCCGTGTAAGCCGAGTATTCGTCGCTGACGAAGAGCGCCGCGCCGGTCTCGTCGCTCTCGAACACGATATACGGCAGCGCCGCCGCGAGCGTTCGAAAACGCTCCTCGCTCGCACGCAGATTTTTGTGCGCTTGCGCGCGGATCGCGGCCCCGTTGAGCTGCGCGTAGACGCGTGCGAGCAGCTCGTCGGCGGAAAACGGCTTGACGATGTAGTCGTCGGCGCCCTCGCGCAACCCCTCCAGCGATGCTTCCTCGCCCGCGCGGGCGGACAGCATGATGAACGGTGTGGCGGCGATCCGATCGTCGGCGCGCACGCCGGCAAGGAACTCGAAGCCGTCCATCTCGGGCATCATGACGTCGCTCACGATGAGATCGAACGATCCCGCGCGCGCCGCGTCGAGTCCCTCGCGCCCGTTCGTCACCGCCGTGACATCGTGCCGGCCGGACAAGATGCCGCCGACGTAGTCGCGCAGATCCGCATTGTCGTCGGCCAACAGAATGCGCGGTCGCGAACCGCCGGCTCTCGGGGCGGCTGCGCCGGCGGTGCCGGCGCGCGTCAGGGTCGCATCGATATCGGCGAGATATTGCTCGACCGCGCTTGCGTACGACGTACCGTCGTACGCGCCGATCTTGGCGGCGTCCAAGTGCCCGCTGCCCAGCGGAACGCGGACGCGGAACGACGTGCCTTTGCCAACCGCGCTCTCGGCGTCGACGGTGCCGCCGTGCAAGGCCGCGAGATCGTGGACTAGCGCGAGGCCGATGCCCGTGCCCTCGTGGCTGCGCGACTTCGCGCCGCGCACGCGGTGAAAGCGCTCGAAGAGTTGCGGAAGGTCGTTCGAGGCGATGCCCACCCCGGTGTCGCTCACGCACAGCTCGGCGCTGTCGCCGGCACGCCGAAGCGTCACGGTGATGCTGCCGTCGAACGTGAATTTCAGCGCGTTGGAGAGCAGGTTGAGCAGGATGCGCTCCCACATCGAGCTGTCGACGAACACCGGCTCGTCGAGCGCGGTCTCCACGGTGAAGCGCAGGCCGGCGCTTTCGATCGCCGAGCGAAAGCTGCTGGCCACGTCGCGCGTCAAGCCGGCCAAATCCACCGGCGCGAACACGGCGTCGTTGCGGCCGGCCTCGAGCCGGGAAAATTCGAGGAGCGTGTTCACCAGCTTCAGGAGCCGCAGCGCGTTGCGCCGCGCGGTCGACGCCAGCGTGCGGCTTCGTTCGTCCTGCGACTGCGAAAGCTCGCCGAGCGGTCCGAGCATCAGCGTGAGAGGCGTGCGAAACTCGTGGCTGACGTTGGAGAAGAACGCCGTCTTCGCGCGGTCCATCTCCGCGAGCAGGTCGATGCGCCGCCTCTCTTCCTCCGCCGCCCGCGCGTTTTGCACCGCCGCACCGATGTTCGACGCGACGAGCTCGAAGAACGCCCGGTATTCGGCGTCGAACGGACGCGTAGGATTCACCGCCGCGACGAGCGCGCCGATCGGGCGTGCTTCCGCCCCGCCCGCCATCGGCAACACGACGGCGTCCGCGATCTGCTGCTCGGTCGGATGCGAGAGCACGACGTCGACGTCGCGAACCGCAAGGAGCCGCGAGCGGCCCTCGCGCACGACGCCGGCGACCGCGTCCGCCACCATCGTGCCGGCGTCGGCGACGCCGGCGGCATCTTGCAGCGTGCAGCCTTCGCCGTCCACCATGTAGATGAGCGCGAACGGAACGTCGTCGGCGTTCTTGGCCAGCGTCGCCGCTGCCGACGCGCAGGCGGCGGCCGGCGACTTCTGCACCAGCGCGTTCGACACGAGCTCGGAAAGCGTGCGCGAGCGGCGCGCGCCAAGAACTTTCGCGGTGACGTCGTTCGACGGACAGAACAACCCGCCGACCTCGCCGGATTCGTCGCGGATCGGACTGTAGGAGAACGAGTAGAACGTCTCTTCCAGGAAGTCGCCGCGGTTCATGAGGAGGCGCACGTCGTCGACGAAGCTGGCCTCACCGTGGCGGAACACTTTGTCGGCGAGCGGTCCGCACACGTCCCAAATTTCAGCCCACACCTCCGATGCGGGCCGGCCGAGCGCCCAGGGGTGCTTGGCGAGTCCGAGCACGTGCAGGTACGCATCGTTGTAGAGGAAGGACATCTCGCGGCCCCAACCGATCCACATGGGGTGGCGCGAGTTGAGGATGAGGCTCACCGCCGTCTTCAGACTCTGCGGCCATTCGTGCAGCGCGCCCAGCGGGTGATCCGCCCACGGATAGCGCGCGATGAGCGTCGCCATCTCGCCGTCGGATTGAAGAAACGCGTGCGCGCGCTCTATCCGTCGTGCGGGCCCGTCGCCGCAGTACTCCGTCATCAACGTGTCTTCAACCCCGCACCGGGCACAGTTGCGTCGTAGGGTACCCGGGAATGCGCCGATCCCGGCGCCGGGTGCGACCGCCCCGGCGGATCCCCGGAACCAGAATACCCAGCCTGACGTGATCTACCCGAAACGCGTGCGCCTAGAGCATCCCGCCCCGGGGCACGACGCCGTCTTTCAGCACGAACGCGCTCAGCCCGGGGGCTTCGCGCATGTACGTCGCCACGTCGGTCCCGGTGCTGTTCGCGATCTGCGCGACCCAGCTGTCCGGCGGCAGGTTCGACGGCGGCCGCATGTCCGTCTCGCGGAAGTTGTACTCGCCGTTCCCGGACCGCTGCTGTTCTTCGGCGCGCGCGACCTGATAGTCGTAGTTAAAATCGCCCCCGAACGACGACGCCCACGGAAAGCTCCAGCCCATTCGCCGCTTGAACGCTTGCAGCTTCGCGAGCGGCGCGCGCGAGACGGCGTAGAACGACACGTCGTGGCTCACCAGATCGGGCACGGAGCCGTTGAAGCCGTCCGCGATCGCTGAACCCGCTCTTGTGGTCGATCATCGTTCCATCCTCATTGCTTTTCTGCCAGACGTTTGATCTTATCGAGCCGTTCGTCCCACGCCGCTGCGACGCCGTGCATCCAGCGCGCCGTGGTTTCGAGGCGCTCGGAGCGAACGGAGAACTGCACTTCGCGGCCTCGTTTGCGCGCTTCGACCAACCCGGCTTGCTCGAGCACGCCCAAATGCTTCACGATCGCCTGGCGCGTCACGGGGAGTTTTTCCGCCAGCGCCGTCGCGGTCGTTTTCGGATGCGCAGCGAGCGCGTCGAGCAGCCGGCGCCGCGTGGGGTCGGCCAGGGCGACGAGCACCTCGTCTACGTCGCCCTTGCGCGTGTTCATCGCCGCCTCGCGGCGTTACCCCGCAAGCCCTTCGACGTATTCGTGCAGGTCACGGAGCTGGATCGCCCAGCCTTCGCTGTTGTTCTCGAACTGCTCGGCGCGCTTGGTCTCGGTGATTTGCAGCCGGCTGAAGCCGGTTTCCACGACGCGCACGCGCGTCTGCCCTTCGTGCGGCGTCAACGTGAACTCGACCAGCGTCGAGTCGTCGGCGCCCGGCTTTTCGCCGGTAACCGCCGGGTTCCAGCGATACGAGAAGTAGCGCGGCGGGTCGATCCGCTCGACGGTCGCATATTGCGTGCCGTGCTTTTCCCAGCGCAGCACGATCGTACCGCCCGGCCTCAGGTCGATCTCCGCCGAGTCGGCGAACCATGTGCCGACGTGTTCCGCCTGCGTGATGATCTCCCACACGCGCTCCGGTGGAGCAGCGATTACGACTTCTCGCTCGATCCGGTCTTCAACCATGATGCCTCCCAATGTGCAACCCTATAGTTGCACAACGCGGCCGAAAGCGCAACCCCCTGGTTGCGGATTTTCACCCCCGCCGAGCCGGTGGCTTGGATGGCGATGTCTATCTTTGGGTCGGGACCCCGAAGCAATGCGAATAGCCGTCATCGTCGGTCAAGAAGAACTCGGTCTGGTCGTAGTCTCGATGTACGAGTTCTGAAACGCCGTACCCGAGGCTCTTCAATCGCTCTCTGGTTTCGTGTAGATCTGTTGGCGCCCAGTAGAGCCGAATGCCCTCGTAGTCTTTCGGCTTGACCGGTGTCCCCGCACGCCGGTTCAGCATAAGAATCAGGTCGTCTTTCCGAAGTATGCAAAAGATCAGCCTATCATCTTCGCGCATCTCTGAACTCATCGAGAATCCGAGACCGTCAACCCACAAGCGCAGACTTTTCTCCAGGTCTGCGCTCGGAATGACTGGGATGCAAGATTCAACAGCCATGACGGTTCCTTTCGCGAACGGCGAACCAGGCAGATAGACAGGCAAGCTTCTGTTCTTTCCGCCAGGGGCGTCCTTGGTCAATAGGCCCGCTTCCGTCTCGAGCTGGGCCCGTGATAGGATGGCAGATGGTCGATCGCCTGTTCGAGGACGCGGGCCTCGCTGCATTGTACGATCAGTTTTGCCCGCGAGGACAACGAGCGGACTTCGATTTCTATCTACCGCTCGTCATGTCCGCGAGCGCCGTTCTCGATGTCGGCTGCGGAACGGGTGCGATGCTGCAGGAGGCTCGGGACGCCGGTCATTCCGGTCGACTATGCGGACTCGACCCAGCTTCGGGTATGCTGGCGCAGGCGCGTGAACGACCGGGTATCGAGTGGGTCTTGGGAGATCTCGCGTCGACCCGTTGGGACCGCGAGTTCGACCTCGTCGTCATGACGGGTCATGCTTTTCAGGTACTCATCGAGGACGACGAAATCCATCGCTCGCTCGCCGCGATCCGTTCGGCATTGACCGATGATGGCCGTTTCGCGTTCGAGACGCGAAACCGGCTGGCAAGAGCATGGAACGACTGGACGCCCGAAAATCCGGTCGAGTTCGCGGACACCGAAGGTGTCAAGGTGCGGGTCACCCGCGAGGTCACTGGCGCTGTCGATGATCGCCTCGTCAGCTTCACCCACACATTTACCAGTCCGAGATGGAGTCAGCCACAAGTAAGTACGAGTACCTTGAGATTTCTCGATGAGGGTTCGCTCTCGCCTTTTCTGGTTGACGCCGGCCTTTTGATCGAGGAACAGTTCGGAGACTGGAACCGAACCCCAGTGACCGCCACGAGCCCGGAGATCATCATCGTCGCGCGCAAAGATGCCACGAGGCGATCAGCCTTGTAATGCGTGTGCCGTCGGGACGGCCGGGCGCGGCTGCGATCCAGCCACGCCCGAACGCCGTTTCTCGCGGTTAGGCCAGGTCGTACCGGTCGAGGTTCATCACCTTGTTCCACGCAGCGACGAAGTCCGCAACGAACTTGTTCTTTGCGTCGTCGCACGCGTAGACTTCGGCGAGCGCGCGGAGCTGCGAGTTCGATCCGAAGATGAGGTCGACGCGGGTGGCGCTCCACTTCACGGCGCCGGTCGCGCGATCGCTTCCCTCGAAGATCTCCTCCGTGCCCGAGGCGCGTTTCCAGGTCGTGCCCATGTCGAGCAGGTTGACGAAGAAGTCGTTGCTGAGCGTCCCCGGACGATCCGTGAACACACCGTGCTTCGTCTGGCCGGCGTTCGCCCCCAGCGCGCGCATACCGCCGACGAGAACCGTCATCTCGGGAGCGGTCAGCGACATGAGCTGTGCGCGATCGACGAGCATCTCCTCGGCGGAAACGCCCAACGGTGCGGCCTTCAGGTAGTTGCGGAAGCCGTCCGCGTGCGGTTCGAGCACCGCGAACGTCGCGACGTCGGTCTGCTCTTGTGATGCGTCCGTGCGGCCCGGCGTGAAGGGAACCTGCACGTCGTGGCCCGCGTTTTTCGCCGCTTGTTCGACGGCGGCGCAGCCGCCCAGAACGATCAGGTCGGCGAGCGATACGTGCTTTCCGCCGCTCTGCGCGCCGTTGAACTCATTCTGAATCCGTTCGAGCGCTCCGAGCACCGTCGCCAACTGCGCGGGCTGGTTGACCTCCCAGTCTTTTTGCGGCGCGAGGCGCAACCGCGCGCCGTTCGCACCGCCGCGCTTGTCGGAGTTGCGGAACGTCGCCGCGGACGCCCACGCCGTCGAGACCAGTTGCGATACCGCAAGCCCCGACGCGAGAATCTTGCCTTTGAGCGCCGCGATATCGGCGGCGTCGATGGGCGGCTGCGTCGCATCGGGAACCGGGTCTTGCCACAGCAGCTCTTCGGCCGGCACCAACGCGCCGAGGTAGCGCGAACGCGGCCCCATGTCGCGATGCGTCAGCTTGTACCACGCGCGGGCGAACGCGTCCGCGAACTGGTCCGGATTCTCGTGGAACCGCTTTGAGATCGGCCCGTATTGCGGGTCCACTTTGAGCGCGAGATCGGTCGTGAGCATCATCGGCGCGTGGCGCTTCGACGGATCGTGCGCGTCCGGAACCGTGCCGTCGGCGGCGGAATCTGTCGGTTTCCACTGGTTCGCACCGGCCGGGCTCTTCGTCAGCTCCCACTCATAGTTGAAGAGGTTATCGAAGTAGTTGTTGTCCCACTTCGCCGGGGCCGTCGTCCACGCGCCTTCGAGCCCGCTCGTGATCGTCGCATCGCCGTTGCCGTTGCCGAAGTTGTTTCTCCAGCCCAGGCCCTGCTCTTCGATCGGCGCACCCTCGGGTTCGGGGCCGACGTGCTTCTTGGGATCGGCCGCGCCGTGGACTTTGCCGAACGTGTGCCCGCCCGCGATGAGCGCGACCGTTTCCTCGTCGTCCATCGCCATGCGCGCAAACGTCTCGCGGATGTCGCGCGCCGATGCGAACGGATCCGGCTTGCCGTTCGGGCCCTCCGGGTTCACGTAGATCAAGCCCATCTGCACGGCGCCGAACGGGGGCGCGAGCTCGCGATCGCCGGAATAGCGCTGGTCGCCCAGCCACTCCTTTTCACCGCCCCAGTTGATGTCTTCTTCGGGCTCCCACACGTCGACGCGTCCGCCGCCGAAGCCGAACGGCTTGAGCCCCATCGACTCGATGGCGCAATTTCCGGCGAACACCATCAAGTCGGCCCACGAAAGCGCGTTGCCGTACTTCTGTTTGATCGGCCACAGCAGCCGGCGCGCCTTGTCGAGGTTCGCGTTGTCGGGCCAGCTGTTGAGCGGTGCGAAACGCTGCGTGCCGCTGGACGCGCCGCCGCGGCCGTCGAAGATGCGATACGTGCCGGCACTGTGCCACGCCATGCGAATGAACAGCGGCCCGTAATGACCGTAGTCGGCAGGCCACCATTCTTGCGAGCGCGTCATCAGCGCGAAGATGTCGTTCTTCAGCGCGGCCAGATCGAGCTTCTTGAACTCGTCAGCGTAGCGAAACGTCGGACCCATCGGGTCGATCAGCGAAGAATTCTGGTGGAGCACCTTGAGGTTCAACTGGTTCGGCCACCAGTCGCGATTCGTCATCAACCCGGCGTCCATGTGGGTGCCGTGAGGGGTACCGTGCGGTACCGGGCAACCGCCGTTTTTGTCGAGTTCCGATTCCAACATATTTCGTCTCCGATTCGTCGCTGAGCTGACCTGATTAAGACCAACAAGATCAGCTGACAGTTCCACGTGCCGCCGACCTTTTTGCGAGGCACTGGACCCTAAGACCTCCGCGTCGGGCGGCTGCCTAAAATGCGACGATCGAGTCTGAAACTTGCTGTTTGGCGCGTGGGCAACGTGACATTCCGCTCGCTGAAATAGCAAGACCATCCGACGTCAAACGCCGGGCGGTATGGTACCGGTGGTCCTGAGCGCGATCCACTCCGGGCGCGCGTACGCTCGCGCCTGAAAAACGCGGTTCAACGGGCGGTCGTATGGCTGCTTCCATCACGCGGCGTCCGACGACGATGCCGTCGAGATGGAAGCCCACGCAGCGCTGTGCGGGCCCTTCGGCCCAAACACGCGTGGGCTTTTAGAACTAGATCGGGATTGCTTTGAGACGGCTTGCCGCGGCGAGTGCAACGATGATGACGAGAGCAGTCATGGCGGTTCTCCTGATGACCGTTGCGATACGGTCGGCGATTTGGTGAGGCGAGCGTACACAAAGCGGACGTCGCGGGCGCCCTCCAGCTTGATGACGCGCGTTGCAAACGCCTTAACGACGCGGTTTTAGGGGTGTCGAACCCGGCGCGCCGAAGGATTGCGCCAATGTCGGATCATTGGCAACTCGCCAAGCGAGTGATGATCTGGAACGACGAGCCGCCGCTTCCGGAGCCCGGGCGGCGGGCGGATGCAACCACCGCCCTGCTCGCCGGGATCGCGCGCGCGCTCCAGGCCGATCAAGCTGCTGAAGTCGACCGGTTGTGCCGGCACGCGATGCGCGGTGCAACGGACGCGTTCATCCCGGCGATGTTCCTCGCCGCGCGGCTGCTGAACGCCCCGAGCGGTGTCGAGGAAGCCGAAGCCCTGATCTTGAGTTGCGGGATCCAGGAGCATCCCGAGCGGCGCGCCTATGCCGCCGCACTGCTGGCCTTCGCTTGGGCGTGGCGTCACGAGCGCGCGCCGTCGGAGCGGCATGCGGCCGAGGCGCTCGCAGCGCTGGAGGACGTCGACGACGAGGCGTTCATCGGATTGGTCGAGATGCGCTTGACGCAGGCCGCGCAGTGGCGCGGCGATCTGGTGAGCGTGAACGAGCTCGCGGCGCGCGCTGCGAGCCGGCTCGAGCGCGCCCGCGCCTATACCTTGGCCGCGAACACCCTTACGTTTCAGTGCTTGCCGAATATCGAGCTCGGCGACGTCGAAGCGGTACGCGACATCCTCGCGCGGGCGGCGAGGCTGGCCGAGCTCGGCGGCGCGCCGACCGTGAAACGGACGGTCGCGAACATGAGCCTCGCGTTCGCCGTCATGACCGGCGACGATGCCGGGATGAGCGCGCACAAGCCGACGCCGTTCGCCCACAATGCGTATGACACGTTCGTCTCGACCGTGTACTTCGCGACGCAGACCGGGTGGCATCGGCGCTGGCATGATTTTCTGGCGCAGCTGGGCAACGCGGATCCGGTCAGCAGCGCACAACAGGCGCTCAAGGACGCGCTGATCGCGGTCGGAGCAACGGCGACCAACGACGACGCCGAAGCGCGCTCGCGTTGGCGGCGCGCGGTCCACCGGCTGGCGCACGGTTCGGCGTGGAACCTGTCGGATACGCGGATTCGGCGCTTGGCTCGGGCGCTCGCGTGCACCGCCGGCGCGACGATCGGCGAGGTCGCGCGCGCCGATCGCGCCGCGATACCGTTGCGCGGGACCCGTCAGCTCGCCGTGTACAGCGGCGACCCCGAGCCCACCTACGCCGGCTTTCAGCGACTCGTTACGGCGATGCGCGAATCACGCAAGGCGGCGGATCCCGCGGTCGTGCTGACCCCGGCGCAGACCGCGCTGCTCAAGGCGCTCGCGAGCGACGCCAGCATCCCCGAGATCGCCCGGCGGGATCCCGAACGGCGCAGCGTCGCGACGATCCGCAGCCACGTCCAACACGTGTACGACGCACTCGACGTGCACTCCAGAACCGCCGCCGTGCTCAAGGCGAAGGAACTGTCGTTGCTCTGAGCCCGCGGAGTCACCCCGCGCGACGTTCATCGCTTTCGCAGCCCCAGCAGCGTGCGAACCGTTGCGGCGACCGCGGCGACGAGCGCGATCCAGACGACCACGCCGATCCACTGCTGCCAGCCTTGCGGATGGTAGATGACCAACACGATCGCCAGCCCGACGATGCATGCCGCTGCGAGCATCGTCAGGTTCGCGCGCTCGACCATGTGCTCGACGCGTTTCATGATCGGGTCGGCATCTTCGATGCGCGTCCAGACGCGGAGATTTCCTCGCTCGATCTCGCCGAGCACACGATCGATTCGTCGCGGCAGCTCGATCGAGAGCTGAGCCGCGTCCAGCGCTGAATCTCGTAGGCGCTCGCCGGTATTGTCGCCGCCGGCGATTCCCTGGTAGATCAGCTTCCCGGCCATCGGCTGCAGGTAGTCCGTCAGGCTGGACTCGGGGTCGAGCGTTTGCAAGATCCCCTCGCACATCACGAGCGCCTTGATCAGCGCCGCGAGATTCGCCGGCAGACGCAGCTGATGGCGGCGCAGGATGTGCAGGATCTCGCCCAGCGCGTTGCCGAGCGGCACGTCGTCGAACGACACGTCGACGTATTGCTCGAGCAGCCGCTCGAGCTCGTTCGTGAGCAGCGGGCGATCGACCGGATGACGGGGAGCCGTCACCTCGATGAGGCGATCGGTCAAGCGCTCCGCATCGCGCCGGCTGATCGCCAAGAACATGCCGGCGACGCGCCGCCGTGCTTCCGGCGTGAGGCGTCCGACGGTGCCGAAGTCCACGACGGCGAGCGAGCCGTCTTTCTGGATCATCAGGTTGCCGGAATGCGGGTCGGCGTAGAACACGCCGTGCTCGAACGCCGGCTCCAGCACGAACCGTGCGATGCGCTGCGACACGGCCGCGCGGCGCCGGTTCGAAAGGCCCGCGACGTCGCTGACCTTGCGTCCGTCCACGCGCTCGTGCGTGAGCACGCGTCCCGTCGAGTACTCGCCGATGACGTCCGGGATCGCGAACCCGGGTTCGTTCGAGAAGATGCCGCGGAAGAACTTTTCGTTCGCGGCTTCGCGGCGGTAGTCGAGCTCGGCCAGCAGCGACTCGCTGAACTCGCGCAGCACCCCCTTCGCGTCGTATTGCTTCAGGCCAGGAAAGCGCGGCCCCCACGTCTCGATGAGCTCGGCGAGAATCTCGAGATCGATCGCGACGAGCGTCTCGACGCCCGGCTTGCGCACTTTGACGACGACGTCGCGTCCGTCCACGAGGCGCGCGCTGTGCACTTGGCCGATCGAAGCACTGCCGAGCGGCTCGGAATCGAACGACGCGAAGATCGTCTCGGGCGCCGCGCCCAGCTCTTCTCGAATCACCTGCGTGATGACGCCGGGCGGCAGCGGCGGAACGTCGTCGACCAGTTTCGCGAGCTCGGTGCGGTACGCTTCGGGGAGCAGATCGCCGCGCGTCGAGAGCATCTGCCCGAGCTTGATGAACATCGTCCCGAGCTCTTCGCAGGCCACCCGCAGGCGCTCCGCGCGCGATTGTTCGCGCTCGCCGTCGTCGTCGACGAAATGGTCCCCGATGATGCCGAAGCCGTGCCGGGCGAGCGTCGCCAAGATCTCGCGATAGCGCTCGTCCTTGGAGCGCGTCGGTTCGGGCGGCGTGGCCACGGGCGGCTGCATGGCTGCTTTCCTACCCGCTGCCGGCGTTTCTTACCACGAGCGGAACCCGCCTAAGAAGAGGAAGTCGACGTCATCGATAACTGCGTTGCGAGGAGGGTGACATGAGTGCAGCGAGCTGTCCGGATTTCCCCGGTGCGACGGTCGGCCCGGACGATCCGCGGTACGAAGCGTTGTCGACGGGGTTCAACCAGCGCTGGGTGGGGATGCCCGCGTACGTCCAGCTCTGCGGGACCGCGGACCAAGTCGTCGACGCGGTGCAGGCGGCGCTCGACCAGGGGCAGCGCATCACCGTGCGCGGCGGCGGTCATTGCTACGAAGGCTTCGTCACCGACCCGCCGTACGGCGCGATCGTCGACTTGAGCCCGATGCACGGCGTCTACCGCGACGACGCGATGGGCGGCGCATACTGCGTCGAAGGCGGCGCGACGCTTTGGAACGTGTACACCACGCTCTACAAAGAATACGGCGTCACGATCCCGGGCGGATCGTGCTACTCCGTCGGTGCCGGCGGGCACATCGCCGGCGGCGGTTACGGCCTGCTCTCGCGCAAGTACGGCGTCACGGTCGATCACCTGGTCGCGGTCGAGGTCGTGTGCGTCGATGCGAACCGCACCGCCTCGCTCGTCGTCGCGACGCTGAACGATTCGGATCCGGCGCGCGCAGAGCTGTTCTGGGGCCACACCGGCGGCGGCGGCGGAAATTTCGGGATCGTGACGCGCTACTGGTTCTCACCGGAACTCCCGCCGGCTCCACAGAACGCGTACCTGAGCAGCCTCGCATGGAACTGGTCGTCGCTGACGCAAGCGCAGTTCGCCAGGCTGCTGCAGAACTACGGCGAGTTCTTCGCCGAGCACAGCGCGCCGGACGATCCCTACATCGACCTCTTCGCGCTGCTCCACCTCTTCCAGAACGCGAACGCGCAAATCGTGCTGACGACGCAGTTCGTCGGCGACGACGCGAACCTGCTCGATGCGTTCCTGGCCGCGGTGCAGGACGGTGTCGGGACGCTGGTCGCGCAAGTCGCCGCGGTCCCGCATCGCGGCGTGATCGTGCACGACGGACCGTATCGCTACATGCCGTGGATCGAGGCGACGCAGACGCTGAACGGCTCGGGCCCGAACCAGCGCGGCAAATACAAGTCGGCGTACATGACGCAGCCGTTCCCGGCGGACCAGATCGACGCGATCTGGAACGCGTTGACGCAGCCGAGCAACCCGAACCCGCAAGCGCTGCTGCAGGTCGACTCGTACGGAGGACAGGTGAACGCGGTGGCGGAGGGTGCGACCGCCGTCGCGCAGCGCTCCTCGATCCTGAAGCTGCAGTACCAGACCTATTGGACCGAGCCCGCGCAGGGCGACGCGAACCTGCAGTGGATCGACACCTTCTACCAGTCGGTCTACGCGCAGACGGGCGGCATCCCGATCGTGAACGGCCCCGTCACCGACGGCTGCTTCGTCAACTACTGCGATACCGATCTGCCCGCTGCCGACTGGCCGGCGCTATACTACAAGAGCGGCTACGGGCGACTGGTCGGCGTGAAGAAGATGTGGGATCCGGGCAACGTGTTCTTCCACGCGCAGTCGATCGGCTCGGCCTGAGCGGTCGTCAGCGGCCGCCGAGTTCCCGGCGAAGCGCACGGAGAAAACACCGTTCTGGCAGAACCGGCGGAAATACATCGCTACTGCGCACGACTGGAGTATATAAGCCCGCGATCGAGTGCCCCACGAGGACGTACGGGGGCGCGACGTTCGCGCGCTGCAGAAGGGCGCGTTGGGACGACTGGAGCGGCGGTGCCGGTGCCGACGGTAAGAGCCACCGCGGCAAGCACGAGAGTCAGCAGTTCTCATCGGTCAATGTCCCTCCCAACGCGGGGCGCGCTTTTCGAGAAATGCCGCGACGCCTTCTTTGAAGTCGGCGCTGCCGTAGCACATCGTCATCAGATCCGAACCCTCCGGAATCATGCGCTCGCGCATGCGCCGCAGCGCCTCTTTGGTCGCGCGCAGCGTCAGCGGCGCGTACGACGCCACCATCTGCGCGAGCTCCGCGACGCGCGCCTCGAACGCATCGCGCGCTGCGACTTCGTGAATGAGGCCAAGTGCCTGCGCCTCCTGCGCTTCAACGAGGCGCGCGGTGAAGATCAGCTCCTTCGCACGCGCCATGCCCGCGAGCGAAACCAACCCGTAGAGGCTCGTCGGCGAGAGGCAGTTGCCGAGCCCCTTGGCGATCGGAAAGCCGAATCTCGAGCCCGGCGTGGCGATGCGGAGATCGCACGCCGCCGCGATCCCAAATCCGCCGCCGACGCACGAGCCGTCGATCGCGGCGATCGTCGGCACCCGGATGCGCGCGAGCGCGTCGATCACGGTGCTGATGCGCTGCTCGTAGTCCAGCGCGTCGGCGTCGGTCTTGAACTCGCGGAACTGCGCGATGTCGGTGCCCGAGGCGAACGCCTTGCCGCCCGCCCCGCGAAACACGATCGCGCGCAGCGCATCATCGCCGTTGGCATCGCGCGCGATCTGCGCCAGCCGGTCGTACATCGGGAACGTCATCGCGTTGCGCGCTTCGGGGCGGTTGAACGTGACGTGCATGATGCGCGGATCGGTGCGGTCGGTCAGGATGTGCGGGTCGCTCATGCCGGCACTCCGACGACACCGGCCGCGATGAGTACGTCGATCCGGTCGGGGCGCCAGCCGAGCTCGGCGAGCACGGCGCGCGAGTGTTCGCCCAGCAGCGGCCCGGCCGCGCGCATGCGCGTGGGCGTGCGGGAGAAGCGCATCGCCGAGGCGATTTGACGCACCGGCCCGAGCGTCGCGTGGGGCGCGTCGACGAAGCCCTCGCGCGCCGCGAGGTGCGGATCGTTGAACACCTGCCCGAAATCTTGCAGCACGCCGCACGGTACGCCTGACGCCTGCAGCCGCTCGACCCAGTATGCGCTGCTCTGCGTGCTCGTCACGGCTTCGATGGCGGGGATCAGCGTGTCGCGGTGTTTCTTGCGCTGGTGGTTCTCTTCGTAACGCGGATCGTCGACCAGCGCGTCGAGCCCGAGGATGGCGCAGAACGAACGCCAGTTCTTCGGCGTGGTCGCGCCGGCGGTGAAGTAGCCGTCGGCGCTGCGTAACGCCTGGTACGGCGCGGATGCTTGATGCGCCGACCCCTGGGGTCTGGGCACCTCGCCGGTGGCGAAATACTTGCCCGCTTCCCACACCGCCAGCGACACGCCGCTCTCGAAGAGCGACACGTCGATGAGCTGTCCTTCGCCGTCTGCGGCGCGCGCGTGGAGCGCCGACACCGCCGCCAGCGCACCGTACAGCGCGCACGTCAAATCGGTCACCGGCACGCCGACTTTCACCGGCTCGCCGCCCTCGGTGCCGGTGATGCTCATCAAGCCGCTCATGCCCTGCGCGATGATGTCGAGCCCGGCCAGTTGCGCGTATGGCCCCGTCTGCCCCCAGCCCGACGCTGCCACGTAGATCAATCCGCGATTGAATCGGCGCAGCGCCGCGTAGTCCAAGCCCAACTCCGCCATCGTGCCGGGCCGCAGATTCTCGACTACGATGTCGGCCGCGGCGGCAAGCGCGCGAAAGATCTCTTTGCCGTCCTCGGCTTTGAGGTCGAGCGCCAAGCTGCGCTTGTTGCGATTGAGCCGGATGAAGTTCGAGCTGACGCCGTCGATGAACGGCGCGGTCTTGCGCACCATGTCGCCGCCGTCGGGATTCTCGACCTTCACCACGTCGGCGCCCAGGTCGGCGAGCTGCATCCCGCAGTACGGGCCGGCGATGAAGTTGCCGACCTCGATCACGCGCACGCCGTCGAGCGGCGCCGTCAAACGCCGAACGTCTGCCGCCACTTCGCGACGACCTCCGGGATCCCGACGGCCAGCCGGTCGACCTTGTTGCGGTAGTACTTGATGCGCTCCAGCCGCAGCCCGTTGGCGGCCCGTACGTCCGAGCGCATCGGGAAGTTGTACGTGTCGACCAGCGCTTGCGAGTACTCGCGAGAGAAATAGAAGTTGGCGAACAGCCGCGCGGCGTTCGGATGCGGCGCGTTCTTCATCACCGCGAACGGGTTGACGACCAGGATCGCATCGTCGTCGGGAAACGCGACGTCGATCGCGCTGCCGCCGGCCTTGCGCTCGAACGCCAGCGCATCAGGACCGCCGCCGATGCTGCGCTCGCCCGACACGATGTCGGTCACGGTTTCGTTCACCGACCGCCCGATCTTGGGCTCGTTCTGCGCGAGCTTCTCGAAAAACGTCCAACCGAATTTGTCGTTCATTGCGACCACCCACGCGCCAACGACGCCCGAGAACCCGGGATGGCCGGTGGTGACTTGCCCTTTCCAGCGCGGGTCGAGCAAATCGGCCCAGCGCTGGGGCCGCGCGACCTTCTTGGGATTGTAGATCAGCGTCACGAAGCGCAACGCGCCGGCATGATACGTCGCTTCGTCGGTGAGCGCGCGCAGCGTGGGAGGCAGCGCGTCCAAGTCCGGCGGCGCGTACGACGCCAGCGCGTTCATCTTGGTCAGCGCGGGGTAATGCGCTTCGTCGGTGGAGGCCAGCACGTCGACCGACGGCACGCCCGCCTTGAAATCCTGGACGGCACGCTGGTAGATCACTTGCGCGGTTTGCCGCAGCAGCTCGACCTCGATGCCGGGATACTTGCGCTTGAACGCCTCGCGCACTTTTTGCGCCGCGTCTTCGGCGTAGTGCGCCGTCCACCAGGTGATGGTGCCTTCGCGCTTGGCGTCGGCGTACAACTTGCCGACGTCGGCGTCGCGCGCCGTTGCGATGCGCGGTATCCCCGCCAGCGCGCCGGCGGCGGCGCCCGCGCGCAGGAACGCCGAGCGCTCGAGTCCCTCGTGCTTCATCCCGCCCCCTGCCGCGACGGCGAGAATCTTCCCTGCCGGCTACATCGTCTTCGGCGCCTTGCCGTTGCGTTTCGCCGACGATGCGCGCGTGCGTTCGACGTCGGCGAGGAGCATCGTCGGGATCGAAAACGCGGCGGCGCTACGGGCACGGAATGCGTCGACCGTCAGCGTGTGATCGCCGGTCAGCGCCCTCGCGAGGTCCGCGAACGGGCCGGCCTGTTCCCACAGCGATCGGTCGCCGACGACGTACAGGCGGTACTTCGCACGCGTCACCGCGACGTTGAGCAGGTTGATGCGGCGCGACGCGAACTTGACGGCGCCGCCGTGCCGGTGATCGAGGCCCAGCACGAAGATGACGGTTTCCGCTTCTTTCCCTTGGAAGCGATGGACGGTCCCGGTTCGCCGCACGAATGTCCGCATGCGAGGGCCACCGTCATTGAGTCGCGACCTGATCTCGCGGTCCGCCTCGCGAAACGGCGTGATGATCGAGATCTCGGGCGCCGGCAGTCCGGCCTCGTCATTCTCACGCAGGTTGCGCAGAACCAGCTCGACGGCGAGGTCGACCTGCGACAGCACGGTATGGCTGTAATCGGGGGAGACGGGGCTGCGTTCATCGATCCAACACGATGAGCCGAACGGCAATCCTCGCTCGAAGCCGGCGGGTGGATCGGTCGCCGCGACCATCGCATGATCGTAGAAAGCGTTCGAGATGGAGAACATCGGTTCGATGCAGCGACGATGGACGAGCAACGGAAGCCCGATCACGGCGCGCTGCACGGCGGAATCGTCTGCATCGTCCGAGCGGACGTTGCGGGTGGCGCCGTAGACGGACGCTTGATCGGCGAGGGTCTGCAGCGATCGCCCGTTCGTCGTCGTCGCATAGAACCGCTGGTCTCCGCCGTACGCTTCGGCGATACGTTCGATGATGGAGTCGGGAAGCGTGACGATGGGCTCCAGCTGAAGCGGGTCGCCGATCACGATCGCGCGGGACGCGCGCGAGAGGAGCCCGGTCGCGGCCTGCGGGATCGCCTGCCCCGCTTCGTCGATGATCGTCAGCCCGAGCGCTCCGGCCGGAATCCCTTCGAGCATGAGCCGCGCGGACGCGAACGTCGTCGACATCACGGGGATGATGAGGAACGCAGAACGCCATAACGCGATGCGTTCGCTCTCGGAACCTTCGAACGCGTACGGCGCGCGCACGAGGCCGGCCCACAACCGAAGGTTGTCCGAGAGCTGGTCCCAGCTCTCGCAGATGAAGCTCTTGTGAAGCCGAAGCGCGGCGAGAAACACGTTCGTCTGCGCGGCGAAGACCTCGTCCGAAACGAACGGCGGCGCGAGCTCCCGGCAGCGCGGTTCCTTCGCGTTCCATGAGGCATCGGTCGCCGGGAGCGTTCGGACGTTGGCTTCGAGCGCGGCGAGCGCATCGCGAAATCGGCGGACCGCTTCGGGCCAAGGAAGAAACTCCGTCGTCGCCACCTCTTGCGGTAACGTGGTAAACCGATCTTCCGCGTGGCGGTCCGGTCCGAGCAAAGCGTCGACGAACGTGAGCCGATTGTTTTTGTTGCCGAGAACGGCGCAGAACAGGCCCCACGTCTTGACGTCGGTGTCTTTGGGCGCGCGGCGGCGCGGCTTGTCCGGATTCTTGGGCCGTCTGGGGCCTTTGGAATTCGCGACGTGGTCGGACGTGCGGATGAAGTATCCGACGTCCTCGAATTTGTCGAAGTGGGTGTCGACGTTCTTCTCGCGCGGCAGGTCGCGCGTGATGTTCTCGATCGCCTCGTTATTCGCGGACGACACGAGGATTTCGAAGCCGGCGATGCGCGCGTCCACCCGATGGATCTGACCGCGTGCCGTCCCGTCCGGTCGCATCGCCGTCCACGCGCCGGCCGGTTCGTCCAGCTCGGCGAGACGTTTCGCGCGCTCGACGAACCGGTCGGCGACGATCGAGCGGATGAGCGTCGTCTTCCCCGTGCCCGGCGGCCCGTTGACGGCCAGGACGCGCCCCGAATCGGGCGAGCCCGCGGCGAGCAACGCGACGTGTTGCATGAGCGCGAGCCGCTTGTCCTGATAGGGCCACGCGGTCTGCGCGACGTTGCGCGGCGCGCACGCGGCGCCGAGGAACCCGCCGGCATCCTGCGTGTCGATGCGCACGGCCGGTTCCTCGAAGAGCGCTCGAAGCAGCGGAGGCGTCTTCCCTTTGTCGGCGCTCGTGATGGCGGACGCGATGTCGGCATGATAAAAGCTGTTGAGGACGTCCTTGTCCTCGCGCAGCTCGCCGGTTCGCCGAACGATCGCGGCCTGGAAATCGATCGAGAGATCGGAGATGTCGCAGGCGCGTTGGACGAACGCGACGAGCTGTCGGATCGAATCGGCCGAGGCGGGCTCCGTCGAATCGCCGACGCAGCGGTTCCGAGCCTCTCTACTGAAGTCGTCGAACGCCGCAGAAACGGGTTGGCTGAGGACCGACGCGAGACCGCTCTTACGAATCTTCGCGGCGTACCACGGCAGCGTCGAGATTCGCAACGAGTTGGGCAGGAAGCGGCCGTCCTCGGTGAGGTCGATCGCGGCGAGTGCGACGCGCGCCGGGGAGGACTCGATGCGCTCGTCGGGCTCGATCCGGAGCGCGATGCGGATGATGTCGTACAGCAGAGCGCACGGCATGATGCCCAGGAAGAGCGTATAGGCCGGCAGGTTCGGGTCGGCGGCGTCGTCATCGACGTCGTCGTCGTCATCATCAGCGCCGGCGTCGTTCGCTGCCGCCTCGGCGGGATCGAGGATGCGTTCCTCGTCCGCTGCTGCAATCTGCCACGGCAGAACGACGTCGCTTTCGGGGTCGGTGTGAACGATGACCGGCTTGCGCCTTGATTGCGGCTGTCCGTCGGGGTCGTCGTCCAGCTCGTCGTCGTCGAACCACGACTTGGTCAGCGTCTGTGGCGTCAGCATCTCGATCAGATACCAACCGCGAAGAATTCTGGCGATCTCGATCACGTTTCCCACCCGTAGAAGCGATGAGCTCCCCGCGTTGGCGCGCAAACACGGAGTCCCTGCCGGTTGCGATCGACGGCCGGCTGGTTCCTAGGACTCGTCCCCGACGAGCCGAATCGCATCGCCGAGCCTACGCAGAAGGGATCATCATCGTGCTTCAGTCCCCGGGCAAACGCGTCTCCATCTATCAGCCGGAACAGGCGGGCTTGATCTTCCCGGAACTTCCGGCGTTCGCGAGCTTCGCCGAGGAGCGCGCATACCGCAAGAAACACCTCGTCGCAGCCGTACGCGCCTTCGCGCAGCAAGGCTTCGACTACGGGTTCGCGGGACACCTCACCGTGCGCGATCCCGAGCACACGGATCTCTACTGGACCAACCCCATGTGCGTCCACTTCTCGCAGGTCAAGCTGTCGAATCTCGTCTTGGCCGACCACGACGGCAACGTCGTCGAGGGGACGCACGCGATCAATCGCGCCGGCTTCGTGCTGCATTCAGCCGTTCACGCCGCGCATCCGGACATCGTCGCGATGTGCCACGCGCACACGACCTATGGAACGGCGTGGTGTGCCACCGGTCGGCCGCTCGACATGATCAGCCAGGACGCGGCGTGTTTCTACGACGATCACGTCGTCATCGGCGCGTCCGCCGGCGCCGTCGCCGTCGAGAAGCAGTCGGGTCAGTCGGTCGCCGAAGTGTTCGGCAAGAACCGGGCGGCGCTGCACCAGAATCACGGCCTGCTCACCGCAAGCCGTCACAGCATCGACGACGCGGCGTTCTGGTTCATCGCGCTAGAACGCTGCTGCCAAGTGCAGCTGCTGGTCGAAGCGTCAGGTGTCAAGCCGCAAACCGTGTCGGAGAAGAGCGCGCGCTACAGCCGCGAGCACGTGGGCAACGAGTTCATCGGCTGGCTGCATTTCCAAACGATCTACGACCAGCTCGCCGCAACCCAACCCGACATGTTCGACTAACTTTAGATGAAACCAGCAAGGCGTAGCGATCGGCGGATTTCAGCTTTTCGGCCCGCTACTGGCCAACCGGTTACTGTGCTGACGACGCGACCATCCACAAAGAAATAGAACACGGGCGTTTCCCAGCGCTCAACCATGGGCCATTCCTCGCGTCGATAAGCAACCTCCATTTGCTCGTATGGATGAAGCCGATTCCACTCCGCGACTTTCGAAAAGGGGGTGTTGTCGTCGGGTGGCACGAGCCACCGGGCGTGATCGCGAAGGAGAGGACGCAGGACAGCATCTCCCTCGATGCTTCGGATCGCTCGTTGGCAAAAATGGCAAAGCGGTGACGCGATGACGACAATGAGATGCCCCTTCCCAAGGTTCATCGATTTTCGTATGAGCTTTCTGCCACCGTCCTTCACGAGTAGTATCGTCGGTCCGTCGTGAACGGCATTGTCGACGACTTCGGGAACCGACTGAACAGAGGCAAGCGGATGCAGCTTGGAAAAAGCTCGAGCTTTGTTGAAAAGGCGACTCTCGAGCAACGCCCCGTAAACTGTCGCGTCGTTACCCTTGCGCGCAACGCCGCGTCGATGCAACTCGGCTAAGTCAAGTTGCATATCGTTCAGGGTGTCGCGCGAGATAGTATAAACAAAATCGATATGGGCAGCCCGAAAAAGCAGCGCGACGTCATCGGGTGCCAACTGCGCGGCTGTCGTGATCGTTTGAAACGGCGAAATTAGCGCCCGATAACGGTCATGAATTTTCGACGCAGCTGTTTGAGTCGATGGATAACTTCGAATCACACTATCCTGGAATTGGTCGAAGCTATCGAAAGCCGCGTCAACTCGAGATGGCGGCTTCTCGTTGTTTCCAGAACATGCCGCAAAGGCGAGGATGAAGACGACGGAGGAAACGCTTGTACCGAGACGTCGAAATAAACCGTTTACTCCGCTCCCCTTTCTAGACCCAGTAGCGAGGAAGCGCTCATCGTCCTAGCTGTTTCGCCCGTCGATGGGGCCGTGCGGCGCTAGCGAGTTCAAGGCTCGCCGGTCCGCGGCGGTCTCGACGCGAACATTTGGGATGATTGCGAGGTCTTTTTCGGCGCCGAAAAGATGCAACACATCGAAAATCTGACTCGCCGTCAATTCGCTTTGAAGGTCATCAAAGCGAAATCCGGTGATGCCCCTTTTTGTTGAATGTGACGCTCGATAAGAATCTCGCGCGTCCGCGACTCGAAAGGGCGCTCAGGGGCGAGCCGGAGTTGGCGGTCGCTGAAAGATACCGTTGGAGATCGCTTTGGGAACGGATTATTCCCAACGGCGTCATGGCTGCCGGGGATCCCACCGCTGGCGCTCGCTCAGGCCGCGAGCACCCTGCAAGAAGAAGGCCGCAAACACCAAGCATTGCGGCGAACACCCTTGCGTTCATGTGCCTTCTTCGAAACCCCGGACGGAAGTAGTTACGAATCATACAGCATATCGGTCCCGACAAGTCAATCGCCGGCCCCCGAAGAAGGAACGTGTCCGTTTCGGTAGATGGCGCTAGCGCCGCCAGTACGCCAACCCGTCGATCTTGTGCTGCGCCGTCACGGTCACGCTGAGATCGACCGCGCGACCGTTCGCGAACAGCAGCCGATACCGGTATGCGCCTCCACCGCCGCCGCCGCGACCGCGATAGATCCGTCGCTCAACGGGGCCGTACTGTGCGAACTGGGTGCTGCTTCCAGGATTGCCCGCCATGTACCGGCCCATCCTCGGCATCAGCAACGATTGGTCGACGTGCCCGCTCGTCATCCCCAACCACAACTGTTTGACGACCGCCGTGACGGGCGGATCCTCGCCGGCGACGCGCGACGAGATTCTTCACCTTGCGACAGTACGCGCTACAGCGTGTTCGCGCGGACGATGCGGTCGCTCATGGCCGCGGGCAAACCCGGCGCGAACAGACTCATGGCGATATCGCCGTGCTTCCATCGGCGCACCACCGGTAGGTCCCAGGTCTTCGGAGCATGCCCGCCCGGTCGATACGTGAAATGCGGGCCGCCGCTGCGAACCCGAACGGGTTCGATGGCGTCGGCCCCGGTCGACTCGGTGACGTTGACCATGTAGTACGTGTTCGCGATCTTCGCTTCATAGGCGAGCGCGACGCGCGGCGTCGGCGCTTCGCTGAGCACGTGCGCGTACCGCAAGTGCGTCCCCGGCCGGTAATCCCGTCGGCATGACGATCGCGAAGGGCATGCGGCGCTGCGCTTCCGCGACGGTGAGACGGTCCGCGCGATGGATCAACGGCGGCAGGGGTTTCGAGGACACGAAGAGCCGCAGAACGGGCATCTCGCGGAAGTCCACCGAGCCCGATGCCTGTGCAGCGAGCCCGCCGATCGAGATGACGCCGGCCAGCGCGGCCGCGTACGCAAGTCCGCGAACAATGCCATTCCGGCGAACGATCGTGGCCGGCGCCGTCGCGGTCGCGCGCCAGGCACCGTCCGGGCAAGGCGGGGTGCCCGCGCGTTCGAATCGGCGACCCAGCGCCGCTTTGATGAGCCGAGCGTCATCGTTCATGAAACAACCTTCAGCGCCGGGGACGACGCGGTGCTATCGCTGAGAAGTGGGCGTAACCGGCGGCGCGCCATCATGAGACGAAAGCGCACCGTCGCGGCGGGCACGCCGAGCGCGGTGCCGACCTCGCGACTGTTCAAGCCCATGAAATAGTGCAGCTCGAGCGGCAGTCGCAACGACTCCGGGAGCCGGCCGATCGCGGCTTCGAGATCCAGCCGCTCGCTGGGATCGTCGCGGCCAAAGGGCGCGGTCACGTCGTCATAGCCGACGGTTTCCCGCCGCTGCAATCGGCTTCTGGCGCGCGCCAGATCGCGCGCGTGCGATACGACGATCCGATACGCCCACGCGACGAACGCCTCCGGATCCGCGAGCGCCGGAAGCTTCGCGCAGATCGCAGCGCAGGCAGCCTGCGCCGCATCTTCCGCGGCCCCGCGCTCGCCGAGGATCGACCACGCGATCCGGTACGCGTTCGGCCAAAGCAGGCGGACGAGAGACTCCTGAGCCCCGTCGTCCCCGTTCGATGCGGCCGCGGCCATCGCCGAGAGCGTGGTACCGTCGTTCACATTGGGGAAGACGTCGGCCGGAGGCAAAGTGTTTGCTCCGGTTCTCACATTCTGCGTGCCGGCAAGAAGCGGCGGTTGCGCAGAAGGCCCGCGGACACCAGCGACACGAGCGCGCCGACGGGGAAGATCTCGGCGAAGGTCATCGGTATACGGTAGAGCGGGTTGCTGTACTGGGCCATAGGTGGCGGCAAAGTCGGTGTGGGTGACCGCGAGCGCCGCCTCCCAGGCCACGACGTAGAAGATCCCCGCGACGAGGCTGATGCCGAGCCCCAGCCCGAAGGCGGGCCAGAACCTGATCACGCCTCCCAAGTCGACGTCACGGTGCCGCTTGATCGCGATGAACACGGTGCTGAGCGCGACCAGCATGATCGTATAGCCGAGGACGTAGGAGTGCGGCGGGTGACCGTGCAGCCCGACGGTCAGACCGAACAGCGGCACGCCGATGATCAAACCGGCGATCACGCCGTACGACACGACTCTTCGAAGCATGAGGTCCGGCGATCTCGTTGTTGGAGCGCCCGGCCGCGAGCTCGTGGAGGACGGCGAGCTCGCGGGGGCTGACGCGTGCGGAACACAATCGCGCCACTCCTCCCCGGCTAGTGCCGCGCGAGCACGATCCTTAGGATGAGCGGCAGGTTCGCAAGCAGCATCGTCGCGTACGTGAGCGGCCGGTGCTTGTCTTCCGCGAGATAAAGAATCCGCCCCGGAAGATACAACAGTGCGGCGCAGCCTGCGGTCGCGATGAGCCGTCCGACGATGTCGGTGACGCTGCCGGGCGTTCCCAACGGCGTCTGCGTGACGAGCTCGCGAAACGCCGCGCTCGACGTTACGCTGCCCCAGAGGATCTGAAGCCCGATCGCATTGACGAAAACGCACGCGTCACCGAGGCGCTCCGCCGCCGGCGTGGTGAGAAAAGTCCAGCGCGGCGCGTTTTTCGGCGCCACGAAGTAGCGGTAGACGAACGCGACGCTGATGATGCTCCACGCGAACCCGGCGAGAGCGAGCGCCACGCCTGCGCCCTCGCCTTGGCCCGGCGAGAAGACCTGGCCGAGGACGATCACCGCGCTGGTGCAGAGCGCGAACATCAGCACCAAGTACACGGGCATGAACCAAAACAGCAGGCACCCGGCGGTCGACTCGGTGCTGAACGAATGCCGTTGGTGAAAGGACCACCGTTTCAGCGCGGGCCCCAGCGGCTGGATGAGCAGGATCACCGCGAAGAAGAGTCCGACCGCGAGCTTCGCGCGCACGTCTTCCACGGCGGCGTGCACGATGCTGCTCGCCAGCATCACGAGCGCTCGCCCGATGACGAGGCTGACGATGAAGACGACGAGATCGAGCACGACCCCGCGATAGGCCGGGGCCGGCAGCTTGACGGGCGGGCTTCGATGCGATCTAGTCAAGCGATCAGACGACGAAGGGTCTCCTAGATGTCGACGTCCATCATGTTGTCGAACGGCGTTATGGTGTTGGGGTGGTAGTTCTTGAGGTCCTTGTTGTAAGCGAACAGATCCACGCGCAGGAACGACACGATCGACGGAACGTCGTTGACGAACTCGCGCATGAACACGTTCAGGTCCGCCTTGCGCTGGGACGGTTCGTAGTGGCCGCCTAGCGCGTCCATCGCGCGCTGCGCCGTCTCGTTGCACCAGCGCAGATCGTTCTGGCCTCTCGGCGGAAACGCGCTGCAGCCGTAGATCGAGGAGTAATCGCCGATCGGGTCGGCGGCCCAGGCGAAGGTGATGACGTCCCACGAGTCGCCGTTGACGATGCCGCCTTTCTCGACCGGCGCGAACATGAGCGCCGGCGGGTATCGGCGCACGTTGACCCCGACGCCGATCTGCTTCCAGTCGTCGCGCACGAGCTCCAGCTGCCTGTCGATCTCGGGCGTGCCGCTGCGGGTCGCAACGTTGAGGTCGAGCCGCACGCCGTTCTTGGCGCGGATGCCGTCGGCGCCGCGCGACCAGCCGGCTTGGTCGAGCAGCGCGTTCGCCTTGGCGGGATCGTACGGCGTGGTCCCCGCGTCGACGAAGTACGGCGCGGTCGCCGGCGTCGCGGAGTCCTGGACGACGCCGACGCCGTGCTCCGCCTTGTCGACGATCTCTTGGCGGTTGAGCGCGAGCCGCAGTGCCTGCCGCACGGCCGGATCGGAGACGGCAGCGTGCGTGACGTTGAAATCGTAATGGCTGTAGGCGTAGCTCGGCTGCCGGAACACGGTGTATCCGGTCAGCGCCTGGATGCGCGCGAGATACGCGCCGCTGAACTGGTACCACATGTCGACGGTGTGCGCTTCGAGCTGCGCGAGCAGCGCGTCGCGGTCCGGGACGATCTTGTAGATGATCTTATCGAGCTTTGGCCGGCCGCGCCAATACCGCGGGTTCGCGACCAGCACGACTTGCTTCGAGCGGTCCCAGCGCTCGAATGTGAACGGCCCGATGCCAACCGGCAGCGCGTTGTACGGCACGTCGTTGATGTTCGGATACTTCGCCAAGAGGTGCTTGGGCAGCAGGGACGGGTTCGCGCAACAGCTCGAGAAGAACGTGACGGTCGCCGGCGAGTACGGCTTCTTGAGATGGTAGACCACCGTGAATTTGTCGGGTTCGTCCACTTTGTCGATTTGGTCGAAGCGCCCCGCTTCGTTGTTGGCGGGGTTGTTCACGACCGCCGTGCTGAACACCACGTCGTCGGCATCGAAGGGCGCGCCGTCCGACCATTTCACATCTTTGCGCAGATGGTAGGTGATCGTGAGGCCGTCCTTGCTCACGCCGCCGTTCGTCTGCGACGGCACGGCCGTTGCAAGCTCGGGATACGGCTGGTTGTGCTCGTCCCATTTGACCAGCCACGCCATCGTCATCTCCGAGAGGTTGGCGACCGACGCGAAGGTACTCAGATGCGGATTGAGTGTCGTCAGGTCGCCGCCGTCCGAGATCGTGAGCACGTGCGGCGTCGTCCACGCGTTCGTGCGCCCGGGCGCACGTTGGGCGCCGCCTGCGGTCGTGCACACCGAAAGCAGAAGTGCCGCTCCGAGCGCAAGTGCGATGCTTTTGCGCAGCGAGAAGCCTAAACCGTCGCGACAAACCATAAGAGATTGCCCTCAAAAATACCAAAAGCCGGTGACACCCTCAGCGCACCGGCTCGCGAAACTTTTTCTGTGGAAGCGGTCTTCCGTTCACATGATGCACGAGCGCCCGATCGTTGTCAAGGCGCCCATTGACGGGCGAGGACTGCGGCGCCGGAGAACAGACCGGCATGAAAGCGGCAGTGTTTCGCGGCGCGAACAAACCCTTGACGATCGAAGACGTGAACGTCGATCGCCCACTGGGCCACGAGGTCTTGGTGAAGACCGTCGCGGTCGGCGTCTGCCATAGCGATCTGCACTTCATCGACGGGTTGTGGCCGCACCCGGCGCCCGCCGTCCTCGGACACGAAGCGGCGGGGATCGTCGAAGAGGTGGGCGACCAGGTGACGTACGTGAAGGCGGGCGATCACGTCGTCTCATGTCTGTCGGTGTTCTGCGGCCACTGCGACCAGTGCCTCACCGGGCACCCGAACCGCTGCTTGAACCCCGAGCTGCGCCGAGCGAAGTCGCAGCCGCCGCGCTTGTCGCAGAACGGCGGGCCGATGCACCAGTTCCTGAACATCTCGGGATATGCCGAACAGATGCTGCTGCACGAGCACGCGATCGTGAAGATCCGCGACGACATGCCGCTCGACCGCGCCGCGCTCATCGGCTGCGGCGTGCTGACGGGCGTCGGGGCGGTGCTGAACACGGCGCGGATCGAAGGCGGATCGACGGTCGCGGTGTTCGGCACCGGCGGCGTCGGTTTGGCGACGATCCAGGGGGCGCGCATCGCCGGCGCGCGGCAGATCATCGCCGTCGACCTGATCGAGAGCAAGCTCGCCAAAGCGAAGGAACTCGGCGCGACGCACACCGTCGACGCGTCGTCCATCGACCCCGTGCGCGCCATCCGCGACATGACGGGCGGCGGCGTCGACTACGCGTTCGAGGCGATCGGCATCGCGAAGGTCGCGGCCCAAGCGTTCGACTGCGTGAAGGCCGGCGGCACCGCGACGATCATCGGCATGATCCCGCCGGGCCACAAGATCGAAGTGGACGCGCGTCTGCTGCTGTGGGAGCGCAAGCTCCAGGGCAGCATGATGGGCTCCAACCGGTTTCGCGTCGACATCCCGCGCTACATTGACCTGTACATGCAGGGACGGCTGATGCTCGACGAGATGATCACGCGGACGGGCAAGCTCGAAGACGTCAACGACGCCTTCCGCGCCATGAAGGCCGGCGAAGTCGCCCGCACCGTCCTGATGGTCGCCTAGATGGCCGGCGAGACCATGGACGCCGCTGCGATCGAAGGCGATGCGCGTGCGCATTCGGCCGTCGAGCACCAGATCGACGTCGTCGCCGATTGCGGCGTGAGCGCGGAAATCCTCGCGTTCTTTCGCGCGCAGCACATCGTGGTGCGCCCGGGCGCGCGCGATCGTTTCGTGCGCGGCGGCGGCATCGAGATCGATACGCGCCTCCCGCCCCAGCAGCCGATCTTGCTGCACGAACTGCTGCACGCGTACCACGCGTACGTGCTCGCCGAGGGCGCGCGCAATCCGGACATCTTGCAGTTCTACAACGAGGCGCGAAGCGGCAAGCTTTACCCCGCGGGCTCGTACGTGCTCGTGAACTCGATGGAGTTCTTCGCGGTCACCGGCAGCCTGTATCTTTCCGGCCACGTCGACCGGCCGCCGGGAAACCGGGAGACGCTTCGCGCGCAGCAGCCGCGCTATTACGCGTGGCTCGGGAAACTCTTCGGCGTGGAGAAGTAGGCCCGCGAGATCAGGACGGTGCCGGCGGCGTTTTTGCCCGGCGCTCGTAGAACGGGCTCGCGACAGCGCGCGCCCGGGCTTCGGATTTGTCGTCCAGACACATTACCGTCATGGTGTCGCCGTCGGGTGCCATATTCTGAAAAACGCTCAGCGCGGCCCGGACGGCGTCTTCGTCCATCCACGGATACGCGAACCGGACGGCGAGGACGCGCTCGTCGGTGCCGCCTGTCGACGCCGACATCACGAGATAGGCACGCACGACGGTGGGGACGCGCGCGTACAAGTCCGCAAGCGCGTTTTGCAGCGCCCGGTTCGCCGGTCCGCCGGCCTCGCCGGTGAATGCGGAGAAGTCGTCAGCGGTCACCCCGGGGATCCCCTGGAGGATCTCGCCGGTCCGAACATGCTCCGCGTGCTGCACCCGCGACGCGACGATCTCGAGCACGGCCATCGCGGCGAGGGCGGCAATCGCGGCGGCGAAGGAGCCGTGCCGGTCGAACGTAAGCGCGAATGCCACGGCGGCGAGCACGACTTCAGCAAGAAACATGTACCAGACCGCACGAAGCCGCGGCGTTTCGTTGCGGTCTTCAAACCGCTGCGGCGTCGCAAAGACGATTCGTGTGGTGATCGCCGCCGCGCCTACCAGCACCCAGACGAAGACGCCTTTCGCAAACGCGCGCGGCCCGATGACGAGCGCCACCGTGCCGAGCACGATCGTCAGGGCGTACCGGGTCAGCAGACGCGCCTCTGGACTCTGATTCATGTTTTCTCCCTACCCGTTCGAGCAACGCTGTCTTCTCGGCTGGCCGGGCTACCCCGCGGCGACGAAATGCCAGCCGAGGCGGATGCGCAGGCGTTCCCCGAGCCAGTCGGACAGCGCGACGAGCGCCCACGTGACGAGCACGTACGCGAACATCTGGCGGTAGAAGAATAGCTGCTGCGCCTGGAATAGCGCCTGGCCGACGCCGCCTGCGCCGATTAATCCCACCACGGTTGCCGCGCGGACGTTCCATTCCAGCCGGAACAGCGTGTGCACGACGAGCGGGCCCAGCGCGAGCGGCAGGAAGCCGAACGCAACGATCGGCAGCGGCCGCGCGCCGGTCGCTGCCAGCGATGCGATCGGCGCGACCGGTACGTTCTCGAAACTCTCGGCGTAGAGTTTGCCGAGTACGCCCGCCGAATGCAGTCCGAGTGCGATCGCGCCGGCGAGCGGGCCGATCCCGACGCTCACGACGAGGATCAGCCCGAACACCAGCTCGGGGATCGCGCGCGCGACGTCGAGCACGCGGCGCGCGACGACGACGATCGCGACCGGCGCAAGCCGGCGCGCCGCGACCAGCGATACCGGAAACGCGAGCACCGCGCCGAGCAGCGTGCCGCCGGCTGCGATGGCGAGCGTCTGCGCGATCAGCAGCGGCAGCGCGACGATCTGCTCGGCGCGCAGCTGCGGGGGAAACATGCCGGCAAACGTGTGCAGCGCGTGGACGAAGGCGAAGATCTGCGGGCGGTTGAGCCACAGCGCGATCAGACCGACGGGCAGCAGCACCAGCACCGTGCGCGGTGCGCGGCGCGCGAGCATACCGAAGCTGTCGACGCCGGCCACCAGCGCGACGAGCACGATGATGATGGTCAGCGTGCGGTGGAAATCGAGCGTGCTGAGCGCGCCGACGAGCTCCGTGCCGATGCCGCCGCCGCCGACCGCGCCGACGATGATCGACGCCCGCATCGCGCACTCGAACGCGTACGTGCCGAACGTCAGAAGATCGGCCTGCGTGAGCGGGATCAGCCCGAATGCGGCGATCGCGACGCGCGACGCGCCGGTTGCGCGCAACGCTTCGAGCGGCGCCGCATCCGCCGCGACGAACAAATCGCCGAACACGCGTCCGATCATCGCCGTGTAGAACACCGCCAACGCGGCGATCCCCGCGGCGGGTCCGAGTCCGAGCACGACGACGGCGAGGATCGCGAGCGTCAGGTCGGGGATGGCGCGCAGCGACGAGAGCACGGCCACGATGAGACGGTGTCCCGGCGCGCGCGTCGCGACCGCGACGGCCAGCGGAACGCCGAGCGCGAACGCGACGAGCATCCCGGCGGCGGCCATCCCGATGGTCTCCGCGATCGGCTGGAGCAGCGCGCGCAGATAATGCGGCGAGAGGTCCGGCGGAAAGAACGAACCGATCAGCCGCAGCACGTTGCCGAGCGCGTCGATCACCGGATGCGCCCGCCGACGATCTCGACGACGCGGTCGAAATGCCTATGCGCGAGTTCGGTTTGGTGAAGCGAGCACAGCAGCGCGATGGTGCGCTCGCGCGCGAGGTCGCACAGCAGGCGCACGATCTGCTCCCCGAGCTCCGGGATCGAGCGACGCGATCGGCTCGTCCGCCAAGATCGCCGCCGGGTTCTGCACGAGCGCGCGCGCGATCGCGACGCGCTGCTGCTGGCCGCCGGACAGCTCGCTCGTGCGGCTGCGGAGCTTTTCGGCGATCCCGACCGATGCGAGCGCCGCGCGCGCTTCCGCATACTCCGCCGCGGCCGGGGCGATCAAGAAGCGCAGCGCGTGCAGCGTGCTCCACCGCCCGAGCGCGCCCGCCATGACGTTCTGCGTCACGGTGAGGCGGTCGACGAGGTCGTGCTGCTGCGCGATGAACGCCAGCCGCGTGCGCAGCCGGCGCAGGTCGCGGCCGCGCGCCGCCGCGACGTCGATGCCTTCGACGTGGATGCTGCCGGCCGCGATCGGCACCGTGCCGTTGAGCGACCGCAGCAGCGACGTCTTGCCGCTGCCGCTGGGCCCCACGAGCGCGACGCACTCGCCGGCCGCGATGTCGAGCGTCACACCGTCGAGCGCGGGCGGCGCGCCGTGTCCGTAGACGACGCGCACGCCGCGAATCTCGAGCATCGGGGTCAGAGCAGTTTCAGTTTCGTCGCGATCGTCCGCAGGAGGTCGTATTCCGCATCGTTCGCGCGCACGAACGACGTTCCGCGCAGGATGTCGAGCACGGCGGCGTCGCCGGGCGCGTGCAGCCCGAGAAACGCGTTCGAGAACGCCGCGCGGTCGGCGGGCGCGGCATCCTTGCGCGCGACCCAGACGTAGTCCAGAAACGGCGGCGTGGTGAAGAAGACGCGGACTTTGCTCTTGTCGAGCTGGTTGCCGTCGACCATCGCGTGGTACACGCTCTCGTCCATCGCGCCGGCGTCGACCACGCCCGCTTCCACGGCCTTCGCGGTCGCCGGGTGGTTACCGGTATAGCGATAGCTGAGATCCTTCTCCGGATCGAGCCCCGCTTGCGACATCGCATAGAACGGCATGAGATGACCGCTGGTCGAATTGATGTCGCCGAACGCGAACTTTTTGCTGCGCAGATCCTTGAGCGCGTTGATCGGGCTCGCGGTTTGCGTGATGAACAATGAATGGAACTGGCGGTCGCTGGTGCGCTGGACCAAGGGCACGACGCCGTAGAGCGCGTGCGCCTTGACGTACGTCAGCCCGCCCAGGTACGCGAAGTCCAGCGATCCGTTTCCGAGTGCTTCGACCGTCGCGTTGTAGTTCGTCGGGATGACGAGGTCGACATCACGGCCGAGCTTCGAGGCGAGGTAATCGCGCAGCGGCTTCTTCTGGTCGATCGAGAGCTGGGTCGCGCCGGCGTCGGGGATCATACCGACCCGAACGGCGGCGGCGGCGCGCGCCGCTCGGGGGAGCGTGGTCAGCGCGGCGAGCGCGGCGGCTGATACGAGCATGGAACGTCTGGTGAGCATCGCGGCCTTTTCCCGAGGGACCTTCGCTTCGCCTAGAGCGTTTCGCGGTTCGGCTGGAACCGCAGGCCGGCGACTTTGCCGTCGGCGTTGAGGCTGTAGGTGACGAGCAGTGCCTGGGTTCCTTTGGTGATTCGGAAGATCGAAAGCGTGCGCGCCGGATCGTTGGGAGCTGGTACGCGCCGGACGAGCGTGAGCCTTCCGCCCGGCCACAGCGGTGCGACGAGCTTCTGTACGCTTTGCGTGATCTCGGGCGTGATGATCTTTGCGAATTCCGGTGTTACCTGGCCGCTGATGTCCTGCCCGGCTGCGACGCGGTCGAGCAGTGCGCGCAACGATGCGGCGATGTCGGGCTGGGTATCGGCGATCGCGGTGAGTTTCGGCGGCATCAGCGCCGCGTCGACGAGACCGGCGATCGTGTGGGCGAAGAGCGCGGGGCGCGCGTGCCCGGCGTCGAGGTTCGTCAGAACGACGACGGAGAGCGAGTCGTCGGGATAGCGGGAGACGTCGCAGGTGAAGCCTTGCCACGCGCCGCCGTGCTCGATGAGCTTGTGTTTGTTCTGTTCGCCGATCATCCAGGCGAAACCGTAGCCCGCCGGATTGGGCTTGCCGTCGTTGAGCGGGAACACCGTCCACATGCGGTCGATGCTGGATTGCTTCAAGAGCCGCGTGGTGTACAGCGCTTCGTCCCACTTCGCGAGATCGAGCACGTTGAAGTAGAGCGTGCCGTCGGCGGTGGAATTGAACGTGGGCGAGACCCACTCCTGATTCTTCAGCTCGGTGCCGTGGAGCTCGTAGCCGGCGGCGCGGTTGGGGATGATGTCCGCTTCGCTGATGAGGCGCGTGGCCGACATGCCGAGCGGCTTGAAAATGCGCTGTCCGAGGAAGTCCGCGTACGGCGTCCCGGTGACGCGATGGATGAGGATGCCGAGCAGAAGATAGTTTGTGTTGCGGTAATTCCACTTGTCGCCGGGCGGGTTCTCGATCGGCAGCGCTTCGATCTTCTTGACGAACTCGTCTTCGCTATAGTCGTTGCGCATGTAGAACGGCGCGCTGGGTTTCGTGGTGAGCTCGGGCGTTTCGTACTCGGCGAAACCGGAGGTGTGGGACAGAAGGTTCTTGATCAGGATCGGCTTCCAGGCCGCGGGTGCGTCGGGGAAATATTTGGTGACGCTGTCGTCGAGCGAGACCTTGCCCTCTTCGACGAGCATCATCATGGCGGCGGACACGAACTGCTTGCCGACGGAACCGGACTGAAAGATGGTCTGAGGTTTTACGGGAACGGAGAGCTCGACGTTGGCCATGCCGTAGCCTTTGGCGAGCAGGATCTTGCCGCGGCTGTACACGCCGACCGCGAGGCCGGGCACGTGCTCGCGCCCCATCTCCGCCGCGACGAACGTGTCGATGGATGCAACCTGCTGGGCGGTCAGCGCGGGTCGCGATCCGGCGGCGACCGACGCGACCGGGCTCAATGCCGCGGCGATGAACCAGAGGGCGAGCAAAGGACGAATCACCGCGCAGTCTACCCCGCGGAAAGCCGGCTTGTCAACTAGAATCGTGAGAGATGGAGCGATACAGTTCTAGAATGAAAGTCACACCGCGATGCCGCACCCCTCACCATGGCTGCCAAGAAGAAGATTGCCCCGCCGAAGCCCACCCCGGGCCGCTCCTGGTCCGAGCTGACCAGAGCCGAACAGAACGCGGAGTACGGTCGTGCGCTGCGCGCCTACACGCACGAAGGCGGAGCGAACCCCGAAACGCGTGGAGCCTATTTTCGCGCGCGCGAGGCGAATCAGCAGCGTTAGGCATCGTTCGCGGCTTCCCGTCCGCCGTTCGGAGCCCTCGCGGTGATCTAGCCTCCCGGCGGCTTGGGCGGGTCGTAGTCGTGCATGCGCTTGAGTGTGACGACTTTGTCTTCCATCTTTCCGAGCGTGTCGTAGACGTCTGCGCGACGGTCGAGAACCTTGAGCTCGGGCAGTACGAAGATGCGTTCGAGGAGGGCCTCGAATTTTCCGAGCGGCGAGTCCAAGCGCTCGCGAATACCCGCGGCCCAATTGATCTGCGCCAGCGGGAGCGGATCGCCGGTGTAGGTGCCGCGCGGGATCGGATTCTGGTTGAAATTCAGCGCGTCCAAGAACGAGTTCGCGCTCGGCCACCTGACCCCGAACTCGCCGTCGTCCTGGAGCGGTAGGTCGAACAACTCCTTGAGCGACGTGATGAACGAGGTGTGGTCGTGTGGCGTATGCGATACGCCGGGTTTCGAGTACGGGCTGACGATGATCGCCGGCACGCGAAAACCGAGGTTGGAATCGGTGTCACCCAGGACGCCGGATGCCGGCGGCGGCACGTGGTCGAAAAAACCGCCGGCCTCGTCGTAGAGGATGACGAGCACGCTCTTATCCCAGGCGGGGCTGTGCGTGAGTGCGTCCACGATCAAGCCGATGAACTTCTCGCCGAGCGCCGGGTCGTGCGGCGGATGATCGTCCGCCAGCGTAAACGGAGGATCGACGATCGACACGGACGGCAGCGTGTCCTCGCGGCAGTCGTCGACGAAGCTCTCGATCGTCGCGAAGTTGTGCAGCGCGTGCCGCGCGGCGAACCCGTACCAAAACGCGAGGAATGGCAGATCGCTGAAGTACGATTTCCACGTCAGCGCGTTCTTGCCGGCGTCGACCTGCTGTTCCAGAAAAGCATAGATCGGCGTCGTCTGGAAGCCCTTGATCCCCGGGAAGATCTGCGTGTCGTCATCGTCGTCACGCTTGCCTGAATGAAGATACTTGCGGTTCGGCCACGTGGAGCTCAGCATCGACGAAAACCACTTGTCGCAGACGGTGAACTTCTTCGCGAGCGCATAGAGCACCGGCAGTGTTTTTTCGGTGTAATATCCCATCGGGATGTTCCGTAGCGCCGGGTCCAACGGCGGACTGTCGTTCGCGTGTTCTTTCTGATAGGTTTTCACGAAGCCGTCGTTCTTGCGGTCGTTGAAGTTGTCGAGCATGTCCTGCCGGCCGTGCGGTACGTCGGGAAAGTCGGGTGACACCGGCGGTTTGGCCTCTTCGATCGGCCATGACTCCACCGGAACGTTGTTCGCGTCCGGAATCGAGAACGGTGGAATCTTCAAACCGTCGAGGCCCTTGGGGCCGTTTGGATCCAGCGACAGCGCACCCAGGTAGTGGTCGAACGACCGGTTTTCCATGCAGAGTAAAATGACGTGCTCGATGGGAGTCTTCGGCATGGCCACACCTCGCAGAGCTGAGTTCTCGGTCGACGAATCTCGTTGCCGCAGTTCTTGGGCGCGCCGGCGATGACCTAGGTCAGGGCGCTGCGCGCAACTTCCAGGACGACGACGAGCGGTCGCGGAACGGATGCCGCGGCCGGCACGGCGGCCACCCGTCCGCGGAGAGGGCACAGCCCACCGAGAGGTCACGTTCGACCGGTTCGACCTTTCCTGCCCGTTGTGCGGACGCCGGGCGCCTGTAGGAGAGGACGTACCATGCCTACGCTTCCCGCCCGCCCGTCGCGCGAGCATCTGCGCAAACACGCCAAACGCCTTGCGCGCGAACAGTCCGTCAGCCTCGCCGCCGCGCAGCACGCGATGGCCAAGGACTACGGATTTCACAGCTGGGCCGAGCTCATGCAGCACGTCGCGAGCGTGCGCGGTGAAATAACCGCGTCGCCGTCGCCGCTGTTCGCCGCGGTGCGCGCACGCGACGTCGATACCGTGCGCCGCCTGCTCGCCGAAGGTGCGAACCCGCGCCACGACGACGGGCGCGAGACGCCGCTGCACGTGGCGGCGCGGCTTGGACCGTGTGCGATGGTCGAGACCTTGCTCGAGGGCGGCGCGTTCGACTGGCAACTGGACCGCAAAGAGCGTACGCCGCTCGACGTTGCGCGCACCGGGCGCGCCCGGGAGCGATCTGCGATCATCGCAGTGCTCGATCGCCATGCGATCGCCGATCCGTCGTTTCGGGCCGCGATCGACGCGATCCACGCGGGCGACGTCGCCGCGCTCGCGCGTCTGCTCGACGCCGAGCCGCGCCTGCTGCGGGACCGCATCCTCGGGCCGGAGATCTACCGCCGGTCGCAGCGGCGCGGATACTTCACCGATCCCAAGCTGTTCTGGTTCGTCGCGAACAATCCGACGCTCGTCGAGCGGATGCCGTCGAACATGGCCGACGTCGCGCAGGTCATGATCGACCGCGGTGTCGAGAGGGCCGATCTCGAGTACGCGCTGGGGCTACACCATGTGCCGCTCGAGCGCGCTCGGACGCGCTGCGCGCGCTGCTCGATGCGCGGGCAGCCGATGAGCGCGCTGCTCGCCGCGTCGCTGGGTGCCGACGAGCAGCTTCGCGAGCTGTTGCGAACCGCGAGCCGCGAGGACGTGCAGACGGCGTTCGGCCTCGCGGCGATCAACCAGCACGCACAAGCCGCGCTGCTCGCGCTCGATGCCGGCGCCGACATCGACGCGCGGCTTCCCGTGCACGTCCACAGCACTGCGCTGCACCAAGCGTCACTCGACGACGACGCGGCGTTCGTCGAGCTGCTCTTGAAACGCGGTGCGCGCACCGACCAGCGTGACACGTTGTGGGATGGAACCCCGCTCGGCTGGGCGATCCATCAGGAACGGCCGAACGCGCGCGCGGTGCTGGAACGGCGTGCTGCCGGTGGTTGAAGCGGAGGAATTCTTCCGGCGGTTCGATCGGCTCGTCGTCGTCGCGCCGCACCCCGACGACGACGTGCTCGGATGCGGCGGTTCGATCGCGGCGGCGGCGGCGGCCGGCATGGACCTGCGGGTGATCTACGTGACCGACGGCAGCGCATCGCACGTGGGCTCACCGGCGTATCCGGCCGAGCGGCTGCGCGATCTTCGGGAGGACGAAGCGCGCGAAGCGCTCGCGATCCTCGGTGTGCGCTCGGAGCCGCGGTTCTTGCGAGTGCCCGACGGAACGGTCGCGGCGCTGGCGGCTGATGCCGCCGGCGCCGTCGTCGCGTCGCTCGCGGACGCGATCGGCGATGCCGCAGATCCGCTCGTGATCGGGCCGTGGGTTCGCGATCACCACACGGACCATATTGCAGTCGCGGCGCTGGTTCGCGCCGCGTGCGCACGGCATCCCGGCGCGACGCTGCTCGAGTACGCGGTGTGGCTGCACGAACTCGGGACGGAAAACGACCGTCCGGGCGCCGCGGAGGGCGCGCCTGTCGCGCTCGGCGTCGCACGGTTCGCCGCGGCCAAATCCGCGGCGCTCGCGGCGCACCGCTCGCAACTCGGATCGCTCATCGCGGACGCGCCGGTCTCGTTCGCGCTTCCGCGCGGCCTGATGGTCGCGGCCGCGCAGCCGAGCGAGCACTTTCTGCTCGTCCGCGAACGCTAGGAGCACCGCGTGGCGCGCGCGGATCGTGGGAACGGTCTCCGGGTGCCATCCGAGTCACTACCGGCCGAGTACTTCGAGCGGCTCTACGCGACGGACGACGATCCGTGGTCGTTCGCGACCGACCCGTACGAGCTGGCGAAATACGACGACACCGTTTCCGTGCTCGGATCGCGGTACGCGCGGGCGCTGGAAATCGGCTGTTCCGTCGGCGTCTTGACGCACCGGCTCGCGCCGCGGTGCGGCGATCTGCTCGCGGTCGACGTCAACGAGCGTGCGCTCGCGACCGCGCGTGCGCGCTGCGCGGGCGATGCCGGCGTTCGGTTCGAGCGCGTGCGCGTGCCCGGCGAGTTTCCCGGCGGCGTCTTCGACCTCGTGCTGCTTTCCGAGGTCGCGTACTACTGGTCGGACGCCGACCTCGCGCTCGCTCGCGACCGCATCGCGCGCGCCGTGCGGCCCGGCGGCGACTTCATGCTCGTGCATTTTCTTCCGAAGGTCGACGACTACGTTCGGGACGGCGACGCGGTGCACGCGTTTTTTCTAGCTGACGAACGGTTCGAGCACGTGCACGGCCACCGGGCGGAGCGCTACCGGCTCGACCTCCTGCGCCGGCTCCCGTGACGCCGGCTGCAAAAGCGTTCGCCGCGTTGCCGCCGGCGCGCGCACGCTGCGCAGCCTCGATCGCGATCCCCGCGCGTGACGAAGCCGACCGCATCGAAAAAGCACTGGACGCGCTCGTCGGGCAACGCCGGCTCGACGGTGCCGCGTTCGACCCGGATGCGTACGAAGTGCTCGTGCTGGCGAACGGATGCGCCGACGACACGGCGGACGTCGTCGCGCGCTGTGCGGCGCGCGCACCGCGCCACGCTGTCTACGTGGTGCGCGCCGGCGCGGAGGCGCCGGAAAGCCACAACGTCGGCGCGGCGCGCCGCGCCGTGATGGACGCCGCCGCCGCGCGCATGCCGGCGCTCGACAGCGCGGACCGCGCAATCCTCACGACCGATGCGGATACCGTCGTCGCAGCGGACTGGGTAGCGCAGAACCTCGCCGCGTTGCGCGGAGCGGACGTCGTCGCCGGGCGGGTCGTGCCGGACCCGGTCGAGCGCGCGGCGCTCCCCCACGGCGTCCGCGCGCAGCTCGACGCCAAGACCGCGTACGAGTTCGCGCTCGCGTCGCTGGAGTCGGCGCTCGACCCGTTGCCGCACGATCCGTGGCCGCGTCACTGGCAGCGGTGCGGTCCGAGCCTCGCGTTGCGCGCGAACGCGTACGCGCGCGTGGGCGGCCTGCCGCCGCACGCATGCTTAGAAGACTTCGCGCTGTACCGCGCGCTCCTCGCGATCGATGCGCGCGTGCGCCACAGCACGCGCGTGCGCGTGGCGACGTCGTTGCGCATCGCGGGGCGCGTTGCCGGCGGCTTCGGGAGTGAGCTGGCGGCGATGGTCGAGATGGCGCGCGCCGGCGATACCGCGCTCGTCGAAGATCCGCTGACGACCTACGAGACGATCGCCGCGCGCGCGGCGCTGCGGCGGTGGTGGCACCATGGCGCGCCACCCGACCGGCACGCCGTCGTCACGTTCTTCGGTGTCGAGCCGGCGTTCTTTCGCGACCGCGTCGCCGCGGCCCCGACGTTCGGGATCGCGTTGGCCGCTGCAGAAATGTTCGCGGCCGGACGTGGCCACGCACGCCGCCGTCCGCTCGTTCCGATCGCTCGAGCGCGCGCCGAGCTCGCCGTTTACTGCGCGCTCGCGCGCTCGAACGCATCGCGCCCCACCCTCGCGACGGCGAGATCGGGCGCGGGCTGACGCAGGTACATGCGAAGGTCGCGCACGAGCGGTGCGAACGGCTCGGGCGCCAGCAGCCCGCGCGCGCCCACCCCGCGTTCGACGCGTTCGAGGACGTCGAGCGCCGCGCGCTCGGTCGCGGTACGCGCCGCGTCGACCGTGACCTGCAGCGTTCGCTGACGCTCCGCGTCGGGCCGCGCGTCCCACGCGGCCCACGCCTCGGCGCACGCGCGAACCCAGTGGGCCGCGGTTTGCGCGGCGACGGCGCATTCGCCGAGGCGCGTCATCTGCAGCGCATCGTCACCGGTCGCGCGACGCACCGCGAAGGCGGCGAACTCGTCCGCAAGCCGCGCGATCCCGCCGGCCTGCACCGCCACGAAGCGCGCCGCGCCGGCGCCGAACCACGGCTGGCGGTCGTAGTCGTCGACCCCGCCGATCAGCGCGTCGCGCTCGAGGCGCACGCCGGTGAAATCCACCGCAAAGCTATCGGATTCGAGCATGCCGAGCGGCGCCCACGACGCCGGATCGATGTGTGTCGTCACGCGATCCATCGGCACGAGCAGCATCTGCGACGAACCGTCCGCGTCACGCGCCGTGATCAGCGCGCGCGCCACCGTGCCCGCGCCGGAGCAGAAGCTCTTGCGCCCATGCAACTCCACGCTGCCGTCGCTCGCGGTTTCCGTGCGAACGCCGTTCGCCGGTGCCGTGTTCCAGACGCCGAAGAGCGCGCCCGCCGCGGCGTCGCGGTCCGCCGCGGTGCGCTGGGACGCCGTTCCGCACCGTGCGATCAGCGCGAGCGCGTTCCCGTGCCCCTCCAGAAGCCGCCCAAGCACGAGATCCCGATAGCCGATCGCGCGCAAATCGTCGAGCTCCGCCGCCCGCCCAGCGACCGGCACGCCGTGGTCGTCGGCCGTGGCGCTGCTCAACGAACGCGGATCGATCGCGAACCTCATGACTTCATGAGGCTTTCCCGCGCGCCGCTTCATGCTCCCCGAGTGTCGGGGCGCCGTAGATGACGTTCACGATTCCGCAGCCGATCAGCGCGCCCGCGATTGGGCCCGCGAGGTACAGCCACCAATTCTCGAACGAAAGCGTGGCGATCGCGGGACCGAGCGAGCGCGCCGGATTCATCGATGCGCCGCTCACCGGGCTTGCGAACAATCCCAGCGCCGCGACCGTGAAACCAACGGCGATCGCGGCATTCTTTCCGACCACCGCTTTCTGCTCCGACGTCCCAAGGATGACGAACACGAGGATCGCCGTGAGCAATGCTTCGCTCGCGGCTCCGGCAGCGGGCGCGAGCGGCAGCGTCATGCGCGAGACACCGTGCCGGGCTAACGGGCCGAAAACGCCGAGCAGCGCAGCGCCGGCTGCGACGGCGCCGGCAAATTGACTTACGACGTACGCGAACGCGCGGCGAATCGGGAATACGCCCCGCACGACGAACGCGAGCGTCACGGCGGGATTGATGTGCGCGCCGGAAACGCCGCTGAGGCTGAAGATCAGCGCGATCAGGACGAGTCCCGGCGCCAAGTAGCGCGCCCCATGTCCGATCCCGCCGCCCGTCGCCGCATCGACGACATCCGCTCCGGCGGCCACGAGCGTCAGCACGAACGTGCCGACCGCCTCGGCCGCCAAGCACTGCGCGACCTTCGGCGGCGCCGTGGTGCCGTCCGTTTGGTCGCTGTCTTGGGCGGAGCGGCGATCCCGTTCAGCCCGGTCGGCCGGCTCGTTCACGCCACGTTGCATGCCCTCGTGGCCGTCGAGTCTAACTTCTGCGTGGGACGCGATCGCCGCTAGTTCACCGTGACGCGGAACTTCGCGACGATCGTGCCGTTGACGGCGAGCGCGCCGCCGCTGTACGTGAACGTCACGACGCCGGCGGCCTGCGCGGGCACGCACGTCAACGGCCCCGGCGTCGTGACGCAGGTTGCGCTTGCGGGGACGTAGGTGCCGTTGGCCGCGATCGTGTCGCTCAGCGCGAACGACTGCACCGCGAACGCGCGCCGGTTCGTGAACGTCAGCGTGTACTCGAGCACGTCGCCGGGCTTCGCGTTGACGCTGGTGCTCGGCCCCAGCGACTGCGTGATGTTGGTGACCTGCTTTCCCAGCGCGGGCGCGGTGAAGGTCGTCGTCACGGAGTTCGACGGCAGCGTTTCGCCGCCGTACTGCGACGGATCGAACGGCACGCTCGCGCGCGCCGTGTTCACCGCGGTGCCGCTCGAAGCGTTCGGCGTGCCCACGACGGTGAGCGTCGCGGTCGCGCCGGCGGTCAGGTTGGTGACGGTCGCCACGACCGTCTGCGCGCCGCCGGCCGACGTGATCGTGCACGTCCCGCCGCCGCCGGTCACGGCGCACGACGGCAGCGTCGTCGCGGAGATGACGACGTTGGCCGGCACCGGATCGACGATCGATCCCGTCGGGTTCGTGATGAAGCCGGTGTTCTTCATCGCCACCGAGTAGACCATCGAGTCGCCGGGACCCGCGAGCGTCGTCCCCACTTTCGTGACGGTGAACGTCGCGGGCACGGAGGCCAGATCGTTGACGACGTCGCTGCCGGTCGTGATGCCGGTGTGGCTGGTCACCAGCGCGCCGGCCGTGGTGAACTCCCACAGCGTCCACGGCGAACCGCTCCCGATCTGCTCGCAGGAGACGAGATGCCCGTTCGGCAGCACGGCCGAGCCGGTGAGCGGACCGGTCGGCCCGCTCAGCGTCACGGGGCCGGTGACGGCGCCCGTCGTGGCGTTGATCGTGTAGAGGCTCTGCGTCGCGATGACGTACAGCGTCTCGTTGTTCGCGGCGGTCGGCACGACGACGATGTCGCCGTTCGTGTTCACGCTCGCGCTGAGCGTCAGCGACTTCACGACCGCGGCGGTCGCCGGGTTCACCCACAGCACGGTGGTCGCGTTGGACATCGTCACGAGGCAGCCGCTGGCGCAATAAAGGGTCGTCGGGTCGAACGAAAGCCGCGCGTTCGGGGCGGCGGGGAGGCCGGCGATCGCACCGACCGTCGTCGCCGCAGAATAGGCGGTGGCCGCCGTGGGCGCGTTCGGGTTGAACGTCGACTTCAAAAGGTTCCCGGACGCGTCGGTCACGTAGAGGTTACCGCTGAGGTCTTGGCCGATGTTCTGCGCGCTGCTGCCGGTGAACAGGGCCCCGTACGACTGCACGACCGCGCCCGAGGCCGTATCGACGAGATACACGCCCGCGCTGTCGCTGAGCACCATGACCGTGGCCGCCTGCGCAGCAGCAGCCGAACCGAGCACGAGGCACGCACCGAACAACGCGACGATCGAACGACGACGCCACCACACGTAAGCTCTATCGGCAGCACCGGGCCGTAAACGCACCCCATCCGGAACAATTGTACGGAAGGGACATCCTCCGGAATTTCCGCGAGAATCGGCCGCAGGCCGGGACACGCACGAGGGTACAGCCGTCAAAGATGGCAACCGTGGTAAAAAACGCCGACGTCGAACGTTCGACTGCGATCCTGCGCGGTGTCTTCGGCGAGCGGTTGGGCCGCGAGATCGGCGTGCGGTTTTGGGACGGAAGCACCCTGACCGGACCCGGTGCCGTCTTCACGCTCGCCGTCAACGAGCCGTACGCGCTGCGCGCGGCGTTCACCCCGCCGCTCGACCTCAATCCCGCCAAAGCGTTCGTGCAGGGCTGGATCGACGTCGACGGCGACCTCGAGACGGCGCTCGATACGCTGGCACGGGCCGTGGAGGACCTGCCGAAGTCGGCCCTGGTGCGGCTCGCACCGTTGCTGCTGCGGCTGCCCACGCCGCCGCGCAACGACAACGGACGCGTGCGCCTCGCCGGCAAGCTGCATTCGCGAGCACGCGACGCCGCCGCGATCGGCTTCCACTACGATCAGCCGGCCGCGTTCTATCGCGCGATCCTCGGTCCGAATCTCGTCTACTCGTGCGCGTACTGGGACGAAGGCGTCCAAACCCTCGACGAAGCGCAGAACGCCAAGCTCGACTACGTGCTCGACAAGCTGCGCTTGCGCCCCGGCCAGTCGTTGCTTGACATCGGCTGTGGCTGGGGTGCGCTGGTGATTCGCGCGGCGCAGCGCGGCGTGCGCGCGTACGGGATCACGCTGTCGCGCAGTCAGCACGAAGAGGCGGTGCGGCGCATCGCCGCGCTCGGCCTCGGCGACCGCGCGCGCGTCGACCTGCGCGACTATCGCGAGCTCGGCGACGAGCAGTTCGACGCGATCGCGTCGGTCGGCATGATCGAGCACGTCGGACGCGAGCGCCTGGCCGAATACTTCGCCTGCGCGTACCGCGCGCTGCGCGACGGCGGTTTCTTCCTCAACCACGGCATTGCGTTGAACGGCCGGGAGGGGACGTGGCGCGCAGGCGGTAGCTTCACCGGCCGCTACGTGTTCCCCGACGGCGACCTCTTGGCAATCGACGTGACCGCCGGCGCGGCGGAGCGTGCCGGATTCGAGGTGCGTGACATCGAGAACTTGCGCGAGCACTACACGCGCACGCTGCGCGCCTGGATCGCGAACCTGGCGGCGAACCGTCAAGCGGTCGTCGACGCGACCGATTGGCGAACGGAGCGGATTTGGCGCATCTACATGTCGGGCAGCGCGCGCGGCTTCAGCCTAGGCCGCATGGGGCTGATGCAGACCCTGCTGGCCAAGCCGTATCCGGACGGACGCTGCGACATACCCCCGACCCGCCGCGATCTCTACCGGGCGCCTTCGAGTAGGTGACGGCAAGTCACCGACAGAATTTTTTCCGCAGAGGCACGATGGAACGCAAGACCGCATCCGATTTTCCGCAAGACGACGAGAAGGGCGGCGAGCTGTTCGCGAAGGTGGACCGCACGAAGATGCTCGATGACTTCGTCGCCGCCGCCACGTGGCTCACAACCCGTCCGGACAGCACGGGCCGCTTAGGCGCAATCGGGTTCTGCTACGGCGGCGGCGTCGTGAACTCGCTCGCGGTGCGCATGCCCGATCTCGCGGCCGCGGTGCCGTTCTACGGTCAACCGCCCGCGGCGGCCGACCTGCCGAAGATCGAGGCGGCGGTCCTCGTGCACCACGCCGAGCTCGACACGCGTCTCGCATCGACGTGGCCCGCGTACGATGCGGAGCTCACGGCGGCCGATATCCCGCACGCAGGCTACGTGTATTTAGGCACCAACCACGGTTTCCACAACGACACGACGCCGCGCTACGACGCCGCTGCGGCGAAGCTCGCGTGGCAGCGCACGCTGGACTGGTTCAACAAGTACCTGCGCGCGTAGCCACGATCGGAATCAGGCCCGGTCGTACGCGTCTTGCAGCGCCGCGACGTCGAGCTTGATCATCTTGAGCATCGCCTGCATCACCGCGTCCGACTTTGCGTCGTCGTCGTCTTGCAACAGCTCCGGCAGGATCGACGGCACGACTTGCCACGACAGCCCGAACTTGTCTTGGAGCCAGCCGCATTGGATGGGACGGCCGCCGTCGGTGAGACGATCCCAGTAGTGGTCGACCTCTGCCTGCGTCTTGCAGTCGATCGAGAACGAGACGGCCGGCGTGAACGTGTACTCCGGGCCGCCGTTGAGCGCGACGAACTCTAACCCGTCGAGCTCGAACGAGACGGTCATCACCGTCCCCGGCGTTCCCGGTGAGCCTTCCCCGTAGCGGCTGACGCTGTTGATCTTCGCGTTCTCGAAAACCGAGACGTAGAAGTTCGCGGCCTCTTCGGCTTTGCCGTCGAACCAGAGGAACGGTGTGATCTTTCCCATTACGGCAGCGTGACCATCCACTCGGTGCCGAACTTGTCGGTGAGCATGCCGAAGCGGCCGCCCCAGAACGCGGTGTCGATCGGCATGCCGACCTTACCGCCCGCTGCGAGGCCGTTGAAGATCTGCTCGCCGCGCGCACCGTCTTCGAACGAAAGCGCGAGCGAGATGTTGCCGGCGTCGGGATCGACGGTCTTGACGTCGCGTCCGTCGGACGCCATGAACTTGACGGCGTCGGCGGTGAACGACGCGTGCATCACGCTGTTCCCCGCGCCGGGCGGCATCTCGCTCGCCATCGGAGTGTCGCTGACGCGCATCATCTCGTAGCTTCCGCCGAAGACGCCCTTGTAGAACTCGAGCGCTTCTTCACAACGCCCGTACAGGAAGATGTAAGGTACCAGATTGGTCGCCATGGTTGTTTCCTCCGGAATCACGCGCGAGCGAGTGTCGCGGTGCTGGTTTCAGTGAGGTGCTCGACGATCCTAGCAAATCGAACTTGTAAAAAGCAAGTACTATACAGAAAAAGGAGTTTGTGCTATCCTGGCAAGCGTGAAGACCCGGGCATACGGCCAGTACTGTGGCTTCGCCCGCGCTCTCGAGGTGGTCGGCGAGCGCTGGGCGCTGCTCGTCGTGCGCGACTTGCTCGTCGCTCCGAAGCGCTTCACCGATCTGCTCCGCGGGCTGGCGGGGATCCCGAGCAACGTCCTGACCGCGCGCCTCAAAGAGCTCGAAGGCGCCGGGGTCGTGCGGCGGCGGGTGCTGCCGCGGCCGGCCCGCGCGGTGGTCTACGAGCTCACCGAGTACGGCTTGGAGCTCGAACCGGTCGTTGTCGAGCTGGGCCGCTGGGGCGCGAAGAATCTCGGCGATCCCCGCCCCGACGAGACGATCACGGCCGACTCGCTGGTCACGGCGCTGCGCACGACGTTCCATCCCGATGCGGCGCGCGGGTTCCGCGCCGGATACGAGCTGCGAGTCGGCGAGATCGTGCTGCACGCGCGCGTCGACGACGGGCGCGTCGAGGCGGCCGAAGGCGCGCTGCCCGGCGCCGACCTCGTGATCGAAGCGGGCCCGGGGATCCGTGCGCTCATGGCCGGCGAGCTGAGCCCGTCGCGCGCGGTCGAGACCGGCATCGTGCATCTGACGGGAAACCGCAAGCTGCTGACGCGTTTCGCGCAGATCTTCCGCATCGAACCGATGCCGGCGGCGCGTTCGATTTAGGCGGGTACGTCCTCGGGCTCGAGCGAGAGCAGAAGAGCGCCCAGGCTGACTCGATCGCCGGCGTGCACGGCGACCTCGCGCACCGTTCCGCCGGTGAACGCGGATGCCGCGAGCGCGGGGCGCCACGCTGCATCGGTCAACCCGATGTCGGTCTCCGGGGCGTGCGGGGCGGCCGGCACCTCATAGGCGGCCGGCGCGGCGGCCGTCCCCGCCGTGCCGGCCAAGAACAGCGCCGCAGCGGTGAGCACGGCCAGCACTGCCGGACGGTACGATGAGAGCTGGTCGCCTTTCATCGAACGTTGACACCCATCAGCGAAACGATCCCGCGTCGTTTTTACCATATGCCCGCCCCAAAACAAGCGCTGGGAAGGGGCTCGCCGGTATCGCGCACTTCCACCTGGACGGCTACCGGTTCACCCAGCAGCAACGGTATTTGGACGCGTACGACACGGCGGTCCACGGTCTCGACGTGCTCGAGATCGCGCGCGCGGAAGGTCTCGCGTTCCCGGGCCTGTATTGGGGCCGCATCAACTGCGACCACGAGACGGGGTCGGCCGGTGTCGTGACGGCGCTGACGCGACGGGCGAACGGGCGCGCCTGCGATCTCACGCTGGACGACCACTTCGTCGCGGTCGCGGCGCCGGCGCTCGTCTGACCTCGAGGGCGGATACCATGTTCGATCGACTCATTTCCTGGGTTCGTACGATCCGGGAGCCGGACGATGACGACGGCTGCCGCGATGCGGTGCGTGATTCACGAGACGGCGCCCGAGATTCTGCCCGCGACTCGCAGGACGCCGTCCGCGATTCCGCGCGCGATTCGCTGGAAGGCTTGCGCGGTTGAAGGGCCGCCCGCCCGATTCGAATTGGGGTGATTACGGAGTCGACGACCGCGTCGGTCGTCTCAACGAGCTGACGTCCGAGCGCGTCGTTCGCGCGGCGGCGGAGATTCGCACGGGCCAGCGGTTCTGCCTGAGCCTTCCGCTCGATTATCCCGGTGGAAACGTCGTGTTTCCGTTTCGGCTTCCGCCGGAGCGCCGGGTCGTCGATCGGATGGGTGCTCCCGCCAGCGACTTTCCGTTCTCGCGGGCGCGCGACGGTGCGACCGGCGTGGTCAACGACGACATCGTCACGCTGTGGACGCAGTACTCCACCCAATGGGACGCGCTCGCGCACGTCGGATCGCACTTCGATGCGGACGGCGACGGCGAGGCCGAAGTCGTCTACTACAACGGCCATTACCCGGGCCCCGACGTCGACGCGATGGCGACGGCCGGGCTGCAAGGCCGCGGCGTCATGGTCGATCTCCATCGGAAGTACGGCAACGCGAAGACCGCCGTCGACTTTGCCATGTTCGACGAGGTCATGTGCGAGCAGGGCGTGCTCGTCGAGCCCGGCGACATCCTCACATTGCGCACGGGCTGGGCGCAGCTGCTGGTCGACATGAAAGGCGCGCCGGACAAAGAGGTCGTGCACAACTCGTGCGCCGGCCTCGATTCGAGCGATCCGAAGCTGCTGAAATGGATCGCGGCGAGCGGCGTCGCGGCCATCGTCGCCGACAACCTCGCCGTCGAATTCTATCCGCCCGAATTCGCCGGACCGGGGACGCCGTTGCTTCCGCTGCACGAGCTGTGCTTGTTCAAGCTCGGCATCAACCTGGGCGAGATGTGGTATCTCACCGAACTCGCGGATTGGCTGCAGCAGAACGAACGCACGCGATTCTTCTTGACCGCGCCGCCGCTGCGCCTGCGCGGCCACGTCGGCTCCCCCGTAACGCCGATCGCGACCGTCTGACGGCGTCGGCTGCTTCGGTGCCGAGAAAGGCACCTGACCGCCCGACGTCTCGGCGATGAGCTCCAGTGGAACGACCTCGACCTCGCCGCCCGCCGCGAGCGCCGTCTTTTCGGTGTAGCGCGAGAAGAACTCGCGGCTCTGCAGGGCACGGCGTCGTCGTCAGCCGCGGTCGCGAGATGGCTCTCGAAGCGGTACTTGATGAGGAAGTATTTCATCGTACCTCAGTGTGGAGGAACATGAGCACTTTGGCAGGTACGGCCAAAAAATATACCAGCACCGGCGAGATGCAGCTGCCCGGTCACTGCGTTTCAGAACATGATCGGCGGAAAATACAAGCTGCGCATCATGAAGTGGGCTCATCAACCGGAAAGACTACGGCGTCGTGCCGCCCAAAGTGGAGTATCGCTTGACCCGCAAGGGACAGAGTTTCGTCGCCATCATCGACGCCATCCGCAAGTGGGGCATGCGCCACCTCGGTGAAACCGCGCGACGCCGATGACGTTCTCGTTGCCCGTGGTCGTCGCGCTGCTCGCGATCGGCGTCGACATCGGTTTGGCGCGGCTCGGGTACGGGTTACTGCTGCCGGCGATCCGCGCCGACTTGGGCGGTTCGTACGGCACGTACGGGCTCATCGGCGCGCTGCACCTCGCCGGCTACCTCGGCGGCACGCTCACCGCTCCGCCGCTGTTGCGCGATCGATCGCGGATCCCCCGCGTCATCGCAGTCGCGCACGTCGTCGTCGCGCTGTCGGTCGCCGCGTCGGCTGCGGCGGCGGGCGCGCTGTCGCTCCTGCTGGCGCGCGTGGTGATCGGCTTTGCGAGCGGTATCGGCGTCGCTGCCGTCGTCACCGAGATGCTCGAACGCGTCCCCGTGGCGCGACGCGGTTTGGCGAGCGGGATCGCGTGGGGCGGCGCGGGTCTCGCACTCGTTGTGTCCGCGCCGGCGGGCGCGTGGGCGCTCGGCGACCCGTCGCGGTGGCGGATCGTGACGCTGCTGTGCGCGCTGCCCGCGCTTGCGATCGCCGCGCTCGCGCTGCGTCTCGCGCCGCACGAGCCGATGACCGGCGGCGCAGCGACAGGCGATTCGCCGTTCGGTTGGCGCGATCTGCTGCGCGCGCGCAATGCGTTCTTCGTCGCGGCATACGCCTCGTTCGGGATCGCCTACATCGCGTACGCGACGTTCGCGGTCGCCGCGTTCGCCGCGCGTGGCGTTCCGCCGCCGGTCGTGACGGCGGTGTGGTCGGCGCTCGGTGTTGCATCGGTCGCCGGCGCGCTTGCCGTCGTTCCGGTCCTCGCCGGGCGCGCCGCGCGGTTCAGCCTCATGCTTCCGCTGACCGCCGGGGCGCTCGGATGCTGGATCTCGAGCTGGCCCGGCGCCGCGGCACCGGTGGCCGGCGCGATCTGCGTGGGCATCGGCCTCGCGGCGACGCCGGCCGTCGCCAGCGCGTTCGCGCGCATGCGCAGCGATGCGGCGACCGCCGCCGTCGCGTTCACCGCGGTGACGACCGTTTTCGGCGTCGGACAGCTGTTCGGGCCGCTCGCGGCGGGCGCGGTGGCCGACCACGTGGGGCTGTCCGCAGTCCCGCTGTTCTCGGCGATCGTTTTCGCATGCGGCGCGGCGGCCGCCGCCGTCGACGCGCGCCTCGCCCGCTGAACGGCGGCGTCGCCCGATCAACCAACGCGGGAAATAGTAGCTCGCCCGGGTCCCTGGACTACCCGAGCCAGGTAATTCTCAGGCTGATTTCGTACTGACCGAGCGAGTCCGTGTGGGGCTGCGGGCGGCCTGCTTTTGAATTCATGAGGCGCGCGTACCATGACGATTCGCATTCGCCGGATTCTCGGCACGCTCGCGATCCTGCTGTTCGCCGGTCTGGCTGCGGCGCCGGCTGCTGCGCATGGACACGCTGTTCCCGCTCGGCGACGTGCCGGACTACGAGCCGCCGCGAGAACGCTCGCTCCGCAGCATCGCGCAGCGCGAAGGGCGCACCGCCGCCGAGGTGGCGTACGACATGGGGCGCATCTTCGTGCGGTTCATCCCGAAGTACATCTACGCGTCGACGATGCCGCGTCGGGGCACAAGCGCCATCTCAAACGGCTGTGGCTCGCAACGCGCTCGCTGCCGAGCCGGCCCAGCAACTTCGGCCGGCACAACGCGCACTGGGCGGAGAAGCGCAGCGTGAGCAGTATCCGGCCCGTCGAGAAAAAGAGCTCCGCCGGATCGTGAGCCACGAGCGTCACGGCGCGAAGCAGCCGAATCGCTTCGATCCCGCCCGCGCGGCGATTCTCGACGATCCCGCGCGCTTCGCGTACGTCGAACCCGGCGAGCTGCTGGCGCTGCTCGAGATCCCGCCGGCCGGAACGCTGGTCGACTTCGGCACCGGAACCGGTTTGTACGCGCTCGAGATAGCACGCCGGCGGCCCGATGTGCGCGTGCTCGCACTCGACGAACAGCCGCCGATGCTCGCGCACGTCCGCGACGCGATCGCGCGCTCCGGGCTCGGCAACGTCGAGGCAGTTTCGCCGGACGCGCTCGTCGCGCTCGCCGGCAGCGCGGACCGAATCCTCGCGCTCAACGTGCTCCACGAGCTGGGCGATGTCGCGTTGGGTGAGGTGCGTTCGCTGCTCGCCGGCGGCGGCTCGGCGGTGTTCGTCGATTGGAACGCCGAGGTGGAACGGCCGGTCGGGCCGCCGCGCGACCACGTCTACGGCGTCGAGGACGCCGCGGCGCGGCTCGCCGGCGCGGGATTCCGCATCGTGAGCCGGACGACGTTCGCGTATCACCACGTCTTCGTCGTCGCGCCGGCTCTGCCGGGGGATAACTAAAGGTTCATACCGTGGAAGCCGTGGACGACACGGATCCAGAAAAAAAGCAGCACTCCGTGAAGCGGCGCGACGTCGCGGATCGACCTTGCTCTGCGAGTCGTCGAGCGGTACTTCGGCAAAGCGGTCGCTAGCGCGTTTCTGAGACCAGGCTGTGGGGTTGCTGGCAATTATTCCGCGCAATGCACGAATTGCAGCCGCAGGTACGATCTTTCGTGAAATCCTTGCGGGGATGGGAACACGGTTTCCGTCATAACGCAGAGCGCGACGCTCTGCATCATTAGGGAGATCACATGGCTCGACTGCTCATCACCGTGCTTGCAGGGCTCGGACTCGCCGCGACGGCGCTAGTACCGGCCGCGGCACAAGCGATTCCATCAGGTTCCTACCAGCAATCATGCACGAACATCCGCGTGCGCGGCGATCAACTGATCGCTCGCTGCACGAATGCACAAGGCACCGCGATCCGCTCGTCGATCGGGCTCGACAGCTGCCGCGACGGCGACATCGTGAACTCGAACGGACAACTCGCCTGCAACAGAAACGGCAACGGCAACGGAAACGGCTACGGCAACGGCCACCGCCACCGCCACCGCCATCATGACCGTGACGACAACAACGGCAGCAACAACAACAACAACAACAACAACGGCGACTACAACAACGGCGGCTACAATAACGGCAATAATGGCGGCTACAACAACGGCCGCTACGGAAACGGCGCCGTCGCGCCCGGCTCGTATCAAAGCAGCTGCACCAACGTCTACATGAACGGCCCGAACCTGACTGCGTCGTGCACGTCACCCAGCGGCCAGCGCATCACGTCGTCGATCAATGCCGCGCAATGCCGCGGCGGCGACATCGCCAACGTCAACGGGCGCCTCGCCTGCCGCTGACACCGGCGCACACCGGCTGAGTCCCCTGAACCGCGGCGGCGCTAACGCTCCGAAATCAAAAGCGTCAGCGCCGCCGGCCGGTCCGAGATCATGGTACGTGCGACCAGAGCCATGCCGTTATCAGCGCGGCGCCGTGCTCCGCATCGCCTGCGTCGCCCGCGTCATCGACGAGCGTCGTGGAGCGCCCGCCGGCCAACGACGCCTCGATCGTGTCGAGCGCCATGCGTCCGCCGTACCCGACGACGCCTTTCGCGACCGCTGCGTGCACGTCTTCGATTCGGACCGCATCGATCGTCGTAGCCGGCCACATCGGAATCGGGCCGCGCCGAATCACGATCCGGTCGCGCCGGACCGTCGTGACGGTCTTGTTGAGCGCGAGGAGCAGCGCGGGATAGCCGCATGTCAAGGCCACGACGACGGCCCCGATGAGGTTGGAAGTTTGTCGCGGTCCCGCAGCGTGGAACGCAAACGCGCCGAGCACGCCGAAGAAGGCCACGACCGCGAGCGCGAGCACCGCCGCGCGCCGCCGCGAGAGAAAAGGGGCGGTCACGATCAGCGCGTCGGGCCGTTCGTCGATGGTCATGCGCCCGACTCGCCGGCGCATCACGCGGCCGTCGAGCGAGCGGAAAGTTCCATCGCGCGTTTTACGCCATGGATGTGACGGGCACCGCCCGGCTGGAGCATCCGTGGTACACTGGGCGGCGATGGCGCACCGCAATCGCGTAACGCCGTACGGCGAGATCGTCGCGTCCGCGTTGCGCGGCCGCTGGATGGGCAACCGCGGCTGCCTGCATCGCGGGCACGACGTCGTGCGGCCGTGGAACGGCAAGCGCTGGATCATCTGCGCGCTGGAATTCAAAGGCTGGGTCGCGCCGAAGTGGGCGCCCGGCCGGTGGACGGCGCTGTTCTTTCACGACGAGGCCGTCGCGTTTGCTGCAGGCCATCGGCCGTGCGCGCTCTGCCGCCGCGCGGACTATCTTCGCTATCGCGGTGCGCTCGGTGCGGCCGGCGCCGACGCGATCGACGCACGGCTGCACGCCGAGCGGCTCGACGGGCGGCGCAAACGTCTGCATGCGATGGCGTGGCGCGATCTTCCGGCCGGCACGTTCGTCGACGTCGACGGCGCGCCGCACATCGTGCTCGGTGACCGCCTGCGGCGGTGGATGCCCGACGCCGGCTATGCCGGCGAACGCACGCGGCCGATGCGCGGCGACGCGAACGTGCTTACGCCGCCGGCCTCGGTCGACGTGCTGCGCGCGGGCTACCCGCTGCAAACATAACGGAGCCGGCTTGCGCGCGCGGAAGAAGGCGGTATGTCTGAACCCTCCGGTTCCGGAGCGGGGACTCCGATCGTCGAAACCGCTCGCCTGAAGCTGCGTGGACACCGGCTCGATGATTTCGATGCGAGTTTCGCGATGTGGTCCGATCCGGTGGTCACGCGTTACATCGGCGGAAAACCGTCGACCGAGCAGCAGACGTGGTCGCGGCTGTGCGGATACGTCGGGCATTGGGCGCTGATGGGCTTCGGATATTGGGCGATCGAGGAAAAGTCCAGCGGGGATTTCGCCGGCGAGCTCGGCTTCGCGAATTTTCACCGTGACATCGCACCGTCGATGCGAGAGGTTCCGGAGCTCGGGTGGGCACTCGCGCCGCGATTTCACGGCAAAGGCTACGCGACGGAGGCCGTGCGGGCGGCCGTCGCGTGGGGCGACCTCCGATTCGGATCGGCGCGGACGGTCTGTTTGATCGGCCCGGAAAACCTCGCTTCGATTCGAGTAGCACGAAAGTGCGGCTACGACGTGTTCGAGCGTACGCTGTTCAACGACCAGCCGACACTGTTTCTGGAGCGGTAAGGCGGGAACTTTTCTCGCCGCTCAACGCTCTGAGTGGTGATGCGAGTTTTGGTTACCGGCGCGACCGGCTACATCGGCGGAAGGCTCGTGCCGGCCCTCACCGAGGCCGGGCACGAGGTCCGCTGTTTCGCGCGCGATGCGGCGCGCCTCGCGGATCGCTTTCCCGGCGTCGAGGTCGCCGCAGGCGATGTTTTCGACCGCGAGAGCCTGATCGTCGCGATGCGCGGCTGCAGCGTTGCGTACTATTTGATCCACTCGATGAGCGACGCGCGGCGCGATTTCACCCGGCGCGACCGCGAAGCCGCGACGATCTTCGGTGAGGCGGCGCGGTCTGCCGGGATCGAGCGCATCGTCTACCTGGGCGGTCTCGGCGAGGACGGCGCGGCGCTGTCGCGGCATCTGCGCAGCCGCCACGAGGTCGGCGCGCTGCTCGGTGCCGCCGGCGTTCCCGTCACGGAGTTTCGCGCGGCGATCATCGTCGGGTCGGGCAGCGTGTCGTTCGAGATGGTGCGCTATCTGACGGAGCGGCTGCCGGTGATGATCGCGCCGCGGTGGGTGACGACGCGGATCCAGCCGATCCACGTTCTCGACGTGATCGCGTATCTCGTCGCGGCGCTCGCGACGGCGGAGAGCACGGGGCGCATCGTCGAGATCGGCGGAGCGGACGTGCTGACGTACGGCGACATGATGCGCCGCTACGCGCGCATTCGCGGCCTCGCGCGCAAGCTGCTGATCGTCCCGGTGTTCACGCCGCGGCTGTCGTCGTACTGGGTGCACATCGTCACGCCGATCCCGGCGTCGATCGCGCGCCCCCTGATCGACGGGCTCGCGAACGAAGTGGTCGTGCGCAACGACGATGCGCGCCGCATGTTCCCGGCGATCGCGCCCATCGGCTACGATGAGGCCGTGACCCGCGCGCTGGACCGGTCCGACGCGGACGGGCCCGAGACGACGTGGTTCGACGCGTTCGACGTCAAGACGCTGCCGGGCCAGTTCTCAGGCGCGACGCAAGGGATGTTGGTCGATCGGCGCGAGCGCGTCACCACGGCCGCGCCGCGCGCCGTGTTCCGCGTGTTCTCGCGCTTGGGCGGCAAGCGCGGCTGGCTCTACGCCGATTGGCTATGGGAGCTGCGCGGCGTCCTCGACCGCCTCGTCGGCGGCATCGGCACGCGTCGCGGCCGCCGGTCGGCGACGGCGCTGCGCGTCGGCGACGCGGTCGATTTCTGGCGCGTGGAAGCCTACCGGCCGGACAGCCTGCTGCGTCTGCGCGCGGAGATGAAGCTCCCCGGCGAAGCCTGGCTGGAGTTCGAGACCGCGACCCGCGACGACGGCAGCACCTCGCTGCGGCAAACCGCCTTCTTCGATCCGCGCGGCGCGTTCGGGTTTCTCTACTGGTACGCGGTGCTGCCGTTCCACGAGTTCATCTTCGGCAACATGGCCTCGCGCATCGTGGCGGAAGCAGAGGCGGAAGCGTGTTAGGCAGGCGGCTCGCAGGAGCCGGGTCCGTCACCGTGCTCGGGATCGGTGCTGCCGCGCTGACATGGCCGCGTCAGTCGACGTTCACGTACGGGATTCCAAAGGACGATGCGGACACGCTCGCCTACGTGCGCGCGATCGCCGCGCGCGATCTCGTGATGGGCGCATTCGTGTTGTGGGCCGCGGTGAACGACGATCGCAAAGCGATGGCCGCCGGGCTCTTCGCATGCACCATCGCGCCGGCCGCGGACCTCATACTGGCACGCCAGCGCCGTGGCAACGTTCCGCAGTTGTTGATTCACGGCGCAGGGGTGCTTGGAGTCTTTGCGACGTGGCTGCTAGTGCGCGCAGGGTTATGATGCCACTGCCGCAGCGACCAGGGGCCCGCTTTTAGACGGTCACTTCGCGCAGGTGGCCGGACTCGACCTCATAGACGAAGCCGCGCACGTTGTCGCGGTGCGGGAGAAACACGTGCCCGCGGACGCGCGCTATCGCACCTCGCACCGCCTCGTCGATATCCTCGAAAGCACCGAACGCGTACGGGGGCGCCTGTCCGGTTTCGGCGGCGATGGCGGCACGCAGCGCCGGCTCGTCCGTGCCGTGCAGCCCGCAATTGGTGTGGTGCATGAGGATGACCTCACGCGTCAGCAGGAGCCGCTGCGAGAGCACGAGCGAGCGCAGCACGTCGTCGGTGACCAGCCCGCCCGCGTTGCGCAAGATGTGCGCTTCGCCCGAATCGAGGCCGAAGATCCGGAAGCTGTCGATCCGCGAGTCCATGCACGTCACGATCGCGACGTGCTTGGCGGGAATGACCGCGCGCGGACCCTCGAAATCGGCTTCGTGCGCCACGGCGTTACGGATGAGTCGATCGATCGCAGAGATCACGAGGCGTTGCCGTTGGCCGCGATGCACGAACAGCCCTCGCGGGAAGCGTGGCGAAACCCGGCGGCCGGCCGGGCCGTATATCCGGCGTTCACCTTCGAACAGGAGCGTTTCGCATGGCGTTGTCGGTCGACGAGTTCTTCGAGCAGTACCTGCGCCGGGCGGGGTTCGCCGGCGCCGGCGGCACGGTGCTCACCTGCACCGCGGCGGCGCACGTCGCGGGCGACGTTTCCGGCGACTTGAACGTCGAGGCGGGGTCGGCCGTCCGCGTCGACGGCGAGGTGTCGGGCGACATCGCCGTTCGCACGCGCGGCGTCGCGGAGATCAACGGCGGCGTCTCGGGCGACGTCCTGGTCGAGCCGGGTGCCCAGATCAAGATCATCGGCGACCTCAGCGGTAACCTGCACGTGCGCGCGGGCGGCGTCGCGTTCGTCGCCGGCGACATCAACGGCGACGCCCTGATCGAAGGCGGATTGATGGTGCGCGACGGCACGGTGAACGGCGATCTCGCCGTACGCCCGGGCGGCGAGCTCGTCCCAGGCTGACGCAGCAGCGAAACAAACCGCCGCGCTCGCCGTACAACCGGTTACGCGAACGCACTACCGCGGACGACCGGTCTCGAGAATACGCTCGAGGCCGTTTCGTCGTTCAACGGCGCGCGCGCGGGCGCTTCATCCGTCTCGCGATAGGCGCACGCGTTCGGGGAGTTCTTCGGGCGGTTGCGCGAACAGCGCGGAATAGGCGAATCCCGCCAGCGCGGCGCCGATCAACGGTATCAGCCAGAACAGCCACAGCTGCCCGATGAAGTCGCCGCCGGCAAATACTGCCACGCCTGCGCTGCGCGCGGGGTTTACCGACGTGTTATCCACCGGGATGCTGATGAGGTGGATCAGCGTGAGCGAGAGGCCGATCGCGATACCGGCGAAACCCGCCGGCGCGCGCTTCTCGGTCGCGCCGAGGATGACGAACAGGAACATGAACGTGAGGACGAGTTCGGTGACGATGACTGCCATCATCGTGTATCCGCCGGGAGAGTGCGCGCCGAATCCATTGCTCGCGAAACCGGCGTGGACGTCGAAGCCGGCTTTTCCGCTCGCGATCGCGAGCAGCACCGCACCGGCGATCAGCGCGCCGGCGACCTGCGCGGCCCAGTACGGCAAGATCTCCTTGGCGGGGAAACGTTTGGCCGCCCACAGACCCACGGTCACCGCGGGATTGATGTGGCAGCCGGAGATCGGCCCGATGGCGTAGACCATCGTCAACAACGTGAGCCCGAACGCGAGGGCTACGCCGGAAAAACCGATGCCGAGCGCGGGAAAAGCCGCGGCCAGCACGGCGCTGCCGCAGCCGCCGAACGTCAGCCAGAACGTACCGAACACTTCGGCCGCAAGCCGTCGTGAAAGAGGCATGGCGTCACCTCCGAATCGTGCGCACCGCCCGGTTCTTTGGCCAAGATAGCGGCTCCTTGGCTGGAGGATGTACCTCGCGCGGCACGTACTCCGGTCCAACCGCCCGTGCCACGAGGAGTTTTACGATGACGAGCTCGCGCGTGTTCGCGACCGTGTTGTTGACCGCAGCCGCGGTGTTCGGGAACGCGCTTTCGTGCGGCGCGGCGCCGACGCCGATACCCGGCGGCGCCAACCAGGTCAAGGCCGTCAGCGGCACCGTCGGCGAGCCGATGTGGAACGGCATCGTGCGGCTCAAGGTCCAGGAACTGCGGGTCGCGCGCCCCGAGGAGCATCCCGAGACGCTGCTGCCCGGTGCGGATCAAAAGGTCATGGTGTTCAACGCGATGTTGCGCAACGGAACGACCAGCCAGTTCGCGGAGCTCTTGACGTACACGCTTGCGGACAAGGACGGCGTCGTGTTCGAGATTCCGAGCCAGTACCTCAAACCGGTCCCGCTCGTCGTCCCGCAAGGCGCCGCCGCGCACATCCGCGCGATGTTTCTCGCCGACATGAACTTCGTGCCGGTGAAGCTGCTGATCCAGTGCGCGACGTGCGGAACCCCGAACCGGTTCGTCGCCTTTCGCGTGCAGATCCCGGCCGCCCCGGCCCCGGCCGCGAGCCCGTAAACCGCTAGCCGCCCGCCATCGCGCCGACGACGAGCAGCGGCTCCGCGCCCGACACGACCGCGTCCGGGAGCGGCGCGTCGGGCGGATCGTGCGACAGATCTTGCTCGCAGGCGAAGAACCGTACGAACGGCCGGCGCTTGTGCGTGACGTGGTCGCGGATCGCGCCGCGCAGCACCGGATAGCGCGCCTCGAGCGCGTCGAGCACGGAGCCCACCGACGCGTGGCCGGCGACGTCGAGCTGCACTTCGCCGGACGCGCGCGACAGCGTGCGCAGGTGCGCCGGGAGCACGACGCGGATCAGCAGGACGCCGGCTCCGTCACGGCAGCGTCTGGACTTCGACGGACAGCACGGCCGGGAGATCGCGCACGATGGGCGCCCAGCTGTCGCCGGCGTCGGCCGACGCGTAGACTTGGCCGCCGGTGGTGCCGAAGTAGATACCGCACGAATCAAGCTTGTCGACGGCCATCGCGTCGCGCAGCACGTTGACGTAGCAGTCGTTCTGCGGCAAACCCTTGGTGAGCGCTTCCCACTCGTTGCCGCCGGTGCGGCTGCGGTAAACGCGCAGCTTCGCGTCTGGCACGAAGTGTTCGGAGTCGCTCTTGATCGGCACGACGTAGACCGTCTCCGGCTCGTGCGCGTGCACGTCGATGGGGAAGCCGAAGTCGCTCGGCAGGTTTCCGCTGACCTCGCTCCACGAATCGCCCGCGTCGTCGGTGCGCATCACGTCCCAGTGTTTCTGCATGAACAGCGTGTTCGGGCGCGACGGGTGCTGCGCGATGCGGTGCACGCAGTGGCCGACCTCGGCATCGCGGTCGGGCAGTTGCTCCGAGCGCAGGCCTTTGTTGATCGGCTGCCACGTCGCGCCGGCGTCGTCGCTGCGGAACGCGCCCGCCGCGGAGATCGCGGTGAAGATGCGATTCGGATTGCTCGGGTCGAGGATGATCGTGTGCAGGCACATCCCGCCCGCGCCGGGCTGCCACTGCGAGCCCGAACCGTGGCCGCGCAAACCCGCGAGCTCGTGCCAGTTCTGACCGCCGTCGGTCGATTTGAACAGCGCGGCGTCTTCGACGCCCGCATACACCGTGTCCGGATCGGTCAGCGACGGTTCGAGATGCCACACGCGCGCGAACTCCCACGGGTGCGGCGTGCCGTCGTACCACTGGTGCGTGCCGGGCACGCCGTCGTACACGAACTTGTTGCCCACCGGCTCCCAGGTCTTGCCGCCGTCGTCGGAGCGCTGGATCTGCTGCCCGAACCACCCGCTGCTCTGCGACGCGTACAACCGGTTCGGGTCGGCCGGCGAACCTTTGAGGTGGTACATCTCCCAGCCCGCGAAATGCGGGCCGCTCACGTCCCACTTGTCACGCTTGCCGTCCGCCGTCAACACGAACGCACCCTTGCGCGTGCCTACCAAAACCCGTACCGTGCTCATCCGTCGCTCCTCCGCGTCGAGGAAAGGTATCTCGCGGCCGTGCTCGGGGCCTCCTGTCAGCGTGGTCAGTAGTTCTACGGACGCTCGCGCCGCCGCCGCGGCCTACAGTGAGAGCAGCTTCTCGCTGTGAGGTCCGACGATGTTCCAAGTGTCTCCCGCTTCGCTCGCCACCGGCATAGTCTCCGGTGTCGCATGCCTGTTCGCCGTGGATTTCATCACCGGCGTGTTTCACTGGGCGGAAGATACGTGGACGGCGCTCGGGAGATCGAAGCTGCTCGACACGTACGTCGTCCGCGACAACATCGAGCACCATCGCAAACCCGGCGCGATCCGCAACGGGACGTACTGGGAGAGCAATCGCGTCTGCATCGCGCTGGCGTTCGCGACCGCGTGCGGGCTGGTGCTCTTCGGGGTTCACGCCTGGCAGGCGTACCTGATCGTCGCGCTCGCTTCGCAATCGAACCAGATCCACAAGTGGGCGCACTGCGCGAACCCGCCGCGCGCGATCGCGTGGCTGCAACGGTTCGGAATCCTGCAATCGCCGGCGCACCACGCGGAGCACCACAAACGTCCGTACGCAAACCGCTATTGCACGACCACGAACTTCTTGAACCCGGCGCTCGACGCGATACGGTTCTGGCGCGGGCTGGAGTGGCTGATCGAACGCTGCGGCGTGCAGGTGCAGCGCGCGACGCCGGCGCGGCTCGGCTACTAGGAGCTTGTCGGACGTTGTCCGACAAGCGACGACGGGCGGATCGGCCGGAGGCCGAACGCGAGCGTGGCTCGGGCGAAGCCCGAACACGCACTAGATCGCGACGGTGACGCCGAGCTCGACGCGCCGCTCTGCGACGATGCGCAAATCGTCGGGGAGCGGCCGCGCGTTGCGGAGAAGCGCCTCGAAGAGCTCGCGCCGCCAGGCCGGCATGCCGCCCGGTTCCATCGCCTCGATCTTCGCGTTTGCGTAGAAAAACGACGTATCGTCCCGGTCCAGGTCCAGGCCGAATGCTTCGCACGAGCGCAGGATCGGTTCAAGCCGCGGCGCCTCCATGTAGCCGAAACGAGCGACGACGCGAATCAGCCGCAGCGAGAAGCGCTCCACGGTGACGCGCTGCTCGTGCGTGAGATACGGTGTTCCGGCGCGCGCGACGTTGAGCACGACGATGCGCTCGTCGTTCGCGCGGTCGCGAATCCAGCGATGCCGGGCAAGGAACGGCACGCCGCGCGGGTCGGGCGTGAGAAACACCATCGTGCCGTGCTGGCCGACGCCGGCAGGCAGGTTTTCGAGGACTGCGTCGATCGGGGTCTGCTGATCGGCAAGCGCTTTCGCCAAACAGCGCCGGCCCTCGAGCCACGTGAGGCTCAGGTACACCAGCACGGCGCTGATCCCGAGCGGGATGTAGCCGCCGTCCAAGAACTTGGGCAGCGACGCGACGATGAAGCTGCCGTCGACGAGCACGAAGGTGAGAACGAGCGCGGTAGCAGCGACGCGATTCCAGTTCAAGACCTTCGTGATCACCACGAAGTACGCCAGCGACGTGCACAGCATCGTGAACGCGACCGCGAGCCCGTAGGCGGACGCGAGCCGGTCGCTGGAACGAAAGCCGATGACGAGAACCGCGCAGCCGATCGCGAGCGCCCAATTTACCGCCGGCACGAACACTTGGCCCTTGTAGCGGTCGGACGTGTGGCGCACGAGCATGCGCGGAATGAGGTTGAGCGCGATCGCCTGTTCGACCAGCGTGAACGTTCCGGAGATGAGCGCCTGCGACGCGATCACCGTGGCGGCGGTCGCGAGCACGACCATCGGGATCAGCGCCCAGCCGGGAGCCAGCGCGTAGAACGGATTGTCGAGTGCATGCGGGTCGGCGAGGAGCTTCGCCCCCTGCCCGAAGTAGTTCAAAATCAGCGCCGGGAACACGAGCACGAACCACGCGGCTACGATCGGCCTGCGGCCGAAGTGCGAGAGGTCCGCGTAGAGTGCTTCGACTCCCGTGACGGCGAGGATGACTCCGCCGAGGATCGTGAAGCCGACGATGCCGTGCGACGTTGCGAACGCGAGCGCATGCCTGGGGTCGAGCGCCCACAGGACTTCGGGGCGATGCGCGATCGCCGCGATGCCGAGCCCGCCGGTCGCGCCGAACCATAGCACCATGACGGGACCGAACAGCCGTCCGACGCGTTCCGTGCCGCCGCGCTGCAGCGCGAACAGCACGATGATGACGGCCAGCGAAATCGGGACGACGTACGGTTGGGCAGCTGCCGAGACCACCGAGATCCCTTCAACGGCCGAGATCACGGAGATCGCCGGCGTGATGATGCCGTCGCCCAGCAGCATCGAGGCGCCGATGACGACGACGATCGTGACGCCGGCTGCGCGGATCATCTTGCCGAACTGCGGCGGCGGGGACGCAAGCGCAAGCAGCGCGAGGATACCGCCTTCGCCGTCGTGATCTACGCGCATGATGAAGCTGATATACTTGACGCACACCACGATCACCAACGCCCATATCAGAAGCGAGCAGATCCCGAGCACCGCGTGCTGGTCGGGCTGCACGCCGGCGAGCCCGAAGCAGACCTTCAGCGTGTAGAGCGGGCTCGTTCCGATGTCGCCGAACACGATCCCTGTGGCGGCGATGACGAGCGGGAGCGGCATCTTCGAGCGGGTGGTCAACCCAGGAAAAGTAGCACCGTCGACGCCCGCCGCCCATCCGCCGTTCGGCTGAACCTTTCGGATGGAATCGGCTCGGGCGGGGAACAAGCGACGCGATGGCCAGCGGAGATTTGTCGCGAGCGGAGTTCAGGCACGTCGTGCGCGAAGCGCTCGACTCGCTGCCGAAGCGGTTCGCCGACATGGTCGAGAACGTCGTCATCGCGGTGGAGGAAGAGCCCAACCGCGAGGACTTGGAGAGCTTCGAGCCCGACGACGATCCGGAGACGGACGAGGAGCTGCTCGGCATCTACCGCGGCGTGCCGCTCACCGAGCGCTCCCACGACATGCAGTTGCTGCCCGACGAGATCGCGATCTTTCGCGGCCCGATCAACCGCGTCGCGCGCACGCGCCAAGAGGCGGTGCACGAAGTGCGCGAGACCGTGATCCACGAGCTCGGCCACTACTTCGGCCTCGCCGATGAAGAGATGCCGCATTGAACCACACGGCCGGGTTCGTTCGGGTGCGCGGGGCGCGCGAGCACAATCTCAAAAACGTCGATCTCGAGATCCCGCGTGAGGCGCTCGTCGTGTTCACGGGCGTGTCCGGTTCCGGCAAGTCGTCGCTTGCGTTCAGCACGCTCTACGCCGAGGCACAGCGGCGCTACCTCGAGTCCGTGTCTCCTTACGCGCGGCGGCTGTTCAACCAGATGTCCGTCCCTGAGGTCGACGAGATCGAGGGCCTGCCGCCCGCCGTCGCGCTCCAGCAGCAGCGCGGATCGCCGACCACGCGCTCGTCCGTCGGCAGCGTGACGACGCTGTCCAACTTGCTGCGCATGCTGTACTCGCGCGCGGGCGTCTATCCGCCCAAGCAGCCGCATCTCGACGCGGAGGCGTTCTCGCCCAACACGCCCGCGGGCGCGTGCCCGCGCTGCCACGGCCTCGGGCGCATCTACGACGTCACGGAACGCTCGATGGTGCCCGACCCGTCGCTCACCATTCGCGAGCGCGCGATCGCCGCGTGGCCGACCGCGTGGCAGGGGCAGAACCTGCGCGATATCGCGGTGACGCTGGGCTACGACGTGGACCGACCGTGGCGCGAGCTGCCGAAAAAAGATCGCAACTGGCTGCTGTTCACCGACGAGCAGCCCACCGTGCCCGTCTACGCGGGCTACACGCCCGCGCAAACGCGCCGCGCGCTCAAACGCAAGGAAGAACCCAGCTACCAAGGCACGTTCACGAGCGCGCGCAAGCACGTGCTGCAGACGTTCGCCACCTCGAACAGCGCGCTGATGAAGAAGCGCGCGCAGCAGTACATGGTCAGCAGCGACTGCCCGCTGTGCCACGGTAAGCGGTTGCGCCGCGAGTCGCTGTCGGTGAAGTTCGCGGGCATGGACTTCGCGGAGATCGCGCGCGTGCCGCTCAAGCGGCTTACCGGCATCATGGAGCCGTACGCGCAGTTGGCGGATCCGCACGTCCAAAGAATTACCGCGGGACATCCGGAGAAGGCGATCGTCATCCAGCGCATCGCGCAGGACCTCGTCGCGCGGCTCGCCGTGCTGCTGGATCTCGGGCTGGGCTATCTGACGATCGAGCGCAGCACGCCGACGCTCTCGCCGGGCGAGTTACAGCGCCTGCGGCTCGCCACGCAAGTGCGCTCGAACCTCTTCGGCGTCGTGTACGTGCTCGACGAGCCGTCCGCGGGGCTGCACCCGGTCGACACCGAGGCGCTCGTGAAGGCGCTCGATCAGCTCAAGGCGTCGGGCAACTCGCTGTTCGTCGTCGAGCACGAGCTCGACGTGATCCGCCACGCGGACTGGATCGTCGACGTCGGCCCGGCGGCCGGCCAGCACGGCGGCCACATCTTGTACAGCGGTCCGCCCGACGGCTTGAAGAACGTCGCGGCGTCGCAGACGCGGCGCCATCTCTTCGGCAACGACGTGTTCGAACCGCGCGCGCCGCGCGCGCCGCGCGGCTGGCTGCAGCTCACCGGCGTGACGCGCAACAACGTGCAGAACCTCGACGTCGCGTTTCCGCTGGGCGCGTTCACGACCGTGAGCGGCGTGTCGGGGTCTGGGAAGTCGAGCCTGGTGAGCCAGGCGCTGGTGGAACTCGTCGGCGAGCACCTCGGTCACGAGACCGCCGCGTTGGAAGAGGAAGGCGAAGCGCTCGAGCGCGAGCCCGTCGTGCGCAGCGGCGGCCGCATCGCGAGCGGCATGGAGCAGGTGAAGCGCATGGTGCGCGTCGACCAAAAGCCGATCGGGCGCACGCCGCGCTCGAACCTCGCGACGTACACCGGGCTGTTCGACTCCGTGCGCAAGCTGTTCGCGGGCACGAAAGCGGCGCGCGCGCGCCGCTTCGACGCCGGGCGGTTCTCGTTCAACGTCGCCAAAGGCCGGTGCGCAACGTGTGAAGGCGAGGGCTTCGTGATGGTCGAGCTGTTGTTTCTGCCGAGCGTGTACGCGCCGTGCCCGACGTGTCACGGCGCGCGCTACAACGCCGAGACGCTCAAGATCACCTACGGCGGCAAGACGATCGCGGACGTGCTGGCGCTGACGGTCGACGACGCGTGGGACTTCTTCTCCGACGAGCTCGCCGTGTGCCGGTCGCTCAAGGTGCTGCGCGAAGTGGGGCTGGGCTATCTGCGGCTCGGCCAGCCTGCGACCGAGCTGTCCGGCGGCGAGGCGCAGCGCATCAAGCTCGCGACGGAGTTGCAGCGCGCGCAGCGCGGCGACACGCTTTACGTGCTCGACGAACCGACGACGGGGCTGCATCCGGCAGACGTCGAGAAGCTGATGACGCAGCTCGACGGGCTCGTCGAATCCGGGAATACCGTCATCGTGGTGGAGCACGACATGCGCGTCGTCGCGGGCAGCGATTGGGTGATGGACATCGGCCCCGGTGCCGGCGATGAGGGCGGCCGCGTCGTCGCGTCCGGGCCGCCGGCCGAGGTGGCGAACAACGCCGCGAGCCGTACCGCGCCGTACCTCGCACGATTTCTCGGCCCCGAACGTCATGCGCGCGCAGCCGCGCGATGACGCTTGCGGCGGGGCTGAAGATCGCGCCGTCCCTCATTCACGGCAAAGGATGTTTCGCAACCGTCCGCTTTGCGCGGCGTAAGAAGATCGCGGAGTACACCGGCGAGCGGATCACCAACGCAGAGGCCGAGCGGCGCGGTCACCGGCGCGTGCTGCGCATCAGCGGGCTCGACTCGCGCTGGAGCATCGACGGCTCCGCCGGCGGCAACGGCACGCATTACATCAACCATTCGTGCCGGCCGAACAGCTTCATGCAGACGTTCGGGCGCCGATTGCTGGTGCTCGCGCTGCGCGACATCCGGCCGGGCGAAGAGATCACGGTGGACTACGTCGAGACGATGCACTCCGACCGCAAACGCTGCACGTGCGGCGTACCGGGCTGCCGCGGCAAGATCAACAAGCGGTAGTCCGGCGGCGACGGCTTACGTCGTGGTGAACCCCCGCGCCGTCAGCCAATTCGCGATCGCGGCGTTCGTTTCGTCGGGTCGTTCTTGCGGCATCCAGTGGCCTGCGGCGACGACGCGCTCGGTGAGGTCGCTGCAATCCTCGCGCATCGGTTCGGCGAGCCGTGAGTCGACCGTTTCGCAGACCCGGTCGTACGCCGCGTGCAAGAAGAGGACGGGCAACCGCAGCACGCCATGCGTCGGGGCCGAAGAAGCCGCGCCGTTCGAACGCCGCGACGTATTCCGCAAGCTCTCCCTCGGACATCACGGCGGGATCGCGCGGGACGTCGGGCGCACGCCCGGTGCCGCCGAACCAGCCGCGGGCCGAGGCGCGCGCTGCGCGGCCACCAGTCCACGCCGCCGCGGCTGATGCGCAGCTCGCCGAGCTTTTCGTCGTCGGCGAACACCTCGTACACGGAATCCACCGATCCGAGCTCGCGTTGCGGGGCGCTTACGACTACGCGGTGTTCGGGCATCGTCGTCCTTTCGATCAAGCGAAGAAGTCACTTGCCGCACGACTAGTGGCGCACCCTTCGGCGTCGGAGGTGACTTGCATAAAGCAAGTCTCTAGGGTATCCTGAGCCGGACGTGACTTCCGCGAGCGCCGTAGCGCCTGAGGCGATCTCCCGGCCGGCCTCGCAGCTCGACCCGCGCACGAGCGCGCTGCTGCACGCTCCGATCGTGCCGCTGCTGCTGCGCATGGCATGGCCGAACGTCGTCGTCATGCTCGCGCAGGCCAGCTCCGGGCTGATCGAGACCTTTTGGGTGGGACGGCTCGGCACCGATGCGCTGGCGGGCATGGCGCTCGTGTTTCCGGGCGTCATGCTGATGCAGATGATCTCGGCGGGTTCGCTGGGCGGCGGGATCTCGTCGGCGATCGCGCGCGCGCTCGGCTCGCGCCGCGCGGCCGACGCCGACGCGCTCGTGCTGCACGCGCTCATCATCAACGCCGCGCTCGGCGCGCTGGCGTCGGTGCTCGTGCTGCTCTTCGGGCCCGAGCTGTACCGCGCGCTCGGCGGCCGCGGCGCGTCGCTCGACGCCGCGCTGCGCTACTCGAACGTCGTGTTCGCCGGCAACATCTTGCTGTGGCTCATGAACGCGCTCGCCAGCGCCGTGCGCGGCACCGGCAACATGCTCGTGCCGGCGCTCGTCATCTGTGGCTGCACGGTGATCCTCGTGCCGCTTTCGCCGCTGCTGATCTTCGGCATCGGACCGTTCCCCGCGCTCGGCATCGCGGGCGGCGGCGTCGCGATGGTGTTCTCGTTCGCCATCGGCACCGCGGCGCTCGCGTGGTACGTACTCACCGGCCGCAGCGTCGTGCGCGTGCGCCTGGCGAGTTTGCAACGGCGCTTCTTCAACGCGATCCTTTCCGTCGGCGCGGTGGCGACGATCTCGACGCTGCAGACCAACGTGACGATCGGCGTCGCGACCGCGCTCGTCGCGCTCGTCGCCGGACCGGCGGGCGTCGCGGGCTACGGCACCGGCGCGCGGCTGGAGTATCTGCTGATCCCGCTCGTGTTCGGCCTGGGCGCGCCGCTCGTCGCGCTCGTCGGCACGAACATCGGTGCGGGCCAGCGCGACCGCGCGCTGCGCATCGCGCTCGTCGGCGGCGCGATCGCGTTCGCGATGACCGAAACGATCGGCATCGCGGCCGCGGTGTGGCCGCGCGCCTGGCTCGGACTTTTTGGACACGATCCCGGCATGCTTGCGACCGGGACTGCATATCTGCACGCGGCCGGACCGTTCTACGGATTCTTCGGCCTCGGGCTCGCGCTGTATTTCGCCTCGCAAGGCGCGGGCAAGCTCCGCTGGCCCCTGTTCGCCGGCTTCCTGCGCATGATCGTCGCGCTCGGCGGCGGGTGGCTCGCGCTGCGCGCGACGGGCTCGCTGCTGTGGCTGTTCGTCGCGCTCGGCCTGGGGATGCTGCTGTACGGCGTCTTGGTGACGGTTTCGGTGACGTCGGGATCGCTGACGGGCTCGCGCCGTGCCGTTCCGCGGACGGCAGGCCAGGCGAACTGACCTCTACCGGGAATCGTTGAGAGATTCCATGCACTACGTCGAGATCGCGCTACCGATTCTGCTGCTCGCGGCGATCGTCGGGTTGCCGCTGAGAGCCGCCCTGCGCGGGCGCTCGCTTCGGCCGCGTCGCGCGGCACCTCCGCGCCCTCGCAAGAGTACGCTGCGCGACGTGTCGCGCAGCCAGATGGACGAAGATCTCCAGGACCTCATCCGCCGCAGATCGTGAGCCCGGCGCCGGGTAATCCGCCGCCGCTCGCGCTGACGCTCGCGGCGGTCGCGAGCGCTCGCCTCGGACTCGAGGAGCACGAACCGGAGCTCGCGCGCGCATTCGTCTCGGCGGTCGCCGCAATGGACGAAGCGGACCGCGCCTATCGCCGCGCGATCGAGTCGACGCTGGCGCCGGATGCGAGCGCTGCGATGCTGTCGGCAATGGCGACGTTCCGTGCGCGGGCTCACGAGGTTCGCGAACACGCGCGGCGCGAGATCGGCGAGCTCTATCGCAAGTACGGGCGCGAGTACGGCCGGTTCGATCCGCTCGACGTGTATCTGCCACCGACAACGGGGCTGTCGCACGCGGACGGCACCCGCGTCGCGACGATGTCCGACGCCGCACGCTCCGAGGTCGCTGCGCTGCGCGCACGTGTCAACGAAACGGTGACGACGCGGCTCGAACCCGCGCAACTCGAGGCGCTAGTCGTCGCAAAGCGCCGCCGCCGCGTCGCCTTCGAAATCGCGCTCCGGCGTGTGCTGGCCGCGACCGCCACGATGCGCGCCACGCCGGGCGAGTCGGCCGTCGACAACGCGGTCGATCAGCTGGCACGCCTTGCCGACGGCTGGTACTAAACGCTACACCGTGATGTGGGCGTCAACCCGAGCCGTTCGAGGCGAAAAGAACCAAGCCGGCAAACGCTACGGCGCCATGCGAACCGAAACCGTCTCCATCCCGGTCGGCGATCTCCCGATGCCCGCTTACGTCGCCCGTCCCGACGCCGATCGTGCGCCGGGCGTGATCGTCCTGCAAGAGATCTTCGGCGTCAACGAGGACATTCGTGCGCTGACCGAGCTCGTCGGTTCGGCCGGTTATCTCGCGGTCGCGCCCGCGATCTTTCATCGTACCGAGCCCGCGTTCGAAGCCGGCCATGACGAGGCCGGTTATGCGAAAGGACGCGCCGCGCGCGACGAGACGACGCCGGAGACGTTGATCGCCGACATCGAAGCAACCGTTACGTGGCTGCGCGCGCAGAAGCAGTTCGACGGCGGTATCGCCAGCTGGGGGTTCTGCTTCGGCGGATCGGTCGCGTTTTTGTCGGCGACGTTGCCCTCGATCGACGCCGCCGTGTCATTTTACGGCGGCCAGATCGCCGGTGGTCCGCGCTACATCGATGCCTTCGCCGAAAAGCTGCGCGCGCCGATCCTGTTCGCCTTCGGCGGCAAGGACCCGTTCATCTCGCCCGAGGCGACGCACGAGATCGAACAGCGCCTCACCGCATTGGCCAAATCGTTCGAGCTGTACGTGTACGACAACGAAGATCACGGCTTCTTCCGGCGCGGTCCCGACGGCAACGAAGGTTCGGCTGATGTCTGGCCGCGCGTTCGGGCGTTTCTGCAACGGCATCTTCGCGACGCACGTTCGCGGAACTAAAATACGCCTATAGCGTGCGTGTTTCGAGGCGGCGGCCCAGTTGGCCCAGGCCGTAGTTCACGGTGAAATAGATCACCGCGATCAGCGCGAATACCGGGATCGGCTGGTACGGCGGCTGGCTGAACACGATCTGGCCGCGCGCGGTCAGGTCGAGTACGTTGATGACCGCCGTAAGCGACGTGTCCTTGAGCAGCGTCACGAACTGTGCGACGAGCGCAGGCATCATTTGGCGCACCGCGATCGGCAGGGTGATGATGCGCAGGACCTGGCCGCCGGAGAGCCCTTGCGACTGCGCGGCCTCGGTCAAGCCTTTGGGAACGGCCAGGATCCCGGCGCGGACGATCTCGGCGATCAGCGCCGCGGTGAACGCCGATAGTGCGACCGCCCCGGCCGTGAACGGGGTCAGCTTGAAGCCGATGATGCGCGGCAGCGCGAAGAAGGCGAAGAAGATCACCAGCAGCGTCGGTAGCGCGCGCATCCCCTCGATGTAGACCGTCGCGACCACGCTGAGCGTGCGGAATCGCGAAAGCCGCGCGAGCGCGAGCAGAACGCCCGCGACGAACGAGACGGCGATCGAGATCGCCGCGAGCGTGAGCGTGATGCCGAGGCCCCCCGCCAAGAACAAGAGCGTGCGAGGATCGAACAGCCAGCGCAGGTCGGTCATCGCGCGTAGCGCTTCTCGAGCACGTTCACGACGAACGCGGTCGGCAGCGTGAGGATCAGATAGCAGATCGCCGCGCCGGTGAGCATGGGCACGTAGTCGAACGTGCGCGCGCCGATGAGCTTGGCCGTCCCGAGCACGTCCAGCACCGCGATGGTGCTGACCAAGGACGAGTTCTTGATCAGGTTGAGCGTCGTGTTTCCGAGCGGCGGGATCGTCTTGGCGATCGCTTGCGGCAGCACGATCAGGCGCATCGCCGAGGCGTAGCGCAGGCCGCTCGACAGCCCTGCTTCGAGCTGGCCTTTCGGGACGGCGGCGATCCCGCTGCGGATCGCTTCGGCGACAAACGCCGACGTGTACACGCCCAGGCCGAGGACGCCGCATAGGAACGCGTCAAGCCGTATGCCGGCGCTCGGCAACGCCTGGTAGAGAAAGAACAGCTGCACGAGCAGCGGGATGTTGCGCAAGAACTCGACGTACGCGGTCCCGATGCGCCGCAGCGCCGGCGACGGCGCAACGCGCAGCGTCGCGACGATCAGGCCGAGCGCGAGCGCCAGCACCAGCGCGAGCGCCGACACTTCGAGCGTGACGAGCAGGCCCTGCGCGAGTAGCCCGGCGTTCTCGCGCAGGACCGACCAGTCCATCGTTTAGCCGGGCTTCTGCTTGTCGAACTGCTCGGCCGCGGTCGCCGCCGGCATGTCGTACCACTTGTCGAAGTCCGCCGGGACGTTTTTCTTGAGCCAGCGCTGGTGGATCTTCGCGTACTCGCCGCTCCTCCTCAGATCTTGGAGCGTGTCGTTGATCGCGTTTGTCAGCGATGCGTTGCCCTTGCGAATGCCGATGCCGTACGGCTCGAACGTGAACAGCCCGCCGACGAGGTCGAGGTTGTTCGGGTCCTGCGCCTCGTAGCCGCCCAGGATCACGTTGTCGGTGGTCACCGCGTCGACGCGGCCGCCGCGCAGCGCCGTGAGACACTCGGGATACGTCTCGAACGTCGTCACGTTCGCTTTGGGCACGAGCCGGCGGATCGTCTGTTCCGGCGTCGAGCCTTGCACGGAGCACACGCTCTTGCCGTCGAGGTCCTTGTAGCTCTTGACGGGCGAGCCTTTCTTCACCAGCAGCGACTGCCCGGCGCGGTAGTACACGTTCGAGAAGTCGATCGTCTTCATGCGCGCGGGCGTGATCGTCGCGGTCGCGACGAAGGCGTCGATGTCGCCGTTCTGCACCAGCGGGATGCGGTTGTCCGACTTCACCTGAACGAGCTCCACCTTGTCGGGCGAGCCGAGGATCTTCTTGGCGATCGCGCGCGCGATGTCGACGTCGAAGCCGGTCACCTGATTCGTCTGCGGGTTGAGCGAGCCGAACGGCGGCGCGTCGTACTTCACGCCGATCTTGATCGTGCCGCGCTTCTTGATCGCGTCGACCGAGTTGTCGTCGGCCGCGCGCGACGGCACGGCGCGTGCCGAGCACGAGCGTCGCCGCCAGGGAGAACGTTGCCGCGAGAACGGCGTGTCGAGCAAGATTCATGGATGTACTCCTAGTGGGCGAGGATCTTCGAGAGGAAGAGTTGTGCGCGCGGGTTGCTCGGCGCGGAGAAGAACTGCTCGGGCGTCGCCTGCTCGACGATGCGCCCGCCGTCCATGAACACGACGCGGTCGCCCACCTCGCGGGCGAACCCCATCTCGTGCGTTACGACGACCATCGTGATGCCGGTGTGTGCGAGGTCTTTCATCACGTCGAGAACTTCCTTGATCATCTCCGGGTCGAGCGCGCTGGTGGGCTCGTCGAACAGCAGCACTTTGGGCTGCATCGCGAGCGCGCGCGCGATCGCGATGCGCTGCTGCTGCCCGCCTGAGAGCTGCGCGGGATACGCGTCCGCTTTCTCCGGCAGCCCGACGCGCTCCAGCAGCGCGCGCGCTTCGGCGTCGGCCTGCTCGCGCGGGACGCGCTTCACGGTGATCGGCGCCAGCGTGATGTTCTCCAGCGCCGTCTTGTGCGGATAGAGGTGGAAGGCTTGGAACACCATCCCGACCTGGCTGCGGATCGCGGCCAGCTCACCGCCCTTCGCGGTCAGCCGCTTGCCGTCGACGACGACCGTGCCTTCCTGCACCGCTTCGAGCCCGTTGATGCAGCGGATCAGCGTGCTCTTGCCCGAGCCCGACGGACCGATCACGACGACGACCTCGCCGGTCGCGACCGCGAGATCGATGTCGGCCAGCACGTGGTTCGTCCCGAACCACTTCTGGACACCCGAAAACTCGATGGCGGTGGACGGCGGCATCAGACTAGCAGTTACTCGCCGGGCGGACGGCGGTCCCCTGGCTGGCACCGCGAGCCGGACGTCGAAACCACGCAGTATGCGCAAGGTCAACACGAACGACATCGACGAGCTCACGTGGTCGTCGCCCAAAGGCACGTTCTTCGGCGCCGGCAAGCAAGTCTCCGAAGCGCTGGGCCGCGTCCCGCAGTCGATGAACCTCGACGAGCGGCACCCGTTCGACGTGGAGATCGCACGCCTACCGCCCGGTACGACGCCGTTTCCGTACCACTCGCACAGCGCGCAGTGGGAGTTCTACCACGTGATCTCCGGCACGGGCGTCGTTCGCCATGACGGCGGGACCACGCCGATCGAAGCCGGCGACGCGTTCATCTTCAAGCCCGGCGAGCCGCACGTCGTCTCGAACGATAGCGCGCACGACCTCGTGCTCTACGTCGTCGCCGACAACCCGATCGGCGAGTCGGCATATTTTCCCGACAGCAAGAAGTGGACGGTACGCTCGCCTGAGCGCAGCTACGTGCGCACCGCCACGACCGATTACTACGACGGCGAGGAGTAAGGCGCGGTCGCCGGAGTGGCGGCGCGTTTGGCGGCGAAGCGCTCGGACCAGTCGATGCGCCCCGTGACCTGCATCGTGACGAACAGCGTGACGATCGCGCCGATCGTGATCGAGAGCCCGCTGTAGCCCTGGTCGAACAGCGCGTACGAGAACAGGATCAGGTAGAAGAACTGCGCGAGCGCCGCCTCGACCGCCGCGAAGCGCAAGCCGACGACGAGCCGCAGGTACGACACGGTCAGGAACATCGACACGACCGAGCAGATCACGAACGCCCAGCTCACCGGGATGCGGTCGACGGTGTACGCGAACAGCAGGTGGAACGCGAAGAACGCCGCGGCCAAGAAGAAGTAGTTGATCGGGTGCAGGTCGATGCGGCGCAGCGTCGTGATCACCAGCATCACGAACACGTAGAACAGCAGCGAGAGCGGCGCCCACAGCGTGATGCGCTCCGCGAGCGGTCCGGGCTGCAGCCGCTGCGGAAACGCCATGCCCACGCCGAAGCCGCCGACGAGGTCGCGTGTAGCGCCACGTCAGCCGCCAGCCGTCGGGCGTCTCGTTGCTTCGACGGTCGGCGAGAGCGTCCTGGGCGGAAAGTCGATCGCGCGAAAGTTCGTGTTCATCGCGAGCATGAAATCGTGGACCGCGACGATGCCGTGACCGAACCGGTACGTCCACGTGCCGATGCCGTGCGAGCGATAGCGCACGGTCACCGTCGAGGTGCGGCCGCGCGCGGCGGGCAGCGCGCGCGACGACCGCCCCGCTCGCGCTCGTCACGGGGATGCGTTTTCCGTCGACGGCGAGCGTCACGTCGTCGTACGTCGCGCTGTCCGACGGAAACGGAAACTCGAGCTGCATCGCCCATCCGCTCGGGTTCGTGATCCGGTACGTCGCGTCGAAGCGCGACCGCGTACGTGTTGTACCAGAGCAGCCCTTTCTGCCGCGGATCGAGCACCAGGTCGACGTCGATGCGCGACGACGCCGGCGTGACCGAGGTGCGCTCGACCGTGGCGCCGTGCTCGTCCAGGTGCGGGTTGGGGAACGTGAACAGCGGCGCCGTCTGCACGCTGTTCTGAGCCCCACGCCGCGGCGAGTTGACCGCGCTGCGCGCTGTCGGAGTCGTGCGTGCGCACGGCGATCGTCCCGCCCAGGATGAACCAGGCGATCGTGGCGCCCATGAGGACGATCGTGACCCCGACGAGGTGTTTCAGCATCACTCTGCCTTACAAAGTTGCAGTATTTCTAACTTTGTATCACAAAGATTAGCGCTCCGCAAGTCCGGCGGGATCGGCGGGCGAAGGTTCATGTCGCGGATCGCGGGCGCGATGCGCGCTCGGTCGCGGGGACGCGGCACGGCGCTCACCGTTCGCGCTGCGATCGCACCTGCACGTCAGCGTCTCGCGCGTCGTCGCCGCAGCTGTCGCGTGCTACGGGGGCTCGCTCGAGCGCGCGACAACGTCCCACTTCGGAACGCTGCGGGTCCGTGGTGCGTAACGGATTCCGATCGCATGGAACTGACGTGCCACCGCCGCCACGTCGACACGCCGCGTTCATCGAGGCGGCGATTGCTGCGTCGGCACGTATCAACCGACGCACGGCTGCACGCGCGCGGTCTACGTACGACCGGCTGCGGCAGTCGCGCTCGACCACCGGCGGCGGCGCTCGTCGCGATCGCCGCAGCACGTATCCGTTGCAGGCACGGGCTCGATCGCGACGCTCAACGGCGGCGGCGATTGCAGATGACGCGCGTGACGCGTTGAGTCGATCGCAAGGCCGCGGTGCCGCGTCCGTCCGCCGCCGGTTCGGCGACCACCGCGCGTTCGCGTGGTCGGCGCCGTCGTCGTCGACGATCGCCTGCCGGCATCAGGCCGGTCGCCTCGCGACGCGCGCCGCGGCGCTGTATGCGCCTGGTCGCTCTTGCCGCGCCGACGAACGCGCTGATCGGGTCGATCTTCGACGCGGGCTGTACGCCGCGGGCCGCAGCGCGCGCTAGGAGCCGGCTTTCACTGCGTCCGCGCAATTCGACGTCGCCGCCGTCCCGGCGAAGCGCGCGTCGATCCACGGCTGCGCGGCGGCGAACGCGTCGGCGAGCATGCCGTTGTGCGTCGCGCCCGGCAACGCGCGGTACGTCAGCGTCGTCCCCTTCGCGCAGAGCTCGCTGCGGACGAGATCGGTCGACGCCGGCGCGACCGTCGTGTCGGCCGTCCCTTGCAGCATCAGCAGCGGCACCGCATACGACTGCGAACCCGGTTCGTTCGCATCGGCTTGGCGCACCAGCGGCGCGATGTCGGCGCCGGCGCGGAACGCGTTGGCCGGGACGAGCCCACCCCACGAGTCGGGCTTGATCAGACCGAGCACGCAGCGATCCGTCAGTTGCGACTGCAGCGGCAGCGCGCTATCCGCCAGCAGCCGGTCCGCGCGAATCGCCGGGTCGATCGACGCGTAGCCGCGGATCAGCAGCGCGGCGAAACCGAACCCGAGCTACGGCTCTTGGCGCTGCGTGAGCCCGCGTAGCCACGGTCCGAGATGCGACGCCGGCGCGAGCGCGACGCCGCCGAGCACCGTCAGCTCCGGCGTCCACGCCGGTGCGAGCGAGGCCGCGAACAACGCGGACTGCCCGCCTTGCGAGTGCCCCATCGCCACGAAGCGCCGGCCGATGCGCGGGTTCACGAGCCGCGCCGCGCGCACCATGTCGACCACGTCGCGGCCTTCGGCGACGCCGACCAGATACGGGTGAACGCCCGGCGTGCCTTGTCCTTCGTAGTCGGTCTGCACGACCGCGTACCCGTGCGCGACGTAGCTGTCGAGCAGCGCGTCGACGGGCCCGAGGTACCAATGCTCCGGCGCCGTCGCGTCGTCGAGCGACGGCGTGCACGACGGCCCGTCGCCCGTCGTGCCGTGCGCCCAGCTGATCACGGGCCAGCCGTCCGCGGGCATCGTTCCGGCCGGTACCGCGACCGTGCCGGACACGGCGACGTCGCGCCCGTCGACGGACGTCGTGTGGTAGAGCACCAGCGAGTTCTGCGCCGCGTGCGGCAACGCGGCGGCCGTCGTCAGCGGCCGCGCCCAGATGACGTCGCCGTGGCGGCCCGGCGCTAACGGCGACGGCGGAACGTAGAACGCCGCGCCGTTCGGGCCCGCCGACGGGCGACGCGACGCTGGCGGCGGGGGCCGCGGTCGCGATCAGCGACACGGCGGCGGCGAAAGCGAAGACGATCGGAGAACGAAGCATCGCGGACCTCCTGGAGGCTCGGCTCGTTCGTGCTTGCGTGCGAATCCCCGCCGCGGCGCGCCGGAACTTGGCTCGTCGCCGGAGGAATATCAGTCGTCATGAGGCGGTTGGAACCGATCGTCGTGGCGTTTTGCGCGATCGCGCTGCTGTGGGGATTCGCGAGCGCGTCGCTTGCGGACGCGATGGACTGGGATCCCGTCGTCGCGCCGGCGAGCACCGCCGTCCTCGTCGCGCTGTTCGGCTGGCTGCGCCGCGGCCGCGAGATCCTCGACGTCGCCGCGCCCGCGTTCGCCGTGTCGTACGCCGCGTACGTCGGCCTCGCGGTCGCGCGCCTCGCGCAGTTCGACCATGCGCAAGCGCACGTCAGGTTCGATCTGCTGGACCATCGCTGGCCGCCGGTGCTGCTGGCCGGCATCGCGTTCGCGCTGATCTTCACGGTGTGCATCGCCGTTCCGGCATCGGTGCTGCTGCGCCGCCGCCGCGCCGAAACCGAACGCGACGTGCGCTTCTGGTCGATCGTGCGCGAGCAGAACGCGAACCGTACCCCGAAGGAACGATGAGCGGTCCGTTCGACGGCGTTCGCGTGCTGGAGTTCGCGGGGATCGGCCCGGCGCCGTTCTGCGCGATGCTGCTCGCCGACTTGGGCGCCGACGTCGTGCGGATCGAACGCGCCGGCAACTCGGTCGAGTCCGATGCCGTCACGTCGCGCGGCAAGACGTCGCTCGCGCTCGATCTCAAATCGCCAGGCTGCGATCGAGCTCGCGCTCGCGGCGATCGCGCGCGCGGACGTGCTGATCGAAGGCTTTCGCCCCGGCGTGATGGAGCGCTTGGGGCTCGGCCCGGATGCGGCGCTCGAACGCAATCCGCGGCTGATCTACGGGCGGATGACGGGCTGGGGACAAACGGGGCCGCTCGCGCAATCGGCCGGCCACGACCTCACCTACATCGCGCTCACCGGCGCGCTCGCGGCGCTGGGTCCGGCGAACGCGCCGCCGCCGCCGCCGCTCAACCTCATCGGCGATTTCGGCGGCGGCGCGCTCTACCTCGCGCTGGGGATCGCGGCGGCGCTGTACGAGCGCGAGCGGTCGGGCCGCGGACAGATCGTCGATGCCGCGGTCGTCGACGGCACCGCGTCGCTGATGGCGCTTTTCAGCGGGATGACGGCGAACGGCCGGCTGTCGCTCGACCGCGAGAAGAGCCTGCTCGGCGGCGCGGCGCCGAACTATCGCTGCTACGTTTGCGCCGACGGCCGCTACGTTGCCGTCGCGCCGCTCGAACCGAAGTTCTTTGCGATCTTGCGCGAACGGCTCGGTCTGGATGCGCAGCTCGACGCGGACTGGGGTGCGGACTCGCGAGCGCTCGCGGCGATCTTCGCGCAGAAGACGCGCGACGAATGGACCGCGTTGCTCGAAGGCACCGACGCCTGCGTCGCGCCCGTGCTGACGCTCGGCGAAGCGCCGGCGCATCCGCACATGCGCGCCCGCGGCGTCTACTGCGAAACCGGCGGCGTGGTGCAGCCCGCGCCCGCGCCGCGCTTCTCGCGCACGCCCGGCGCGGTGCGGCATCCGGTGCCGAGCCGCGGCGGGCGGGCAGCGCTCGAAACATGGGGAGTGGAGCTATGCGAGGAGCGAGCATGACGGCGCCGTCGCTGCCGGGCTGATGATGGACCGGTCGCTACAGATCTCGCGGTTGATCGATCACGCGGCGCAATGGCACGGCGACGTCGAGATCGTCACGCTGAGCACCGGCATGCCCGACGTGCGCGGCACGTACCGCGAGCTGCGCGCCCGCAGCGCGCAACTCGCGCACGCATAGGCGGAGCGCCTGCGCGTCGCGCCCGGCGACCGCGTCGCCACGTTCGCGTAGAACTCGCAGCGCCATCTCGAGCTGTACTACGGGTGTCCGGCAGCGGCGAAGTGCTGCACACCGTCAATCCGCGAGTGTTCGCCGCGCAGATCGTATACGTGATGAACCACGCGCGCGACCGGTTCGTGTTCGTCGACGCCGATCTCGTTCCGATCCTCGAACCGCTCGTGGCCCAATTGCCGGCCGTCGAAGGCTACGTGGTCCTGTGCGACGAGGCCGAGATGCCGGCGACGTCGCTGCCGAACGCCGTCGCGTGCGAGTCGCTCATCGCGGGGATGCCCGACGACATCACGTGGCCCGAGCTCGACGAACGCACCGCGTCGTCGCTGTGCTACACCTCCGGCACGACGGCAATCCGAAAGGCGTGCTGTACTCGCACCGCTCGACGCTGCTGCACGCGTTCGCGCAGGCCGCGTCGTGGCAGGCGGGTCCGGGTTCGCAGGCGGCGATCCTGCCGGTGGTGCCGCTGTTCCACGCCAACGCGTGGGGGCTGCCGTACATGGCGCCGATGCAAGGCTCGAAGCTCGTGTTCGCCGACCCGCATCTGGACCCGGGCGCACTCTACGAAGCGTTCGAGCGCGAGCAGATCACGCTGACCTGCGGTGTCCCGACGATCTGGCTGCGGCTGCTCGAATACATGGAACGCAACGACCTGCGTTTTCTCGAGCCTCAAGCTGCTCGGCGCCGGCGGTTCGGCGCCGCCGCGCGCGATGATCGAGGCGTTCGAGCTGAAGTACGGCGTGTGCGTGATGAACGCGTGGGGGATGACGGAGACGAGCCCCGCGTGCACGGTGGGCCAGCCCAAACCGCAGCACGACGTGCTGCCGCAGCGCATCGACTACAAGACGCGCGCGGCCCGCTGTCTCTTCGGCGTCGACATGCGGCACGGGTGACATCGCGACGACGCCGACGGCTACGTCATGATTCGCGACCGCTCGAAGGACGTGATCGAGTCGGGCGCCCGTGCTGTTCGTCGTCGCGAAGCAAGGCCACGCGCTCGACGCGCCGAGCGTCCTCGGGTTCTTGGACGGCAAGGTCGCGAAATGGTGGCTGCCCGACGAGGTGATCGTGGTCGCGGAGCTGCCGCACACCGCGACGGGCAAGGTCTCGAAAAGGACGCTGTGCGAGCGCTACGGCGCGGCTCCCGACGGCGCTCGCCTTCTCCCATAGAGGAACTGCAAACCTCGTTGGTCGAGAATGCCCGTCCCGCTCGTGTGGAGCGGATCGAGATCAGGAGGCCACATGGCAGTACCACCACCAGTCCGGCGCCCACATGGCGTAGGCGTGCGCGGCTCCACGCTGGGCCGCAGCTCGCAGCTGTTCGGCGGACCATTCGGAAGAATATTTCGTGCGCTGCCGCCGGCCGATTTCGGACCGGACGACAACGCGTCCGAGACTGCTCTCGGGAAGCTCGCGAAGGCGATGGTGACCATCCCGGATCCCAACGATCCCAAGGACGGCATCGACGCCGAAGAGGGCGGCATCCCGGCCCTCTACACGTACTTCGGGCAGTTCATCGATCACGATCTCACGTTCGACCCGGCGAGCAGCCTGCAGCGCCAGAACGATCCCGACGCGCTCGTCGACTACCGCACGCCGCGCTTCGACCTCGACAACGTCTACGGCCGCGGACCGGACGACCAGCCGTACCTGTACGCGGACGGCCGCGTGTTCATCCTCGGCTTACATCTCAGTGGCGCGGCGGCAAATCCGCGGGCCAGAGACTTGCCGCGCAGTAATCCCGCGTCGCAACCCGGCTTCCCGCCCAACCAGCCTCCGCCGCAGCGTGCGATCATCGGCGACCCGCGCAACGACGAGAACGTCATCGTGTCGCAGTTGCAAGGGCTGCTGCACCGTTTCCACAACAAGATCGCGCGCGACCACGACGGCTCGGACGGCGAGCCGCGCTGGGATTTCGACCGCATCCAGCGCGAAGTGCGCTTCCACTACCAGTGGGTGGTGCTGCACGATTTCTTGCCGACCATCATCGACGCCGACGTGTTGAAGCTGGTGCTGCCGGATCCTCACGGTGGGCACGACGGCACGTTCAAGCCGAACCTGGAGTTCTACAAGCCCAAGAACGAGACGTTCATGCCGCTCGAGTTTTCGGCGGCGGCCTACCGGTTCGGGCATTCCATGGTTCGGCCCGGGTATCGTCTCAGCGAAACGATCAAGCCGCTGGCGATCTTCCGCAAGCATGGGAAAGACGCGCTGACCGGCTTCGACGCGTTCCCGAACAATTGGGCGATCGACTGGAATCTCTTCATAAATCTGGAACCGCGCGATCCGGCGGACATCACCCGCATGCAGCTCGCATACAAAATCGATACGGCGCTCGTCGATCCGCTCGGTCACTTGCCCGATCCCATCACCAAGGATCCCCCGCCGGCGGATTCGCTCGCGTTCCGCAATCTCAAGCGCGGTTGGCGCATGCGGCTTCCGAGCGGTCAGAACATCGCGCGCGCCATGGGACTCAAGCCGCTCGCGGACGTCGACATCAAGATCGGAAAGTTCACCGACGACCCCAAGGACAAAAAGGCACAAATCAAGATCGTCGACATCGACTCCGCGTTCGCGGACAACTGCCCGCTGTGGACGTACGTCCTCGCGGAGACGATCCCGAGTCACGTCCCGGTCGACACGAAGCCGCCTCACGGCAAGGTGCTGACCCGCAAGCTCGGACCGGTCGGCGGGCGCATCGTCGCCGAGACGTTCGTCGGCCTGCTTTGCAACGACAGCCAGTCGTTCGTCTCGCAGAATCCTCTGTGGAAGCCGCCGAGCCTCAAGCCCGGCGGCAAGTTCGGCTTGCGAGAGCTGATCGCGATGGCCCTGGAGTTCTAACCGCGTCGGGCGCCGCCGTGGCCGGGTCACGGCGGCGCGCGCGGGGTACGAAGCACCCAGCGCATGATGCCCGAGAGCCCCCAAGACTTCCGCCGCTTAGCCGACGAGGTGCCGCTGTTCGTCTGGACGCAGGCGCCTGACGGCACGATCGACTGGGCGAACCGGACCTGGTACGACTACGTTCGGCTGCCGCGCGAGATCGCGACGACGCCCGAAGGTTGGGCGCGCGTCGTGCACCCCGACGACATCGACGCCGTGCTCGCGGCGTTCCAGCGCGCGGCCCGCACGCGGACGACCTACGAGATCGAGCACCGGCTCAAGCCGTCCGACGGCGACGACGCGTCGTACCGCTGGTTTCTCGCGCGGTCCGTGCCGCGCTTGGACGCCTCGGGCGATGTCGTCAGCTGGGTCGGGACCGGCGTCGACATCCACGACAACAAGATGCTCGCTGCCAAGGACACCGCGTCGTTTCGCGTGATCGCCGACGCCGTGCCGCAGATGATGTGGTCGGCGCTGCCCGACGGCTGGATCGACTGGTACAACGCGCGCTGGTACGAGTACACGGGCCAGACGCGCGACGAAGCGGCCGGCTGGGGCTGGCAATCCGTCCACCACCCGGAAGACCTCCCCGGCGTCATGGACGCCTGGCCGGGATGCATCGCCAGCGGCGAGCCGTTCGAGATGGAGTTTCGGCTGCGCCGCGCGGACGGCGTGTTTCGGTGGTTCTTGACGCGCGCGATCCCGGTGCGCGACGCGGACGCCACGGTGGTGCGGTGGTACGGCTCGAACACGGACATCGACGCAGAGCACGGTGCGCGCGTGCGCGAACGGTTTTTCTCACGGCTCGGCGCCGAGCTGTCGGGCGCGCTGTCGCTGGAACAAACGCTGCGCGTCGTCACGCGCAGCATCGTCCCGGAGTTCGCGGACTGGGCGCTGGTGAACTTGATCGACGAGCGCGGCGAAGTTCGGCTCGCGGCGGCCTATCACAGCGACCCCGACAAGCGCGACATCCTCGAGACGCTGCGCGGCGAGCCGTACCGTAACGCATCCGCGCGACTCGGCACGGCGCAGGTCGTGCGCACCGGAAAGCCCGTCGTCATCGAAACGGTCAGCGACGCGGTGGTGCGGGAGACGGTCGATACGTCGTTTCAGCCCGCCTTCGAGCGCATCGGATCCGACTCGGCGCTCTTGGTGCCGTTGTTCTCCGCGGGCAAGGTGGTCGGCACGCTCAACGCCGTGATGCACGGCAGCCGGCGTGCGTATTCCGCGTCGGACGTGCCGTTCTTCGAGGAGCTCGGCCGCCGCATCGCACCGGCGATCGGCAACGCGACGGCGTACGAGCGCGAGCGGCGCGTCGCCACGACGTTCCAAGAAGCGGCGCTGGTGCCGTCGCTGCCGGAGATCCCCGGGCTGACGTTCGAGGCGATGTACCAGGCGGCGATGCTCGAAGCGACGGTGGGCGGTGACTGGTACGACGTATTCCGGCTGCCGGACGGGCGCGTCGTCGTTTCGATCGGCGACGTCGCCGGCAAAGGGCTGCAAGCGGCGGTCGCGATGGCGAGCGTCCGGCAGAGCATCCGCACCGCGGCGCTGATCAACCCGGAGCCCGCAGCGGTGCTCAACGCCGTCGACCGCATCGTGCGCGCGATCGGGCAGGCGCCAGTTCGTGACGGCGTTCGTCGGCGTGCTCGACCCGGTCTCGTTCGAGTTCACGTTCGCGTCGGCGGGACACCCGCCCGCGCTGCTGCGCGACGCGGACGGAACGATAACGTCGCTGGCGGAGGGCGACCTGCCGCTCGGCCTGCGCGAGCGCAACGAAGACGGCGCGCGCACGATCGAGATCGCGCCGGGCTCGGTGCTGCTCTGCTACACCGACGGCTTGACGGAGTTCGATCGCGATCCGGTCGCCGGCGAACGCAACGTGCGCGACGCGTTCGCGCGCGCGAACGGTGACGTCGCGCGCGAGATCTATGCCGAGATCTCGCAGGGGCGGCCCGCGCAGGACGACGTCGCGATCCTCGCCGTCGCGTTCCGGGAACCGCTGGTGATCCTCGACGATCCGCGCCGCGCATCGGTGTGGAGCTTCGACTGCACCGACGCGCAGGACGCGGGCCGCGCGCGCCGCGAGTACACCGAACGCCTTCACGCGGTTGGGCTGAGCGACGACGAGCTGTCCAGCGCGGAGCTCGTGTTCGGCGAGCTGGTCGGAAACGTCGTGCGCTACGCGCCGGGCGCGATCACGGCGATGCTGGACGTGTCGGGGCGCGCGCCGGTCCTGCACGTCCTCGACGACGGGCGCGGCTTCGAGTTCCGGCCACGGCTTCCGGTCGATCTCCTCTCCGAGCGAGGGCGCGGCTTGTTCCTCGTGACGGCGTTCGCCGAGGAGCTGTCCGTCGAGCGCCGCCGCGGCGGCGGCAGCCACGCCCGGGCGGTCCTTGCCGGGCAGACCCGCCACGGGACGCCGGCGAGCTCGAGCCTGGACGCCGTCCTCTGAACTGCGCGCCGGCCGGCCGAGCGTGCGCCGGCGCCACCGTCGTGGTACAATGCGTCCCGCGTGGCTACGACCGGCTCCCCCGCCCCGGATCGTCTTCTGGACGATCCGCATGCGGGACACCTCGTTCAGATGTACGGTAAGGACCCGGCGCCTCTCGTGCGCAGCGTGGGCCGGTATCTGGCCGACGGGTTGTCCGCCGGGGAAGGCACAGTCGTCATCGCGACCGAGGCACATCGGGAGGCGTTCGCGGCCGAGCTCGACGCGCTCGGGGCCGATTCCGCGACGGCGCTGCACGACGGCCGCTTGGTCGTGCTCGACGCGCAGGAGACGATGGCGCGCTTCATCATCGACGGCCAACCGGACCGCGAGCTGTTCGAGGCGACCGTCCGGCCCGTGCTCAGCGCGCTGCGGGCGCGCTGCCCGGCGGGCGTGCGCGCGTACGGCGAGATGGTCGGCGTGCTGTGGGAAGAGGGGCGATTCGCGGCTGCGATCCGGCTCGAAGAGTTCTGGAACGCGCTGCTGCGCGACGGCGGTTTCCGCCTGTTCTGCGCGTACCCGATCGACGTGTGCGGCGACGGGTTCACGCCGGCCGACGTCGACGCGGTCATGTCGACGCACACGCACGTCGTCCCGACGGGTTCGGAGCTCGAGCTCGCGCTCGAACGCGCGATGGAAGACGTGCTCGGCACGTCGGCTGTCGGCGCTGCGCCGGCTGATGGACGCGAACCGCCGCCCGTCGTGGGCCGCGCTGCCGCGCGCCGAAGCGACGATCCTGTGGCTGCGCGACAACGTGCCGGCCCTGACCGGCGCGATCCTCACGCGCACCCGCGAGTACGCGCACCTCGCCTAGCGATTCGCGCGTCGCGATCGTCGCCGGCGCGTCGGGCGGGATCGGGGCTGCGACGGTGCGGTCGTTTCTCGGCGCGGGCTTCGCGGTCGTGCTCGCCGCGCCGCAGGATGCGCTGCTCGAAACCGTCGCGCGCGAATTCCGGCCGCGCGCGGAGCGCACGCTGATCGTGCCGACGGACATCACGGTGCGCGCCGAGGTCGACGCGCTCGTCGCACGCGCGCTGGTGGCGTTCGGACGCATCGACGTGCTGGCGAACGTCGCGGGGATCGGTTCGAGCCCGTCGCTGTGCGACTGCACCGACGACGAGCTCGAACGCGTGCTCGCCGTGAACCTCCTCGGCGCGGCGCGGCTGATGCACGCGGTGCTGCCGGTGATGAAGGCGCAGCGGCGCGGAGCGATCGTGAACGTCGGCTCGGTCGCCGGAGAGGCGGGGGTGATGGGGATCTACTCGGCGTCGAAGTTCGGGCTGCGCGGTTTGAGCGACTCGGTGCGCCGAGAAGTGCGCAGCTTCAACGTCCATGTCACGCTGGTCGAACCTGGTTTCGTGCGCACGCCGATGAACCCGTCGATGCGCGATCTGCCCGGCCCGGAGATCGTCGCCGACGCGATCGTCGCCGCGGCGTCGCGGCCGCGCCGCGTGCACGTCGTCCCCGCGCGCTATCGCGTGCCGGTGTTCTTGATGAAGACGTTTCCGGCGTTCGCCGACATGGTGTTCGGCAGTGCGCGCATCCAGCAGCGCCTCAACCGCGACGCGCGCGCCGAGCGCGCGGCCCGCACGGCGGCGGGGTCGTGAGCGGCGCGCGGCGCGAAGCCGTCGTCGTCACCGGCGCATCGAGCGGCATCGGCGCCGGCACCGCGGCGCTGCTTGCGCACGAAGGTTTCGTGGTGTTCGCGGGCGTGCGCACCGACGCGGACGCCGCGCGCGCGGCGACGCTGCACGAACACGTGCGCCCGCTGCGGCTCGACGTGACCGACCGCGACGCGATCCGCGGGGCCGCGGAAAAGGTCGCGGCGAGCGGGCACGTGCTGCGCGGCGTGGTGAGCAACGCGGGGATAGCCGTCGGCGGGCCGCTGGAGTTCCTGCCCGTCCACGAGCTGCGCCGCATCTTCGAGATCAACGTGTTCGGCGCGATGGAGCTCGCGCAGGCGTTTCTCCCGCAGCTGCGGTCGTCGCGCGGACGGCTGGTGTTCGTCGGCTCGATCTCGGGCCGGCTTGCGGTGCCGTTCGTCGCACCGTACAGCATGTCGAAGTTCGCGCTGCGCGCATTTGCCGATGCGCTGCGCGTCGAGTTGCGCCCCGCGGGCATCGGCGTCTCGCTGGTCGAGCCCAGCGCGGTCAAGACGCCGATCTGGACCAAAGGCCGCGACTCGCGCGAGGCGCTGCTCGCGCTGCTGCCGCCGCAGGCGATGGAGCGCTACGGCGCGCAGATGGAGGCGATGTTCGCCCAAGTCGGACGCGAGGAGAGCGGTGCGATGCCCGTCGAGACCGTGGCGCGCGCGATCCTGCACGCGGTCACGGCGCGCAAACCGCGCGCGCGGTATTTGCTCGGCAAGGGCGCGCGCGCCGGCAGCGTCGTCGCGCTGTTGCCGACGGCGCTGCGCGACCGCGCGCTGCGCGCGTCGATGCGACTGCCGTGATGCGGCGCCCCATCGCCCTGCTCGCGCTCGCCGGGCTCGCGTGCGGCCACGTCGCGTTCAGCGCTCCGGCCGGTGCCGCGCCGAAGAAGCTGCTGGACTACCACGCGTACTCTTCGTGGCGGCAGATCCGCGACGTTCGCCTCACCCGCGACGGCCGCCGGGTCGCGTACGCGCAGGTTGCCGCGGAAGCGGACGGCGAGCTCGTCGTGCGCGACCTCGACGGCGGCTCGACGTTCCGCGCGCCGCGCGGGCGCGCGCCGCAGTTCTCGCCCGACGGGCGGTTCGTCGTGTACCGCATCAGCGCGCCCGTCGCCGACGTGAAAGCGGCGGAGAAGGCCGCGAAGCCGGCGGATCAGCGGCCGAAGGACGGGCTCGGGATCGCCGACCTGGCGGACGCCGCGAACGCGCGCACGACGACGGTCGAGCGCGTGCGTTCGTTCGCGCTCGCGCGCGACGGCACGACGCTCGCGTACCTGCTCGAGCCGTCACCGTCGCCTGCGCCGTCCGCGTCGCCCGGCGCGCCGGCGGGCGCGAATGCCGCGTCGCCGCAGCCGTCGGCGTCGCCCGTGCCGGTCGCGTCGATGCGGCCGTCACCGTCGCCGCATCCCGCAACGGCCGCTTTGGCGACGGCGTCGAGCGCACCGAACGGGCCGGGCAAAGACGCGCCGACGTCGCTGGGCATCCGCCGGCTCGGCGACGCCGACGCGGCGCGCGTCGCGAACGTGTCCGCGTATGCCGTGAGCGCGGACGGCTCGCACGTCGCGTACGTCGTGCAGACCAAGACGGACGAGAGCATCCGCGTGCGCGACGTCGCGAGCGGCAAAGACGCAGTCGTCGCGCACGGCGTCGCGCACCTCGTGGCGCCCGCGCTGTCGCCGGACGGCGCATCGCTCGCGTGGTTGAGCGATCCCGACGCCTACGACGACGCGGTGAAGAAAGAGTCCGGCGCGCGGCCTGCGTTCCGGCTGTTGGTCGCCGACACGCACGGCGGCGCGCCCGTCGAAGCGGTCGGCCCTGCGACGCCGGGGCTTGCGCCGCGCAGGTTCGCCAGCGACGCGCGCGCGCCGGAGTTCTCCGCCGACGGCACGCGGGTCGCGCTGTGGACGGCGGACGTTCCGCTGCCGCGGCCGTCGTCGGCGCCCGCGCGCGTCGATCTGGACTTCTGGTACTGGCGCAACGGCGAGCTGCCCACGCAGCAGCGCCGCGCGGCGGAGAACCCGCAGCACGGCACGTTCCTCGCGCTGTACGACGTCGGCGCGCGCCGCGTGACGCAGCTCGGCACGCGCGACGTGCCGCAGGTGGCGCTGGCGGGGAACGCGCGCTACGCGCTCGGCACGACCGATGTTCCGTACGTCAAGCTCGCGACATACGACGACTCGTATTACGACGTCTATCGCATCGACGTCGCGACGGGCGCGCGCACGCTGCTCGCGCGCAAGGCGAAGAGCGATGCGCCGAGCCTTTCTCCGGGCGGGCGCTACGCCGCCGGGTACGATCCGCTTCGGCGCGCGTGGTACACGCTGCGGCTCGCGGACGGGCGCAAGGCGTGGATCACCGATCCGCGCACGGTGCGCGCGGCGCTGGAAGACGACGATCATCCCGCCGCGCCGCCGCCGTACGGCCTGGCCGGCTGGACACCCGGCGACACCGCGGTCCTGATCTACGACCGCTACGACGTGTGGCGCGCGCCGCCCGACGGCGGAATGCCCGTGAACTTGACGCACGGTGCGGGCCGGGCGGCGCAACGCGTTTACCGCGTCGTGCGACCGCGCACCGACGAACCCGACGGCACGTTCGTTGCGACGCGTCCGGTCTTCGATCGCGCGCCGTTCCTGCTCTCGGTCGTCGACGATCGCACGAAGGCCGGCGGCTTCGCGGCGTTGACGTCGCTCGCGCCGCAGGTCCCGCGCGTGACGATGCTGCTCGACAAAGCGATCGGCGTTCCATGGCGCGGGCGCGACAGCGGCGGCCTCGTGTTCACGGAGCAGCGCTTCGACGAGTTCCCCGATCTGTGGTCGAGCGCGCCGCTGCCGGTGTCGGCAACGCGCGTGAGCGATGCGAACCCGCAGGCCGCGCAGTACGCGTGGGGCCGTTCGCGGCTGATCGACTACACGAACGCGCGCGGCGAAAAGCTGCGCGCGATCCTCACCGTGCCCAACGGCTTCGATCCGCACCGACGGTATCCGATGCTCGTCTACGTCTACGAGAAGATGTCCGACGAGCTGCACTCCTACGTCGTGCCCGCGTCGGGCACGATCGTGAACCTCGCGCGCTACGCCAACCACGGGTACGTCGTCCTGCGGCCCGACATTCGCTACCGCATCGGTCACACGACCGCGAGCGCGATCGACTGCGTCGGCGCGGCGGTGAAGCGCGTCGTCGGGATGGGCTTCGTCGATCCGAAGCGGATCGGGATGGCCGGCCACAGCTACGGCGGCTATGAAGTCAACGCGCTCGTCACGCACACCGATATCTTCCGCGCGGTCGAGTCCGGCGCGTCGGACTCCGACCTGCCGAGCCTGTATGGCGGCTTCTGGCAGTCGGGCGACATCCAGCAGGCGTATTACGAGCGCAGCCAGGGCCGCATCGGCGCGACGCCGTGGGCGCGCCCCGACCTGTACGTCGAGAACTCGCCGCTGTTCTTCGTGCAGCACGTGCGCGCACCGTATCTGCGGATCCAGAACGACCTCGACGGTTTCGTGCCGTACGGACAAGGCGTCGAGTTCTTCGCCGCGCTGCGCCGGGCCGGCAAAGAGGCGTACATGTTCAGCTTCATCGGCGAGAACCACGGCCTCGCGAAGCAGCCGAACAAAGACTACTGGACGGTCCACCTCGACGAGTTCTTCGACCACTTCCTGCTCGGAGCGCCGCGACCCGACTGGATGAACCACAACGGCTCGTACGAAACGCGCGGCGAGCGCGACGTCGAGTCCATGTTCACCCCGGCGACGTTTTAGCCGCGGCCGCCTCGTATTCGCGCCGGATCGCGTCGAGGTCCGCCGCGGGCTTGGGGAGCTGCAGGTCGAGCTCGTCGAGCGTGTCGGCGACGATGCGCGCGACGGCGAGGTTGCGGAACCACTTGTGGTTCGCCGGGATGACGTACCACGGCGCGCGCTTGGTGCTGCAGCGCTCCAGCGCGTCCTCGTACGCCTTGCGGTACTCGTCCCAGCGTTTGCGCTCGGTGTAGTCGCTTTCGTTGAGCTTCCACCAGCTCTGCGGGTCGTCGAGCCGTTTCTTGAAGCGGCGCAGCTGCTCGTCGGGGCTGATGTGGAGGAAGAATTTTAGGATGTGCGTTCCGGCTTGCGCCAGGTTTTTCTCGAACTCGTTGATGCGGTCGTAGCGCTTCGACCACACCTCTTCGGGCACGAGCTCGTGCACGCGCGCGACCAGCACGTCCTCGTAGTGCGAGCGGTTGAAGATCGCGATGTTCCCGCGCGCCGGCGCCGCGGCGTGCACGCGCCACAAGAAGTCGTGCGCGGCCTCCTCGGGCGTCGGCACCTTGAAAGCGTGCACCGTCGCGCCCTGCGGGTTGAACGCGCCGAAGACGTGCCGGACGGTACCGTCCTTGCCTGCGGCGTCGAGCCGCCTGCAGCACGATGAGCACGGAGCGCTCGTGTTCCGCGTACAGACGGTATTGAAGTTTGCCCAGCCGCTCGAGATCGGCTGCGGTTTCGGCCTTCGCGTCGCTCTCGCTCTCGTGCTTGCCGGTGTACGACGGGTCGAGGTCGTCCAGCCGCAGCTTGGAACCGGGCTCGACGACGAACTTCTTGCGGTAGTTCACAGCGGCGGGAAGTTGATCTGGCGGCGCAAGAGGCCGACGGCGAACTTTGCGATGATCGCACCTTCGCGTTCCGTCGTCAGCAGCGCGGTCGACAGCGGCTCGTGCAGCAGCTGCGGCGCGTCCGTCATGATCGAGCGCGCCAGCGCGACCAGACTGTTCTGCACGTGCGAGAGCACGCGCCCCGGCGGCTGGGCCGCCTCCGTCAGTGCGATCGCGTCGGCGCTCGGGCGCGGCAGGTGCAGCGGCGCGTCGGTGCGCGGGGCGCCGAGCGCGAGCAGCGGCAGCAGCGTGTTCGCCGCCTTGTCGCGCTCCGTCAGGGAGTCTTTGAGGCCGAAGAGGTCGCGCGCCGTCGCTGCCAGCGTCGTGTGGTCGTAGACCGTCGGCGAGACCGTGCCTTTCGCGATCCACGGCGACGCGACGACGGCCGGTACACGAATCCCAAGCCGGGTGAAATCGAACTCCGGCGAGCTCTTGCCGTCGGGGTTGACCGCGGGCGGTGGCAGGACGTGATCGTAGAGGCCGCCGTGCTCGTCGGTGGCGACGATCAGCATCGAGCGCTCCCACAGCGGGCTGTTGCGCAACGCGTCGTACACGTCCGCGATCAGCACGTCGCCGTTGACGACGCCGTGGATCGGGTGCCAGTCGTTCGCGCGGTGCGCACCCTCGTTGAAGTAGCGCGGCTCGATGAACGAGTATGCCGGCAGCGTCCCGGCCTCGCAGTCGGCGTAGAAGCGCGTGATGTATTCGTAGTTGGTCCCGATGTAGCGCAGCTGGTTGTCGAGCGCCAGCGACTGGGGGAAATCGTGGAAGTAGATGCGCCAGCCGACGTTCGCATCCGAGAGGTTCTCGTAGAGCGTGCGCATCGAATACAGCCGCAGCGCGTTGTCGGTGTGGCCGCCCGACGTCGCGGCGTGCACGAAGAAGCGGTTGGGCCACGTCGGACCCGGCACCGACGCGAACCAGTGGTCGCACAGCACGAACTCCTGTGCCAGCGCGGTGAGCGCGGGCACGCGGTTGGGGCCGTGGCAGTGCATGACCGGCGCGGCCGTGCGCACGTCTTTGGTGATCTGTGCGTAGTCGTAGAGAAAACCGTTGTTGTGCAGCGCCACCGGATCGGCCGGCCAGTCGCCGCTGCGCCCGAACAACTGGATCTGCACGTTCGCGATGTCGTGGTCGGGTCCGGGGTCGATGTCGGGCACGTACCGTGCGTCGGGCGACACGGTGACCGAGAACCCCGTGCCGGTCGAGCGGGTACTCGAAGTTGATTTCGTTTCCGGTCAGCCCTTCGAACGGCACGCCGTTGCCGGGGAAATAGCCGAGCATGTGATCGAACGAGCGGTTCTCGAGCATCAGCACGACGACGTGCTCGACCTTTTCGCCCACGCTACGGCAGCTTCGTCGGGATGCTCTGCGGGAAGTTGAAGAAGTTGTCGGGATCGACGGCGCGCTTGACGTCGACCAATCGCTTCAGGTTGGGCCCGTAGTACGCGTCGAGGAAGTCCTCGATGTTGTGGTCGACGTAGTTGACGTACGCGCCGTGCGCGTACGGGAGCATCGCGGTGCGCACGCCCTCGATCCACGCCTCCGACTTGTCCTGGTCCGCCGGATCGGTCCAGTACGTGTCGTACTGGACGATGAACACGCCTTTGCGGTGCGGCACCGGCGTCGCGTCGACCGCGACGCGGCCCGGCGCGCCGCCGCCTGCGAGCAGCTGGATCATGCTCGGTTCGTTGGTGTCCCAGTCCGTCTGCGGCGGCGCCTTTTCGATCTGAGACTTGAGCAGCGCCAGCGCTTCGGGCGGGAAGATCTCGTACGCCGACCGCCGACGTGCTCTTGAACTGCTGGCGGTCGTTGTGCGGGTGCAGCATCCATTCCATCTTGTTGGGATCGGCGCCCGCGAAGAACGCCGCCGCGGTGGAGTACGGCATGAGCTGAATCTGCACGCCGGTCGGCGGCGCGGCGGCGAACATCGGTGCGAGCAGCGTGCTGAACCCCGCGAGATCGGCGGGCGAATCTGGCGTGAGCACGCCGAACAGCGTGATGACCCCGTTCACCGCGAGCCGCAAGAACGTCGAAAGACCGTCGGGCGCATTGGGCGCCCACTTCTGCCACGCGTCGACCACCGCCGTGAAATCGTTCCACTGCCAGGTGACGTTGCACAACCCCACCAACCCGATCGGGTGCACGTTGAAGTCGAACGACGTCACGATGCCGAAGTTGCCGCCGCCCCCGCCGCGGCACGCCCAGTACAAGTCGGCGTTCTCGTTCGCGTTCGCGCGCACGTACTCGCCCTTCGCGTTCACGAGCCGGACGCCGGCGATGTTGTCGCAGGTGAGCCCGTACTTGCGCGACGTCACGCCGAAGCCGCCGCCGAGCGCGAGCCCGGCGATGCCCACGCTCAAGCCGCTGGCGGCCGGCACGGTGAGCCCGACGTCGAAAAGATTTTCGTGGAGGTCGAGGCAGAACACGCCGGCCCCGACGCGCGCGACGTTGGCCTGCGCATCGACGCTGATCTCATCCATCTCGCTGACGTCGACGATCACGCCGCCTTCGACCAGCGAGTACACCTCGTAGCTGTGGCGGCCCGACCGCGCGCGTATCGGCACGTTGTTCTCGCGCGCGAAGCGCACCGCGTTCTGCACGTCGGAGACGTGCTGCGCGAACACGATCTTCTTCGGGATCAGCTTGGAGTAGTCGACGGACAACCGAAAATTGTGGCGTGCCGCATCCCAGCCCGGCTCGTGGAATCGAGCACGCGTCCCGTCAGTTGCGTCATTTGACCACCCTCCTCGCGCAAGCGAGCCGACGGGCTTCGGTGGCCGGGCCGCGTCGCCTCTCAGCCGCACGCCAGCGACCTCTGGCGGGGGTGGCATCCGGGCACCGGCCGTGGTATGATCGCCGTTGCTGCCTCCGGGCAGCGCCCGCCGTCCCTCCGGACGGACCGGGGTCGTGGTAGGCGCTTGCGCCCATCACGTGTGTAGGGCCAGATTCCCCTGGCCGATCACCACCTACATCACCGAAAGGTCACCCTCTGATGCCGCCTCCCAAAGGCAAGCGCGCGTCGGCGAAAAAAGATCGCCGGCCCAAGCGCAAGGTCTGCAATTTCTGCGCGGAGCGCTCCGGCGAGCTCGACTACAAAGACACGACGCGCCTGCGCAAATACATCAGCGAGCGCGGCAAGATTCTGCCGCGCCGCATCTCGGGCAACTGCGCGTCGCACCAGCGCGCGCTGACGACCGCCGTAAAGCGTGCGCGCGTCATCGCCCTGCTGCCGTTCGTGGTCCAGTAGGAGCGCCGCACGTGAAGGTCATTCTCACCGGCGACGTCAAGCCGCTGGGCTCGCGCGGCACCGTCGTGGACGTCAAGGACGGCTACGCCAACAACTACCTGTTCCCGCAGAAGCTGGCGGTCGTCGCCAGCCCGGGCGCGATGAAGCAGCTCGAGCAGCAACAGCACGCCAAGAAGCGCAAACAGGCCGAAGAGGTCGCGAACGCACAAGACGTTGCGACGCAGCTCGAGCAGAGCGTCATCAAGGTGTCGGCGAAAGCCGGCGGCAACGGGCGTTTGTTCGGCACGGTCACCAACGGCCAAGTGGCCGACGCGGTGCACGAGCAGCTGGGCCTGGTGATCGACCGTCACAAGATCGAGATGAAGGACGGCATCAAGGCGCTCGGGACGTACCCGGTCGAGATTCGGCTGGGCAACAACATCATCGCGAAGTCCGCGGTTCAAGTCGTCGCGCTGAAGTAGTTTCGCCGTGCGTTTGAGCGCCGACGAGAAGATCCGCCGCGAGGTCGCGGCGCTTTACGACGTGCTGGCCGACGCGCTGGGGACCGAGAAGGTCGTCATGCGCGCCGGTAAGCTCGGCACGCTCAAAGAGCTGCGCTCGCAAGCGATCCCCGACCGCCTGCTGGCGCTGCAGCGCATCGTGTTCGAGGACCCGAGCCTCGAGACGCGCCCGAGCAAGGCGCAGTACAAGAAAATCATCGCGGAGATCGAGGACCGGCTCGCCGATCTCATGGCGCAGCGCACCGTCGGCGATCAGATCGACGCCAAGATCAACGCCAAGATGGTGCAGCGCCACCACGAGTTTCTCCGCGAGCTCCGGCTCGAAGCGCTGCGTGACGAAGCCGGCCCGGAGACGCCCGCGACGCAAAAACGTCTGGCCGACCTCGAAGCGCTCGACGCGCGCGGGCTCGCGCGCGCCGCGCTCGACGTGCTGCGCCCGAAGTCGCTCGATCAGGTCGTCGGCCAGGAAGCGGCGATCAAGGCGTTGATCGCCAAGCTGGCATCGCCGTATCCGCAGCACGTGATCCTGTACGGCCCGCCGGGCGTCGGCAAGACGACGGTCGCGCGGCTGGCTTTGGAGAAGGCGAAGGGGCGCGCGCACGCGCCGTTCGCACCTGACGCGCCGTTCGTCGAAGCGGCGGGCACGACGCTGCGCTGGGACCACCGGGAGACCACGAACCCGCTGCTGGGCAGCGTGCACGACCCGATCTACCAGGGCGCGCGGCGCGACCTCGCGGACAGCGCGGTCCCCGAGCCCAAGCTGGGCCTCGTGACGCGCGCGCACGGCGGCGTGCTGTTCATCGACGAGATCGGCGAGATGGATCCCGCGATGCAGACGCGGCTGCTCAAGGTGCTCGAAGACAAGCGCGTGACGTTCGAGTCCTCGTATTACGACGAGCACGATCCCAACGTCCCGGCGTACGTGAAAAAGCTGTTCCGCGACGGCGCACCCGCCGATTTCGTGCTGATCGGCGCGACCACACGCGATCCCGACGCGATCGACGCCGCGATCCGCTCGCGCTGCGCCGCTGTTTATTTCGAGCCGCTCACCCAGGCGCAAGTGGCGCGCATCGTGCGCGAAGCGGCGCAGCGCCTCGGCGCGAAGTTCGCGCGGCGCGTCGCCGACCTGATCGCCTCGTACACGATCGAAGGCCGCAAGGCGGTGCAGATCCTCGCCGACGCCTACGGGCACGCGCTCGAGCGGGCCGGAAGCACGCGCAGCGCGACGGTGCGCGACGGCGACGTGCTCGACGTCGTGCAAGCCGGGCGTATCGTGCAGCACACGCCGGCGCGCGCACGGCGCGCGCGCGAGGTCGGCAAGGCGCACGGGTTGGGCGTCATCGCGTACGTCGGCTCCATCGTCGAGATCGAGGCGGCGGCGTTCGCCGCGCGCGAACCGCGCAAAGGCGCCGTGCGGTTCAACGACACCGCCGGGTCGATGGCGCGTGACGCGGTGTTCAACGCGGCGTCGGTGATCCGCGCGGTCGCCGGCATCGATCCCGCGGACCACGACCTGCACGTGAACGTGGTCGGCGGCGGAAACATCGACGGGCCGTCGGCGGGGCTGGCGTTTTTCCTTGCGCTCTACAGCGCGCTTGCGCAGGCGCCGCTGCCGCAGGACGTCGCGGTGACCGGCGAGGTGTCGCTCGCGGGCAACGTGCGCGGCGTCGGTGGAATTGTGGAGAAACTGTACGCCGCGCGCCAGGCGGGCATGAGAGCCATTCTCGTTCCCAAGGAAAACGCACGCGAGATTGACGCGACGCCCGAGGGAATCGACGTGATCGCCGTCGGAACAGTCGCGGAAGCGCTCGCCGCGCTCGGCGTGCGCGTCCCAGCGCCGCCCGTGCTGCGCGCACGCCGCACGACTACGAAAGCACCTCGTTGAACGTCGCTCCGTTCGTCTCCACGATCGACCGCATCCCGCCGAGCAATCTCGAGGCGGAGATGGCGTTGCTCGGTTCGATTCTGGTCGACAAGGAGATGATGTCGACGGTCGCCGAGATCGTGCAGCCCGCGGACTTCTACGCGTCGCTGCACGAGTCGATCTACCTTGCGCTGTTCGCGCTGTACGAGCGCGGCGAACCGCTCGACAAGGTCGCGCTGGCCGAGGAGCTGCGCAATCGCGGGATGCTCGACAAGATCGGCGGGCTCGCGTACCTCAACTCGCTGATGGACACGGTGCCGACGGCGGCGTCGGCCGAATACTACGCGCGCATCGTGCGCGAGAAGTCGACGCTGCGCGGGCTGATCCACGCCGGCACGCAGGTGACGCAACTCGGGTACGAATCGGAAGACGACGTCCCCGCGGCGATCGACCGTGCGGAGCAAGTCGTCTACGACGTCGGCAACCGCAGCGAGCACAACGCGTTCGCGACGGTGCCGTCGCTGCTGCTGGGCGTGTTCCAGTCGCTAGAGCGGCGCCACGAGCAGAAGGGCGACCGCACCGGCGTCACCTCGGGCTACCGCGACATCGACGATTACACCGCGGGCTGGCAGCCGGGCAACCTGATCATCATCGCGGCGCGCCCCGCGATGGGCAAGACGTCGATCGCGCTGAACATGGCCGTCGCCGCAGCGAAAGACGAGAAGAAGCCGATCGCGCTGTTCTCGCTTGAGATGACGAAGCAGGAGCTGGTCGAGCGCTTCCTGTCGTCGGAAGCGCGGTTGGACGCGTCGAAGCTGCGCCGCGGCGCGATCGCCGACCGCGACTGGGAGAAGATCGGCCATGCGATGGGCGTGCTGCACGAGCTGCCCATCTATCTCGACGACGCCGGCGCGGTGACGGTGACGGAGATTCGCTCGCGCCTGCGCCGCCTGAAGTCCGCGCACGGCCTGAGCGCGGTGATCGTGGACTACCTCCAGCTCGTGCGCCCGTCGACGCTGTCCCGCCAAGGCGTAAACCGCAACGAAGAGCTCTCCGAAATCTGCCGCGTCCTCAAAGCAACGGCGAAAGATTTGGAAGTCCCGATCATCGCCCTAGCGCAGCTGAACCGCGCGGTGGAAACCCGCGCCGACAAACGCCCGCTGCTGTCGGACCTGCGTGATTCCGGCGCGATCGAGCAGGAAGCGGATATCGTGACGTTCTTGTATCGCGATGTGTATTACAACAAGGAGACGTCGGCTGAGCCCGATGTCACCGAGTTCATCATCGCGAAGCATCGCAACGGTAAGGTTGGGACCATCAAGCTGCGGTTCCAGCCCGAGCACACATTGTTCGTTCCGTACGGCGACGACTCGCACTATCCGAGTCCCTAGCGGCGGGTAGGAGATGGACGCGACGCAGGGGATCGTTCCGGCCGAGCTCACGCTCGGTGTCGCGGACATCGATGTGACCGAACGCTTCTACCGGGACGTTCTCGGCGTCGAGCTCATGCGCCACGGAGATTCGGTACGGATCACGTTCGGCGAGTTCACGCTCGTGTTCGAGCACGCGCCGCCCACCACGCGCGCGAAGTTCGAGTTGGGGCTGCGCGTCCGTGACGGCGCCGCGCTCGACGTGATCGCAAAACGCGTCGGCGCTGCGACGTACGACCGCGACGGTGGCGGCCGCGCGCTGTTCGTGACCGACCCCGACCACTACACGATCGAGATCTTCGCGCGCTGACGGTACACCTTTCGACAAGCTCAGGGCGACATAACAAAAGACGCCCCGTTAGGAGCGTCTCTCGCTTGTCACGTTGGGCCGCGTTTAGCGGTGGTGGCGGCGGTAATAGGCCTGACGGCGGGCGGCAGCTTGGCGCTGCTCTTCGCGCTTCTGGCGTACCTTGTGATTGTAGTTCGTGACGAGCACCGCGGCGGCGGCGCCGCCGATGATGATGTTGCGCGTGCTCGCCGCACCGTCAGCGAGGGCCGGCGCGATCGCCCCGAAGGTCATCGTCGCAGCCAGGGCTGCTGCAGTCAGCGTCTTTTTCATGGTTCCACGCTCGTACCCGCAATCGTACATTTCGTAACGCCGTAGGCAGGGAAGCGGCCGTCTGATGCTGTGCCGCTACGCGCTGAGCTCGACCAGTCGCAGTCTCGGGCGCTTCGCATCGGTGAGAAGCTTCGCGAATTTGGCGGGCGACTGCGCGCGGCCGAGGCGGAAGCCTTGGCCGTCGTCGCAGCCCAGCTCGCGCACGAACGCCGCTTGTTCGTCGGTTTCGATGCCTTCCGCCACGACGCGCAAGCCGAATGCTTTTGCAATGTTCACGATCGAAACGACGATCGCTCGGTCAGACTCGTCTTCGGTGACGTCGCGAACGAACGTCCGGTCGATCTTGAGCATCGTGATCGGCAGCCGCTTGAGGTGCGCGAGCGAGCTGTAGCCGATGCCGAAATCGTCCATCGCGATCTGCACGCCGAGCTCGCGCAAGCGTTCGAGCGCGGGGAGCGCGGCATCGTTGAGCGCCGCGGTCTCCGTCACTTCCATGATGAGCGCGTGCGCGGGGATCCCGAATTGCACGAGCGCGCTCGCGACGTGTCCGCCGAGGTCGTCCTCGCGCAGGTCACGCGCCGACAGATTGACCGACATGCTCAAGTCGGGCGCGATCTCCCGGAACGACGCCGCGGCGGCGCACGCTTCACGCAGCACCCAGCGATCGATCTCGACGATCGTCGACGACGCTTCGGCGATCGGGACGAAGACGTCGGGGGAGATCGTTCCGCGCGTCGGATGGTGCCAGCGCAGCAGCGCCTCGCAGCCCACGATCTCTTCGCGCGCGAGGTCGACCACCGGCTGATACTCCAGCTCGAACTCGCCGCGCGCCAGCGCTTCGCGGAGGTCGGCCTCGAGCGCGAACCGCTCCGCGTCCAGCGCTTGCAGCGAGCTCTCGTAGATCGCGAGGCTGCTGCCGCCGGCCGCCTTTGCGCGGTACATCGCGGCGTCGGCGTGCGCCGTGAGCGCCTCCGCGTTGCGGCCGTGATCGGGGAAGACGGCCGCGCCGACGCTGACGCCGACGTACACCGTGCGCTCGGGTAGCGGGATCGGCGACGACAGCGTTTGGATCACGCGCTGCGAGAGGAACTCGATGTCCGTGACGCCGGCGATCCCCGACAACAGGATCACGAACTCGTCGCCGCCCGGTCGCGCGATGAAGTCCGCGCCGCGCACGCACGCCTGGAGCCGGAGCGCCACTTCGCGGAGCACCTCGTCGCCTGCGCCGTGCCCCATCGTGTCGTTGATCGCCTTGAAGCGGTCGAGGTCGAGGAAGAGCAAGGCGAAGCGGCTGCCGTCCACGTTCGCCGCCAGGACGGCTTCCTGAAGCCGCTGCTCGAGCGAAAAGCGGTTCGGCAACCCGGTGAGACGATCGCTGTGCGCGGCATCGAAGAGCTGGCGCTGCGTGCGCTTCAGCTCGGTGATGTCGATCGAGACACCCACCGCGCCGACGATCGTGCCGTCGCGGTCGGCGAGCGGCTCGACGTGGTGGCGCAGCCAGTGCGCGCCTTGCGCGGATTCGACGCGTACGTGGCGACCGGTGAAGACCTCGCGAACGACTTCTTCCGCGACGAGTACGCCGCACGGCTGGCCGATCAGCGCGTTGCTCGCGAGTCCCAGCTCGGTGAGCGCGCCGCCCGACACGGCGGAGAAACGGCCGTCGCGGCCGACCGTCCACAACACGGCGTCCACGTTGTTCTCGACCAGCTGGAGGCTATGCGCGTTCTCGTGGAGCTGCGACTCCGCGATCGTCTGCGCGCTGACGTCCTGCAATGAAACGAGCGTTTCCGCGGCGGCCGGCAGGATGCGGACTTCGATCCAGCGGCGCAGTGCCGGAAACGCGTGGATGCGCTCGATCGCGATCCCGCTGCGGCGCGCGGCACGAATGTCCGGCACGAGCTCCGATGCGAGCGGGTCGACGGTGTCTTCGAGCGGGATCCCGATCACGGCGTCGGCTGTCCGGTTCAGCAGCCGTTCGGCCTCCTCATTGATGTGCGTCACGCGCAGGTCGGTGTCGACGATGTAGATGCCCTCGCGCATCGCTTCGAGAACATTGTAGCGGCGCTCGACCGCGTCGTTTGCCGCATCGCGCGCGCGCCGCACCGCGCGGCGGCCACGCAGCAACGCCGCCAGGCCCCCCGCCGTCAGCGCGATGCCGGCGAGCGCGGGGGCGACGTCGCCGATCTGGATCATGCCAGGCCGCGCGTACGCGCGGCGTCCAGGAGTGCATTGCGCGACGAGACGCCGAACGCCGCGTACACCGTCTCGATCTGCCGCTCGATTCGGTAGATGCTGCGGCTGAAGCGCCGCGACAGCTCCGCCAGCTCGGCACCGCTCCACATCGCACGCGCGATCTGCCGCTGAAACGGCGACAGCTGCTCGGGCATGGCCTGCTCGTGCGCGGCGCTTCGGCCCGCGGAGGACTTCAACGGGCAGTCGGGGTACCGGCTCGCGTGCGCGACGGCGGCGCGGCACCAGCGGTCGTCGCCGGTGAGCTCGGCGAGCGCGGACGCCGCGAGCGTCGCGCGATAATGAAACGATGCGGCGTCGAAGATGGTGAAGGCCTCTTCGAGCGCCGTCACGGCCGCCGCGCGCCGCCCCAGCGTCTGGTCGATGCGCCCTTGCGCATACTTCGCGTGGGCGCGTGCGCGCGCGTCACCGTGCACCGCGAGCGCCGGGTTCACGTTCTCGGTGCCGATGCGCGAGTACATCGTCGCGTAGCGCTGCGCGCGCGCGGCGTCGGTCGGAGCGTGGAGTACCGCGAGCGTCACGAGCACCTGGCGCTCCTCGCCGTAGCTCGCTTCCCACGCCACGTCGAACGCGAGCGCGTCCGCTTGCGCGAGCTCCTCGAGCGCCCAGAACTCGTTGTGTGCGATCCGCGCGACATAGGCTCGGTCCAGATGTCCCATGATCCGAAACGTCGCGCTCGGCGCCAGCGTGCGTGCTTCCTTGAAGGCCCATTGCGCCTGCGCGGGGTTGCCGCGCATGAACGCGTCCCAGCCGAAGGCGCGTGCCGTTTGAAAGTGAGGGGCACGCACGTCGGGCGTCCATGCGATCGCGTCGCTCGCGACGCGCGCCGCTTCGATGCCGCGAGCGTTCGCCGTTTCGAACGCGACCTGTGCGAGCGCGTGCGTCGACGCGGCGAGCGTGGCGACGTCGACGGGCTCGGGTGTCGGCATCGTCGCATACGCGACGGCGCGTTCGAGGTCGGCGATGTGCGCGTCGTAGTCGTGGTTGCCGGCGTGCAGCCACGCGCGATACGCATACGCCGCCGAGGCGATGCTCGGGTCGGGGTGCGCAATCGCCGCGGCCGCTTCGGGCGCCGCCGGGTCGCAATCGCGGCGCAACCAGCGCATCCGCAAGTCGTGATAGGCCATCGTGCTCGCGCCGTCGGGGACAGCGTGCTGCTGAAGGCGCGCGTCGGCGTAGCGCGACTCGGCGGACGCGAAGTCACGCACCGCCGCGTAGAGCTTGCCGGTCTCGACGTCCCGTCCGAATCGTCCTTCGGCCGACGCGAACAGGTCGTCGACGCTCGCCAGGTACGCGAGCGCATCGCTCGGGTCCCGGCGTCCGATCGTGCCGGCCTTGATCAGCAGCGCCTGCTCGGCGACGTCGCCGGGCCAGTCTTCGCAGCCGTCTAGCAGCTCGAGCGCCGCGTCGTAGTGGGCCGCCCGCTGCGCGGCGCGCGCGTCGCGGAGCGACTCCTCGATCGCTCGAGAGCCTGAACGTTGTCTCATCGAGTTGTTCCCGTTCAGTCGACGAGCGAGTTGAGTTCGAGATCGTCCTCGGGAGAAAGCACGATGAACTGCGACGGGGCCGCGCCCGCGTCGTTGCCCGCCGCCGTGATCGTCTCACCCGAAGCAGTCACGTACGAGTTTTTCACCACGATCGTGTACGCGCCCGGAGGCAGAGCATGGAGCCTGAACGTGCCGTCCGATGCGCTCGCCGTGACGTTGACGACACGGCCGGTCAGATCCGTCGCGAGCACCGACGCGTTCGCGACCGGCTTCCCTGCGCGGTTCTTGACCATGCCCTTCACTTGCGCCGCCGCGTTGGCCGCCGTAACGGACGGCTGCACGTAGATAGTGCCGTTAACGAACCGTACGGACTGCATCACGTTGAAGTCGAGCGCGAGCTTGGTCGGCGTGTTGAGGTTGAGGAGGTTTCCGGCGGCGAACGCGACGTCGAAATCGACCGCGATCACCGGCGACGTGCTCGGATGGCCCGGCGTGCCCCACACGATCGGAATCGTCATCGATCCGAACGTCACGTTTGACCGCGCGCTGTCGATGAGCAGCCGCACGCCGCCGTACTGGCCGCTCGGCGCGTTTCCATCGAACGTCATCGCATTGTGCTGCAGGTTGAGGAGGTTGACGATCTTGGGCTGGCTGTAGCTGACGAACGGCAGCGCGCCGGTGCTCGTCAGCAACTGCACGCCGTCGAGCGCGATGTTGACCTTGACGCCCGGCATGGTCGTGAGCGGGGCGTCGAACAGGGCGACACTGACCTTCGCCGCGGGTGCACCACCGAGGAAATCCTGCGTGTCACGGGGCGCGCCGCCCGCCGCGCCGGGGATTGCGTTCGACGTCATGCCGGAAACGTTGCAGGCGGTCAGTGTAAGTACGACCGCGAGGGAGGCCAGAATCTTTTTCATCCGTGAAGGTCCCTTTCGGAAACGGCGGCGCGTCATAACGCCGAGAGCTCTTGCGGAGCCCGCCGCTCGGATAAGACCCCGAGCGGACGTACCGGAAGAAGATTTGCCCGCCTGCGTGACTTCGTAACGGTTGCTGCGACATGATGCGGTTAAGCCTGAGAAAGCGTTGCGTAACATTCCCGCGGCGTTCACACCGCGTTGACGTGTCGACGCCGCTACGCGGAGCGCTCGACGAGCCGCAACCGCGGGCGCTGGCCGCCGGCGAGCAGCCGCGCGAACTCTTCGGGCGGCTGGGCGCGGCCGAGCCGGAAACCTTGGCCGTCGTCGCAGCCCAGCTCGCGAACGAACGCCGCTTGTTCGTCCGTCTCGATCCCTTCGGCGACGACGCGCAATCCGAAGGCTTTCGCGATGTTCACGATCGACACGACGATCGCGCGGTCCGATTCGTCGACCGTCACGTCGCGAATGAACGTGCGGTCGATCTTGAGCACGCTGACCGGGAGGCGTTTGAGGTGACCCAGCGAGCTGTAGCCGATCCCGAAATCGTCCATGGCGATCTGCACGCCGAGATCGCGCAAACGTTCGAGCGCCGGCAAGGCGGCGTCGTCGAGCGCCGCGGTCTCGGTGACCTCCATGATGAGGGCGTGCGGGGGGATGGCGTGCTGCAGCAGCGCGTTCGCGACGTGTCCGCTGAGGTCGTCCTCCCGCAGGTCGCGCGCCGACAAGTTGACCGACATCGTGAGGGTCGGTAGGATCGCGCGGAACGTCGCGGCGGCCGCGCACGCTTCGCGCAGCACCCAGCGGTCGATCTCCACGATCGACGACGATGCTTCCGCGATCGGGACGAAGACCTCGGGCGAGATCAGCCCGCGGATCGGATGATGCCACCGCAGCAGCGCCTCGCAACCGACGATCTGGTTGCGCGCGAGGTCGACGACCGGCTGATATTCCAGCTTGAACTCGTCGCGCGCCAGCGCTTCACGGAGCTCCGCCTCGAGCGCGAACCGCTCGGCGTCCTGGGCCTGGAGCGCGCTCTCGTAGATCGCGAGCCCGCCGCCGCCGGCGGCCTTCGCGCGGTACATCGCGGCGTCGGCGTGCGCGGTGAGCGCTTCGGCGTCGCGCCCGTGGTCGGGGAAGACGGCGGCGCCGACGCTCGCGCCGACGTAGACCGTTCGCTCGTGCAGCCGGATCGGCGCCGAGAGCGCGTCGATGATGCGGCGGGCGAGGAACTCGACGTCGGTGATGCTCGCGATCCGGGACAGCAGGATCACGAATTCGTCACCGCCGGGCCGAGCGATGAAATCGGCGCCGCGCACGCACTTTTGCAGCCGCGCCGCGACCTCGCGAAGCACCGCGTCGCCCGCTCCGTGACCGAGCGTGTCGTTGATCGACTTGAAGCGGTCGAGGTCGAGGAACAGCAACGCGAAGCGGTTGCCGTCGGCATGAGCGGCGGCGACTGCCTCGTGCAGCCGCTGTTCGAGGGAGAAGCGATTCGGCAATGCTGTGAGGCGATCGCTGTGCGCCGCGTCGTAGAGCTCGCGCTGCGTGCGCTTGAGCTCGGTGATGTTGATCGAGACGCCGACGGCGCCGATGATCTCGCCGTCGCGGTCGGCGAGCGGCTCGACGTGATGCTGCAACCAGTGTTCGCCGTGCACCGTCTGCGCGCGGACGTGGCGCCCGGTGAGCACGTCGCGGACGAGGTCTTCGTCGATGAGCGCGGAGCACGGCCGGCCGATCAGCGACGTGCTCGCCAGGCCGAGCTCCCCGAGCGCCCCGCCGGAGACGGCGGAGAAGCGCGCGTCGCGCCCGACGGTCCACAGCACCGCGTCGACGTTGTTCTCCACGAGCTGGAGGCTATGCGAGTTTTCGTTGAGCTGTGACTCGGCCAAGCGCTGTGCGCTGACGTCCCGCAGCGAGATCAGCGTCTCATCCGCAGTCGGCTTGATGCGCACCTCGACCCAGCGCAGCAGCGTTGGGAACGCGTATGTCCGCTCGACCGGCAGGCCGGTTCGGCGCGCGGACTGGATGTCGGGCACCAGCGCCGACGCGAGCGGATCGGCCGCGTTCGCGAGGGGAAAGCCGACGCCGGCTTCCGCCGTGCGATCGAGGATGCGTTCCGCCTCGTCGTTCATGTGCGTGACGCGCAGATCCGCGTCGACGATGCAGACGCCTTCGCGAATCGCTTCGAGGACGTTGAAGTGGCGTTCGACCGCGTTGGCCGCGGCGCAGCGGGCACGCCGCGCGGCGTAACGGATACGGACCAAGGACACCGCGCTGACGAGGGACAGCCCACCGCCGACGAACGTCGGCGCCCATTCGGCGAGCGAGGTCATCCGCGGCCGAGAGAAGCGAAAAGCATGTTCATCCGTGAAGAGGGTCCGTTGCAAGAGACGGCGCGGTCGTGCGACTGCGTGCGGAGGGAGCTTTTCCCAGCCGAATTTCGCGTCTAACCGCCAGCGGCACAGGATGCCGTTAAGTCTGCGTCAGCATGGTGTAAGACGGCCGCCCGCGTTCACGCCCCGTCGACGCGTCGACATGAGACGCCGAACGGTGGGGCGGATGCGATGAGGCGCTGAAGCACGGTGCGTGAAATCTCCACGGGTCCTCGTCACGGCGTCGCGCGGCGACGCGGCCTCGGAATACCTCGCGGCGCTGCGCGGTGCCGGAGCCGCGCCGCAGCGGATCGAGCCGGGCGCTCCGGCGCGCGCCGATCTGGACGGCGCGGCGGGCGTGGTGCTGACGGGCGGCATCGACGTGGACCCGGCGGCGTATCGCGCGCCCGCGTCGGCCTTCGTGACCGAAACGGAGCCCGAACGCGACGTCTTCGAGATCGACGTCTTGCGGGCCGCGCGCGAGCGCGGCTTGCCCGTGCTGTGCGTCTGCCGCGGCCTGCAGATCGCCAACGTCGCATTCGGCGGCACGCTGATCGCCGACGTCGCGCACCATCTCGGTGATGCGGCGCTGCCGCACGACGTCGGCGAACCGGGGCAGCACGGCGGCTGGCGCATCGTGCGCGAGCACGTCGTCGACATCGAGCCGGACAGCATGCTGGCGCGCATCGCCGGCGCGAAGCAACTCACGACGAACGCAGCACATCACCAAGCCGTCGACCGCTGCGCCGGCGACTTGCGCGTCGTCGCCCGCACGGCGGACGGCATCGTCGAAGCGCTGGAAGCGCGCTTCGATGCCCCGTTCTGGCTCGCGGTTCAATGGCACCCGGAATCGACGTACGCAACGGACGCCGCAAGCCACGCGATCTTCACGTCGTTCGTCGACGCGTCGCGCTGACGGCGGCCGGCTACAACCCCGTTACGCGCTGGATAGCGAGCGAGGAGAGTGCGACGGCGATCCATAGCAGGAAGCCGAGTGCGAGCGGGCGTGCGCCGGCGCGCAGCAGGCGCGCGAGCTCGGTTTGCAAGCCGATCGCCGCGAGCGCGACGCTGATCAGGAAGATCGCGACCGTCCCGATGCCGGCGTGCCACGCGGCCGGGATGATGCCCGTGCTGTTCACGAGTGCCGCGACGAGAAACCACAGGATGAACCACGGCACGATGCGGCGCCAGGGCACGTGTGTGCCGTCGACGCGTTTTTCGCGCGCGCGCCACAGCGCGATCGCTGCGACGATCGGGAGGATCAGCGTCGCGCGCGTGAGCTTCACGATCGTCGCGTGGTCGCCCGCCTCTCTTCCGTATGTGAACCCCGCGGCGACGACGGACGACGTGTCGTTGATCGCGGTGCCCGCCCACAGCCCGAACGCATCTTGCGAGAGCTGCAGCGCGTGCCCGATCGGCGGGAAGATCAGCACCGCGACGATGTTGTAGAAAAACACCGTTGCGATCGCCAGCGCGATCTCGGCTTCCTCAGGCTCGATCACCGACGACACCGCGGCGATCGCGGATGCGCCGCAGATCGCGGTGCCGACGCCGACGAGCAGGCGCAGCGTGCCGCCGATGCGCAGCAGACGGCCCAGCAGCGGCGCGAGGATCAGCGCGACGGCGATGGTGCCCAGCGTGACGGGCAGCGTTCCGAGCCCCGTGCGCGCAACGACCGCGAGCGAGAGGCCGAAACCGGACACGACGATCGCGGCCTGCAGCACCGTGCGCGCGGAGAACGCGACGCCGGGCTTGCACGCTGCGGGCAGCGGCGCGATCGCGCGGATCACGACGCCGAGCACGATGGCGAACACCGGCGCGCCGACCAGCGGCACGAAGCGCGCGCAGAGCACGGCGACCGCCGCAACGACGGCGGCGACAACGATCCCCGGCAGCAGCACGCTACGAGGCGGCGGGCGCCGCGGTCACCTCGTGCGCGTCCGGCGCGCCGATCCCGTGCTGCAGATACGAGCGCGACAGCTTCGTGTACTCGGGGCCGCCGTGCTCGACCCACTGCACCGCCGCGCCGACGAGCTGCTTCTTGACGACGGCCGGCGCGCCGGCGACGAGGACGCGCGGCGGGATCTGCGCGTTCGCGGCAACCACCGAGCCGGCCGCGACGAGGCTCTGCTCGCCGATCACCGCGTCGTTGAGGATGACCGCGTTCGAGCCGATCAGCGAGCCGCGCCCGATGCGGCAATCCTCCATCACGGCGCAGTGGCCGATCGTGACGTCGTCTTCGATGATCGTCGTCGAGCCTTCGCTGACGTGCACGACCGCGTTGTCCTGCACGTTCGCGCGCTTGCCGATGCGGATCGGGCCGTTGTCGGCGCGGATGACGGTGCCGAACCAGATCGACGCTTCGTCGCCGACCTCGACGTCCCCGATCAGCACGGCGGTCGGCGCGATGAACGCGGAGGCGGCGACGTTCGGGCGCTTGCCGCGGTACTCGATGATCATGCGCTGAAAACCTCACGAAGGACGAGGGCGGACCCGGTGCAGCCCGAACGCGAAGGGTGCGCCGGAGGCGCATCCACTTGAGCGAACACCGTCATCGTACCCCTCTCCGCGGGACGAAGGTCGTCCCCCGCCCCAAACCCGGCGATCCCGACTACACCGACGTGAACTATCGCTACGCCGGGCAAACCGGCCACATCCACGAAGTCGTCGAGATCGGCGGGCGCGAGCTCGCGAAGGTGGGTTTCGACGACCGCAAGATCGTCTATTACTACCTCGCCGACCTCGACCGCGAAGAGGCCGCGCCCAAACGCACGTTCCACGACCTGCCCGAGGAGAAGACCTAGTGCTCACCGCCGCCGCACCGCCGCTGCCCGTCCCCGTCTACTCCGGATTCGACTACGTCACGATCGATGCGCAGCGCCGGCGCGTGTACGCCGCCCACGGCGGCGCGAACCGGCTGCTGATCGTCGACGCCGACTCCGGCAAGATCGTCGGCCAGGTGCGCGTCGGACCGATCCGCGGCGTCGCGTTCGACCCCGAGACCGGCCACGTGTTCACCGGCGGCGGCGACAACGTCGTGAGCGAGGTCGATCCCGTCGCGCTCAAGGTGCTCAACCACGTGGACGTCGGCGGCTCCGTCGACGCGATCGCGTACGATCCGTCCAACGGCCGCATCTACGCGGACGAGGACGACGGCGCGCGCGTGTGGGTGGTCGACGCGAAGACGTTCAAGGTGATCAAGACGATCGCGATCCCGGGCCACAAGCCCGAATATCTGGCGATCAATCCGAAGACGCACGAAGTCTACCAGAACATCGACTCGGATTCAGAGATCGCGGTGATCGACCCGAAGACGATGACCGTCAGCCGCACGATCCCGACGCCCGAGATCAAGCACAACCACCCGCTGCAATACGATCCCGAGTACGACCAGATCGTGATCGCGGGCGGCGGCGTGATGAGCGCCTACTCGCCGAGCGGCAAGAAGATCGGCGAAGCGCCCGTCGGCCGGTTCGACCAGTGCGACCTCGATCCGACGCAGCACGTCCTCGCGTGCGCGGGCGACGGCGGCGTCACGCGCTTTCGTCTGCAGCGCACTGCCGCGCCGCAGCTGATCGACAAGACGGCGGTGGACGCGGGCGTTCACACCAACGCGATCGACGCCAAGACGCACGCGGTCTTCGCGGTGTGGGGCGATCGCGACGGCAAGGGCGACTTCGTCCAGAAGTTCACGCCCTCGCCGTAGCTCCGCGCTCCGGCCGGGCTCAGGCCGTCGGGAGCGGGTTGAACGCCGCGCGCTCGATGAACACGGCCGCGGCGAAGGCCAAAAACGCCTCGAGCAGCGCGCCGGCGGTGTGCACGGCCGGCACGGCGACGCCGCCGTCGAGCGTGCGCACCAAGAGGTGCGGATCGTTGTCGGTCGCCACGCGAATGCCGCAGATCGACGCGGCGTACGACTCCAGCTCGGCGACGTTGGTAACGGCGGCGATTGCGACGCCCGGCAGGCTCTCGACCGCGAAGAAGAGGTCGCGCGTCTCGATCACCACGCTCGCGAAACCCGCCGGCCGCTCCTTGGGCGCCTCGTCCACGCGCACGCCGGCCGGTGCCGCGAGGTTCGGTGGCGGCCGCCGCACGAAGCGCACGTGCACCGGCAATTGCGTCGAGCGCGCTTGCAACTGCGTCGTGAGGTCGCCGAGTTGGCGAGCGAAGTCGAACAGGGCGGCGTGGGCGTCCGCGGCGGCCTTGTCGGCGGCAAGCGCCGCTTCGGCGGCGCGCTGGTAATCGAGGTCGAGCGACATGGTTCGTCCTTACCCTACATCGCGCAAAGCGTGCGGACCGCTTCGCCGTTCGCGAGGCGGTCGAAGGCGGCGTTGAGGCCGTCGAGCGAGACCGATCCGCTGATGAGCCGCTCGACCGGAAGGCGGCCGGCGCGCCAGAGCGCGATGTAGCGCGGGATGTCGCGGCGCGCGACCGACGAGCCCATGAAGCTGCCGCGCACCGTTCTCTCGCCGACGACGAGCGGCCGGTACGGCACCGCGACGTTTGCGCCTTCGCGCGACAGCCCGACGGCGACCGCGGTGCCGCCCGCGGCGGTGGCCGCGATCGCCGCTTCGAGCGCGGGCGCGCTGCCGGCGGCCTCGATCGCGAACTCCACGCCCGGCGCGCCGAGCGCGCCGGCGATCTGCGCGGCGACGTCGCCGCCGGCCGGGTCGAACGCCGCCGTCGCGCCGAGCTCGAGCGCGAGCCGCCGCTTCGCTTCGACCGGATCGACGACGAACGCGTGCGTCGCGCCGGCCGCGAGCGCACCGAGCAGCGCCATCAGCCCGACGCCGCCCGCGCCGAACACCGCGACGCTGGAGCCCGGCGTCACGCGCCCGACGTTGAACACGGCGCCGAGCCCGGTGAGCGCCGCGCAGCCGAAGAAGGACGCGATCTCGAGTGGCGTGTCGGGCGGGATGCGCACGAGCGACTCCTGCGCGCAGACGACGCGTTCGCAGAACGCGCTCACGCCGAGGTGATGGTACGCGGGCGCGCCGCCGAGCCGGAAGCGCGTGCCGCCGCCGAGCAGCTCGCCGTTCTGGTTCGCTGCGTTGCCGTTCGTGCAGCGCGCGGAGTGGCCGGTGAGGCACGGCGTGCAGCCCCCGCACGCCGGCACGAACGCGAACACGACGCGGTCGCCTTCGCGCAGTTCCGTGACGCCGGGTCCGAGCGCTTCGACGACACCCGCCGCTTCGTGCCCGATCACGAGCGGCATCGGCTTGCGCAGCGTGCCGTCGATGTGCGAGAGGTCGGAGTGGCACAGGCCTGCCGTCGTGACGCGCACGAGCACCTCGCCGCTCTGCGGCGGCAGCAGCTCCAGCTCTTCGACGACGAGCGGCTCGCTGTGCGCGTACGGCGTCGCGGCGGGTGTCTCGCGCAGCACGGCGCCTCGAGTTTTCACGACGGGCGTCGTTCGAGCATCCAAGACGGGCGTCCCCGTGTTGTCACGGTCTGCGTATGACCGAAACCACGCAATCCCAGCTCGCGCCCTCCGTCGTGTCGGTGAACGTCGGCGCGGTGCGCACCGTCGAGCGCGGCGGAAAGATGATCACGACGGGAATCTTCAAGGAGCCCGTCGCCGGGCGCGTGCCGCTGCGCGGCGTCAACTTCGACGGTGACGACCAGGCGGACCGCGGCGTGCACGGCGGCCACGACCGCGCCGCGTACGCCTACGCGGTCGGAAGATTACGACTGGTGGAGCGGCGAGCTCGGGCGCGACTGCGCGCCGGGCACGTTCGGCGAGAACCTCACGACGCGCGGGCATCGACGTGAGCGGCGCGCTGATCGGCGAGCGCTGGCGCGTCGGATCGGCGGTGGTGCAAGTGACGTCGCCGCGCGTGCCGTGCTACAAGCTCGCGATGAAGATGGACGACCCGCACTTCGTGCGGCGTTTCGCCGAAGCGCTGCGCCCCGGCGCGTATCTGTCGATCGTGCAAGAAGGCGACGTCGCGGCGGGCGACGGCGTCGAGATCGTGCACCGCCCCGGGCACGCGCTGACGCTCGCCGAGATGACGCGCATCTATTTCTTCGAGCGGCACCGCATCGGCGAGCTCGTGGACGTCGAGGACCTGCCGGCGGGATGGCGCGACTGGGCGCGCGAGCACGCGCGCTGACGCGCGCGGTGCGCGTCAGGCCGGGGACAGGACGTGGATCGCGCGGACGGCGATCAGCTCTTTCGTCTTCGCGGCGTAGGCCGCCATGTGCGGCGCCGCCGCGTGCGCTTTGAGCGCGTCCGCGCTCGCCCACTTCTCGATCACCACGAAGCTGTCGGGGCCTAGCATCGCTTGGAAGCGGCCGAGCACGTCCACGTCGGCTGCGGCGCCGTACTCGATGCAGCCGTCCTCGGCGCGCACGGCCGGGACGTTGGCGTTGAACGCGTCGAGCAACGCGCCGCGCTGACCCGGTTTCGCGGTGATCATCGCGAGCACGTGGACCATGCTCACGGAACGACGTGCCAGCTGCCGTCGGTGTACGCGAGCTTCGCTTGCGCCGCTAGCGGCTTCTTCGCGTTGTCGATGTAGAAGCTTATGTAGACTGGCCGGGCCGGAACGCCGACGAGCGAGTCCGCTTCCACCAGCGTGTCCCCGTTGTTCTTGACCATTCCGTCACCGAACGACGTCGGGACGACCGTGAACGTGAAGTCGGCGAGTGCCGTCCCCGCGGCGTCGCCGGCACGAATGTTGCTCACCGAGTTCACGTTGTACAATCCCAGCGGGATGCGCCAGCAGCCGTCGGGTGCGGCGGCCATCTTCGTGAAGTTCGCCTTTTGCGCGTCGACGGCCGTGCGGTCGTGTTCCCAGTCCCCCTGCAGCTTCGCGACGCCGCGCTCGCCGATACGCAGCAAGTTGAACTGGTTTCCGTCGTACGTCAGGCGGCCCCAGCCGAGCGTGCGAAGGTAGTCCACGGCCTGCTTCGAGACGACGTTCTTCTTGTTCTCGTTGCAGACGACGGTGCTGACGGCGCGTGCATTGATCGCTTGCGTCACCAGCTTCTGCGCCTCGTCGGCGGTCGGGAGCGTCGTGGCGGCCGCAGCCGGGATCGTTCCGAGCGCGAGCGTGGCGGCCGCGGCGAGCACGAGGGCGTGAAGCATTCTCATAGCGCGCCTTCTTCGCAACTCGCCCCGCGGACCATGCCGGCGGCCCCGATAGGCTGGTTCAGCGGCTCCGGCGGCGGGCGCTGAGCAGGCCCGTGTTCATGCCCGCGACGGCAAGGCCGCCGTCGAAGCGGGCAGACTCCACTTTGATGCAGCGGTCGACCACCACGTCGAGGCCGGCTTCGTCGGCGATGCGGATCGCTTCGTCGTTGATCACGCCGTACTGGAACCAGATCGCCTTCGCGCCGGCGGCGATCGCGTCACGCGTGACCTGCGGCGCTTCTTCGGGTTTGCGGAAAACGTCGACGATGTCGGGCGCGCCGCGTTCCGCCGCGTAGGCGGCCAGCGACGGGTACGCGCGCACGCCGTCGATCTCGGCGATCGTCGGGTTGATCGGCGTGATCTCGAGCTTCGCGCGCGTGCGCAGGTAGGAGAAGACGAAGTAGCTCGGGCGGGTGTGGTTCGGCGACGCGCCCACCATCGCGACGCTGTGCGCGCGGTCGAGCAGCGCGCGGCGCTGCGCGGGCGTCTCCAGGATCACGCGCGCACCTCGGTCGCCGTGCGCGCCGCCGCGAGACCGTGCTCGAGATCCCAGATCAAATCGTCGACGTCCTCGAGCCCCACGGACAGCCGCACCATCTCCGGGCCGACGCCCGCCGCGCGCATCTCGTCGTCCGACAGCTGCTGGTGCGTCGTGGACGCGGGGTGGATCACCAGGCTCTTCGCATCGCCGAGGTTCGCGAGATGGCTCCACAGCTCGAGCGCCTCGATGAACGCGCGTCCCGCCTCGCGGCCGCCGCGCAAACCGAACGTGAACACCGAGCCCGCGCCCAGCGGCAGGTAGCGCTGCGCGAGCGCGCGCTCCGGGCTGTCGGGCAGATCGGCGTACGACACCCAGGCGACTTCCTCGCGGTCGCGCAAGAAGTTCGCGACGGCGCGCGCGTTGGCGACGTGCTGCGGCATGCGCAGCGCCAGCGTCTCGAGCCCTTGCACGAGCAGCCACGCGTTCATCGGCGAGAGCGACGCGCCGACGTCGCGCAGCACCTCCACTCGGGCGCGTTGCAGGAAGGCGTACTCGCCGAACGTCTCCGCGAAGTTCAGGCCGTGGTAGCCGGGGCTGGGCATGTTCAGCAGCGGATGCTTTCCCGCGCTCCACGGGAACGTGCCGGACTCGACGATCGCGCCGGCGATCAGCGTGCCGTGGCCGCACAAGAACTTCGTCGCCGAGTGCACCACGATGTCGGCGCCGTGCTCGATCGGCCGGCACAGATACGGCGTCGCGAACGTGTTGTCGACGATGAGCGGCACGCCGCCGGCGTGCGCGACCTCGGCGAGCGCGGCGAGATCGGCGACGTTGCCGTTCGGGTTGCCGATCGTCTCGACGAACACCGCGCGCGTGTTTTCGCGCAGTGCCGCGCGCACGCCCTCGACGTCTCCGCCGGGGACGAACGTCGTCTCGATCCCCATCCGCTTGAGCGTGACGGAGAACTGCGTGACCGTGCCGCCGTACAAGTTGGTGGACGCGACGAGGTGATCGCCTTGCTGCGCGAGGCTCAGGATGACGACGAGCTGCGCGGCCAGCCCGCTCGCGGTCGCGACCGCGCCGAGCCCGCCTTCGAGGCTGGCGAGCTTTTCCTCGAACGCCGACACGGTGGGATTGCTGATGCGCGTGTAGATGTTGCCGTACGTGCGCAGCGAGAACAGCTCGACCGCGTGCTCGGTGGAGTCGAACACGAACGCCGACGACATGTGGAGCGGCAGCGCGCGCGCGCCCGTCTCGCCGTCGGGCGGCGTCCCCGCGTGCAGCGCGCGCGTGCGAAAGCCGAAGGTCCGTTCGTCCATCAGGTTTGCTTGGACGCTCGGAGGTGGCCGCCCCCCGCCGGTACGCCGAGCGCGTCGAGGATCGCCGCTCGCGTCGCCGTCTTGCCGACCGTCCCCGTGAAGGCGATCTCGGCGGGCGAGCCCGCCAGCACGACGACCCGGTCCGCGAGCGTCAGCGCGTCGTCGACGTCGTGCGTGACCAGGATCGCCGAGGCGCGTGTGAACTCGAGGATCTCGCGCACGGCGGCACGCAGCTCGATCCGGCGCAACGCGTCGAGCGCGGCGAACGGCTCGTCGAGCAGCAGCAGGTGCGGATCGCGCACGAGCGCGCGCGCCAATGCCGCGCGCTGGGCCATGCCGCCGGAAAGCTGCTTCGGCAAGCGGTGCGCCGCGTGCGCGAGTCCCACCAGCGCGAGCACGTTGCGCACGCGTCCGCGCTCCTCGTCGTTGCGTGCCGGAAACGCGACGTTGCGCTCCACGTCCAGCCACGGAAAGAGCCGCGGCTCTTGAAACACGACGCCGATCTCGCCCGCGGTCGCGATGGTGCCGGCGTCGCTGCGTTCCAATCCGGCGATGCAGCGCAGCAGCGTCGACTTGCCGCAGCCGCTGGCGCCCAGGACCGCGACGCGCTCGCCGCGCGCGACGTCGAGGTCGAGCCCGTCGAACACGAGATGCGCGCCGTACGCCTTGCGCAGCCCGCGGATGCGCGCCGCGTTCAAATCGGCACCGTGTCGGTCCAGCCGACGAGCCGTTTTTCGAGCGCGCGCATCGCGGTCTCCGACAGCTTGCCGCACGCCGCGAACAGCAGGATGGCGACGAGGATCTCGTCGGTGCGCGCCGTCTGCTGACCGTCGGTGAGCAGAAATCCGAGCCCGTTCGTGGCGGCGAGCAGCTCAGCGGCCACCAGGAAAAGCCACGCCTGCGTGAGCCCGATGCGCGCGCCGACGAGCAGTTGCGGCAAGGTCGCCGGTACGAGCACGCGCGCGATCAGCGCGAAGCGCGACAGCCCGAACATCGTCCCGACCTCCACCAGCTTGCGGTCGACGCCGTGGATCCCGCTTACGAGCGCGACGTAGATCGGAAAGAACCCGCCGATGGCGACGAGCGTGATCTTCGCGGTCTCGCCGATACCCAGCCACAGTAGGATGAGCGGCACCCACGCGAGCGACGGCACCGCACGAATCGCTTGCAGCGTGGGATCGACCGCGCGCTCCGCGGCGCGCGATCCACCCACGAACGAGCCCAGCACGAGCGCCAGCAGCAGCGCAATCGCAAAACCGAACGCGACGCGCTCCGCGCTCGCGCCGAGGTCGCGCCATAGGAGCCCGCTTTGCGCGAGGTCGGCCAACTCGCGCACGACGTCGCGCGGCGACGCGAGCTGGTACGACTTGATCCAGCCGCTCGCCGTCGCCGCCCACCACGCGGCGAACAGCGCAAGCGGGACGGCGAACCTAGCCACGCAGCGCGAGCGCCGCCGTCGCGGGCCGCGGGTCGATCAGCGACGCGAGCGCGCCGTCCAGGTCGGCGTCCGGCTTCGCCAGCTTGTCGCCGCGGATCAGGGGCACCACCGCGCCGACCGCGTCGTGATAATCGCCGCCCGGCGTGCCGTTGCCGGGATACGTCGTGCGCTCGTGAAGTTGCAAGTCGGCCACGCGGCGTTCGGTGTGCGACGCGTCGGACAGCAGTGCGGCGGTTTCTTCGACGTGTGTCGTGGCGTACTGCCGGGCGCGCTCGTACTGGTGCAGCAGGATCGCGGCGACGTCGGGATGCTGCGCGAGGAAATCCTCGCGCGCGTTGAGCGCGCCCCACGTGTTGAACGCGACGTTGCGGTAGAGCAATCGCGAGCCGGCGTCGAGCTGCGACGCGGCCATGTGCGGGTCGAGGCCCGCCCACGCGTCGACCTGGCCGCGTTCGAGCGCGGTGCGGCCGTCGGGATGCTGCAGATCGACGAGCTGAACGTCCGCCGGCTGCAAGCCCGCGCTGTTGCAGCGATCGCAAGAGGAAGAACCATGGATCGGTGCCGCGCGTGGCGGCGACTTTCTTGCCTTTCAAATCGCGGACGTTCTTGAGCGGCGAGTCCTTCGGGACGACGATCGCGGTCCACTCAGGGCGCGAGTAGAGGAAGACCGTCTTGATCGGCGTGCCGTTGGCGCGCGCGAGCAGCGCGGCGCTGCCCGCCGTCGAGCCGAACTGGACCGCGCCCGCGGCGAGGAAGCCGTTCGCTTTGTTCGAGCCGAGCGAGAGCACCCAGTCGACGCCCGTGCCGTGCTTTGCGAGCGCCTCTTCGAGCCAGCCTTTGGCCTTGAGCACGAGGCTGGGCGGGTTGTAGTACGCGTAGTCGACGCCGATGCGGTCGGCGGCGCGCGCGCGCAGCGGCACGGCGGCCGCGAGTCCGACGGCGCCGGCGGCGGTGAGGAATCGGGATCGGGAGAGGGATGTCATTGGAACGCCTCCTGGTGCGAGGGGAAAGCGCGAGTAAGAAAAAGAGCCCCCGCCGGAGATCGGCGGGGGCTCTGCACGAGGGCTGTGCGCGGTGCGCGCTAGCTCAAGCCGAGGCTCGCCGATCTCCTTGCGGAAGACAGCACATGCACATCGCCATGAGACAGAGCGTCGCCTTGGTCACGATTCAGGGACCTTAACACGGTCGCGGCCGATCGTCAAGCGCCCCGCTCGGAAGGGCGGCGGCATGTCGGCGAGTGAACGGGTCGGCGTTCTATGACAGCGCGACCACGCATGTTGTCCGGGATCGCGGCGACCGGGCGGCTCCACATCGGCAACTACATCGGCGCCATCCAGACGTGGGTGCGGCGGCAGAGCGAGTTCGATTGCTTTTTCTTCATCGCCGACATGCACGCGCTGACGATTCCGGAGAGCGTGCGCGCCGACGAGCTGCGTTCCAAAGTGCGCGAGATCGTCGGGCTATACTTGAGTTGCGGGCTCGATCCGAAGCAATCGACGATCTTCCTGCAGTCGCACGTTCCCGCGCACGCGGAGCTCGCGTGGATCTTTCAGTGCGTGACGCCGATCTCGTGGCTGCAGCGCATGACGCAATTCAAATCGAAGTCGCAGCGCACGAGCGCCAGCGCCGGGTTGTTCACGTACCCGGTGCTTCAGGCGGCCGACATCCTGCTCTACCAGCCGAAATACGTGCCCGTCGGCGACGACCAGCGGCAGCACGTCGAGATCACGCGCGACATCGCGCAGCGCTTCAACAGCCTGTTCGGCGAGTGCTTCGCCGCGCCGGAGGCGCTCATCCCCGAGACCGGCGCGCGTGTCATGGGCCTGGACGATCCCACCGAGAAGATGAGCAAGAGCATCGCGGAGCTGCGTGAAGGCCACGCGATCCGGTTGCTCGATCCGCCGGAGAAGATTCGGCGCGCGATCATGCGCGCGAAGACCGACTCGGGCAGTGCCGTCGCGGCGGACAGCATCTCGCCTGCGATCGAGAACCTGTTGTCGTTGTACGAAGCGCTGACGGGCAAAACGCGCGCCGATGCGCTGGCCGAATTCGACGGGCGCGGTTACGGCGTGCTCAAGAACGCGCTGCTCGAGGCCGTGCTCGACGTCGTCGGAACCATCCGCACGAAATACGACGCGTTCACGTCAGATCCGGGATATCTCGACGACGTGCTCGCGGACGGCGCCGCGCGCGCCGCAGCCGTGGCGGACGCGACGCTACGATCGGCAAAGGACTTCGTCGGCTTGATTCCGCCGCGCGTGGCGACGGGGTCGCCGTCATCGCCCGAACGCCCGCCGGGTCCGGCGCGTCCTAGCGGTTGATGCGAACGCTTTGGATGGCCGTATTGCTCGTCGCGGCGCAAGGTCTGCCGGCGGCGGCTCAGAGCAGCCTGCCGCCGGTTCGCGCGAACGCCATCATCCCGCAGCCTGCGCCGACGGCGCCGATCGCGAATTGGGTCGCCGCCGGTAATCGGGCGACGTTGAGCGCCGACGTCGACGGGGCGACGCTGCGCGGATGGTCGTACGCCGGAACCGATCCGGCAATGCCGGCCGTGTTGGTGTTCAACGGCAACGCAGCCACCATCGCGGACGGCGATGCGTTCTACCGCACGATCGCCGCGCAAGGCGCGCGCGTCGTCGCATTCGACTATCGCGGCTACGGCTTCAGCGGCGGCTCCGCCGACGTCGCCGCGTTCCAGCGCGACGCGCTCGCGGTCTACGATGCCGTCGCGAAGGACGCAACCCGCGGGATCGTCGTGTACGGCTTCTCGATGGGCGCGCCGATCGCCGCGTACGTCGCGGCGCATCGCCCCGTCGCGGGATTGATTCTCGCGGCGGCGATGGCAAACGCCCGCGAGGAGCTGCCGGTGTTCGCGATGCGGCAAGGAGCGCCGGAGAGCGTCGCGCGCGCGCTCGTCGCCGCGCCTGATGCCGAGGCGGCCTTCGATGACCTCGGCTTCGTGGCGCATTCGACGGCGCCGCTGCTGGTGCTGCACGGAGCTTCCGACGAGGCCGTGCCCATCGCGCAAGGACGCGAAGTGCTCGCCGCCAGCGCCTCCGCCCGCAAGACGTTCGTGGAATTGCCGAACACGAGCCACAACGGCACGGTGAGCGCGGCGGCATCGCTCGAAGCGGTTCGTACGTTCTTGACCTCGTTGCGGCGCTGAGGATGAACGGGCTGCATCATGTGCTTGCAGTCGCGGTCCTGCTTACCAGTGCCGGCCTGGCGCCGCGCGCGGCCTCGCCCTTTCCGGACGCCGCCGAGCGCCGTATCATCGCCGCGCGCGCCCACGAGCCACGTGAAGTTTCCGACGACTGCCGCCGCTCGGCGCAGTGGCTAGCGCTTTGCGCACTCCGCTGCCTGTCGTGCGAGCGGGCCCTCGCCGCTTCAACCCCGGAACGTGTGCGGGCATAGACGAACGAACGGGAGCATGGCTTCTCCAACCGTTCCGCGCCGCTGGAACACCGAGATCGACGGCATTCGCTGGCTGCCGCGACTGATCGACAAGGCGCGCATGTCCCATCGCGGCGAGCTCGGGAACTATCTGCTCGGCCACTCGCCGGTGGACCACGCGCTGCTGACGCGCATCGGCCTGACGACCGAGCAGTTCTCGGAGATCGTGCGGAATGCGTCTGACGACACGGCCGTGCTCGATGCCATTCGCGCCCGAGGCTGGGATGAAGCGCGGGTGCGCCGCTGGTCGGGACGGTTTACGTCGACGTACCGCACCTACATCCGGCTCTGGGATCTCGACGAAGGCTACGTGCGGCCGACCGGCGCGCAAGCGCTGGGACTCGCTGTGTTCAGGCCGCTCGAGGGTGCGGTGATGACGGTGCTGCGGCGCGTGCGCCGGGCACCATAACGCTCGAATGACTCATGACAGGTTCGCACAAGCCGCGCCGCCCGCGAACCCGCAGACGGCGCTGCGGCGGAGGCGCGCTTCGCGTCCGATCTTGCGCGCCCCTATTGCGCCCGGATGAGGCGCGATGCGAGCATCGAAATCATGATGGCGGGTTCGAGGGCCCGAATCGGGCCGACGCATTCGTAATCGTCGCTGTTCAACTCGGCGGCCATCTTGTCGGCCTCGAAGATCGTGCCGGAGACGGCGGGTTCGACGACGCTGCCGCGCGCGAGGCTAATGTGCCGGACCCGTTCGATCGCCGCATCCAACGCCACGGACGGCGTCAGCGTGCACACGCAGAACGTCGCCTGCGCACCCGGGCATCCGTCATCGTCGTGCCGCCCGATTCCGTGGCCGCACGAGCACAGTGCCAGTGCCATGATCGCGTCGTCTGACTCCATCGGGCCTCCACTCAACGATTCCCCGGTGAAGACGTCATCGGCAAACGGGCCACGCGGCTCCACATGCCTGCCGGCGGGTCACTAGACGATGGCTTGCCTGGTGCATTCCCGCGACCGGGCAATTTCGTTGGCCCTTGCGCGCGAAGGGCATTTCTGATACGGTGCCCTTCATGAACGGCCGCTGTATGGCGATTTTGGCGATGTGTGCCACCCGCGAGGGTCGGTGGAGATCGTCGTCGTCCTGACCGGCGTACGACAAGCTACCACGACCCTCGCCAACGGCGGGGGTCGTTTTGTTTTCACCCACTGCGCTCGACGCATTCGTGAAGGAGACCCCACGATGAGCAGCACCCTCGACCCCGCCGCGACGCGCGGCTTCGACACCGTCGCGCTGCACGGCGCCCAAGGCGGGCACGATGGCGACGCGACGACCAAGTCGCGCGCCGTGCCGATCTACCAAACGACGTCGTACACGTTCGACGACACCGCGCACGCGGCGCGGCTGTTCGCGCTCGAAGAGTTCGGCAACATCTACACGCGTATCATGAACCCGACGACCGACGTGTTCGAGCAGCGGCTCGCCGCGCTCGAAGGCGGGGTCGGCGCGCTCGCCGTCGCGAGCGGGCAGGCCGCTACGACGTATGCGCTGCTCAACGTCGCGCGCGCGGGCGACCACATCGTGAGCTCGGCGTCGCTCTACGGCGGCACGTACAACGCGTTCGTGCACACGCTGCCGCGCTTCGGGATCGAGGTGACGCTCGTCGACGGGTCCGATCCCGCCGCGTTCGAGAAGGCGATCAAGCCCAACACGAAGGCCATGTTCGGTGAGACGCTCGGCAACCCGAAGCTCGACGTGTTCGACGTCGCGGCGATCGCGCGCGTCGCGCACTCCGCGGACGTGCCGCTCATCGTGGACAACACGCTCGCGACGCCGTATCTGCTGCGGCCGATCGAGCACGGCGCCGACGTCGTCGTGCACTCCGCGACGAAGTTCATCGGCGGGCACGGCACGACGATCGGCGGTGCGATCGTCGACGCGGGGAAGTTCGATTGGAAGGCGTCGGGGCGGTTCCCGGATTTCGTCGAGCCGGATCCGTCGTATCACGGCGTGCGGTACGTCGAGTCGTTCGGGCCGCTCGCGTATATTCTGAAGGCGCGCGTGCAGTTGCTGCGCGATGTCGGCGCGGCGATCTCGCCGTTCAATGCGTGGCTGTTGCTGCAAGGGCTCGAGACGCTGGGGCTGCGGGTCGAGCGGCATAGCAGCAATGCGCTGCGCGTCGCGGAGTTCTTGCAGGCGCATCCCAAGGTGCTTTGGGTGCGGTATCCCGGGCTGGCCGGTGATCCGGCGTATGCCGCGGCGCAGAAGTATCTGCCGAAAGGCGCCGGCGCCATTCTGACGTTCGGCGTCAAGGGCGGTGCCGACGCGGCGCGGGCGGTGATCGACAAGCTGCAGCTGTTCTCGCTGCTGGCGAACGTCGGGGACGCGAAGTCGTTGGTGATTCATCCCGCTTCGACGACGCATCAGCAGCTCACGCCGGCGGATCAGATTGCCAGCGGCGTGAGCGATGATGCGGTGAGGTTGTCGGTCGGGATCGAATCCATCGAGGACATCCTGGCCGATCTCACGCAGGCGCTCGACACGCTGCCGTGAGCGCGGGCACCCTTCGACAAGCTCAGGGTGACACTATCGCTCAGGGTGACACTAGCGCTCAGGGTGACACTGGGTGCGGCGCTGTCGTGGTCGAGCGCGACGTTGCCATCGGCGCGCTCGACCTCGCCTCCGGCGAGCGTGTTTCCGAGGTCGTGCAGCGGGTCACGCGGTACGGGTGCGAGCCGCGGGCGGATGGGGCGAACGTCGTGTTCGTTGCGCATGCGCTCAGCGGGTCGTCGCGCGTGCTCGAGTGGTGGGGCGGGTTTCTCGGCGACGGTGCGCTGTTCGATCCTGCGGCGTGGTGCATCGTCGGCGTCAATGTGCTCGGCGGGTGCTATGGGTCGACCGGGCCGCCTTCGCTTGCGGCTGACGGAAAGCGGTGGGGGCCGCGATTTCCCGTCGTCACCGTCGCCGACATGGTCGAGGCCCAGCGGCGTGCGCTGTCCGCCGTCGGGGTCGAGCGGCTCGCCGTTGTCGTCGGCGGGTCGCTCGGCGGTCAGCAGGCGCTGCAGTGGGCGCGTGCGCACGGTGATGACGTCGATCGCGCGATCGTCGTCGGGGCATTCGATCATTTGCGCGCGCAGGGGATCGCGCACAACGGGCTCGCACGCGATGCGATCGCGCTCGATCCTGCGTTCGCTGGCGGGTGGTACGACGTACCGCCGGTGGGCGGACTGCGTTTGGCGCGTTCGCTCGCGACGTTATCGTACAAAAGCGAAGGGCTCTTCGAGCGGCGGTTCGCGAACCGGCCCGACCGCGGCGGCGGCGATCCCGCCCGCGTGCTCCGCGACCGGTTCGACGTCGACGGGTATCTCGCGCGGCAAGGCGATGTGTTCGTCGAGCGGTTCGATGCGAACAGCTATCGGACGCTCACGCGCGCGATGGATCTTTTCGATTTGCGCGGTCACGAAGAGCCTGCGGGGCCGACGCGGCTGACGTTCGTCGGCATCGAGGACGATCAGCTCTACCCGCCGGAGTTCGTGCGCGCGTGCGCGGCGCGC
>CAWBTJ010000006.1:0-26342 GCA_963791645.1 Vulcanimicrobiota bacterium | reverse complement strand
ACGGCCACGATGTCACGGGGGACGGCCCTCGGACCGCAGGAAGGCGGGGCAAGCGAGCATGCGAATACGTCAGGTCAGCGAAGCATACCAGCGCTCAAGATCGCGCGCTTCGGCGAGCGGGATCTCGTGCGCAGCACGATATTCGCGAATGACCGCGTGCGCGCCGCTCTCGTCGCGCAACCAGGTGATGGAGCGCTGCATCAGCTCGGCGGGGATCACGGCGTCCGCGCTGCCGTAGCCGTAGAACAGCTCGCTTGCGCGAAAGCCGGTCGCGCTCGAGCGGCAGCCCCGCGTCGAACGGCAGCGGCCCATGCATCATCGCGATACCCGCGTAGCGCTGCGGCGCGCGCAGCGCGAGAGCACCGGCCATCACGGCGCCGGCGGAGAACCCTACCAGCCAGACGCTGCCGGCCGTCGCCCGTTGCGCGTCGAGCCAGGTTTCGAGGCGTTCGATCGATTCCGCAAGCGACGCCGCAACCGGACGCCCGACATCATGAGCCGCATACCACCGAAATCCGCCCTCGGACGCGATCGGGCCGCGCGGCGCCGCGATCGTCGCGTCCGCCGGAAACAGGTCGCCGAGCGGAAAGAGATTGCTCTCGTCGGCGCCGTTTCCGTGCAAGATCACGATCAGCGGGCCTCGGCGCTTCGTCCCCGTCGCGCGCCGCCACAATACCTCAGGCGGCGATATCGTCGGGGTCCTTTTTCTTGCTGCGCGCGCGAATAACGAACACCGCCGCGACGATCAGCACGACGATCACGACGACGATCAGCAGCGCCGCCTTGTGCAGCACCGCCGTGATCGCATCGAGGTGGTTGCCCGCGACTTGCCCGAGGTATGCGAGCCCGAAGCAGAAGATCGCCGAACCGACCGCGGTCGAGGCGAGAAATAACGGCAGCGCCATGCGCGACAAACCCGCGGGCAGCGAAGCGACGCCGCGCACGAACGGCACGAAGCGCGCGAGGAACACGGCCCAGTGCCCGAACTTCGCGAAGAACCGCTGCACGTGGCCGAGCTCGCGTTCCTTGAATCCCACGTACTTTCCGTAGCGGTGCACGAACGGCAGCCCGCCGTGATAGCCCACCTCGTACAGCGTCGTCGCGCCGCAGATCTCGCCGATCGTGCCGATGAGCGCCACGACGATCCACGCCGGCAGCGTACCGAACGTGGGAAAGTGTCCTTGCGCGGCGAGCGCGCCCGCGGTCGGCATCACGACCTCGGTCCCCACCGGCGTCCCGATGTTGCCGAGGAACATCACGATGAAGAGCCCGGGATAGCCGAGGTGGAGGATGAGATCGTGAAAGATCTGGCTCAGGTGTTCCATGCGCGCCTCAAGATGTCGGCGGCGAGCCCGCCGCCTTCGGCGCGGATCGCATTGAAGAGGTCGACCGGCTCGATCTCACGGTCGCCGGCGAGTCCCTCGGCGATCTCTACGATCTTACGGACGCGAGGTGTCACGAGGATGCCTTCCCAGGTCCGGCCTTCGCCGGTGCCCAGCGCCCGTTTGACTTCGGCGTGCACGTGCGCGGGCTCGACGCGGTCGCCGGCGAGGAGCTCGTCGATCGTACCGTCGTGCTCTTCCAGCAGCGCGTACAGCATGTGCTCGGCACCCACGTAGTAGTGGTTGTGGTTCCGGCACTCTTGCTCCGCGGCGCGGAGCACGCGGCGCGCGGCTGGGCTGAATCGTGAAAACAACGGCGGCCCGCGTTTGCCTCCGCTCACGCCCGGACCTCCCCGACGGCGGTGGGACGCGGGCGAGGACAGGCTTTCTCGCCCGGGAGGCCAAGCCGGTTTGCGCTGACTCCCTTCTCAGGAGAAACCGGATGCGAACCATCGTGCTTTCCGCGCTCGTCGTCCTCGCCGCACTCCCTTCCGCGGCGCAGTCCGCGCCCCAGCCGGTGACGGCGACGAAGCCCGCCCCGCCCGTCAAGGTGCAGCCCGGCGACGGCTACCGCAGGCCCGCGCCGGGACCGTGCTGCGTGCGCAAGGTCTGGGACGCTCGCGGCCGAGCGATCGGCGACGTCATCGACTTCGACGAGCGATTCCCGTCACAGCCGCTCGGAGCGTATGTCGCGTATCGCGTCAAAGGCGGCGACGCGGTCCCGATCGGCGTCACGCCGGAGCGGTTCTACTCATTCGAAAATCAAGGCGGCAGCACGCTGCTCTTCACGACGCCGGACTGCAGCGGAAACAGCATGTTCGCGATGCTTTCCTTCCCGCCGCTCGCGAAGCGCTACGGGGCCGTGCTCAATTCGGGCTGGCCGCCCGGGCCGGGCACCACGCACGCCTGGCTGTGGGTCACCGACCCGCTCCCGGTACGCGCGTTTCCGCCCGCCGGGACCGTGTTCCACTCGCAGTTCGACGGTAGCCAATGCCAGCCGTACCCCGCGCCCGGCTACACCATCAATACGGGCAGCGGCGTCGGCGGATACCAGATGCACCGCGTCGAGGATCTGATGGCGAAGTACACGCGGCCGTTCTACATCAACTACTGAAAAAACGAAGCCGGCCCGTCGCTTGGGCCGGCTTCGGATGTGGTCGGGGCGGCAGGATTTGAACCTGTGACCTCTGCGTCCCGAACGCAGCGCTCTACCAAGCTGAGCTACGCCCCGCTGGTTTCGGCTCGCTTTGCTTGCCGAAACCCCGGCATGACCCGCGTACGACGCGGGTCAGCCTTTCCGCAACCTCAGTTGCCTGTGGCCGATCCCGCATTCTGATAGCGGACGGGCTCTCCTTCCCTACGCGGGAACGCCGGTCGTGGTACCGAATCGATTGAGCGCCCCATGAGATACCTGATCGTCGGCTGCGGGCGCGTGGGCTCGACCCTCGCCAAGCTGCTCGTCGCCGACAAGCACGACGTCGTCGTGGTGGACGACAATCCCGCGGCGTTCAAACGCCTCGGCAACCGCTTCGGCGGCGAGGTCGAAGTCGGCACCGGGATCGACTACGACGTGCTCAAGCGCGCGCGCGCGGAGCGCACCGACGGCTTCGTGGCGGTGACCGACGGCGACAACCGCAACGTGATGGCGGCCTTGATCGCGCAGCGCATGTTCCGCATCCCGAAGATCATCGCGCGCATCTACGACCCGCCGCGCGGCCAGCTCTACCGCGAGCTGGGGATCGACACGTTCTGCCCCACGACGATCGGCGCGCAGCTCATCCGCGACCGCCTGCAGGACGTGTCGTACGCGTCGGGTCCGTCGTTCGACTTCGGCAAGCTCGCGTCGCTCGTCGCCACGGTGTCGCCGGCGCAGGCCGGCAAGCGCGTCTACGACGTCGAGGTGGACGGCAAGATTCGCATCGCGGCGATCCGGCGGCTTGGCAGCGTCAGCGTCGCCGCGCCCAGCGACATGCTCACCGAAGGCGACGAGCTCAACGCGATCGTCGCGCCCGACGCGCTGTCGGATTTCGCGAAGGCGTTCTCGTCGGCCCACCCGCAAGCGCGGCTGAGCGCGTAATCGCATGTTCGTTCTGATCGTCGGCGGCGGGAAGGTCGGCACGTATCTCGCGCGCGGTCTCATCAAGCAGCAGCACGAGGTCGTCGTCATCGAGAAGGACGCGCGCAAGGCGCAGATGATGACGAACCTGCTCGAAAGCGACATCGCGATCGTCGGCGACGGCTGCGACCCCAACGTGCTCATGCAGGCCGGCATGCAGCGCGCCGACGTGGTGGTGGCCGACACCGGCGACGACGAGGACAACCTCGTCGTGTGCATCATCACCAAGAAACATTCGAGCGCGCGCTGCATCGCGCGCGTGAACAATCCGAAGAACAAGCTGATCTTCGAGTCGCTGGACTCCGACCGGCCGGTCACCGTGATCTCGTCGACGGAGATCATCCTGGAGATGATCGACGAGCGCGTGAACGCGGCGCACCTGGAACCGCTGGCGAAGGTGGGGCACAGCGATCTGGAGCTCGTGCAGCTGCGGATCGCGGACGACTCGCCGTCGAAGGGCCGCCGGATCGCGGACATCCAGCTTCCGCGCGGCAGCGTGATCGTGGCAGTGGACCGCGGCGGCGGCGACGTGGTGGTCCCAAACGGCGACACGCTGCTGCAGCGCGGCGACGACGTGATCGCGATGATCAAGCGCGAAACGCGCGCCGACGTGTGCACCGCGCTGGTGGGCTGAGGCCGCGATGCGGATCCTGACGCTGGTGCTGCTCGGCGTCATGGCGCTGGAGCACGTGTATTTTCTGTACCTGCAGATGTTCCGGTGGACGCACCCGCGCACGGTGAAGGCGTTCAAGACCACCGCGGAGCTCGCGCACGGCTCGAAGAAGCTCGCGTCGAACCAAGGCCTCTACAACGGCTTCCTTGCGGCGGGCTTGATCTGGGCGATCATCGCGCCGCCGCCGCTGCAGCGGCCGCTGGCGATCTTCTTCGCCGGGTGCGTGCTGATCGCGGGCGTCTTCGGCGGCTTGACGGTAAGCCAGCGAATCACGATGATCCAGGCGCTGCCGGCAGCATTGTGCCTGATCTCGATCTTCGTCTTTGGGATCTAACGCTGCTTTGAGCGATCCAGCGGGATCGGCGGCGGACGCCGATCCGGTCGAAGGCGGCGACCCGGTTTGCTGGTTGCATCTGAGTTGCGACTCGTGCGGCGCGCTGTTGGAGGACGAAGACGGTCACCACCGGCCGGGCTGCGACGCTGCCGCGACCGGGTCAATAGTTGGTCCCCCCTCTTCTTACGCTGACTCCTCGACCCCGAGTTCCTTTGCGCGATCGGCAAAGATCTCTGAAAACCGGCGCGCTCTGTTCGTACGAAAATGCTGACGGGTCAGCCGGGCCTTCTGCTGCCGAGCAGATATAGGCTCTTCCGAAACGCGTTGTCGTCCTCGCGGAGAGCCTTGAGCAAGCTCTTCGAAAGATTCGCGCTTGCAACTTCTAACAAGCCTTCGTAGAAGTATTCAAAAGGGACTAACTCTCCCAACTCTGCACACATCGAGATTGAAATGACGTTTCTCAACCCAAGTTCGGGACAGATACGCCATAATCGCGTAATGAGCTCCGCCGGGTCGACGGGATCGTGTAAGCGACCCCGGCAAAGGATGCCTCTCTCACCTTTCTTCGCATCGGTGATCAGTATGCCGACAACATTTTCCATGATCGCAGCTACACTCGGCTCCGTTCTCCGGCCTTGTGCCCCAGAGCATCAACTTGGTCTTCTTGACGGTCTTCTTTTTTTAGCGATGTCGTCGGTTTAGGTTGTTAAGGTATATTGTCTTTACCATGGGTCATCGCTCCGTCTCGCCCTATGTTCGTGTGACTGCCATCGCGACGCTGAACGTCCCGTTCCTGCTTTATCGGATCCCACTTCCAGCCATTTTCCGTGCGAGTCGGGAATCGATCCATCCCTTCTCGGCAAAACGTCGCTCCTGAGGGTGGTTCTGTGGCCGCTCACAGGTCAAATAGCACAGCGAGATCATAAAGTTCAGTTGGGTTATGCACCTCAGCGCAACCCAAAGAGACTTCACGGCTTCCGAATAGCTTGCGGTACAATGGTATCCCTGCCGTGCAGATACCATGTTGTAAGAGTGATATATGCTGCCTGCCAGTTTGCCCGGTTACGCCCTCAACGAACGTGTACTTCGCGAGGAACCGCCGCTGAACGCGTCTGCGTCAAGGACTGCTACGCATCAAGGTCCGCAACGGATGCCGTAATCTTGAACGTAAGATAAAGGCGCTCGATAATGGTCGAAGACGACGTTGTGACTTCCCACTGGCTCGAATCGATGCAACAAACCTTCAGATTGTCGCAGCCTGGTGCCCCAACAGATTGGAACTCGCAATTGTAGATCTGGAAAAACCGCGAGGACCAAAGCTTAAGCGCTTGCCATGACATTGGCGATGTGAGCGAAGCAAGTGCATCCGCTTCCGCATCATCTAGCGTATATGCGTCGCTACCCGATGCGAGCATGCCATCGACAAAAGGGATACGCCAGAAGTAGTTCGCGGCCTCGGGCTCAAGGCAGTTGGCGACGGCATCGAAACGCACCAATATCAGGCGACTTGGCTCGTGGTCTCGAATAGCGATCGTCATTGAGCTTACCTACTTTGATCCGGGTTAAGGGGGTAAACCTGGCACCGGACCGCCGCGCTCCGAATTTTTCGCAGGGCCGCTTCGAGGGTGGTGGTGAGGGATTGTATGTCCAGGGACATTTGGTCTCCCATGATCCGTCCAGTCTATGTCATTGGTGGGACCCTGGCCATTGGCGCCTCCCTTACCCCATTCACGTGCGGTCTTGTACGGCCCACCGCTGTTGACGCCGGCTGACGTTCCGGGTTGCGAGTGCGGGTGGTCGGACGATGGAACCGGCTCGCCGTTCGGACCCTTTGGCAGCGTGTTCTCGTGCTTCAGATCCGCTCCAAGCGCGTGTCCGATCGCAGAACCAGCCGCACGTAATGCATTTTTCGTCCCATCGACGATTGCCTGACCGTGGTCGTGAATTTCCGCGCCTAAGGCAGCGCCCCCGGCCAGAATCACTGCGTCGCCGGCTAGCTCCAGAGCACCACCGACCGCGAGCGGAGCTGCAGCAATGCAAACCGGACAATATCCGCTCGGATCGCTGTAATCAACTGCGTTTCCACGGTTGAACATGTAGCGCTGCTGTGATGCGGGATCATGAATATCGCCTTCGAACGCATCGGGCGTCGTCCACGCTCCGAGGTTGGAGTCAAACGCGCGGACGCCGTTGATTTGGATGCCGTTCGTGACCGCGAAGCCGTCGGGCCGCGCATACTGCGCGGGCACGTTAGGCGCTTTGAAACCCGCCGTCCCTGTAGCTCCCGGTCCGCTCGTTGTCGATGGGTCGAGTGGATTGAATCCGGTACTGCCGGTTGCATTTGACGTCTGCATGATCACGCCGGCCGCATCCCGGTCGTACACGCTCAGCCCCGTGAAGTTCGGATCACGAGGCGTGATGTCGCCGTCGAGCCCAATCCGAAAGTCGGCCACGTTGCCCGAATCATCCGTGACGAACAGAATGACGTCGCCGTCCCAGTGCAGCGTGAAGAATCCAGGTTGGGTCGGCACGCCGAGGGTCGGCTGAGCGGTGTAATTTGGGATGCGGATTGGATGTCCGTTGGGTCCCCAGTCGATCGGCGTCGGCGCGCCCGAAGACCCGGTCGTCGTGGTTGACTGCTGCGTGTCCGCATTAGTCTGGATGGACATTGAAGCGAACTGCAACGACCGCAGATGGTTCTCGACATCGTATCCGCGGTTCGTCGTTAACTGCTGCGTTGTCGCCCGATTTGGCGATGTGTGCTGACCGCCGGTCTGCCCGGTGACGCCTGCGACGAACGAGTATTTGGTACTCACGGTCTTCGTCTCGCGGCCAGTGGGATCGAACGTCACGACGTTGCGGGTACCTTGTGGATAGCTCTGGCTTCCGACGACCGACGCCGAGCCGCCGACTCCTGGGGTGAGCGGCACGCCGTTGACCCGGTCGCACGAGCCGGCATCCCCCGTGGGATCTGAGCTCGGGTCGTAGCTAGCGAGATCGTACGGGATCGTCGTGGTAACCAGGCACCCGGCGTTTGTTCGCGTCCGCGTGTGCACCCCGGCGTTAACCGAGTTCCCGCGGTCGATCAGCTCGCCGCGGACGTTGACGGTGTTGATCATCGCCCCTGAACCCGCCCACATCACGACGCTCGAAAATGCCTCGTTCAGCACGCTGCCTTCAGGATCGTGCGTGTAGCTCGCCGTACCGCCTGTAACGGCATACGTGGCCAACTGACCGGAGGCGTCGTACGTGAGCGTCTGGGCGTCCGCACCGGTCACCGTGCTCAGCCGGCCGGCATCGGTATACGTCCTATTCCAACTTGCGTTCGTGAACGCACCGACTGCTTGGACTTTGACCAAGCCGTCGGCTCGGTATGCGTAGCTGAGGGCATTGCTCTGATTCAACGGGGCCGACGCGATGGAGACCGCCGAGCGCTGCCCGTTGCCGTAGTACGCGTACGATATCTGTGCCGCCCCGGTGACTCCACCACCCGATGGCTCGGTCACCCGGACGAGCCGCCCATCATTGTCGTAAGCATGCTGCTCCGCGCCGAATTGGCTCGATGTGACGGAGCTCGTGCGGCCGTTCGCATCGTAGACGTAGGTTTCGCTCGGTGTGACTGCGGCGTCCCCCGCGTACGTTTGGCTCGCGACGCGGTTGTGCGCGTCGTATGCGTACGTGACCGACTCGTTGTTGGGATTGGTCTTCTTCGCTAACAGCCTCAACGACGTCGAGTCCAAGTCGTATTGCAGCGTCGTTGTCTCTAAGAGATGATCGCCCACGCTGTACGAATACTTCGACGTCTCGCGATTGAGCGCATCGAACGCCGACGCGCGCACGTCGGTCCACCCGCCGTCCGCCGTGCTATGGGTTTGCGTCTTGTACAGATCTCCGTACGCGCGAAACGCCGCCGAGCCCGTCGTCGTGACGGTGGCGCCTTGGCTGAGGTCGTAGATGTATCGCGTAATCCACCGGTCACCGTCGTACGGTTCAGGCAGATCGGTGAACGTGCGCGCGTCATGCGGTTGCGCCACCTCGACGAGCCGGTCCGCTCCGTCGTACCATTTTTGCGTCGTCCCGCCCGCACACGGCTGGCCCGCAACACAGCCGTGATGCACCGTTGCCATCAAAACGTTCCCGTCCAGGTCATACGTGAACGTTGAACTGACGCCAAGGGCGCGTTCGGATGGCGTCTGCGAGCTCTGCTTTAAGCCGTCCGGGAAGTATGATGTCGTGGTCTGCGTATTCCAACCGGATTGGCCGGTGCTCTTTCCACAGAGCGACGTGGCGTTGGCCGACGAGTCGTCGGGATCGGCTTCGCTTATCAGTCGGCCTAGCGAATCGTACGACAGAACGTAGGTGCCCTGGCCCTTGCTGTAGCAGCGCAGGTTGCCTTGGGCGTCGTACCAGAACGATTGCGTCGGCGTGATCGTCGAGCTATCGAGCTGACCGAACGCATCGCCGGTGACCGATGTCGGCAGCCCGTAGTCATTGCCCGCCTGTTGCGCGGTTGCGTATGACAATCGCCTCGTGTATCCCAGCGGCGTCGTCATCGACCCCAGTTGCCCGAACGCCTCTGAACCGGGATAGGTATATGTCGCGCGCCAATGCGGCACCGAACCCGCTTGCGACGTGCATAGCGAGTCCGACTGCGTCGGCGGCGCCGTCCAGTCAGCGCCGGCGGCATGGGTCTCCGTCTCGTCGCAATATGCCAACACGTTGTTGAACGCATCGTAGTCATACAATTTCGTCGGCCTGAACGAACCCTGCGACGTCGTGGTGTACGGCTCACCGACCGCCGTGGCGTTCCCGTTCGCGTCATAGGCGTAGTTCGTAACGTTGCCACGGGCGTCTTGTTCGGCGACGAGGTTATTGCTGGCGTCCCAGCCGTACCAATTTCCCAGCCACAACGACCCCGTCCATTCGGCGGCCTCCGTCACCCGGTTCGAGCCGTCGAAGTAAAAATAGCTGTCGTGCCCGTCCGTATCGATGAGTTCGTTGATACCCGGGGCGTAGTTGTGAATGCCCATCCAGCCGTACTGCATCTGACCGGTCGATATATTGGGCTGTAGCGCGACGTTCGTGCTGTCCGGCGGCGTGAAGTTCATCACCCCGACGGCTTGAATGCCGGCTACTGTGTGCGCGGGCGACGCCCACATCGCGGCAATATAACCGCCCTCCGCGGTGCCGCTAGCATTGAACCGCGGGCTGGTGATTACAACGCAGGACTCGAACCACATGTACGATTCATATGTCGTTCCGCCGCTATTGTCGGGGGCGGGCTTCTGAACGGCCACCAGATTGCCCGCGGCGTCGTAGCTGTACGTCACCGTCGTGATTCCATCCGGCCACACCAGCCGCGAGAGCAGCTGGTGCCCGCCGAAATTCGCGAAGTACAGCCTGGCCGTTACGCCGGACTGCGTCGAGGCGTCGATCTCGGCCAGATTCTCGTTGCTTGCCGCGTTGCCGCACTGCCAGTAGTACGTCAGCGCGATGTACGTGTTAGTGTTGCGGCCCGAGATCTTGAGCAACCGCCCGTTGTAGCCTTCATAGTTATTGCCGTGGTTGATTGCCGGCGCCGCGAAAATATAGGTCGACCCCGACTTCTTGGTCCATTGGTACGTCGCTCCGCCGTCGAAGGTCGCCAGCATGGCGTGTTGGCCTGCCGGCGGCAGCCAATGCCCTTGACCGTCAGCCGTGTAGTCGTAGCGCGCGCCGTCGATGTCTGAGATCGTCAGACCGCCCGCCGCGTTGCCAGACAAATGCGCATCGAACGTGCTCGTCCAGCCATTGCCGACCTCGCTCGGCGTTGCACCGTCGGTGCCCGACGCATCGTGTCGCGAGAGCGAGTTGAACGTGCGCCGGAACGCCAGATCGATGCCGGCGTTATGCACGTCCATGTCGTCCCCTTGCACCAGCAGATTTTGCGTCGCAACGTTGACCATGTACCGGCCCACGCCGGGGATCGGGCCCTCCTGATACCGCCACCACGGGTTGATTCCGGTGCCGGGGTCCGTACCGGTCAGCACGGGGAGATCGCTGGGGGTCGCGTTGCAGCCCGAACCGCCCATCACCGAGGACGCCCGACGCCCGGCCCGCGCCGGCCCGGCGGGCACTGCACGTCCGGGTACCGTACGTCCGAACGGTCCCGACAACACGGGAGAGGAGACGGAGCGCCGTTGTGCCGACTGCGCGTGCGGGTCGGGCGGGGCGTGCTTGCTGTCGTGCACGGTAGCGGTGACACCCGGACCGCTACGTGCGCCGCCGCCTTCGTGCGTGCGCGCGACCGCTGGCACCTCGCTCCGCTTCGGCGCGTGCACCAGCGGCGGCGGCGTGATGCGTGCCGGTGACGGCAGCGCCAGACCGCGTGGCATTCGCGCGGCAACCGCGACGGTCGCCGCCCGCGTGATCGCGGTGGACCTGCCCGCGGACGATCGCGTCGGCGGAGAACCGGTCGCCATCGCGAGAGGCAGTTGCGAGGTAAGCAGAACAGCGGCGACCGCAAACGCGGTACGACGGCGGAACAACGTATTCACCCGACACCCTCCATATGCGCCGACCGACACAGGCCAGGCGCCTAAGAATCGTACCCAGTTCGCCTAGTGCCTTTGAGCCACCTAGTTCTCCATAGTCGAAAAGCCTCTTCTAACTATGCGCTTACTGGCTTGCGGCACAGCATTTAGATGCGGCAACCGCGTCGATGACAATGCGTTCGACTCGGCGGCTTATCGCGCTCGCCGACTCGCGTGTACGATTCGGACTTCGCGTCGGTTTTATCCGACGCGGCCTATCGGGATTACGACGGCGTGGCGAAGCACCTCATCGCGACTGACGGTCGCGTGCTGTGAGTCGAGATCAATTCGATTGCGACGCGATGCCGGCCGGGCTTCAGGGCGGTGAACGCGACGATCACGTCTTCATCAGGACGAGTTCTCGCGCCGAAATACGTCGGCGGACGGTCGTCGAGCGGCACGTGGATGAGGCCGCGATCCGAAACGCCCGGGAACGAGGCGTCCGCGAGGAATCGCTCGACGCGAAATTTTACGACGACGTCGTTGCCGCGGCGCTCGGCGTCCATGTCTGGACGTTCGGCGTGTCGAATGGGGCGTATGCAACGTCTGCGCACGCGTTTGGACGCCAGGTCGGGATCGAAACCGGTCCGGGGATGGCGCTCGCTCCCAGAAGAGCCGCTAAGAACAACGCCGTCATCGCGACTCGCTTCAGCGCCGCCATTGGCAACCCCCTAGCCGGACGCCTGCCGCGCGTGATTGACGAGCGACCACTCTTTCAGGAGACGACGCTCACCCATGATGCAGACACAATGGCCCGGGCTCGGGACCGGCTTCGATTTCTCCGCGCTCGAAACGTCGGTCGGCACCGACGACGGCTCCGTCGGAACGGCCGGCGGGTTCGCGCGCGCGCAACAGCCCGACGGGGTCGCCCGCCCGTGGTGGGCGTCCGGCCCGCTCGCGGGCAACGGCGGCAATCCGATCGGCAACTTGTTCGGCGCGTCGAATGCCTCGAACGGTTCGATCGCCGCAATCCTCACGGGGCTCGTGAGCATGCTGCAGCAATTGGTGGGTTCGTTTCTGAACCAAAACCAAAACCAACCCCCGAGCCAGGACCGAAATCTTCGGCAGAATCAAAACTGCGCGCATGCCGGCCCGAAGCAGCAACGGTACGAAGACATCGACGTCAGCTCAACCGGCGACCCGCATCTCGCGGCCGTCGGCACGCGCGAGGGCGGCGGGGCGGTCGACGCGCACTGGGACAGCATGGCCTCGCAGAACGATCTCGTGCACAGCACGCAGATCGACGGCGGCTATCGCGTCTCCACCGCGGTCACGCAAGCCGGCGCGAACGGCGTGACCTCGAACCAGTCGGCAACCGTGCACGCGAACTTCGACCAAGACGCCGTGACGATGAACCGCGACGGCTCCTTCGGAATCTACGACAACGGGAACGAAGTGCGGCTCGGCAAAGGCGAGTCGGCCGTCCTGTCCGGCGGCGAAACGGTATCCGAGAACCAGGACGGTTCGCTGATCGTCAGCGCGCGCAGCGCCACCGGCGGCACGATCGCGACGACGCTGCGCGCCGACGGCCAGGGAGTCGACGTCACCACGCACGCGCACGAGATCGCCGTGGGCGGCGAAGCGATCGAGCACGCCGGCCCAACCGGTGCGGCGCGCCATACGACGCACACCGCGCAGGGCCATGGTCACGGTCGCGCACGCACGCCGGTCGACCCGGTGCTCGTCCGCAAGCCCGCGCCGATGATGCCGCCCGCGCCTTAGTGCGTGTGCGTGAAGTTCCCGAGTCCCACGCCGAGGCGCTCGATGCGCAGCAGCGCTTCGCGCATGCCGAGCGGCTCGGCAGGCCGTCCGACGCTCGCGAAGTAGCGCTCGGGATCGATGTTCAGCGTGCGCGTCTGGACCATCGCGACGCGGTGCGCGGTCAGAAAGCGCTCCAACGTCTCGACCTCGGCGCGCTCGTCGGTCACGCCGGGATGCGTCAGCAGGTTCAGCGACACGCGCAGTCCACGGTCCACCGCAAGCGCGATCGATTCGAGCACGTCGTCGAGCTCGTAGCCCGCCGGCCGGTAGTACGCGGCGTAAACGCCGGGGCGGAACGAGTTGAGGCTGATGCGCACGGCTTGCAGGCCCGCATCGATCAGGCGGTTCAGGCTCTTGGGGACCGAGCCGTTCGTGTTGAGGTTGATCGTGCCGTTGGCGCGGGCCGCGCGGACCTTCGCGATCGTGCGTTCGATCGTCGTCACGCGCAGCAGCGGCTCGCCCTCGCATCCTTGACCGAACGACACGATGCCGTCGTCGACGCTCTCGAGATGGCGGATCGCGATGCGCGCGACGTCGCCGGCGTCGGCCTCGAATGCCACACGCGTCTGCGGTGACGGCATCCCCGCGTCCGGCGCGAGCTCGGAGATGCAGCCCACGCACGCCGCGTTGCACGTCGGCGACACCGGCAGCGCCGCTTCGCCGCGTTCGAGGAACACGTTTTGCGCGGTGAAGCAGCCGTAGTCGCGCGAGCACACCGCCAGCTGCGCCAGCGTGCGGTTGCGCGGGTCTTCCGCCTGCCGCGCGCGCAGCAGCGCTTCGAGCTCGCCTTCGCCGAAATAGCGCGGCGTCCAGTCCTCGCTCTCGTCGGTGCGCATCGCGGCGACGTACAGCTCGTCGTCCACCACGCAGGCGAACGTGTAGCCGAACAGCGGCAGCGCGGGCGCGCCCGGCTGGGTGCGATACGCCGGCAGCAGCAAGCGCGTGTAGCCGGCCGGCAGCAGCGCAGCGAGCGCGGTACGCCGTGCCGCGACGCCGCCGCCCACCAGCAACGGCATCCGGCCCGGCAGCATCGTCGTCACGGCGCCGGGCGGCGCGGGGATCAGCTCTTCGCCGCGCGGCCGGCGTTCGATGCCGCCGTCGGCGAGCGGCGAACGCGTGTCGTCGAAGTAGATGCGGCCGCGCGTGTCGGTGTATGCGAGCCCGGTCATGCCGGTGTCACGCCGTCACGCGACGGCGCGCTCGGACTCCGCCGTCATGCGACCACGCGCTCGAATTCTCGCACCGCGTCGCCCGCGAGCGTCGCTCGCCCGCCGGGCTCCCAGATCACGTCCAGCACGCCGCCCGGGACCCGCAGCGACACCGGCGAGGTTGCATCGCCGCTCGCGATCAGCACGGCCGCGACGGCGACGGCGCCGGTTCCGCACGCCTGCGTCGCGCCCGCGCCGCGCTCCCAATGCCGCACGCGCCAACCGCCGCCGTCGCCCGAGACGAAGTGCACGTTCGTGCGATTCGGATAGCGCGGATCGTGCTCGATCCGCGGGCCGTCGGCCGCAAGATCGATCGCGCGCACGTCGTCCACGCGGATCACCACGTGCGGGTTGCCGACGTCCACCGGCGTCGCGCGGTATCCGGCGACGTCGTGCGGCACCCCGATGCGCGGCTCGCCCATCTCGACCGCGATCCGGTACGGCGCCCGCGAGAGCACGCGCGTGCCGATCGGCCCGGCCTCCGTCTCGACCGTCGCGGCGTCGCGGCCGTCGTGCTCGTCGAGATAGCGCCCGACGCACCGCATCCCGTTGCCGCACATCTCCGCGTCGCTGCCGTCGGCGTTCACGATGCGCAGCCGTGCGTCGAAATGCTCCGACGACTGCACGAACAGCACGCCGTCGGCGCCGACGCCGTGGTCGCGGTCGCACACGTCGCGCGCAAACGCGACGGGATCGGCGACCGGCGCGACGCGCTCGTCGACCAGCACGAACTCGTTGCCCGTCCCGTTCGTCTTCACGATCGAGACGCCGGTCGTCACGGCGCGACCGCCTCGCTCTCTTCCGGCACCAGTGACGCGCTGACCGGGCCGTTCGGCGAGATGGTCGAGACCGCGTGTTTGTAGATCAGGTGCGCCTTCTTCTCGTACTCGAGCACGATCGTGAACGGGTCGAAGCCTTTCACCACCCCTTTGAGCTGAAAGCCGTTCACCAGGTAGATCGTGACGGGAACGGCTTGGCGCTTCACCTCGGCAAGGTACGCGTCTTGGAGCGGCTGCGGACGGGAGTTCGCCATGCTCGTTGGCTTAGGCCCAGCCCGGAAGTGCTCCCGCCTCGGCTGCGGCACGCGCCAATGCATCGGCGGCAGGGACCCGAACGAGCCCCGGCTCGGTTCGGAACCACGTCGCCTGCCGCTTCGCATACCGCCGCGTGTTGCGGACCAAGTGCGCCCGCAACTCGGCGCGCGTCGAGAATCCGGCCAGGTACGCGAGCGCCTCGCGATACCCCACGGCGTCGGCGGCCACAGCGTCGCCGCCGATGCGCTGCGCCTCCTCGATGAAACCGTTCGCGAGCATCGCATCGACGCGCGCGGCGATGCGCTGCTCGAGCACGTCCGGCGCGACGTCGAGGTACAGCTTGCGAACGGCAACACCGCGCGTGCGAAGATTCTCGCCGGACACGACGTCGGTGCCGCGCGAACCCGCCGCCGCGTCGCGGGACGGCACCGTGCGCTCGACGAGCGCCACCTCGAGCGCGCGCACGATGCGGTACGGATCGTTCGAATCGACCGCCGCCGCACGCGCAGGCGCGAGCGCGCGCAGCCAGTCGGCCAGCACGTCGGACGGGTGCACGCGCGCCTCGCGCGCCAGCCGCTCGCGCACGTCTGCATCGTATGCCGGCGAAAGCGTCACGTCGCCGGCGAGCGCGCGCACGTAGAACCCCGTTCCGCCCGCGACGATCGCGCGCTTACCGCGCGCGTGCACGTCGTCGATCGCCGCGAGCGCATCGGCGACGAAGCGCGCGGCCGAGTACCGCTCGCGCGGATCGAGAAATTCGACCAGATGGTGGCGCACGCGCGCGCGATCAGCGTCGCTGGGCGCGGCGGTCCCGATCGGCATCCCGCGATAGATCTGCCGCGAGTCGGCGCCGACGATCTCCGCGCCGAACCGTTCGGCGACCTCCAGCGCGAGCGCGCTCTTGCCCGACGCGGTCTGCCCGGTAAGGATGAGAACGCCGGGCGTCACACCCGTTTGAAAAGCGCTGCGATGCGCTCGGGCTCGAGCCGCACGATCGTGGGCCGCCCGTGCGGGCAGTGCATCGGGTTCTCGCACCGCTGCAGCCGTTCCACGAGCGCCGTCATCTCGGGATACTCCAGCGTCTCGTGCGCGCGCACCACCGAATGACACGCCAACGACGCCCAGACGCGCTGATCCGCGTCTAACCCGCGGACGTCGTCACCGAGGCACTCGACGAAGTCGACGACGTCGAACGGTCGCGTCCGTCCGGCGTGCACCAGCCGCGCGGGCGTCGCGGTGACGCGGTACGCGCGCTCGCCGAAATGCTCGACGTGCAGCCCGCCCGCGGCGAGCGCATCGAGCGTCGCGTCGAGCCGGTCGGCTTCGTCGGGGCGCACCTCGAACGTGTACGGGATCAGCAGCGGCTCCGCCGCGGCCTGCGCGCGCGCATTGGCCGAGAGCTGCTCGAACACGATTCGCTCGTGCGCCGCGTGCTGGTCGATCAGCACCACCGCGTCGCCATCGCTCGCGAGGATGAACGTGCGGTCGATCTGCGCGAGCACGCGCAGCGTCTTGCGCTCCGCGATCGCGCCGTTGGCGGAGGGCGTGAACGTGTCGGCCCAGTCGATCCGCGCGGCGCCGCCGGCAAGCTCGCCTTCGGGCGGCGCGAGCGAGATCGAACGGCCGAGCCGCTCGACGGCGCCGCGCCGCAGCGCCGTGCCGATCGCGTCCCTGACCGCCGCCAGCACGCGGTCGCCGTGGCGCAAGCGCACGTCCATCTTGGTCGGATGCACGTTCTGATCGACCTCGTCAGGCGGCACGCTCAGGTACAGCACGCCGTACGGATACCGCCCGACCATGGCGAACGTGCGGTACGCCGCCGACCACGCGCCGCTCACCAGCGTGCTGCGCAGCAGACGCCCGTTCACGAACACGATCTGGCTGCGCCGGTCGGGCCGGTCGTCGTCCGGCGAGCTCACCCAGCCGCTCACGCCCGCGTGCGCATCGCCGGCGCGGATCGCGACCATCGTTGACGACGTCGTGCCGAACACGTGCCGCAGGCGCGGCGCGAGATCGTCGCCCGGCGCGAACGCGAACGCCGCCTTGCCGTCGTGCTCGAGCGTGAAACCGACGTGCGGGTACGCGAGCGCGAGCGTCGAGAGCCACGACGCGATGCGCGCGAACTCCGCCTGCGGCGAGCGCAGGTACTCGCGGCGCACCGGCACGTTACCGAACAGCTCGCGCACGATCACGCGCGTCCCCGGCGGCCCGGCGACCGGCCGCGGCTCGCCGAGCTCGCCGGTGTGCGCGTCGATTGCCGTCGCGACCTCGGCGTCCGCGGTCCGCGAGACGATCGTCACCTTCGCGATCGCGGCGATCGATGCAAGCCCTTCGCCCCGAAATCCCAGCGTGTCGACGCGCGTGAGGCCCGCCGCATCGGCAAGCTTCGAAGTGGCGTGGCGCGTCACTGCGAGCGGCAAGTCGTCCGGCGCGATCCCGACGCCGTCGTCGGCGACCTCGATCTCCGCGAGGCCGCCGCCGCGCACACGCACCGCGACGCGCGACGCGCCGGCATCGAGGGCGTTCTCGACGAGCTCCTTGACGACCGACAGCGGCCGCTCGATCACCTCGCCGGCCGCGATCTGCCCGATCGTCTCAGAGTCCAGGAGCCGGATCACCCCGCCCCGTTCAAAGGTCGGGGACGGCCTCCCCTTTATGGCCGTCGCACAATTCAGCCCGCGATCAGCTCGATGCGGTTGCCAAAGGGATCGCTGACGAATGCCCGCCGCGTCCCGGGCAGATCGTCGTCCTCGCGCGCCTCGTGACCCGCCGCGCGCAGGCGCGCGAGCAGCGCGTCGAAGCCGGCGCAGCGCAGCGCGGGATGCGCCTTTGCCGACGCTCGGAAATCGGGCTCGATGCCGAGGTGCAGATGCACGCTGCCGCTGGCGAACCAGGCGCCGCCGCGTTTCGCGAGCTCAGCCGGTTTCGGGAGCTCGGTCATCCCGCATACCGCGACGTAGAACGCGCGCGCATCGTCCTCACGCCCGGGCGGCATCGCGAGCTGAACGTGATCGAATGCAAGGAACGGCGCGCTCATGCGCGCTTCTTCGCCGCCGGTTGACGCGATGACTACCGCGACGTCCCCTGCGCGTCGCCCTGCTCCGTTTCGGCCAGGCGCAGGCGCGGGAGCGCCGCCGGCTGCGACTCGCGCAAGTACGCGACCAGCTTTTCGCGCGTGTAGCAGCGCAGATCCCACAGCGTGCCGCTATCGCGCGCGCTCACGAGCGCGCGAAGCTGCACCGCGCGATCGGTCGCGTCGGTGACTTCGAGCTGGTGCGTCTGGCCATCCCACAACGGCGTCCCTTCGAGGATCCGCGTCAGCTGCGCGCGCAGCGCCGCGACGTCCACGGTGTAGTCGGCGAACAGGTACACCTCGCCGACGAGGTTTGCGGTGCGCCGCGTCCAGTTCTCGAATGGCGTCGTGATGAAGTACGTCAGCGGCAGCACCATGCGCCGCAGATCCCAGATCCGCACGACGACGTAGGTGCTGTGGATCTCCTCGATCCGGCCGAACTGTTTCTCCACGATCACGACGTCGTCGATGCGAATCGGCTGCGTCAGCGCGAGCTGCACGCCGGCGATGAGGTTCTCGAACAACGGGCGCGCCGCGATGCCAGCGACGAGCCCGATGACGCCGGCGGACGCGAGCAGCGTGGTGCCCAGCGTGCGGATCGCCGGGAACGTCATCAGCATTGCGCCCAGCGCGATGACGATCACCACGATCACGACGACCCGGGTCAGGATGTCGACGCGCGTCCCGAGCTGGCGCGCGGCCAGGTTGTCCTCGACGTCGATGCGGTGGCGCGCGATGACGATGTCGCCGAACAGGCGGATCGTCGCGATGACGGTCCACGCGACCGCGGCGATCGTCAGCAGAGCGGTGACGTGCACGGCCGGGCGGGTCCACGCGGCGGGAAGGTCGAGCTGCGGCGCGGCGACGAGGATCGCGACCAGCGGGAAGATGTACGCCGCCGGCCGGCACGTCCTGTGCACGACGGCAGCAGCGAACGTGCTATGCCGCCGCTCCGCCCAGCGCGCGAACGCCCAGTACACCACGCGGTGGAGCACGATCCCGACGACCACGGCGATGAGCACCCAGGCGACGCCGGTGATTGCGTCGAGCTGGTTGCGGGTCAGCCACGCTCGGTTCATGCTACGGTGTACCCTTGCCGAAGCCGGCGCGTGGCCCTATCATCACGTCGTGATCGCAATCAGCTCGCTCGTGTCCGCCGATTGCGAAGCGCTCGTGCCCGCCCTCGTCCGGCTGACGGTCGACGCGGTCGACGGCGGGGCGTCGCTGGGCTGGGATGCGCCGCTCGATCCCGACGTTGCCGCGCGCTACTGGGAAGCACGCATCCCGCGCTTCGACGGCGACGACTGCGCGCTGTTCGCCGCATTCGCCGGCGACGATCTCGTCGGCGCCGTCCAGCGCGAGCGCGGGCATTTCCCGACGATGCGCCATCGCGCCGAGGTGCAGAAGCTGATTGTCCTGCGCGCATGGCGGCGGCGCGGGATCGCGCGCGCGCTGCTCGACGAGCTCGAAGACGACGCCTTCGTGCGCGGCATCGAAGTGCTGCTGCTGGAGACGTCGCCGGGCGAACCGGCCGAAGCGCTCTACCGCGCGCTGGACTACGAGCGCACGGGTGTCGTGCCGAACGCCGGCAAGAACGCCGACGGCGTCTTCGAAGACGCCGTCTTCTACCACAAATTGCTGCGCTGAGCCGCGCGCGCTCACATGTCGAACAGGAGCGGCTGCTCGATCACGCCGGGCTTCGCGAGCTTGCCGCGCAGCGGCACCGCGACTTCGAGCGTCGGGCGGCCTTCGAGCACTTCGGCGATCTCTCTCGCGCGCGCGACGACCGCGGGCGGCAGGCCCGCCATGCGCGCGACCTCGATCCCGAACGAGCGCGACGACGAGCCCGGCAGCACGCGGTGCGAGAACACGGGCGCGCCGCCCTTCGTGCTCTCCACCGCGGTGATGTGGAAGTTCTCGACGAGCGGCCAGCGGTCCGACAAAAAAACGAGCTCGTGGAAGTGCGTCGCGAACAGCGCCATCGGCGCGCGCGACTCGCGTTCGAGCAGGTACTCGCAGATCGCTTGCGCGATCGCGAGCCCGTCGACGGTCCCGGTGCCGCGCCCGATCTCGTCGATCAGCAGCAAGCTGCGGTCGGTCGCGCGGCGCAGGATGTTCGCCGCTTCGGCCATCTCGATGTAGAACGTCGACTGCCCCGACGCAAGATCGTCGCCCGCGCCGATGCGCGTGAAGATGCGGTCGACGATCCCCAGCTTTGCGGCGCGCGCGGGCACGAACGAGCCGATCTGCGCGAGCACGACGAGCAGCGCCGTCTGCCGCAGGTACGTCGACTTGCCGCCCATGTTCGGCCCGGTGAGCAAGATGAACCGCGCGCGCTCGGTGCCCAGCCGCAAGTCGTTGGGCACGAACGACGAGCCGAGCAGCGCCTCCATCACCGGATGCCGCCCGTCGACGATCTCGACGATGCTGTCCTCGGCAAACGACGGGCGCACGTAGCCGCGCTCGCCGGCGACTTGCGCGAGCGAGCAATATGCATCGAGTTCCGCCAGCGCGTCGGCGGTTGCGAGCAAGTCGTCGACCCGCTCGGCGATCCGCTCGACGAGATTTTCGTACAGCGCCTGCTCTAAGCGCAGCTGGCGCGATTCGGCCGACGCGATCGCGACGTCGAGCTCGCGCAGCTCCGGCGTCACGTAGCGCTCGCCGTTCGCCAGCGTCTGCTTGCGCGTGTAGTCCGCCGGGACGTTGGCGATCTGCGCCTTGGGAACTTCGATCGCGTAGCCGAACGCCGACGCGTACTTCACTTTGAGGGACTTGATGCCGCTGCGCTCGCGCTCGCGCTCTTCGAGCGCGGCGATGCGTGCGCGCGCGTCGCCGCGAAGCGCCACGCACTCCGCGAGGTCGGGGCTCGCTTCACCACGGATGACGCCGCCGTCGCTCATCGTCGCCGGCGGCTCGTCCACGAGCATCGTCGCGAGGTCGGCGCGCAACTCGTCGTACTGGCCGACGCGCGCGGCGATCGCGTGCATCCCGGCCGGCAGCGACGCTTCGCGAAGCGCGTCGGCGATCGGGTCGAGCAGCGCGAGCGTGCGGCGCAGGGACGCGAGGTCGCGCGGCAGCACGCGCCGGAAGCGCACCTTCTGCGCGATGCGCTCCAGGTCGAAGCAGCCGTGCAGCACGTCCTGCAGCGCAAGGCGCCGCGCGGCGTCGCGCAGCAGCGCTTCGACGCAGTCGGCCCGCGCGCCGATCGCACCCGCATCGACGAGCGGCGCGAGCACCCAGCGGCCCAGCAGGCGCGAGCCCATCGCGGTGCGCGTGCGGTCGATCGTCGCGAGCAGCGTCGCGCGCGGGTTGGCGCCGAGCGCTTTGGTCAGCTCGAGGTTCTTGCGCGTGTTGGGGTCCAGCGCGAGGAAGGTCGCCTGGCGGTAGAACTGCGCGTCGCGCAGCGCCGTCGCGCCGCTGTGCTGCACGCTGACGCGGCGCACGAACGCGCTTAGCGCGTCGAGCGCGCGGTGCATCGCGAGCGAGGCGTCGAACGAGAAGCCGTCGATCGGATCGCGCGCGCGCTCGCCGACGGCGGCGAGCACCGGCGCGGCGATGCGGGTCTGCACGTCCGCCAGCGCGGCGTCGAGCGCCGCGCGCACGTCGTTGGGGACGTCGGCGACGAGCTCGGCGGGGTCGAGCCGCCCGATCTCCGCGAGCACGTCTTCGAGCGCGGACTCACCGTCGAACGCGGTGGCCGACACGTGCCCGGTCGAGATGTCGGCGTGCGCGAGCGCGATGACGTCGTCGTACGCGGTGATCGCGGCGAGGTAGTTGTGCGCGGAGCGTTCGAGGATGTGCTCTTCGAGCAGCGTCCCCGGCGTCACGACGCGCACGACATCGCGCCGCACCAGCTTGTTGGGGATCGGCGCTTCGAGCTGCTCGGCCAACGCCACCACGCGGCGCTGCGCGACGAGCTTGGCGAGGTAGCCGTCGAGCGCATGATGCGGCACGCCGGCCATCGCGACGCGCCGGCCGCCGCCGGCCTCTTTCGACGTCAGCGCGATCGAGAGCGCGCGCGCGATCGTCTCGGCGTCTTCGCCATAGGCTTCGTAGAAGTCGCCGACGCGCGAGAGCAAGATCGCCTCGGGGTAGCGATGCTTCATCCCGAAGTACTGCTCGAGCATCGGCGACCACGTCAGGGTCGTCGTCATCCGAGCCGTGACCGCATCTGCCGCCCGTTCCCGCCGCACGGTGGTCCCTCCCTGTGGAGAATGTGGATGGCAGGGCTTTCGCGTGCACGCCGAGGAGGCAACGCGCGTGCGGCGCCGCCTGATCGTCACGGTCGACGACTTCGGACTTGCGATCCCGGTGAACGAGGCGGTCGAGCGCGGCCATCGCGAGGGGATCGTCACCGCCGCTAGCTTGATGGTCGGGGAAGACGCGGCGCAAGACGCGGTCGCGCGCGCGAAAGACAACCCGACGCTTGCCGTGGGCCTGCACGTCGTCGTCGTCGCGGGGCGCCCGCTGCTTCCGCCCGAGCGCATCCCGGATCTCGTCGGGCGCGACGGCATGTTCTCGAGCAAGCTCGCGCGCGCGGGCGTGCGCTACTTCTTCCGCCGCTCGGCGCAGCGCCAGCTCGAGGCGGAGATCCGCGCGCAGTTCGCAGCGTTTGCCGCGACGGGATTGCCGTTCGACCACGTCAACGCGCAGTGTCACTACCATCTCCATCCGACGGTGCTCGGCCTGATTCTGAAGGTTGCACGCGACTACGGCCGTCCGCCGATGCGCGTCCCCGACGAGCCGGGGCATGCGGCGTTCCTGTCGCCGTTCTTGCGCTTGATGAAAGCGCGCATGCGCGCGAACAGCGTCGTATACAACGATCACGTCTTCGGCTTCAACGACACCGGCCGTATGACGCAGGACCGCGTGCTCGGCTTTCTCGCACGGCTGCCGCCCGGCTCGACGGAGCTGTACTTCCATGCGGCGACGCGCCGGTGGCCCGGGATTGCGCCCGATCTGAAGTCGTACCGGCTCGAAGATGAGTTCACGTCGCTGGTGAGTCCGCACGTCGCCGATGCAGTGCGTGCGAACGGCATCGAGCGAATCGCGTTCCGGGACCTCGTCCGTGCGCGTTGACGCACGCGCCGTCGCGGCGCGGCTGACACTCGCGGCCACCATCGGCGCGCTGCTGTACGGCGCGGTCGCGGTCCACCGCGTTCGTGCATTCGGACGTCGCCTGCGCGAGTACCGCGCGCGGCCCGCGCGGCGACCGGCCGTGACGATCATGAAGCCCGTGCGCGGAATCGACGCCGGACTCGAAGAAAACCTCCGTTCGTTCTGCGCTCAAGACTATCCCGATTTCCACGTCGTGTTCGGCGTCCACCAAGCCGGCGATCCCGCGCTGGATCTGATCCGCCGGGTCGCCGCGGCGGCGCCTGGGCGCACCACCGTCGTCGTCGGTGACGGTCTCGCGCGCTGCCGAAACCCGAAAATGGCGAACGTCGCCCCCATGGTCGCGCACGCCCATGGTGAGATCTACGTGATCTCCGACAGTGACATGCGGGTCACGCCCGACTATCTCGACGCCGTCGTCGCGCCGTTCGCCGATCCCGGCGTCGGCGCCGTGACCGCACGATTCCGCGGCGAACCGGCCGACGCAACGCTTGCATCGACGCTCGGAGCGATGTGTATCACCGAGCAGTTCATGCCGTCGGCGCTCGTCGCCGAGGCGCTCGAACCGGTGAAGTACTTGTTCGGCTCGACGATGGCCGTTCGTCGCGACATCCTCGCCGCGATCGGCGGAATCGAGGCGCGTCGGTGACCATCTCGCGGACGATTTCACGCTTGGCCGGCTCGTCACGGAGCACGGCTACCGCGTAGCGATCGCGTCCTACGTCGTCGCGAACATCGTTGCCGAACCCGGCATGCGCGCGCTCGTCGGACACGAGCTGCGCTGGGCACGGACGATACGGGCGGTCAAGCCGTTCAACTATCCCGCGATGATCCTGACGTACCCGCTCCCAGTGACCTTGGCCCATCTTGCGCTCGCGCGCGACCGGCGAACGGCTCTCGCGCTCGTGGCAATCGCCGCGCTGCTTCGGCTCGCCCTCCGGGACGCCGCCCACGCGGCCTTCGGTTCGCAAAGACATCCGCCGCGACGGCTCATCCCACTGCGCGATGCGGTCGGCGTCTTCGTCTGGGCGCGCGGCCTTTGGGGCCGCAGCGTCCGCTGGCAAGGGCAACCGCTGCGCGTCGCGGCGCGCGACCGGCTCGTGCACGTCGACGGGGAAGAATCGCCCGACACCGCGCCGTGACGGAGACCGAAATCAGCTGATCGTGGGCGCGGTACTAAACCGCGAGCAAATCGATCATCTGCGGCGCCGTCACCGGCTCCGCGACGCCGTCGTACGTTGCGGCGCGGCCGATGCACGTTCCGCGCACGCCCCACACCGACGCGCTCTCCACGCGCACGTCGGCCCACGGGTGCGAAGGATCGGGCGCCGACTCCGTCAGGGGAAAGTTCACCGTCACGTTGTCGATCGTCTTGGCGCTCAGCTTCGTCGCGTCTTTGCGCGACAGGCCGTGGATCAGCGCGCGAACCGTCGTGCCGATCTTGCGGTCGTGATAGGCGCGCACGGCTTCGTCCTGCGCGGCCTTGAGCCGCACGAAGCGCTCCTGCGCGACGTCTTTCGGCACGGCGTTCGCCGCGTGCCAGACCGCGGCCGGCGTGCCGCGGCGCGGCGAGTACACGAACATGAACGCCTGCGCGAAGATCCCGGTCTTGCAGACGTCGACCGTCCGCTGGAAATCCTCTTCCGTCTCGCCGGGGAAGCCGACGATCAAGTCGGTCGTGATCGCCCAGCTCGGGTTGTGCGATTTGAACGTCGCTATGCGCTCCAGGAACTGCTCGAGCGTGTATTTGCGGTTCATCCGGCGCAGCATCGGGTTCGAACCCGACTGCAGCGCGAGGTGAAAGCGCGGGTTCATCTTCGGCAGCGTCGCGCACACGCGCGCGAGCTTCTCGTTGAGGTCCTTGGGGTGCGAGCTGACGAAGCTGACGCGCTCGACCGAGTCGATCGCGCACACGTTTTCGATCAAGTCCGCGAAGTCGGCGCCGGTCGCCGGCTCCTTGTAGGCGTTCACCGTCTGTCCCACCAGCGTGATCTCGCGCGCGCCGCCCGCCGTCTTCATCTCCACGTCGGCGAGGATGTCACGCATCGGGCGATGATCGAAGCGGCCGCGAACGTGCGGCACGATGCAGAACGTGCAGTAGTACGAGCACCCGCGCTGCACCGTCACGAAGCCGCGCAAACCGTCGTAGGGTCCCGCGATCCCCTCGCCGGCGCCGCCCATGACGGTCTCGATCTCGCGGTCGACGCTGAAATCGTCGTCGGGATACTCCGCCCGCCACACCGCCAGCGCATCGCCGAGCGCGCCGAGCTCGCTCGTGCCGAACACGCCGTCGATGTGCGGCATGGTCTGCTGCATGCGGCCCTTGTCCTGTTCGGCCAGACACCCGGTGACGATCACCTTTACCGACCGGTCCGCGTTCTTGATCGCCTTCCAGTGCCCGATGCGCCCGTACGCGCGCTTCTCTGCGTTGTCGCGCACGGTGCAGGTGTTGAGCACGAGCACCGCCGCATCTTCGGGCCGCTCCGCCAGCGTGAACCCGGCCGAGATCGCGCGGCGCTGGATGTCCTGCGAGTCGGCCTCGTTCATCTGACAGCCGTGCGTCTCGATGTAGATTTGCGCCATCAGGAGTTCTTTTCGGAGAGCGGAGACATCAGCGAGTTCCCGTGGAGAGCGTTGTGAGGAGGTCGAGCGGAAGGTACAGGCGCGAGCCGATCATCGTCGGCGCTTCGCCGTAGTCCACGGTCTTGCCGTCGACGCGGTACGCCGTCGACCCGATGTGCCCGATCACTTCATGGCCGCCGTACCGCACCACGACCTTCTCGCCGACGAGCTTGATCGCGCCGCGCGGCACGTAGTCCTCCGCCGGCGCGACGACGCTGGGGCGCGCCACTTCCGCCTCGGGCTGGAGCACGACCTCCGTCCGCGTGCCAGGCCACACGGTCACCGCGCGCGTGATCTTGCCCCGCGGCGTGCGCGCGGTCAGCTCGTGCACGCCGGCGGCCACCGCGATCGTCCCGTCTTTCGCAGGCACCGCCGGGAAGCCGTCGACGAATGCCGTGCGCACCGTGCCGTGGATCGCGATCCAACCCGGCAGCGGATGAAGCCCGCCGGCT
>CAWBTJ010000005.1:0-102162 GCA_963791645.1 Vulcanimicrobiota bacterium | reverse complement strand
TCGAACAGAAGAACACCAGCCCGGCGCTGGTGAAGATTGCGTGTCTCACGCCTATCGTTCCCACGGCGCCGCCTTCCGACTAGGACCCCGCTTGAATCCCGACACCTTCGTCGTCCCGGCTCCACCGAGCGAGCCCTACCTGCGCATCGTACCGCTCGGCGGCTGCGGCGAGATCGGCCGCAACATGACGGTCATCGAGACCAACGACGACATCGTCGTCGTCGACTGCGGCCTGATGTTCCCCGACGAGGAGATGTTCGGGGTCGACATCGTCATCAACGATTTCACGTACTTGCGCGAGCGCCAGGACAAATTTCGCGCGCTGCTCGTTACGCACGGCCACGAAGACCACATCGGCGGGATCCCGTACCTGCTGCGCGAGTTTCCGAACGTTCCGGTGGTCGGAACGCCGCTGTCGCTGGCGCTGATCAAAGCCAAGCTCAAAGAGCACAAGCCCGGCGAGTGGAACGCGCGCGAGGTCGAGCCCGGCGACAAGGTCGCGTACGGCGCGATCGAAACGCAGTTCATTCACATCAACCACTCGCTGGCGGGCGCGTGTGCGCTCGCGATCCGCACGCCGGTCGGCATCGTCTTCCACACCGGCGACTTCAAGTTCGACCAGACGCCGATCGACGGCGACCCCGCCGACTTCGCCTCGATCGCGCGCGTCGGCGACGAAGGCGTCATGATCATGCTGTCGGATTCGACCAACGCCGAACGGCCCGGCCACACGCTGTCGGAGCGCATCGTCGGCGAGGCGTTCTCCAACATCTTCGCGCGCGCGAACGGCCGGCTCATCGTGACGTCGTTCGCGTCGAACGTTCCGCGCATCCAGCAGGTCGTCGATCAGTCCAAGCGCTACGGCCGCAAGGTCGCGTTCCTGGGCCGCTCGCTGCAGAACGTCGTGCAGTACGCGCGCCAGCTCGGCTACCTCGACATCCCCGAAAACCTCGTGATCCGGCTCGAGGACGTCGATCAGCATCCACCCGAGCAGGTGTGCGTGATGACGACGGGCTCGCAGGGCGAGCCGATGTCCGCGCTCACGCGCCTGTCGGTGCGCGACCACAAGCAGTTCAAGATCGTACCCGGCGATACGGTCGTGATCTCCGCGACGCCGATCCCCGGCAACGAGAAGTCGGTCTCCAAGACGATCAACAACCTATACCGCCTCGGCGCGAACGTGATCCACGGCAGCTCGGGCAACGCGCACGTCTCGGGGCACGCGTCGCAAGAAGAGCTTCTGCTGATGCTCAACCTCGTGCGGCCCAAGTACTTCATCCCGATCCACGGCGAGTACCGCATGCTGGTCACGCACGGCCGGCTCGCGCAGCAGACCGGCGTCGCGGGCGACAACGTCTTCGTCGCGGAGAACGGCGACGTGCTGGAGTTCACCAAGGACGAGGCGCAAAAAGTCGGCCGCACCTACGGCGGCAACGTGATGGTCGACGGCTCGGGCGTCGGCGACATCGGCGAAGCGGTGCTGCGCGACCGCAAGCACCTCGCCGGCGACGGCATCATGATGGTCGTCGTGACGGTCGATTCCGAAGAGGCGCGCGTCGTCGCCGGACCGGACGTGATCTCGCGCGGCGTCTACTACCTGCCGGAGTCGGGCGAGCTGGTCGACGAGCTCAAAGCGAAGCTGTCGGCGATCCTCGCGGACTGCAGCGTCGAAGGCATTCGCGACATCGGCAACGTGAAAGAACACATCAGAAGCGGCCTGGCCAAGGCAGTCTTCGAAAAGTCCCGCCGCAGGCCGATCGTGATCCCCGTCGTGATGGAGGTTTGATCGCTCTGAACGAGCGCTCAAACCGCGCCCGCGGCTGCGCCGCGGTCCGAATGAGGAAAAGTTGAAACGGCTTAGGCGGCGCAGTTAGGTATTGCCGAGCGGCGGAGTGCGCGTGATAGACTGGCGTGAGACAATGTCGATTCACGAGATCGTTCTGCCGAAGACGAAGCCGGAAACCGAGTGGGTCCGCGGTCGGGCGCGCCAGAAGGTGAGCCCGACCTACGACCATGCGCGCCTTCAGTCGCTGCTGACCATCGCGTTCACGTCGTGGGCCGACGCTGGGCGCTACGGTCGTGTCGGGACCGAATGGCGCTTTCGCATCGCGCCCCCTGATGCGGTGGTCCGCCCTTTCGTTCCGGACGTCGCCTATTTGTCGTATGCGGATGTATCGGCGGACGCCGGGCGCGATCTCGTCCAAGTTCCGCTCGGCGCGCCGACGGTTGCGGTCGAGATCCTTTCGCCCGACGATCGGACCGCCGACGTCGAGCACAAGATCGCGACGTACCTCGCCGCCGGGACGTTGGCAGTGATGATCGTCGACCCGCAGCGAGCGACCATCGTCGTGCATGACGATGGTGGCGCTCGCATCCTGCGCACCGGTGACACGCTGACGCATGCGGCGCTTCCCGGCTTCGCACTCGACGTCGGGGCGCTGTTCGCTCGCGCGAAGCGCTGAGACTACAGGTTGAAGCCGCCGCTCACGTAGCCGCCGAGGTCCAGGGTTACGTAACGATAGCCCGCCGCGCGTACGCCCTCCACGATGCGGGCTCGGCGTTCGGGGTCCGCGGCGGCGGCGATGTCGTCCGGCGGGACTTCGATGCGCGCGATCTCACCGTGATGACGCACGCGGCACGCGCGTAAGCCTGCGTCGTGCACCGCCTGTTCGGCGCGGTCGACTTGGCGAAGGAGCTCCAGCGTGATCGGCGTGCCGTACGGGAAGCGCGACGACAGGCACGCCAGCGCCGGTTTGTCCCACACGTCGAGGCCCAAGCGATGCGCGAGCGCGCGCACGTCGGCCTTGCGCAGGCCCGCTTCGTAGAGCGGGCTGCGCACGTCGTGCTCGCGCGCGGCCTTGCGGCCGGGTCGCCAGTCGCCTTCGTCGTCGCGGTTGTAGCCGTCGACGATGTGCGGGATACCGCGCTCGCGCGCGATCTCCGCCAGGCGGCCGTAGAGCTCGCTCTTGCAGAAATAGCAGCGGTTCACCGGGTTCGCCGCGTACGACGGGTCGTGGAGCTCGCGCGTCTCGACGATCTCGTGGCGCGCGTCGATACCGCTCGCGAACCGAACGGCGCCGGCGTACTCCCGCTCGGCGAGCGATTCGCTGCGCGCGGTGATCCCGACTGCGCGCTCGCCGAGCTCTTGCGCGGCGACGTGGAGCACGAGCGCCGAGTCGACGCCGCCGGAGAACGCGACGATGCAGCTTTCCAGCTCGCGGAAGATCTCGCGCAGGCGCGCCTCCTTGGCATCCAGCGACGGTTCCGCGGTGGTGTCGATCACGTCGAGATCTCTCCTTGGATGCTGGCGTCGACGACGCGCGCGACCTCCGGCAGCGGCAGGTTGCGCTCGCGCGCGATGCGCAGCAGGTCGTCGTACTCCGCGCGCGTGCGCGTCTCGCCGTTCGTCCCCGCGCGCTTGACGCGGACCGTGCCGAACGGCGTCTCCACCGTCGCGATCGTGCGCGGCAGGACGTGTCGGCGCTCCGTGCGCACGCGCACGCCGATCGTCGTCGTCTCGGTCAGCATCGCGCGCGCCACTGCGTGCTCGTCCGGCGGCGCTGCCATCGCCGAGAGCGCGACCGCCGGCCGGCCTTTCTTCATCGTGATCGGCGTGAGCCATACGTCGAGCGCGCCCGCCGCGAACAACCGTTCCGTCGCGAGCTCGTAGTGCTGCGGCGACATGTCGTCGATGTTCGCCTCGAGCACGACGACGTCGTCGCCGCAGTCCGGCGCGCCTCGCGCGTCCGCGTTGGTGCTGTCCGCGGACGTTCCGATGATCATGCGGGTGACGTTGGGGATGGAGAAGTCGCTGCGGCCGGCGCCGTAGCCGATCTTCTCGATGACGAGGTCGGGACGGCCGGGCGTCGCGAGCGTCGTGAGGATCGCCGCTGCCGTCGGCGTGACGAGCTCGCCCGCGACGTCGACGGCGCGCGTCGGCCAGCCGATCAGCAGGTGCGCAGTCGCGGGCGGCGGGTTCGGGTACAGCCCGTGCTCCATCCCGATCGAGCCGTGCCCGATCGGAAACGGCGAGCAGCGCAACTCCTCGATCCCGAGCAAATCCAGCGCGACGCAGGTCGCGGCAACGTCGAGGATCGCGTCGATCTGCCCGATCTCGTGAAAGCGGATCGCCTCCACGGTCGTCCCGTGCGTGTGCGCTTCCGCGTCGGCCAGGCGGCGGTACACCGCGCTCGCGCGCTCGCGCTGCCGCGGCGTGAGCATGCTGCGCTCCACGATCTCGAGGACGTCGGCCAGCGTGCGCGTCCCGTGGCCGACATGATCGTGATCGCCGCCGGCATTAGGACCGTCGTGCGCGTGATGACCGTCATCGTCGTGGTGGTGATGATGGTGCTCGTCGTCGCCGTCTTCGCCGGGCACGACGAGCCCCGCGTACGTCGCCGCGATGCCGCGTTTCATCACCCGTTGCGGCGCGAGCGTCCAGCCGCCGGCGACGACGCCGCGCAGCGCGCGTTCGAGCGCGTCGCGGTCGAGCCCGGCATCGAGGAACGCGGCCAGCAGCATGTCGCCGGCGGCTCCGCCGATCATGTCGACGTACGCGATCCTCATCGGTGCGCCGCCGTCACGACGACATGACGATCTTGTGCGCCAGCGCGGCCGCGCCGAAGCCGTTGTCGATGTTCACCACGCCGATCCCGGGCGCGCACGACGTCAGCATCCCCAGCAGCGCGGCCATCCCTTCGAACGCGGCGCCGTAGCCGACGCTCGTCGGCACCGCGATGACGGGCGCGCGCACGAGGCCCGCCACCACGCTGGGCAGCGCGCCTTCCATGCCCGCGACCACGATGACGGCGCGGCACGCCGCGATGTCGTCGAGGGCGTCGAACAGCCGGTGGATCCCCGCGACGCCCACGTCGGTCGCGCGCACCGCGTCGTGCCCAAGCGCGTCCAGCGCGAACGCCGCCTCTTCGGCGACCGGGAGGTCCGACGTCCCGGCGCAGACGACGGCGACGCGCGCCCCGGTGCGCGGCAGCCGGCCGCGGCGTAGCGCGCCGGAAAGCGGCTCGAGCACCGCGTCGGGATACGCCGCCACGAGCGCGGCGCGCTGGTCGGGCGGGATGCGGGTTGCGAGCGCGAAGCCGGTGCGCGCGAACAGCGCGCCGGCGAGCGCGACGTTCTGCTCCAGCGTCTTGCCGGCGCCGAAGATCACCTCGGGGACGCCGGTGCGATCCCGGCGCTCGTCATCGAGCCGCGCGATGGCCGACGTTTCCATACGCCCATGGTACCCTACCGGCACTCGTGCAGACGCCGGTGCCGGCGCGCGGGGACGCGGCGCCCGGCGTCCAATCCCCGCTCGCTATGGCAGACCGACGTTCGTTCCTCGGCGCCGTCTCGGGCGTCGCCGCTTCCGTCTTGCTCGCGTCCAAGGCGGACGCGCAGGCGCCCGCGCCGCAGGGGCCGCCCAAAACTTCACCGCTCCCGTCGGCGCAGCCGTCGCCCAAGCCGAGCGCGTCGCCGAAGCCTGCGTCGGCGCTCGCCGCGGCGACCGCGCTGTCGATGCGGCGCTTCGATGCGAATCTCACGGACAAGGACCTCGACACGATCGCGCACGCGATCGACGACAACCGGCGCGGCGCCGCGCGGCTCAACCCGCGCAAGGCGACGGGTCTCAAGAACTCAGACGAGCCGGTGACGCGCTTCGCCGCCGCGAGGCCGCGCGCGTGAAGCCGTATCACGATCCGTCCGAGGACTACGCGTTCTCCGACGTCGTCGAGCTGCAGCGGCTGCTGACGGCCAAGACGATTTCGTCGGTCGAGCTCACCCGGCTTTACCTGAAGCGCCTGTCGGTATTCGGGTACCAGCACAACGCCGTCGTCACGCTGCTTCAAGAGCGCGCGCTGCGCGAAGCCAAGCGCGCCGACGCGGAGCGCGCGCGCGGCCGCGTGCGCGGGCCGCTGCACGGCATCCCCTACGGCGTGAAAGACTTGCTCGCGACGCCGGACGCGCCGACGACGTGGGGCGCGCAGCCGTACCGCAACCAGCGCTTCGATTTCGACGCGACGGTGGTGAAGAAGCTCACCGACGCCGGCGCGGTGCTGCTCGCGAAGCTTGCGATGGTCGAGCTCGCGGGCGGTTTCGGCTACGGCGACGCGGACGCGTCGTTCACCGGACCCGGCCGAACGCCGTGGAACCGCGACTATTGGAGCGGCGGCTCGTCGAGCGGCTCGGGCATCGCGGCGGCGGCGGGCCTGGTCGGTTTTGCGATCGGCTCGGAGACGTCGGGCTCGATCCTGTTTCCGGCGACCGCGTGCGGCGTGACGGGCCTGCGCCCGACGTACGGCCGCGTGTCGCGCCACGGCGCGATGGCGCTGTGCTGGACGCTCGACAAGCTCGGCCCGCTCACCCGCAGCGCGCGCGACGCGGAACTCGTCCTCGCCGCGATCGCGGGCGCCGACCCGCAGGACGCGACATCGGTCGACGCGCCGATGACCGCGCCGCGCCGCCGGCTGCGCATCGCGGTGCTCAAGGACGCGACCAAGGGTGCGATGCCGGAAGTCGCGGCGAACTTTCGCGCGTCGCTCAAAATCATCGGAACGTTCGCCGACGTCGCGGGCGAGGTCGCGCTGCCGAAGGGGCCGTGGGGTCCGGTCGTCGGCACGATCGTCGACGCGGAAGGCGCGGCGGCGTTTCGCGATCTGATCGAATCCGGCAGGTCGCGCGAACTGCGCAACGCCGACGACAAGCTGGGCGGCTACGTCGCGTACGCGACGCCGGCCGTCGACTACATCGATGCGCTGCGCCAGCGCGCGAAGCTCAACGCGCTGCTCGAGAAAGCGATGGACGGCTACGACGCGGTCGTGTCGCCGACGCTCCCGACGGTGACGTATCCGATCGGCCTGGGTTTCGACAAGGCGTATCCGAAATATCCGGGCGGTCCGTCGCTGATCTCGCCGGGAAATTTGGCGGGTTTACCGGCGCTCGCGATGCCCAACGGAATGGGCCCCAATGGCCTGCCGACGTCGTTCGCGCTACTCGGGCGCGCATGGGGCGAAGCCGCGCTGACCGCGCTCGGCGCGCGGTACCAGCGCGAGACGGCGTTCCACCGCAAACGCCCGCCGCTCGTGCAGCCGCCCGCCGCGATGTAAATGCAGAAGGCCCGGTGCTCGCGCACCGGGCCTTTGAATTTCGCGGTTATGCCGCGATCAGAGCTTGACGTTGAGCGAGCCGAACACCTGGAACGGGTTTGCCTGCCCGGCACTCGTCGATTGGAAGACGTTGCTGAACACGGGCCCGTAAGGGACCGAGACGCGCGACTGGATCACGTCACCCGGGTTGTAGAAGTTGCCGACGTACGCGCTGCGGGTGTAGTCGCATCCGGCCGCGCCGCCGACCTTCCACGGGACGTTGCTTCCGCCGAAGCACTTCGACACGACGTTCACGAAATCGAGCCGCGCCGTGATGTGTTTGGAGAGCTCGTACGACGCCGACAGGTTCATGCTGAGCTTGTTCGGTTCCGTGAACGAGCCGTACGGATCGTACTGGCGGGTGAGCGGGTTGGGGATCGGGATCGAGCCCGTGCACGACGAGGCGTCGTACGGCAGCGCCGCGATCGCCGCGCCCGGATAACGCGGATCGCCCGCGGTCGTGGCCGCTGCGCCGGGCAGCGCCGTGCACGTTTTGGCGGGATCGATGCCCTGCGTCGCCAGCGGCAGCCCGTACTGGGCGCCGCCCTGGAACTGCGCCGTCGGCGTGATGTTCAGCCGACCGTGCTTCCAGTTGCCGACGAACGTGAGGATGTGCGGCGGGATGTACGACTGGTTCGATCCGCTGCCGTACGTGCTGCCGGAGTAGGTGTTGTAGAGCGGGTAGCGCCCGTTCGGATCGAACAACGCCTGCGGCCCGGCGTTCCAGTACGGGTTCGCAATGTCGCCCGCCTTACTGCAGGAGGGATCGGCCGCGATCGTCGCCCCCGGCGTGTAGCACGGCGAAGCGGCGATACCGGTCGACGTCGCGCCGCAGCGCGCGTCGGTGGGATTCGCGGCGCAGAACGCCGTGTAGCCGTTGTACGTCTTGATCGCGTTGTTGAGCCCGTCGACCACCGACGTCCCCTTCGGCGTGCGATCGAACGTGATGCGCGCGAAGGTGTACGTGTACGAAAGCTGGCCGAAGAAGCCGTTCTTGTTAAGGTCCCCTTTTTGGACCTGGAACTCGAGGCCCTTGACGTTCTTGCGGCCGATGTTGATGCCGCCGACGAAATTCGTCTTGGGATCGAGCAGGACGGTCGAGATCTCGTTCTTCGTCTCGCGGAGGTACGGTGTGAACTTGAACGACGCGTCGCTGCCGTTGAACTGGTGCTCCCACGAAGCGTCGATATTGTACGACTCTTCCGGTAAGATGTGGTGGCTGGGGTTCGTGAAGCCAAGGTTGTAGTACGAGGTGTTCGGCCCCGGGATCAGGTTCGGCTGGATGGTGTTGTATTGCTGGAACGCCGAGCTCGACGGCTGCGCCGACTTGCCCGCGCTCGCGCGGATGACGTTGTTGCGATTGACACTGTACGTCAGCCCGATGCGCGGCTGGAGCTCCGGGTAGTCCTCGACCGGCACGCTGACCTGCGAGAACGACGCCGAGGTGTAGCGCGGCACCGCGCCCGAACAGCTGAAGCCCGCCGTCGTGAAAGGCAGCGCGTTTCCGGCGAGATCGGTCGTCGTGAGCGATTGGGTGACGGGGTCGTAGCAGTTGAACTTGTTGAAGTTATTGACGAACAGCTGGCGTGCGGCGTTTCCGGTCGTATCGGGGAGGCCGTACTTGAAGTCGTCATAGCGCAGACCGAGGTCCAGTGAAAGCTTGTTGCTGACCTGGAACTTGTCGCTCAGCGCGAACGTCGTGAACTTCGGCACGACGGTGTTGTACGTCGCGGCGTTGCCCGTCGCGACGACGAAGTACTGACACGGGCCCGCACCGCAGGTCTTGCCCGCGAGCGCGGAGATGGGAACGCCGCCGCTGCTCAGCACAAGCGACGCGGGTCCGGGATTCGCCCCGGGGAGGACGTACCGCGAAGTCGACGCTCCCGTGCAATTCACCGGCGCGAGCGCACCGGAGTAGCACACACCGGACGTCGGGTTCTTCGAATCGACGAGGTACGCGACAGCGGCACCGGCCGAGATGTAGCCGGAGTCGTTGTTGCGGAACGTGTTCGACGTCACGTACGAGAACGTGAAGTTCAGCAGGTGCTTGTCGTTGATCTGATTGGCGTAGTTAAAGTCGACGCCGCGCGTGTGCGAGCCGAGCTTGTAGTCCTGCGAGATCGACCCGTTAAAGTTCGGGTTGAGCCCGCCTTCACCGTACTGCAGCCAGTCGGAATACTCGGTGTACCCCGCGATGCGCGCGTAGGAACGCGCATTGATGTTGTGCTGATACTGCAGCTTGAGGATCGCGCCGTTCTGCTGGTAGTTGTCGCGCTCGTTGAACGACTGCGCCGAGTTGAGCGGGCGGTTCGGCGTCGAGTTCGGGAAGTACGCAAACGTCGTGTTGGTGAGGTCGCCGGGTGCGAGAAACACGCCCGTCGGTCCCAGATAATACTGTTTGTCGTTGTAGTTCAGCGGGTTGGGGCCGTAGCGGTTACAGTTGTTCGTCGTGATGAGCAGGGGCTTGGGACAGGGGACGTTGCCGCCTGCGGTGCCGCTGACAATTTGGTTGTAATAGGGGCCCCAGTCGCTGGGCGCGGACGCGAAGTACGTCCCGGTGAGCACGCTGTTGTACAAGAACTGCACATCGTCTTTCATGCCGTCCGCGCTGTGCTTGTGCGGGATGCCGAAGTGGAGGTTGACGACGTTGTCACGGTCCGTGAGGTACGTCGAATAGCCGTAGAACAACGGTCCCAGCTCGTATCCGTTGGGCCCGAGGATGCTGCTGCCGGGGCCGCTGCTGGGGCCCTTGTAGCAGCCCGCCGTCGGGTGCGCGGTGCCGCAGCCGTTGCGGTAGACGTCGATCGGAGCGGCGTACTGCGCGAACTCCGGCCGGTCCCCGTATGCGATGTTCTGGTTGTAGCCGGCCGCGCCGACGTAGTACGAGAAATTGCGGTTCGGGCTGGCGCCGCCGCCTTCGAACCGGAGGTTGCTGTACTTCGAGGGCGACGCGGCGCCCAGGGCGAGGCTCGCCGTACCGGGATACGTGCCGGCGCGAATGACCTGGTTGACGAAGCCCGCGAGCGCCGTCGAACCGGCGCCGGTCGGCGCGGTTCCGACGTAGACCTGGACCTCTTGCGTGCCGAGGTTCGACAGATTGCCGCCCGGATATTGGTCGAACGCGCGCTGGATCGGCACGCCGTCGTACTCATAACCGACCTGCGTGTAGTTCGCGCCGCGCACGAAGATGGACTGGTACTGGCCGACTTGGCCCTGCGGAACGAACACGCCGGGGACCGACGCGACCGCCGAGTAGGCGTTGTTCAGGCCGCCGCCGCCGCCCAGCGTCGCGGCCGCGCTCTGCTGCGCCGCGCCGATGTTGTAGACGTCGGTGCTGATGCCGGGCTGGATCAGCGACGCGTTCGAACGCGATTGCACGCGCCCGATCTGCTTGAGCGTTTTCGCGAGCGTCACGTTGAACGTCGCGGTCTGGTCGGCTTGAACCGTGATCCCGCTGAGCCCCGCCGGGTCGTAGCCTGCGTCTGTTACGCTCAGGGCGTACGTGTCGGGGGAGAGCGACAGGAATGTGAACGAGCCGTTCTTGTCGGTGGTCGTCGTGGCCGAGCCCGACGGGCTGGTCGCGGTGACCTTGGCGCCGGCGACCGGCGCTTGCGTCGCTGTGTCGAGAACCTTCCCGCTCAATGAGCCGGTCGTGCCCGCGAAGACGGCGGAGACGCCGTTGCAGACAAACGCGACGATGAGCGCGAGGGTCATGACCAGCCGCAAAAGCGTTCTGGGCATAGAATCCACTCCTCGGTGTTGGGTCGGCTCCGAAACGCCGACACTGCCGGCGGAACCTTAGAAAACGGTTAGAGGAAGCTGGGAGGTGCGCCTACCCCGGCCCCCCCGTAAAAGCGTTAAATGTCGCCCTGGGTCCTAGGCCGATCGGCCTGCGCCTCGCCGCGCCACGCCGTGATCGCAGATGCCGTCCCCAGCGCGGTGGCGGCGAGCAGTACCCCGCCGACGAGGTCGGTGACATAATGCGCACCCAGCGCGAGGCGCGACCAGATCACGCCGCAGCCCCACAGCGCGAACAGCGGCGCTACGACGACGCGCACGCCGCGCGGCAAGCCGCTGTTCCAGATGAACCACGCCCACAGCCAGTACACGAGCACGGCGAACATCGCGTGGCCGCTCGAGTAGGAGAACGTCGGCTCGTGGATGAGCCGCCAGTAGTCGGGGCGCGGGCGGCGGAACGCGATCTTGATCGCGTCGCTGACTTGCCACGTGATCAGCGTGGTCGCGACCGCGTAGATCACGCGCGGGCGCCAGGCGGGAAACCGGATCGCAACCGCGATCGCGACGAGACCGAGCGCGACGAGCGAGTACCACAGACACGACCGCGTGAACAGCAGCGCGAGGTGCGGCGCTTGGCCGGCGAGCGCGCGGCCCGCGAGATCGATCCCGTGCGGCGGCGCGTGCGACACGGCCGCGCCCAGCGCGGCGTACAGGATCGCCGCGACGACCGCGACCGCGAGCGGCCGGATCACGCGCACGTGAGCCGGAGGCATCATCCCGCGAACAGATCGGTTTGCGCGGGGCGGCCGATGCGCTCGGCGAGACGTTCGAGGTCGGCGGGCGATTCGATCATCACGTTGCGCGGCTTCGTACCCTCGTTGGGGCCGACGATCCCGAGCTCTTCGAGGTTGCGCATCACGCGCACGGCGCGCGGGTGCCCGATCGAGAAGCGCGCCTGCAGCGCGGCGGTCGAACCCACGGCCGGATCGCCTTTGGCAACGCGCGAGTCGAGCAAGAACTTCGCCGCGTCGTACCACAGGTCGTCGATCCTGCGGTCGGTGCGCTCGTCGTCGTCGCGGATGGGGGTGATCTCCATCGTGCGCGCGCCCGACGGTTTGGGTTGGCGTTTCCAGAACGCGACGAGCTTGTCGATCTCGTGGTTGGTGACCAGCGCGCCCTGCGCGCGGATCGGTTTGGGCGCGTCGATCGGCAAGTACAGCATGTCGCCGCGGCCGAGCAGCCGTTCCGCACCGCCCATGTCCAGGATTACGCGCGAGTCGACCTGCGACGACACCGCGAACGCGATGCGCGACGGGATGTTCGCCTTGATCAAGCCGGTGATCACGTCGACCGACGGGCGCTGCGTGGCGACGACCAGGTGGATGCCGGTGGCGCGCGCGAGCTGCGCGAGCCGCATCACGAGCATCTCGACCTTGGCCGGCGCGACGAGCATCAAATCGGCGAGCTCGTCGATCACGACCACGATGTACGGCAGCTTCTCGTCGGGATACTTGGCGTTGAACTCTTCGATCTTGCGCACGCCGGCCTGCGCGAAGCGCTCGTAGCGCATGTCCATCTCGCGGGTGATCATCGCCAGCGCGCCCGCCGCCATGCTCGGGTCGGTGATGACCTCGTTCTTGAGGTGCGGGATCCCGTTGTACACCGTCAGCTCGACGCGTTTGGGATCGATCATCAGCAGCTCGAGCTGGTCCGGCGTCGCGTTGACGAGCAGCGACGCGATGATGCAGTTCAGGCACACCGACTTGCCCGCACCCGTCGCGCCGGCGACGAGGAGATGCGGCATCTTGGCGAGGTCGCCGAACACGGCCTTTCCGGTGATGTCCTTGCCGAGCGCGATGGTGAGCGGCGCGTTGTCGCGCGGGCGTTCGAGGATCTCGCGGATCGCGACGATCGACACCGTCGTGTTGGGCACCTCGATCCCGACGGCCGACTTGCCCGGGATCGGCGCTTCGATGCGCACCGACGTCGCGGCGAGCGCGAGCGCGATGTCGTCCGCGAGCGAGGAGATGCGCGAGATCTTCACGCCGCGTTCGGGGCGCAGCTCGTAGCGCGTGATCGACGGACCGCGCTCGATGTGCGTCACCTTCGCGCCGACCCCGAACGACGCGAGCGTGTCCTCGAGCACGTGCGCGCGGCTCGCGTCGTCGGTCTTCTGCGCCTGCGGCGCGTCGAAGATGTCGGCGACGACGGGCAGCGTGTACGCCGGCACCGGCCGCGCGGGCTCGTAGTCTCCGGGGAGCGCGGCGAGCGCCGCGCGGTCCTGCACGCCGGATTCGACGTCGCCCGGCGCGTCGTCGTCCGGCTCGTCCGCGAGCTCGTCGTCATCGTCGTCGTACGCGTCTTCGTCGTACGCGTCTTCGTCGTACGCTTCGTCGTCGTCATCCGCGTCGTCGTCGTCCGCGTCGAGCTCGTCGTCGGCGAGTTCCTCGTCGTAGAAACGAACCGGCGGGGCTTCGACGACGGCGTGCGCGGGCGCCGGCAAACCGGGCGCGGCCACCATGCTCGCGGCGGATGCGCCGGCGGGCGAGGCGGGGCGCAACAGCGCGGGCAGATGGAACGCGTCGCGCAGCGATGCGGGGCGCACCGCGGCGAGCAACGCTTTGGGCGGGCGCACTGTCGCCAGCCGCGCCGCGCACCAGCCGATCACTTTCTTCAAACTCACGCCGGTGATCGCGACGGTCACCGCGAGCAGCGCGACGATCAGCACGATCCATACGCCGGCGTCGCCGACGAGCGCGTGCAGCCCGCGGTGGAGCGCACCGCCCAGCATGCCGCCGTCGCGGCCCGTTGCCGCAAAGGCGGTGTCGATGAGGACGAAGTACGCGCAGGCGGCGCCGCCCAGCGTCGCGATCATCCGCGGGACGTTGATCTCGAGGAACACGATCGCGGCGACGAGCGCGATCAGGACGACGAAGAACGCCGCGCCGGCGCCGAAGAGCGCGTGCAGCGCGAACGCGGTCGCGCCGCCGACGACGCCGGTGCGCGACGCGGGCGCGACGAGCGCGATGCCGAGCAGCATCGCGAACCCCAGCGCGACGATACCGGCGATCTCCAGGTTCCAGCGCGCCGCTGCGCTGGTCTTGCGTCGAACGCGAGCCATCGCGTCCGACTTCCCGTTACGAGGGGTGCGTCACCTGTGCGGGCTGGGTGCGGGGGCGGGCGCGGCCGTCGCGACGGGGGGCGCTGCGGTCGCGGACAGCTTCGCGAGCATCGCGTCGGCGGCGTCGACGATGTCCTTGGCGGCATCGTGATAGTTCGACGGCCGCTTGGCATTGGTGTCGGAGCGCCAGTCGAACACGTCGCTCGCGAGGCGGCGGCTGTTCTGCAGCACGCGCTTCGCGTCGGCAATCCGGTTGAGCGCGACGAGCGAACGCGCCTCGATGATGCTGAACGACGCCTGGCGCGTGTACGCGTAGTGCACCTGCGGCTCGATCAGTCCGTTCCCGAGATACCGCGTCGCGCACGTCTCGTACGCGTTGGTCGTGGCGTGCGCCGCTTCGAACACCTGCTGGGGCGTATCGCTCTGCGTCAGCTTACCCAGCGCGACGACGTACTGCGTCGCTTCGGGACAGAGCCGGTCGGAGAACGGTGCTGCCTGCGCATCGGCGCGGGACGCGGGAACCAAGAGCACGGCAGCGACGGCGAGTGTGAGAACACCCGAGAGAACGTTCATGATGCGGCAACGTTCGCGGCGGCCAAAACGTGCCCTCGCCCGGGTCGCTGCTTTGGACGCTACCGCTCACGGCTGGGAATGCTTCGCGGGAGCGCGAACGCGTCGGGCCGTGCCCACACCCACCATCGTCGTTTTGGAAGGCGACCAGACCGGCCAGGAGCTGCTCGTCGAATCGCTGCGCGTCCTCGCCCCCGGCGTGATCGGCTTCGACGTCGAGCTCGAGCGCTACGACCTCTCGCTCGGCAAGCGCCGCGCGACGAACAACGGCATCGTCTACGAAGCCGCGGCGGCGATGAAGCGCACGAAGCTCGGGCTCAAGGCCGCGACGATCACGCCGGAGACGGCGGGCGACGTCGGTTCGCCCAACCGGATCCTGCGCGAAGCGATCGACGGCAAGGTGATCGTGCGCACCGGCCGGCGCATCCCGGGCGTGCGCCCGGTCGCCGGCATCCACGCGCCGATCTCCGTCGTACGGATGGCCGTCGGCGACGCGTACGGCGCGAAAGAGTGGCGCGAGGCTTCCGGCGACGACGAAGTGGCCTATCGCACCGAGCGAATCGAGCGGTCGGTCTGCCGCGTGGTCGCCGAGTACGCGTTCTTTCACGCGCGCCGCACGAGCGCCAAAGTGTTCGGCGGACCGAAGTACACCGTCAGCCCGGTGTACGAAGGCATGCTCAAGGAAGAGATGGACGCCGCCGCCGCGCGCTATCCCGACGTCGTCTACGAGCCGCAGCTCATCGACGCGACGTACGCGCTGCTGATCTCGACCGCCGGCGACGCGATGGTGATCCCGACGCTCAACCGCGACGGCGACTGTCTGTCGGATCTGGTCATGCAGCTGTTCGGCTCGATCGCCGGCGCGGAGTCGACGCTGATGTCGTTCACGCCCGGCGGCAAGCCCGACGTCGTGATGACCGAAGCGCCGCACGGCACCGCGCCGCGCCTGGAAGGCAAGAACGTCGCCAACCCGATGGCGATGATCCTCGCGATCGCGGCGCTGCTCACGTTCGTCGACGACAAGCGCGCGGCGAGCGCGTCGCGCGCGACCTACGAAGCGGTGCTCGAGACCGTGCGCGAGGGGACCGCGACGAGCGACCTCGGCGGCCACGCGGCGACGACCGAGTTCACCGACGCCGTCATCGCGAAGGTCAAGACCAAGCTCGACGTGTGGGCGACGCTGTAGAACGGCAAGTCTTAGCGCTGGCGCGGGTCGAGCGCGTCGCGCAGGCCGTCGCCGAGCAGGTTGAACCCCAGCACCAGCACGGTGATCGAGACGCCGGGGAAGATCAGCGCCCACGGGGCGCCGAGCCAGTAGTCGCGCGCGTCGTTGAGCATCGCGCCCCACTCGGGCGCCGGCGGCCGCGCCCCGAGGCCGAGGTACGAGAGGCCGGCGGCTTCCAGCTCCGCGGTCGCGATCCCGAGCGTCGCCTGGACCAGCAGCGGCGCGAGGATGTTCGGCAGCACGTGGCGCGCCAGGATCGCCGGGGTGCGCGGCCCCGATGGCCCGCGCCGCTTCGACGTACTCGTGCTCCTTGACGGCGAGCACCGACGACCGCGCCAGCCGCGCATATTGAGGAACGTAGACGATCCCGACGGCGAGCATGAGGTTGTTGATGCTGGGTCCGAGGATGGTCGTGATCGCGATGGCCAGGATGATCGACGGAAACGCCAGCATGACGTCCATGGCGCCCATGAGCGCGCCGTCGAGCCGCTTGCCGGCATAGCCGGCGACCAGCCCGATCAGCGTGCCCGCGGTGATCGCCAGGCCGACCGCGACGAAGCCGATGCGGATCGAGATCCGGGCGCCGTACAGGATCCGGGCGAAGACGTCGCGCCCCAGCTTGTCGGTCCCGAACCAGTGCCCGCCCGACGGCGCCTGCGCGCCTTGAGCCACGTGCTGGGCCAGCGGGTCGCTGGGCGCGAGCAGCGGCGCGAAGACGGCCAGCACCACGATCGCCGTCACGACGACGGCGCCGACCACGGCGCCCGGGTCCCGGCGGAACCGCCGCCAGACGTCCGCGGCGAATGTTCGAGCGGGCGGTTCGACCGCGGCTTCGAGCTCGGTTGCTGACGGGGAGGCGGTCATCGGTACCGGAGCCCCTGTTAGAGCGATGCCGTGCAAAGCCTGGCGCGAAAAGTATCATCCTGGCGGAATTCTGGCAGGAGAAGAGACCTTCGGAAAAGCAGCGTTTCCTAAGCAGCCTTTAAGGTTGCTTTCACCCAGACCCACGAGGTAGTGCGTTTGCTCCATGAGCTCACGCACCGCACTAAGGCCGGACTTCGCAGTGCAGTGTCACTTGCGTTGCTTCTGGCTTTCGTGCTGTGCAGCATGCCGTCGGCCTTCGCGCAGACAACGACCGGAAACATCCAGGGTACCGTCACCGCCAGCCAGGCAAATACGAAACTGGCCGGCGTCTCCGTTACCGCTGTATCGCCCACCGGCCGATACTCTGCCACGACCGACAACACCGGATTCTACTCGATCAGCGGCGTCTCGCCGGATACGTACACGATCACGTTCAAAACGACGGGATACGAGACGTACAACCTGACCGGCGTCACCGTCGTCCAGGGCGCGATCGCGAACGCGTCGACGTCCCTGAACAAGACGCTCCAGACCATTGGGCGCACCCAGGCGCGCAGTACAACCGGCGCGTTCCAACCCGCCCAGACCACCGACCAGTACAACGTCGGTGCCAACCAGATCGCGACCACGCTCGGCAAGACCGGTTCGACCAACGAGGCGAACCTGCTCGCGTCGATCCCGGGCGCGTCCTTCGACTCCAGCGGCTACCCCGTTCTGCGCGGCGGCCGTGAGTACGAGGAAGGCTTCCAATACGAAGGCATCGATTACACCGACGCCTTCACCCATCAGTTCGTGAACTCGTTGATCCTCAACGGCGCCCAGAACTTCCAAGTCTCCCCGGGCGCCGGCGACGCTTCGATCGGCAACGCCGGTACGGGCGCGATCAACGTCGTCGCGAAGCGCGGCACCAACCCGCACTTCGGCCAGCTCGAGGGCGACATCCGCGCGGGCCGCTTCCAGCACGAGCTCCACGGTGAGTACGGCTGGGCCAGCCCCAACGGCCGCTACTCCGAGTACGCCGCCGCGTTCGGCAGCCGCAACTCATACCATTACGGCGGCCCCGGCCAGGACCCGCTCCTGATCGGCGTGTTCTACGGCGGCCGCAGCTACGACTGGGCCAACGACGTCCTCAACAACTTCGTCTACAAGTTCGGCAAGGACAACAGCCAGTCGTTCCAGTTCTTCTACGAGAACACCCAATTCGACGCGCACCTCGGAAACGGCGTGCCGCCGCAGGGTCTTCCGTATAAGGACAACGACCCGTTCTTCCTCAACAACACGTTCGCTCAGACGAACTACGCGTCGCGGGCCCAGATCCAAGCCGTGACGCCGTTCGTGCTCGGTCAAACGAGCCTCACGGACCGGATCGGCGCGACTGCCGACCACCGTGCGCCGGAGAACTACAATCAGCCCAACGAGACGTTCAAGCTCCAGTACTCGAACAATCTCAACGCCACGACCTTCATCACGACCAAGTTCTACCGCGTGGACAACACCGCGCTGTTCGACTTCCCGACTGAAGGCAACGGCACGTTCGAGACGGACATCGTCGCGATGCAGGGCGGTCAGCGCACCGGCTTCGCGATGGACGGCACCAAGCAAGCCGGTTCGAAGCACCTCATCGGCTTCGGCGGCAAGTACGACTTCTTGCGTCCCGTGTACTCGCAGCCGTCGGCCAGCGGTGCAACGTTCGTCTTCGGCAACTTCGGGCCGGGCTTCGAAGCCCTGGACTTCCTTCCCACGAGCGCCGGCGGAACCGGGTACCTCCTGCCGTTCTTCCCGGGTCAGGCTCGTTCGCTCGGCAATGGGCTCTTCAGCGCCGCCGGTCAAGCCGGTTGTCCCGCGGGGTTCCCCACCGGCACGAACGTCTGCGCACCGTTGCCGGTCGCGCTGCAGCTCCCGTACTCCGATGAGTCCACCGCGACGCTCCGTCAGGACTGGGCGGTGTACATCAAGGACACGTACTCGCCGACGGATCGCCTGAAGATCGACCTCGGCCTCCGCATGGATGCGGTGAACTGGAAGTACCCGACCTGCGACATCAACTGGTGCAACCCGACGTCGTTCACGGCCGCGGGTACGCCGGTCTTCAATTACGACCAGGACACGCGCACGCCGCGTGTGCTGCAGCCGCGCCTTGCGATCGCGTTCCAAGCGACGAAGAATGACGCGTTCCGCTTCAGCTACGGCCGGTCGGTGCAGTTCGCTCCGATCGCGTCGGTCGACCTCGCAGGGTCGCGCTTGCCGTACCAGCCATACCTTGGGATCCCGTCGTTCAACAACCAGAACACGAACGGCCCCGGGGGCACGGTGGCTCCGCCGGGCACGGCGGGCAGCGTCGCGACGTATTGCGGCGTGACGGGCGATCAGGTCTGCAAGAACTACGCCGACCAGCTGTTCTGGGAGAACCAGAACGTGCTGCTGGGCGTTCCGATCTCGCCCCTGAAACCCACCACGTACAACAACTACGACTTCTCGTACTCGCACCTGTTCGCGCATCAGGTGTCGATGAAGATCACGCCGTTCTACAACAAATCCTACAACCAGGTTGCGACCACGCAGCAGCCGATCATCCTCAACGGCGTCCCCAAATTGGACCCGATCACCGGCGTGCCGCTGCTCGGGCCCGCGCAGAACACGAACCTCGGCAAGAGCTCCATCACCGGGCTCGAGTTCTTCGTGACGAAGGAAGCGGCGTACGGCCTTTCGGGCTCGCTGTCGCTGACGTATCAGAACGAGTTCTCGAACGTCGTCCCCGGCTCGCCGTCGGAAGATTTCTTCCCGTCGGTGCCGCCGGAGTCGCTCCAGCTCGGTAACCTCTACCGCGTCGGCTTCTTGTCGCCGTTCGTCGGCACGCTCGCGCTCCAGGAGCGCACCCGTTCCGGCTGGCGCATCAATCCGGTCATCTACTACAACCACGGCTACCCGTACGGTACGGGTCTGCTCACGGCGACGTCGGTGAACGGTGTCCCGTACAACGTCCCGAATACGAACGTCACCAATACCGGTGCGCTCGGCGGGACGACCGGTGCGCCGCAGTACGTCGACCCGCGCAATCCAGGCACCAAGTTCAACCCGAACATCGATGCCTCGCGCGGTACGCCGAACACGTCCGCCGCCGGCGGCGTGCTGAGCGCGGCCCGGTTCTCGCCGGTCCAGCTCACCGTGGAATACCAGTCGCCGCGTAACCCGCGGAACACCTTCGGTGCGGTCGTGTTCAACGTGTTCAACCAGCTGTACGGTCAGCCGGCTTTGAACGGACGCTACCAGCCGATCGCGACCGGTATCGGCGGGCCCTTCTCGGGCTACTCGTCGTCGGCGGTCAACCCGCTGTACTACGGTGCGTTCAATTACACGGAACGCCGTGCGAATCAACCCTACACCCTGAACCCTAGCGGACTGCCGCGTACGGTCCAGTTCTACTACCAGCTCAGTCTCTAGGAGGGACGCTTGCGCGCAGTCTACAGAGCGCTCGGCACGGCCGCGGGGATTTCGATCCTCGCGGCCTGCACGGGCGGACAATCAGGCATAGAACCGCCGGCCACACCCGACACCAGCGTCCAAAGCACGCGGGCGCTTCAGTTCCGGGTCGGAACGGCGAACTATCGCGGTGTCGTGTACTTCAACACCCTCACGACGTTCCGCCAGACGAACGGCTTGTCGGGAACGTTGTACAACACGCCGACGATCACCGGTCCGGCCGGTTTCACCGTCGCGGCATTCGGTCTCTCCACGCCGGCGACGGCGGGGTCGACCTCCGCCGGGACCGATAACGGCACCAATCATATCAGCGGAACGCCGCCGACCCAAAACGGTATACCGGCCGTGGCGACGACGTTCAACCAAGTCGGCGGCATTTTCGCATCCGGGATCGCACCGGCGAACTCGAATACGGCCGGCCAAGCGAACTATCCGAACAATACCGGCGTCGCCAGCGGCTTCAACGCCAGCTGCGCGATCTGCGGTTTCATCGGTCCGTTCGGCGTGCTGTTCGAAGAGTACGCACAGCCGTTCTATCTGCCCTCGAACCGTCGCCTTCCGATGATCGTCGGACCTCCGGCGGTGCCGGATTTCCACAACGGAACGTTCCCGGCGGCCTTCTTGGGCTACGACTCCGGCTTCATGTCGTTCGGCGTCCAGCCGGTCGCCGGCGCATATACGTTGCACGTCGTCGTCCCGAGCGCGACGCTTGGGATCAACACGGCGGTCTTCGACCAAACGGCCACGCTGACGTCGGTTGCGGGCCTCGGCGCCCAAACGCCTCCGACTTCGACGTTCGCCGTCGATGGCGCCGGCCACGTCACCGGCCAGGTGACGGTGGTCGTCCCGCCAGCCGGAGCGGGCTCGACGAGCCAGCTGCTCTACATGGTGGACGTCAACGGCAACACCAATACCCCGACGTTCTACACGGCGTCGCTCCCGGCGACGGGCGGCACGTTCGTCCTCAGCGCCACTGCCGGACCCAAGCTCCCCAGCGGAGCGAGTACCGCTCCCGTTGCGACGGGCGACGCGTTCTTCGCATGGACGGTCGGTTCCGACTGGGACATCGCGGCAACGATCGTCCCGAACAACATGTCGCAGACGCCCGCGCTCCCGGCGCAGGCTGACGTGACGATCTCGACGATCAATTCGAGTACGGTCGCTTTCCCAGGCGGCCTTCCGTAGAATCGTACGGCTAGCCGCGCTCCTGGAGGGCGGTCCTTTCGAGGGCCGCCCTCTTCTTTTGTCTTACGGGAACTCACCCGGCCTACCTGATACTTCAGAGGACATGCCCGTGACGCGCCCGACCGACCCCGCGCTCGCCGCCATCGCGGCGAAGATCGACGAGGGCATCCCGCTCAGCCTCGAGGACGGCCTCGCGTTGTTCCGCACGCCCGACATCCATACGCTCGGCCGCCTCGCGACCGCCGCCAAGGAGCGCAAGAGCGGCAAGAACGTGTACTACGTCCTCAACCGCTACATCAACTCGACCAACGTGTGCTACGCGAACTGCACGTTCTGCTCGTTCGCGCGGTCGGAGAAGGACGCCGACAAGGTTCGCATGTCGGCGGACGAGGTCGTCGCGAAGACGCTCGAAACGGGCCCGAACTTCAACCAGCTGCACATCGTCGGCGGGCACGATCCGCGCCAGCTCTCGCTCGACTACTGGCTGCCGCTGATGCGGCGCGTCAAGGAGCTGCTGCCGCACGTGCAGCTGTCGCTGTTCACCGCGGCCGAGATCGACTACATGGCACGGCGCCACCGCCTTTCCTACGACGAGATCTGCCGCACGCTGCGCGAGGCGGGCCTCGACAACGTCAACGGCGGCGGCGCCGAAGTGTTCAGCGAGCGCTTTCGCAAGGAAGTCTGCCCGAACAAGGTCGACGCTGCGCACTGGCTGGAGATCCACGAGACGCTGCACCGCCACGGCGTCGCGTCGAACGCGACGATGCTGTACGGCACGATCGAGACGCTGCAAGAGCGCGTCGAGCACTTGATCATGCTGCGCGAGTCGCAGCACCGCTCGCCCGGCTACAATGCCTTCATCCCGCTCGCGTTCCATCCGGACGGCAACGCGTTGTCGCACCACGGCTGGACGTCGGGGCTCGACGACATCCGCATGTTCGCGGTCGCCCGTCTAATGCTCGACAACTTCGACCACATCAAGGCGTACTGGATGATTCAGGGGCTGAAGATCTGCCAGCTCGCGCTGCAGTTCGGCGCCGACGACATGGACGGCACGCACGGCTCGACCGACGAAGAGCTCATCTATCACAGCGCCGGCACGCGCTCGGGCCAGCACGTCGACGACCGCGAGTTCCGCCGCCTGATCGAAGAGGCGGGCTACGTCGCGGTGCGCCGCAACTCGACGTACGAAACGTTCCCGTACGACTGGAAGCCCGACGACACGATCCCGGGCCGCGCACTCGTCGGGGCAGGAACCTGATCGCCGTGTCCCCGCTGCGCTACGGACGCATCTCCTACGTCAACGTCGCGCCCATCGAGACGGCTTTCGACGCGGGCGCGGTCGCGCGCGACGCCGACGTCGTGGTGGACGTTCCGACGCGGCTCAACGCCGCGCTGCTCGCCGGCCGGCTCGACATCGCGGCGGTCAGCGCCGCGCACTACCTCGACCACCGCGACTCGCTCGAGCTCGTCGGCGATCTGTGCATCGCGGCCGACGGCCCCGTGCGCTCGGTGCTGCTGCTGTCGCCCGTGCCGCCCGCGCTGCTCGGCGGCGCCTCGATCGCCGTGACGGCGCAGTCCGCGACGGGCAAGGTTTTGCTGGCAACGCTGCTCGAGAAGCTGCAAGGCGTGCAACCGGCGTACGAAGTCGTCGACGACGCGCTCGCCGCCGCCGCGAACGGGCGTCCCGCGCTCGTGATCGGCGACGACGCGCTCGTCGCGCGCAAGATCTGCCGGCCGGCGTGCATCTACGACCTCGGCGAGGCGTGGCACGCGTGGACGGGTCTGCCGTTCGTCTTCGCCGTGTGGGCGGTGCGCCGCGACGTGCTCGCCGCGCGACCGTACGACGTCGCTGCGCTCGCCGACGCGCTCGCGCGGGGACGCGCGTGGGGCGCCGCGCACCGCGAAGCCGTCGTCGACGCCGCGCTCGCGCAGGCGCCGTATCACCGCGCGCTCTACGACGACTACTTCATGCGCCTTTCCTACACGCTCGACGAACGCGCGCTGCGCGGGCTCGACCACTTCGCCGCCCTCCGACAGGCGCAGGGCGATGTGGCGGAGGACGTTCGTGTCGCTCGCTGACGTGCTCGACCGCGCCGCCGCCGGCGGGCGCATCTCGTTCGACGAGGGCCTGCGGTTGTACCGCGAAGCGTCGCTGCACGATCTCGGCTCGGCGGCGCACGCGCGCCGCATGGCGATGTACCCGACCAACGACGTGACGTACGTCGTCGACACGACGATCAACTACACCAACGTGTGCAACGTGCACTGCACGTTCTGTGCCTTTTTCCGGCCCGAGCAGCACGGCGAAGGCTACACGATGTCGCACGACAAGGTGCTCGAGCGCGTGCGCTACGCGGCCGACATGGGCGCGACGCAGATCATGATCCAAGGCGGCGTCAATCCCGAGCTGCGCATCGAATGGTTCGAGGATTTGTTCCGCCGCGTCGCGACGGAGTTTCCCGGCGTCGACATCCACTCACTGTCGGTGTCGGAGATCGCCGGTCTCGCGAAGGTCGAGGACCTCAGCGTGCGCGAGGTGCTCGTGCGGCTCAAGGCGGCGGGGCTGAAATCGCTGCCGGGTGCGGGGGCGGAGATCCTCGTCGAGCGCGTGCGCAAGCGCATCAGCGCGCGCAAGATCGTCCACGACGGCTGGATCGGGGTGATGCGCGAGGCGCAGCTGCTTGGCATGCCGACCACCGCGACGATGATGTTCGGCTCGATCGAGACCGACGAAGAGCGCGTCATGCACCTCCAAGTGATCCGCGACTTGCAAGACGAGACGCACGGCTTCACCGCGTTCATCCCATGGTACTACGTGCCGTACAAGACGCCGCTGCGCGGCCGCGAGGCGAGCGGGCTGGAGTACTTGCGCGTGCTGGCCGTGTCGCGGCTGTTCCTCGACAACGTGCCGCATCTGCAGGCGTCGTGGCTCACGCCGGGCCTCAAGCTCGGGCAGCTGGCGCTTTTCTACGGCTGCGACGACATGGGCGGCACGATCATCGAGGAGCAGGTCGTGCACGACGCCGGCAGCACGAACGAGGCGACGCGCGCGCAAGTCGAAGAGGTCGTCCGCGGCGCCGGCTTCACCCCCGTCATCCGCGACACGTACTGGAACCTGCGCTCGGACCTGGCGCTGGCAACAGCCTAGCACGACCTCGCAATCCTGCTCGAGATCGAGCGACGAACGCCGATCAGGCTTCGCCGGTGACGGCGATCCGGTACGTTACGAGGTTCGCGTCTTCGGCGACCCGGTCGTAGAGGGCGCGTGCGCGCACGTTCTTCGCGTCGGTGACCCAGCGAACGTGCGTCCAGCCGCGCTCGCGCGCGACGATGCGGACGCGGTCGATCAATGCCTTCGCGAGGCCCGTTCCGCGGTAGCGTTCCGTCACCCAGAGGTCGTCGAGGAAGCACGCCTCGTTGCCGTCGAGCGTGCGCGGGAACGGGCGGAAGTGAACGAAGCCGGCGAGCTCGCCGTCGTTTCCGATCGCGAGCACCCCTTCGACGCCGTGCGTGCGCGCGAGCAGCCACGACCAGACCGTCGCCGCGATCGCGTCGTCGGCGTGTTCGCCGAGCGCGGCGGCGTAGCGCAGGTAGTGGGCGCGCCACGCTTCGAAACGGCGCGGTGTCACCGGCTCGAACGTGATCTCGCTCGGTCCCAGCATGTGCGGTCGTTCGTCGCCGCGATCGGCTCGTACGCCTACTTCTTGACGGCGCGGACCTGTGCGGCGGTCACCGAAGAACCCTTGTTTCCCCAGGTCGTGCGAACGTAGCTGATCACGTCGGCGATCTGCGAATCGGTGAGCGTGCCGCTCCACGGCGGCATGATTCCGTCGTACTTCACGCTCTTCGCGACGATCTTGCCGGTCAAACCGAACTTCACGGTGTGGATCACGCGCTTCACGTCGCCCGAGACATATGGGTTCGCGACGAGCGACGGGAAGATGCCGGGCTGGCCGGCGCCGTTCGCGCCGTGACAGCCCGTGCAGTTGGTCGCGAAGACCTTCGCGCCCGCTGCGGCGCGGGGCGACGCGGCGTTCGCGCCGGGAGCCGCCGCGGTTGCGACGACGAGCGCCGCGACGAACGCCGGGAGCACCATCTTTGTCACGCAGCCACCACCTAAACAACTCGGTGTGAGAACGGTCATGGATTCGCGCGGGCCGGAACGCAGCCTTCCGAACGGCGCGGCGGGAGTGATCCGCCCGCCGGCCGCAGTACGTTACCGTAGCGACAAACACCCACGTCGCGCTGGAGGTCCTCGTGATCGCTTCCCGTTCTTTCGCCGCGGTTGCCGCCGCCGCTCTCCTCATGCTTGCCGTGCCGGCCGTCGCCGCCGACGGCCCGCATCGCGTTTATGCGCTTTCCAGCCTGAACGGCTCCAACGAGCTCGGGACGGTGACGCTGACCGCGGTCGGCGACAAGACGCGCGTGGACATCGCGCTCGCGAACGCACCGACGGACGTCCCGCAACCGGCGCACATCCATGAAGGCACGTGTGCCAAGCTCGATCCGAAACCGAAATACGCGCTGGCGCTGGTGGTCGACGGCACGTCGACGATCGTGGTCGACGCGCCGATGTCGCAGCTCGTCGCCGGCGGGCTCGCCGTGAACGTCCACAAGTCGACGAAAGACATTCCGACCTACGTCGCTTGCGGCGACCTGGGCGCCAAGAAGTAGCGGCGCTTTCCGACGAGGCGCTGCTGCGCCTCGTCGGAGCTCGTCACGCCGACGCGTTCGACGAACTGTATCGCCGGCACGCGCCGGCGGTCGCAGCGGTCGCGGCGCGCTTGGTTTCCGATCGCGCCGATGCGGACGACGCGACGCATCGTGCGTTCATGATGCTTTGGAATCGTGCGGCGTCGATCGACGCGCGCGGCGGTTCGTTGCGACCGTGGCTCGTGACCGTGGGGCGCAACGCCGCGGTCGACCGCCTGCGCCGCGCGCGCGCGAGCGTTTCGACCGACGCGACTCACGAACGTATCCCGGCCACCGACGCCGGACCTGAGGAAACCGTCATGCAGCGTGACGTCCGACGCGACATCGATCATGCGCTCGAATCGCTCGATCCGGAGCAGCGCGCGGTGCTGGAACTCGCGTACTTCGGCGGATTGAGCCAAACGGAGATCTCCGCGCAGACCGGCGTTCCGCTCGGTACGGTGAAGAGTCGCGTCCGCTTGGCGATGCGCCACCTGCGCCGCGTGCTCGAGCCCAGCGCGGGAGAACCGGTGTGAACCCGCACGACGATCTCGAAGCCTACGTACTCGGCGCGCTCGAACCGGCCGAAGCGGGCGCGTTCGAATCGCACCTCGCGGAGTGTTCCGCGTGCCGCGACGGCGTCGCGTCGTACGGCGGAGTGCTGCGCGCGCTGCGCGCGGTGCCGTCCGCGGCTCCGCCGCCGCCGCCGCGTGTCGGTCGCCCGCCGCTCGGGTGGATCGCGGCCGTCGCCGCTGCCGCGGTCGTGGGGATCGCCGTCGGCCACAGCGGCGCCGGGAGCGGTTCGGACGCGGACGTCGTCGCGATCGCCGAGATGATCGCCGCGCAGCCGCGCGAGGTCGCGTTGGCGGGAACGTCCGCGCGCGGCACCGCGATCGTCGGCAGCGGCGGCGCTCGCACGGCGTTCGTCGTCAGCGGGCTCCCGCCGCCGCCGGCGGGCCGCGGCTACCAAGTCTGGGTGCGCGGCGCGAAGGTCCGCTCACCCGGCATGCTCCATCGCACCAGCGACGGCCTCGAAGTCTTGGTCGTCCCCGGCGACGTGCTGGCCGGCGCGCACCGCATCGGCATCACGGAGGAGCCGGCCGGCGGGTCACCGGCCCGCACTGGCCCGGCCCAGGTGACCGGAAAAGTCTCCTAGGCCCAAGCCTGACGGAAGTCGTGGCCTTCATGGTGTACCATGTTAGGCGTGCCTCATTGCCGACTTCGCCATGCCTCAGAAGCAATGAGCGGCATTGCTCATCTTGCTCGCCTTGCTCCTCGTTCCGGCCGTCGCGCGGGCCGATGCCGACGCCCTCGCGACGGGCGTCGATCCGACGACGGTCGGCCTCCAGCCCCTGCGGGGACCGATCCCGCGGGCGACGCCGCTGCCGGGCGAGTCGCGGCTCGTGCGCCGTGAGGACGGCACGTTCGGCGCGGTGCCCCGCCGCGCGGGCAGGACGGTCACGTTCGACCTCGTCGCGCGCGAGGCGCCGTGGACGCTCCAGCCCGGCCTCACGGTCATGGCGAAGACGTACGACGGCGTCGTTCCGGGCCCGACCCTCGTCGTCCGCGAGGGCGAGCGCGTCGTCATCGATTTCCGCAACGCGATGAACGTGCCGGACACGATCCACCTCCACGGGGTCCACGGCGGGCCTGATGCGATGGACGGCGTTGCCGGCATTTCGCAAGCGATGGTGGAGCCGGGCGGGCATTTCCGGTATGCGTTCACCGCGCGGCAGGCCGGGACGTTCATCTACCACTCGCACGGCAACGAGGCGATGGTGGACAGCGGGCTGTACGGCGCGATCGTCGTGCTGCCCGCGAACCCGCGGCCCGAAGAACGCGTGCAGCGCGACGACGTCGAGTTTCTGTCGTCGTGGGCGATTCAGACGGTCACCGAAAGCCACCACACGATCAACGGCAAGGAGTATCCGGCGACGACGCCCATCGAAGTGCGCAAAGGCGAGCGCGTGCGCGTGCGGTGGATCAATATGTCGTCGGAGAACATGCACACGATGCACACCCACGGTCACGACATGCTCGTGGTCGCGCGCGACGCGCAGCCTGTGACGGCGCGCGACGTCCAGGACACGGTGTTGCTCGGGCCCGGACAGCGCGTGGACACGGTGATCACCGCGAACGCGCAGCCGGGCAATTGGCTCGTCCACTGCCACGTGCTCGACCACACCGAGGACGCCGCCGGCATGCCGGACGGTCTCGTCACCACGATCCACTACGCCGGCACGCCGCAGCGTCTCGCCGCGATGAACACGGCGATGCGGATGCACATGAATATGCCGACGTCCGCCAACGGCAACCCGCGCGGGCCGCTGTCGTTCACGGCGACGGCGCTCCTCGGCCTGTTCGCCGGGCTGACGATCTTTCTCGGGCTGCCGATCGCGCGGGCGCGACGGCTTTCGCCCGACGTCATCGCCGCGCTGAACGCGCTCGCGATCGGCATCCTCGTCTACTTGATCGTCGAGATCGCGGGCAATGCGACGACGCCGCTGGTGCGCTCTCTCGCGGGCTGGCAGCGCGGCATGTCCGGGCACGGCGTGCCGGCGCCGCTTCCGTTTACGATGCTGTTCGCGTACGTTGCGGGGCTGCTAATCGGGCTGGTCGGGCTCGGCGCGCTCGCGACGCGGTTCGCGAAGTCCGGCGCGTCGTCGTCCGCGGACAAACCGCTCGTGATCGCGGCGATGATCGCGATCGGTATCGGCGCGCACAACTTTGCCGAAGGGCTCGCGATCGGCGCGTCGGCCGCATCGGGAGCGACGGCGATCGCGTTCGGCCTCATCCTCGGATTCGCGCTGCACAACGCGACCGAAGGTTTCGGCATCGCGGCCCCGCTCGCGGGGCGCGGCACCGTCGCGACGTGGGGCCAGATCGGGCTCGCCGGGCTGGTCGCGGGCGGACCGACGTTTCTGGGCGCGATGTTCGGGTACCGGTTCTCCTCGCCGACGCTCTCCGCGCTGTTCTTGATGACCGCGGTCGGCGCGCTCGTGTTCGTGGTCGGCGAGTTGTGGAGCGTCCTCAAGCGGAGCGGCCTCACGATCACGTCGACGTCGATGCTCGCGGCGGGCTTCGTGCTCGCGCTCATGACGGAAGTGGTGGCCGAGATCAGCGGCTGATGGCGATTCGCCACGCGGAGCGGCGGCGAGTCCGCGATTGTACTCGCCGACGACACCGTGATGCCGTCGTCCACGTGCTCGGCGCCAACGCCGCGTTCGTTCCCGAGCCCGAACGGAATCGTCACGGTCTGCTCCCGGTTCGGTCCGTTTTTGCTCACCACGTGCACGATCCGCAGCAACCACCTTCGGTTGACGTTGAGGTTCACGTACAGCACACGCGCCGAACCGAAGTATCGCATGCGCAGCCGTCCCCACTCGGGCGCAGGGACGTACGGAAGCTCTCCCTTCCAGCCGATGTCGAGCTGTTCGACGATAACCGAGCGGAGCGGCGTCCCGGTCGGCTCCGCGCTGGGCCGTTGCGCGGGCACCGCAGGAACAGTCGTCGCGCCCGCTTGCGGCGTGCCGGCCACCACGGCCCGAACACTGATCCGTCGCGCTTCCTTGCCCGCCGCGCTGCGAGCGATCAGCGAGCGTGATGCCGGAAGCCCGATCACGAGAAAGGCGCGCGATCTCGCGTTTGCCTTCGTCGGCCTTACCTCGACGACGTAACCGTTCGGTTCCGAGGTATTCCGGCTGCGCTCTGCATCGGTGTTCCCTGCGGGTTGGCGACGACCGTCGATCACATCGGTCGCGAGCAGATCGTGGAGCCGCACTAACGATAAGTCGCGAAAAACCGCTAACGAAATTATCGCACGAACATGCGTTCGAATCAACGGGTTGTGCGAACGAAATTCAAAGCCTCAACAGCGCCGCAGGCCCTACGGAATAGACCGCGCGAACCTCACCGCGTGCTTTCAAGAGCCGTCGTGGCGCGGCTGCGGTGGACTTCGGCCGCCGGGCGCGCTACGCTGAGGCTGGGCGGCCGCTCGGCCGCACATGACGGAGGGAGTTTTCATGACCGAACGTCGGCCCAATTACCTGGGCATCATTGCCGGCACGATCGTCATGTTCGCGTTCGGCGCTTTGTGGTACACCGCGCTCGGCGGCGCGTGGCAGGCCGCGGTCGGTGTGCCGAAGGACGTGCTCGCCGCCGCCGGCTTCATACCGTTCGTCATCTCGTTCGTCGCCGGGCTGCTGATTTCGTACTGCTTCGACAACATGCTGTGGCATTACGAGCGCGCCGACGCCTCGAAGGGCGCGCAGGTCGGGGTGCTGATCGGCGTGTGCATCTACGTCCCGATGGTGGCGATGTTGTACAGCTTCGCGCAGCGATCGATGACGCTGTTTCTGATCGACGCAGCTTACGGCCTCATCGGGTTCGTTCTCACCGGCGCGGTCGTCGGCATGCTGCGCGGGCGGCGCCGCGCCTAGAGGCTGAGCAGTTCGGCGACCACGCTGTCCGCGTGAATCGCCGTGGTTTCGAGGAAGGCCGTGCCGTCGTCAGCGAATACGTTCATGCGTGGGCTGACTTCGTCTGCCAGAACTACGCTGATTATGCGCGCGGCGCACTCTACGAGTCTTGAAGTGCTCCAATCGGCTTCCGTCGTAGTTATGGCAAGCCACTGGAATGAGCTTCAGCCTCGGAAACCGATGATGCACATTGATGAGCGAATGCCTTAAAAAGTAAACTTGACGCAATGCGACCATTGAATCAGGATCCTCTCCTGTTACTGTGGCCGCATACAGCTCATGGGGAAAGTTGAGAAGCTCGACCGCGCAGCACGTCGACGGCGAGACCGGGGTAATCGGCTCGATCTCGGCGGCGCTTCCAGTCCGCCACGGTGAACGGGGCGCCCCCCTCAGCGGCTCGCCGCGGAAAAGCGCAATCTCGAAGAAGAAACCCGGTTCGGTGAGGAGGTACGATTCGACCAAGATGCTTTGATGCAACGAGGTTGAGATGTACGCTGGAATCACGATCATGCACTACCCGCCGAAGCGGACCGATGACGTGTATAACCACATCAAAGGAGTGCTCGTTCCCTCCCACGCGAAACTGAAGTCCCAGGGTCTCCACGACGCCCTCTTCGTCGTCAACCGGGAGAGTTGCCAAGGTATCGGGATCGCCATCTGGGACGATCCGGAGAAGCTGCAGCAGATCGAGCAAGGGACGTCGCGCGAGATGGCGCGGGCGATGCGTGATTCCGCCACGGCGCCGACGGATTACACGCGCTTGCGCGCGCAGTGGGTCGAGGATTTGGGCGGCGGCATCGTGAGTACCGACTGGTACGAGGTCGTCGGCAACGCCACGTACTCGGGGTCTCTTTTTCCGTCGTTGCCCACCTACGCCGGGATCACGATCATGCATTATCCGCCCAAGCGGACGGATGACGTGTACAACCACATCCGCCAAGTGCTCGTGCCGTTCCATGCGAACTTGGGGCCGCAAGGCTGCCGCGATGCGCTCTTCCTCGTCAACCCGGAAAGCTGTCAGGGCATCGGGATCGCGATCTGGGACGATCCGAAGAAACTCCAGGCGGTCGAGCAAGGGACGTCGCGCGACATGTCGCGCGCGATGCGTGATTCAGCAACGGCCCCAACCGATTACACGCGGCTTCGCGCGCAGTGGGTCGAGGATCTCGGCGGCGGCATCGTGAGCACCGACTGGTACGAAGTGGTCGGCCGTGTCGGCTCCTCCGCACCGGCGGCGGCTCCCGCGAAAGGCGCCGCACCGGCGGCGGCCCCCGCGAAAGGCGCCGCATCCAAATCCGCACCTGCCGCGCATGCGGCGACCACGCCCGACGCACCCGCGGCGAGCTCGTCCCCCCTCGGCACGTTTACCTGGCCGTGACGGAAGCGCCGATCGCACGCCACCTCGACGCGGTACGCACCGCGTCGAGCCCATTTCTCGCGTTCCTCACGACGTCTGCGTGGGCGATGCGGCGCGGGACCGGCGGCATGTGCGATTTCGTCGTCGGCAACCCGCACGACATGCCGCTGCCGGCGTACGTCGACGCCGTTCGCCGAGCGTGCATCCCGCGCGATCCGGACTGGTTCGGCTACAAGCTCAACGAGCCGGCTGCGTGCGAGGCGGCGGCGCGGTCGCTCCGTGAACGCCTCGACATACCGTTCGAACCCGAAGACGTGTTCCTCACCAAAGGCGCGTCGAGCGCGCTCGTCGTCGCGCTCACGACCGTCGTCGAGCCCGGGGACGAGGTGATCTTTCTCAGCCCGCCGTGGTTCTTCTACGAGGCGATGATCGCGTTCGTGCGCGGCGTCCCCGTTCGCGTGCAGGTCGACCCGACGACGTTCGACGTGGACGTCGAAGCGATTCGGGCCGCGATCTCGCCGCGGACGCGAGCGGTGATCGTGAACTCGCCCAACAACCCGACGGGGAGAATCTATCCGCCGCAGACGCTTGCACGGCTGGGTGCTATGCTCTCCGCCGCGTCCGAGGCGTACGGCAAAGCGATCTACCTGATCTCGGACGAGTCGTACAACCGCATCCTCTACGACGGGTGCGAGTTCTGCAGCCCGACGGCATATTACGCCAACGCGTTCTTGGTCTACAGCTACGCGAAGGCGCTGCTGACGCCTGGCCAGCGCTTGGGATACGTCGCGCTCGCGCCGGCGATGCCGGACCGGGCACGGATGCGCTCCGCGATCTTCATGGCGCAATGCAGCGGGTACGGCTTCCCCGACGCCGTGCTCCAGCACGCGCTCCCCGAGCTCGAGCCGCTGTGCATCGATCTCGCGCAGCTCCAGCGGCGGCGCGACACGATCGTCGGCACGCTGCGCCGGCAGGGATACGACGTGCTCTCGCCCGAGGGTGCGTGGTACGTGCTGGTCCGCTCGCCGCTGCGTGACGACTGCGAGTTCACGGAGCTTCTCGCGTCGGAGAACGTATTCGTGCTGCCGGGGCGGATCGTCGAGCTGCCGGGTTACTTCCGCATCACGCTCACCGCCACCGACGAGATGGTGGAACGCTCGCTGCCGGGCTTCGCCGCGGCGATCGGCGCCGCCGCGGCGGTGAGCGGTTCGTACCGATGACGAACGTGTCGGCGACGGCTGACGGTCCGCAGCCCACGACGCCGGTCGTACCGCGCTTCCATGGCATGCCGCTGAGCGGCATCGACGCGACGCCGGGTTCTCGTTCCGCGGCGGGTCGTTTCGGGCGAATGTTCAGAAACGTTCCCCTCTTCGAGCACGGCGCCGACAATCTGGCCGCACTCGCGCGCACGATGGTATTGCCGTTCGACAGCCGTGACCGCGAGCCGGTCACGGCATCGAGTCCGCCGAACGAGCACGAGAACCCGTTGATTCCGGCAGGCTATACGTACCTCGGGCAGTACGTCGATCACGACATCACCTTCGATCCGGTGTCGAGCTTGCAGCGCCAGAACGATCCCGATGCGCTCGACGATTTCCGGACACCGCGCTTCGACCTCGATTCGCTATACGGCCGCGGTCCGGCCGATCAGCCGTACCTGTACCGGAACGGGCAGCAGCCCGATCCGCATCCGGTGCTCGGCTTCGACCAGCGCGGCGTGATGCTGCTTCACGGGGAGAACCGCGCGGACCCCGCCGACGCGGCCGCGGCGGCGTTCATCGGGCCGGATTTGCCGCGCAACGCGCAAGGGCGAGCGCTGATCGGGGACCCGCGCAACGACGAGAACTTGATCGTCTCTCAGCTGCACGTGCTGTTCATGCGGTTTCACAACCGGATGGTGGAGCACGTCTTCGCGCAAACCGGCGCGACCGGCGACGATCTGCTCAAAGACGTGCAGCGCCTCGTCCGGTGGCACTATCAATGGATCATCGTCCACGATCTGCTGCCGCGCATCGTCGACGGCGATCGCGGCGACGGGAGCACCGCGGACCGCGGCGTCGTCGGCGACATCCTGCGTGCGGAGCAGTACGCCACCGGCGGCGGGGGAACCGGCACGCTGCGCCGGCCGCACCTGCGCTTTTACCGCTGGCACGACCGGCCGTTCATGCCGATCGAGTTCTCCGTCGCGGCGTACCGGTACGGGCATTCCATGGTGCGGCCGTCGTATTTCTTCAACGATTTCGTCAAAGAGAAGAACGGCAACGTTCGGATCCCGCTGTTCTCACCGAGCACCGATCCGATCGCAAACCTCAACGGTTTTCGCCCGCTGCCCGGCCATTGGGGATTTCAATGGAAATATTTTTTCGACGTCGACCCTGCGGTGCCGGCGGAACGCAGCTACAAGATCGGCACCCGGCTTTCCGCGCCGCTCGGGAACCTGCCCGCGGCGCCGGACATGCCGAACCTGGCGCAGCGCAATCTGATGCGCGCACTGCGGCTGAGCGTGCCGTCGGGGCAAAACGTCGCGCGCGCCATGGGCATCGCGCCGCTGTCCGACGCCGAGCTCGATCTCGGCGGGCGCGGTGCGCCTGATTTCGACGGCGATGCCCCGCTGTGGTTCTACGTGCTGCGCGAAGCCGAACTCCGCGGCGGCTCGCAGCACCTCGGACCGGTCGGCGGGCGGATCGTCGCCGAAGTGCTCGTCGGATTGCTCGCGGGCGATCCGCTGTCGTGGCTCAACGTCGAGCCGAACTGGCAGCCGGCGCTCGCGCGCGACGGGCGCTTCGGAATGCCGGAGCTCATCAGGTTCGTGAACGACGGCGTCGCCGCCGCGCCGGTGCAGCCGCCCGCCGCGACGGGCCAGCTCGAGCGGTGGCGCGCGACGTTCGGCCCGCCGGCGCAGTAGCGCGCGCAAAAGCGCAATTCCGAAGAAGCTTCGTGACCGCATACCGGTTATCGTGATGACAAAACACCGCTGAAAGGAACACTCCACCATGAAAGCCACGCTCGAAGCGCCCGAGACGACCGCCGGCGTGCGTTCCGACCCTCGCTGGGAATCTGAAGCACCTGCACTCGCACTGAGCCCGAATCCGCACAGCTTGCGCGACCTCCGCCTGTTCACGATGCCGCGCGGCGGCGTCGACCGGCTGAACTTCCGCGTGTGGGACACGATCGCCGTGCTGCAGCCGGGCGAAGAGCCCGTTACGGACACGGTCGAGCTGCGCGGTCATTACACGATCGAGCGCTCCGACCCGACGTCCGCCGACTGGCGCGAAGCGTCGGTCGACATCGCGATGCGCGAGATGTCCGTAACAGGCGTCAGCCAGAAATTCGGTCGCGTATACGCCAGCGTGAACCACGCGATCGGAAAAGAATCGCGCGGTCAGGTCCGGCAGGGCATCGTGTACGAAAGTCCCAACGATTCGCCGAAGATGTGCGAGATGTTCGGCTACATGCAGTTCGAGCTGCTCGACGTGGGCATCACGGTGTTCAACAAGGAGGCGATCCAGCTGCAGCACACCATCACGCACATCCCGCCCATCGGCCAGGGCGGCGGCACGCGCGAAGGCGTCGCGATCAGCCTCTACCGGACCGACGATCCGGAGGGCCCGCCGGTGGCGATCCTGCAGCGCGTGAAGACGCACATCGGGGCTTGGCTGGACTGACGGCGGCATGCTGGATTCGGCCCGCTCCGGCGTGCGCGGTCGCTCGCCGAGCGACCGCACGCGGGAGTCGGCCGGTATCCGCGACCGGCGTGCTGCGACGCCGTACCGCCTCGCGCGCACCGTCGTCCCGGTGCGCTACGATCTCACACTCGAGCCGGATCTCGACCGCGGCATCTTCAGCGGCTCGGTGAGCATCCGGCTCGACGTCCGCGAGCCGCTTTCCGAGATCGTCGTCAACGCCGCGCAGCTCGAGCTGGACGAGGCGCACGTGGTCGATGAACGCAACGCGCGAACCGGCGCTCGCGGCGTCATCGCGGTCGACGCCGCGACCGAGCGCGCGTCGATCGGACTGCCGGCCGAGATCCCGCCCGGCGCGTACACGCTGCGCATCGCCTTCCGCGGCGTCTTGAACGACAAGCTGCTCGGATTCTACCGCTCGCGCTTCACCACCGCGAACGGCGAGCAGCACGTCATCGCCGCGACGCAGATGCAGGGCACGAACGCGCGCCGCGTGTTTCCGTGCTTCGACGAGCCGGCGTTCAAGGCGGTCTTCGCGGTGACGCTCGTGGTCCCGGCCGAGCTCGACTGCGTGTCGAACGCCGGCGTGGCCGAACGAACGCGCGCCGGCGGCACGTGCGCCGTGCGCTTTCTGGACACCATCCCGATGTCGCCGTACCTCGTGGCGTTCGCGGTCGGTCCGCTGGAGTTCACGGAAGCCGTGGACGTCGGCGGCGTTCGGCTGCGCACCGTCACCGCGCGCGAAAAGCGGCACTTGACCGGCTTTGCGCAGACGTTCGCCGCGTTCGCCCTGCGCTATTGCGCTGCGAAGTACGGGCTGGCGTACCCGGGCGAGAAGCTCGACCAAGTCGCGGTCCCCGACTTCGCCGCCGCCGGCATGGAAAACTTCGGCTGCATCACGTATCGCGAGGCCGTCCTTCTCTTGGATCCGCGGCGGGCCACCGCGGCGGAGCTCGTACGCTCGGCGGACGTGATCGCCCACGAGATCGCGCACATGTGGTTCGGCGACCTCGTCACGATGGAGTGGTGGAACGGGCTCTGGCTCAACGAAGCGTTCGCGACGTTCATGAGCGCGGCGTGCGTCGACGCCTACGATCCCGAGTGGGACCGCTGGACGCAGTTCTCGCTCGACCGGTCCAAGGCATTCGACGTCGATGCGCTGGAGAGCACGCGAACGCTCGAATATCCCGTGGAATCTCCGCTGCAAGCGCTCGGCATGCTCGACGTGCTCACGTATCAGAAGGGGGCGTCGCTGCTGCGGATGCTCGAGCAGTTCGTCGGAACGGAACAGTTTTTCGCCGGCGTACGCCTGTACCTCGAGGAGCACGCGTACGGCAACGCCGCGGCCGACGATCTCTGGCGCGCCCTGGAGCACGTGACGGGCCGTCCGGTCACGCGGCTGATGAGTTCGTGGGTCCACCAGAAGGGCTACCCGGTGCTTACGGCCGCGCTCAGCGAAGACCGTACGGTGCTGACGATCGCGCAGCAGCGCTTTCGCTTCGCGCATGCGGAAACGGCGGACGAGACGACGTTCGTCGTGCCGCTGCGCATTCGCGCATACGGGCCCGGGGGCTGCGCGGATCACACGGCACTGATCGAGGACGCGTCGGCCGAGCTCGTGTTCGCCGACCCGGTCGACGCCGTGGTCGTGAACGCGGGAGCCGACGGCTTTTACCGCGTTCGTTATGCGCCGCACATGCTGCAGTCGCTCCTGTCGTGTTCGGCCGTGCGCTTGTCGGCCGCGGAGCGGTACGCGCTCGTCGACGACGCGTGGGCGGGCGTGCTGCAAGGAAGCTCCACGGCGGAGCAGTTTCTCGAGCTCGCGGCGCGCGCGGACGAAACCGACCCGAGCGTGTGGGCCCTGCTCTGCACGGCCTTCGACGGTCTGGAACGGCTGCTGGAAGGCGAAGCGCGCGCGGCGTATCGGGCGCGGATACGGCAGCTCGTTTCGCCGGCGCACCGCCGGCTGATGCGAATGGGGAACGACACCGGCTCGCCGCGCGCGCGGGAGCTGCGGGGCGTCGTGATGCGTGTGTTGGGCATCATCGTCCGCGACGACGGCGCGATCGCCGAATCGCGCGCGCTGCACGACCGGTACGTGCGCGATCCGGCGTCCGTGGCGCCCAACGTGGCGGCGGCCGCCGCCGACGTCGTCGCCTACAACGGCGGCGACGACGACTACGACCGCTTCGCCGGCCGGTGCACGCACGCGGCCACGCCGCAGGACGTGCTCCGCTACCAGCGCTGCCTGAGCGCCTTTCCGCACGAACGGCACATGGACCGGACGCTGGCGATGTGCGTCGACGGCACGGTGCGGAGCCAGGACGCGCCGCACCTGCTTGGGGCGTGCCTGCGCAACCGCGACCACGGCATGCGCGCGTGGCGGTTCGTCGAACGGCATTGGGAGTACGTCAATCGCGTGTATTCGCCGATCGCGATCGCCCCGTTCCTTGCGGGCGTGACCGCGTTGTCGCGGCCGGAACAAGCCGAAGAGGTTCAGGCGTTTCTCGGCGCTCACGACGTACCGCAGGGCCGGCTCGCGGTCCGCCAGCACCTGGAGCGCCTGTGCGTCAACGTCGCAATGCGACGGCGTGAAGCGGATCGTCTCGGCCGTGCGCTCCTCAAGCCGGAGCGAGCGCGCCGAACCGTGTCAGCGCATCGATGAGCTGTTCGGGCGGGCGGGTCGCGGCCGGCCCGGTCGCGCCGGCGCGCAGAAACGCGACGTCTTGCGAGCCTCGCGCTACGAGCTCGGCGCCGCCGCGCGAAACGCGCACGAACTCGAACGACAGCGACAGCCGGTTCTGTTCCTGGCGCTCGAGCGCCATGCGGATCTCGATCTCGTCGAACGCTTCGAGCTCGACGTAGAAATCACACGCGCAGCGCACGGTCACGAGGTGCAGCCCGTGGCGGGCCTCTTCGAGCACCGCCGGCGCGTGCTCGTGCAGGAACATCTCGCGCACGCGTCCCTGCCAGCGCAGGTAGTTGACGAAGTAGACGTTGCCGACAGCGTTCGTCTCTTCGAACGTCACGGTGTGGCGCTGGACGAAGACGCCGCGTGGCTTCACGACGGTACCGCTTCCGGGGCCTGCGCTCTGCGCAGCGCGAGCGCGACGACGAGCGGGTCGGGCGCGACCGTCGTGTCGACGCACAGCGTCACGAGATCGGTTTCCCCGGTGGTGAACACCGTGATGCCGTCCGCGCGCACGCTGCGGATCAGCAGCTCGCCCGGCGTGGCCGACTCCGCCTTCTTCGCCGCTTCGAGCGCGCACCACAACCGCGCGCGCACTCGCTCCGCGGGCTCGCCGCCGATCGCGCTCGCGCAGCGTTCGGTATCGCGATACCGCGCGGTGAGCATTTCCCAGGACTCCCCCGCGGTCTCGCCGGCGAACTCCGCATCGATCCCGTCCGCACCGCCGGTGCAACGCAGCTCGACGCCGCGCGCGTAGGAGCGCGAGCTTCCGTTCGCGGGCCGGCCGTCGGGCCGCTTCTCCCAACGCTCGCCGGAGTGCGGCACGCGCGCGGCGATCGTCACGTCGCCGAAACCGGCGTCGACGATCCGCCGCTCGATCGCCGTCCCGATCAGCGGCGGCGGTATCGGCACGGGCTGTGCCGCCGCTGCGCGGCGCAACTCGAGCCCTGCGATCGTTTCGACGACGACACCGTTCGGGCCGCACAGCGTGACGTCGAAGACGTAGCTGGCGCCGTCGTAACCCACCTGGCGCGCGTCGACGACCACCTCGGACGGGAAGGCGTCCGCGTAGCGCGCGATCCGCGCGATCGCCGCGGGGAGCACTCGCGCGTGAGGAACGCACGCCTGCAGCGCGTGAATCGCCATGTCGCGGATCGCGGCGTCACCCCACGCCAGCGCTTGCGGCAACGCCGGCGCGAACCACGGACGCGCCGAGACGCGCGCGATGCGCACCGTGCACGCCTGCGCGCGAAGTGCCTCGTACGCGCGCACGCCGGCGAAGCGGCCGGTATGGAACAAGATGCCGCCGTACACGTCGGCCGCCGCGGGCAGCAGGGCGCCGGCGTCGTGTGCGACGGGCCGTGCGACCGCGGGCGACACGACGGACGGCGCGATGTGCGCGCGCGCGATCGCGTGCACGAACCGAAATCCCGTCTCGTCGCTGCGCAGCTCGAGCCGAACGCTGCCGGCGTCGCGCAGCGCGGCGACGCGAATCACGCGCGATCGGCCGTCGTCGACGATGACGGGCCGCGCGAACGCGACGTCACGCAGTTCGGCGACGGGCGCTTCCAGCAGCGCCGCGGCGGCTTGGACCATCGCTTCGATGAGGATGACGCCGGGCACGACCGACAGCCCGTCGATGCGATGGTCGTCCAGATACGGATCGGTCCCGTGCGCGAGCGCCGTTTCCACGATCAGCTCGACGTGCGGATAGTGCACGAGCGTGGTTTCCAGGAAGCGCCCCAGCGGCAGCGGGGCGCGCTGGGCGCGCAGCGTCGGGAGATCCCCGAAGCGTCCGCTGATGACGATGGTGCCGGACGCCTGCGTGTCGGCGGCGACGTCGAGATAGGCCGCAACGCCGTCGTCGGGTGAGATCGCCGCGACCCCGATGCGCTCCAGCGCGTCGACGCGTCCGAGCCGGTCGCCCATGCCGACGCCCGACCAGATCGACCACTCCGCGACGACGAAGCGGCACGCGGGGTGGGCGCTCGCGAGCGCGCCGGCCTCGCGCGCAAGCAGCTCGTTGGCGAGCGCGTAGTGCGCGTCGCCCTGCATCCCCGTGCGCGCGATGATCGAACCGAACGCGATGAACTCGCGCAGGCGCGCCGGATCGCACACCGCGACGAGATTGTTCGCGCCGTCCACTTTGATGCCGATCGTCGCGCGGAGAGCGTCGAGCGAGAGCGCGCTCAGCGCGACGGGCTCGTTGATCCCCGCGCCGTGCAGCACCGCCGTGATCGGGCCGAGGGCGGCCGTCGCGCCGGCGACGGCCGCGCGGAGCGCGTCGCGATCGCGCACGTCCGCGCGAACGTAACGGAAACGAATCCCGGCCCGCTCGAAACGCTCGAGGTTGCTCGCCAACGCGGCGTCGGCGGCAGGCGCGCTACGCCCGACGAGGACGAGCGCGGCGCCGGTCGCGAGCGCGCGCCGGAACGCGCACTCCGCGGCGATCCCCTTGCCGCCGCCGCTCACCAGCAGCACGTCGCCGGGGCCGAGCATATCGCACGGCGCCGCGGGCGCGCGGTCGAGCCGAAGCTCGTGCCGCGCGCATCGGCCGTCACGCACGACGATCTCGTCGTACGCATCCGCGCGGGCGGCCGCGGCGACGACCGCGTCGAGCACGGGCGCCGGGGGCAGCGCACCTTCGACTGTCACGACGTACACCGGTAGCCCCGGCCGCTCGAGCGCGAGCGAGCGCGCGAACGATGCGCCGCCGGCCGCGCGCACGACGATCAGCGCGCGCCGTGCAGCGGCGTCCGCGGTGAGCGCGCGCGTGAAATCGAGCAGCAGTGCGGCGAGCGCGTCCGGCGCGGTGCCGTCGACGAGCACCGCGTACGCGCGGGCCGCGCCGTTCGCGCGCGTAAGGCGCCGGCGCAGCAGGTCGTCGAGCGCACCGCTCGCGCTCGACCGGTACACCCAGTCGTGCGGCGGTGCGGCGTCCGCCGCCGGCACGGCCGCCGGCGTCTCGGCGACGCGGAAACGTCGCACCCACGGCGCGACGCCGGCCACGGCGGGCGGGCGATCGTTGGGCCCCTCGGCGCGAATGCGCTCGAACGCGAGCGCGATTTCGCCGACCGTCGCGGTGGCGAAGCTCAGCAGATCGGCGGGCGGCGACACGCCGAGCGCCGCGGCGAGGTCGGTGACGATCCGGCCGGCCGCGAGCGACGACAGGTGCAAGTCCTCGAGCAGCCGCGCGCCGGCGCCGATCGTTTCGAGCGGCAGCTCCACGCGGCGTGCGACGATGCCGCGCGCGAGCTCGAGCACCGTCGCGCTTGGCGGCGGCGCCGCAAGGCGCTCGGGTGCGGGCACGCGAGCGGCGTCGCGCGCCGGAATTTCGTCGGCGACCGCCGCGCCGCACGGGTTGGCGAACACCGTGCGCTGCGCGTCGAAGACCGGTGGGCGCGCGAACCGCTCGGCGGCGAGCGCGCGTGCCGCGCGCGCGTCGCCGGTGCGCGCGTACAGAAACCCGGCGACGGCGAGCAGCCCGCGCAGTGACGGGCCGCCGACGTCGAGCGCGACGACGCGATCCGCTAGCGCCGGCGGTGCGAGCGACGCGAGCGTCGTGCCCGCGCCGACCTCGATCGCGAGGTCCACGTCGCCCAGCTCCGCGAGCGCCTCGCGGTAGCGCACCGGCTGCGTGAGTTGCTCGATCAGCGTCGTCGCGACGTCGTCGCTCGCGCGCCAGCGCCGGCCGTGCACCGTCGAGATCAGCGGCCGCGCGGGCTGCGCGAACGCGTGCGCCGCGAGAACGCGCGCGAATGCGCTCTGTCCCGGTACGAGCGCGGGCGAGTGGAACGGCGTCGTCACGCCGAGCAGGACCGACCGGATCCCCGCGCCGCGCGCCGCGTCGACCGTCGCGCCCACGTCGGCGGAAGACCCCGCCACGACGCAGCGATCGCCGGCATTGTCGCACGCGACGACGGCCGCGCCGCGCAGCAGCGCGCGCGCGTCGCTCGCGCTCGTCGACAGCGCCGCCATCGCACCGCGCGCGCAGGTACGTTCCAGCACCGCACCGCGCTCGCGCGCGAGCCCGACCAGCGTCGCGCGGTCGAACGCGCCGGCCCAGTGCAGCGCCGCGAGCTCGCCGAGGCTGTGACCCACCGCGACGTCGGCCTCGACGCCCAATAGGCGTAGCGCATCGAGACCGGCGAGCGACGCCGCGACGATCGCCGGCTGCGCGACGGCGGTCGACGTCGCGTCGCCGCCCGCGACGCAGGCCGCGAACGGCGCGTCGAGGGCAGTGAAGCGCAGGCCGGCGGCGCCCGCGCTTTCGCGGACGGCCGAGGCCTGTCCCGGGAACAGCAGCGCGATGCGGGGCGCCGCGCGCGTGCTCGCGCAGTACACGCCGGCGTCGTGATCGGCGAACGATGCCGCGCCGAGTTGCGCGGCGAGCACCGCGTACGCGTCGCCGACGCGCCACGGGCGCTCAACGAGGAACGCCGCGCGATGCGCTTCGTCGGGCGCATCCGCGGACGCGATCGCGAGGTCGGTGAGCTCCGCGCCGCTCATGCCGGCGATCTGCGCCGCGAGCGCCGCGAGCTTCGCCGCGAGCGCCGCGGCGTCGGACGCGCCGACGAGCACGAGCTCCGCGTCCTGCGGCGACGCGCCGAGGCGCGCTTCGCGCCGCGCCAGCGCCGCGCGCGGGCGCGCCGTTGCGCCCTCGAGCACGACGTGCGCGTTGATTCCGCCGAACCCGAACGAGCTTACGCCGGCGAGCCGCGGCCGGTGCGCGGGCCACGGCAGCGCGCGCGGCGTAACGCGCAGCGCCGCCGAGAGCGCCGGGTGCGCCGCGCCCGCCGGGTGCGGCGGGATGATACCGCGCCGCAGCGCCATCAGCGTCTTGAGCAAGCCCGCCATGCCCGCCGCGGCTTTGGTGTGACCGATCAGCGTCTTCACCGACCCGACGTACGCCGGCTCGGGCTCGTTGCGGCCGTCGCGCAGCGCGCCGAGCGCGCGCAGCTCAACCTCGTCGCCGACCGCCGTCCCTGTGCCATGGCCTTCGAACAGCGACACGTCGCGCGGATCGCAGCCTGCGTTCTCGTATGCATGGCGCAGCACGCGCAGCTGTCCCGCGAACTCGGGACGCGTGATCCCGCCCGCGCCGTCGGAGCTCAGCGCGACGCCGCGGATGCGGCCCAGCACGCGACCACGCGCCTCGCCCCGCAGCACGACGAAGCCGCAGCCTTCGCCCGGCAAGAACCCCGACGCGTCGCGCGCGTAGACGCGCATTTCGTCCGCGGCCAGCGCGCCCAAGCGGCTGAACCCGATCAGCTCGAAGGGGTCGAGGCTGACGTCCACCGCGCCGACGACGACCGCGTCGAGCTGCCCCGCGCCGAGCGCCGCGCACGCGTGCGCGATCGCGACCAGCGACGACGAGCACGCGCCGTCGACCACGTGTCCCCCGCCGCCGAAGTCGAAGTAGTTGCAGATCCGCCCGGCGATCGTGTTGGAGAGGCTGCCCGCGAGCGACTCGTCGCCCATCGGTTCGAACGGTGCTTTGAAGTTGCTCTCGATCGACGCCAGCAGCGCATCGGAGTCGAGCGTCCGTCACCGTGCGCGCGCATGCGGCGGCGACGACGCGCCGCACGTACGGCCAGCGGTGGCGCAGTCGCGTTCGCGCGCGACATCTCGCCGGTGAGCGTGTTCGCGACGATGACGCCGGTGCGCTCGCGCGGCAGCGGCCCGGAGCGCCGCTCCGCGTCGGCGACCGCGCGCGCCGCCACGTCGAGCGCGAGCCAGTGAACGAGGTCGACCTGGCGGTACGTCGAGGCGGGGATGCGGTAGCGCTCGCGCGGAAACGTATAGCCCGTGACAAGCGCGGCCGCTCTGCACGCGATCGTCTCCGCGGGCTCGGCCACCCCGGGCGCGTACGCGCCGAGATCGAGCCGGTGGGGCGGCATCGCGCGAAACGCGCGCGCGCTGCGCGAGCACGTTGGACCACAGCTCTTCGAGCGAGTGCGCGCCCGGGAACACGCACGCGGCACCGACGATCGCGATCGCGCTCACGAAGCGCCCACTGCCGGAGACGCCGCGACGCGTGCCGGCGCCACGGCCGCGACCGGGCGCCGCGCGACGGTGCGACGCCGCGAGGACCACACCGCGCAGCGCGCACACGATCACGAGCGAGAAGAAGAGCCCGAACGCGACGTGCGCGTCATCAGCAGCCCGTAGACCGCCGCCGTTGCTCAGCCCGAACGCGATCTGCGCGCGCGGCGCGCAGCGGCGTCGTCGACGGATCGGTGATCATGTACATGGTGAACAGCACGAACGCCGCGCCGGTCATCGGCACGAACGGCGCGATCGGCGCGGCGCCGGCGAACAGCACCGCGCAGCGTCGCCTTGCAGCGCGAACCCCGCGAGCCACGCGGCGATCAGCGGGACGCGGCCGCTGAAGCGCGCGTTGATGAACGAACCTGTGATCAGGATGATCGCCGGGTACGAGCCAGTGCCACGCGCCGGCGAAGTTCTCGGTGAACTGGTATGGCGGCGTGATGCCGACGCTCGGAAACAGCAGCAGCGCCGCAGCGATACCGCGTTCGACGGGTTGAGAACGTGTTTCCAGCCGCCGCGCACCGGCACGCGCGACGATCCACTTCGAACCGATCGCAACGGCGGTTCCGAACACGATCGGCGCCATCCGGTCGTTGGCGAACAGCAGCATGCTGACCGCGAGCGCGGTGATGTGCGCGGGCAGCAGGTAGTCGACGAACGCCCGCAGCCGCCCGCGTAGCGCGCCGTGCGCCCGTGCAGTCGCGCGTCGAGCATCTCGAGGCCGAGGTCGAGCGCGTACGCGGTCGCCAGCGCCGCGAGCGGCTGCAGCCACGGCTGCTCGAAGCCGAGGTAGAAGTAGCCGAAGAGGTTGAGAACCGAGATCCCGATCGCAAAGCGGCGGAGTCCGCCGAGCCGGGCGGCGGTGGGGTTCATGCGGAGCGCTCCTCTCTCAGGTCGGCGGAACGACGACGGTGTGGCGGCCGGGCGACAGCGACAGCGACAGACGGTGCGCGCCGGACGGCGAGTGCCAGCGGATCTCGGTCGCAACGGGCGTCGTCGCACCATCTCCCAGGCCGACGTGCACCGACGGATCGCGGTGCCCGGAGTGTCCGCTCGTCGCGTCGACGACCGAAAGCGTCGTGCCGGCGGCGGACGTGACGAGCGACCGTGCTGCCGAGCGCCGCGCGCGCGCGGAGCGTTCGCGACGGCGGATCGATCAGCGGCGCGCGCAGCGGATCGATCGCGAACGCGACGCGAACGTCGAGCGCGGCACCGGGCCGCGCGCTGACGTTCTTGTAGAAATACGACGGGCCCCACTGCCCGGCGACGGCGAAGTCGAGCACGCCGCGCGCCGACGTGTCGGCGACGGCGATCCCGCGCGAGACGGTGTCGCCGGTGAGGCCGAGCTCGTCGGCGACGTCCACGTAGCGCGCGCCGCGGCGCGGCGTCACGTAGAATTTCAGCGACTCGTGCCCGCTCAGGTCGGCGCCGGGCTCGAAGCGTGGCCAGTCGCGCGCCTGGCACAGCATCTCGTCGTTGCCGGTCGCGAGCTCTTGCAGCTCGGGCCAGCGGTTCACGGCGCCACGCAGAAACCCCACGGCTTGCACGACCACCGGCCGGCCGCTGTTGTCGAAGTCGGCGATCTTCGCGTCCCACGCCCAACCGCTGCGCGCGAGGCCGAGCGATTCGGCGCGGTTCACGAACGGCGCGACGCCCGCGTCTGGCGCACGTTCGTCGCGCGTGTTGACGAACGCGAAGTTGCTCTCTTCGAGTGCGTACGGTTCGGTGATGTCGCTGACGAACAAGTCGAACACGCCGCGCCCGAACAGGTCCGCGAACTCCGCGCCCATCCCCTTGTACGAGTCGGTGCCGAGCACGCTCGAGCGCGGCGTGTCCAAGCCGCGCGTTCCGTGCAGCGCGCGGAACCGGATCGCACCGGGCGTGCTGACGTTGCGCAGCAGGTGGTCGGCGCCGAAGTCGTTCGCGGCGTAGACGTCGGGGAGCAGCGTGCTCGTCAGCGGCGCTGCGCTCAGCGCGAGCGTCCAGCCGCCCGCAGCCTCGGCGGGAAACGCATCCGGCTCCTCGCGATATCCGTGCACGGTCCAGCGGAACGCGTGCAGCCCCGCGCCGTTGCTCCCGCGCGACATCGACGTCTGCATCTCGCACGGGTCGAACGCGGTTGGATCGAGTACGCGCGAACCGTCGCGAAAGTAGTTGCCGATGACGAGATCGGCGTGACCGTCGCCGGTCAAATTGGTCGCGAGCACGGCGTTCGTGTACCAGCGCGGTACGGCCCGCACGAGCTCGCGCGCGGTGAACGACGACGCCGCGAGCGCCGTGCCGGGCGTCGTGCGGCGGAAGATCACCGGCGAGCGGCCCCAGTAGTACGCCAGCACGTCGGCGATCCCGTCCTCGTCGAAGTCCGCGATGACGCAGCCCATGGGCGCAACGGTCGCAGGATCGGTCCCTCGGTGCGGCGGCGCCCGCAGCACGAACGGCGGGTAGCCGCCGGCGCCGGGGACCGGCGCGACGATGAGCGAGTCCGTTCGCGTGTCGACGTAGCACAGATCGCGCGCGACGCCGCCGCCGCGCAAGTCGCCGATCGTCACCGCCGCGCCCACCGCGGAGATCCACGACCGGATGCGGGTCAGTTCGGCGTTCACCGGGCGCACGCCGCGCGGCGAATGCGCCCATTGCGACGGTGCGACGTCCGGCAGCACGAAACGCTCGAAGCGGTACGGCGCCGCCAGCTCGTGCACGCGCTCCGCGGACGCGACGGGCTCGCGCGCCCAGAGGTAGGTCCCGACGATCGTCGCGGCGGCGACGAGCGGCGCGACGAGCGCGCGCGCGCGCATCATGCCGCCTCGCGCCGCGTGCGCAGGCGCCGGCGCGTCGCGGCGCGCCAGCGCTCGTATGCATCGGCGGCGGCGCGATCTGGAACGTCGCGCAGCGCCAGATCGGTCGCGAACGCGGCGTCGTCCGCGCCGCAGCCGCACAGGATGCGCGCGGCGAGCTCGCAGGCGGGGCCGACCATGCCGGCGCGCTGGTGCGCTTTCGCGGCGAACGCGGCGCCCTGCGCGACGTGGGCTTCGAAACCGGCGGCGTGACCGCGCAGCGCCTGCAATGCGTCGGCGCCTGCGCCGCCCGCGTATGCCGCCGCGAGCCCGGCGCCGGCCCAGAGATCCGCGCGCCGTTCCGCCGCAAACCCGGCGATCGTGTCCGCGATCGCGCCGGGATCGGCGCACGCGACGAACCACAGCGCGCGTCCGACGCCTTGGTCGTAGACGGCGGCCGCCGCGGCGGTGAGGCCGCGCGCGCGCCGCTGCAGCGCGACCGTACGGTGGGGCCGAAAGTACGCGTCGTGAAAGCCGCGGCCGTCGAATACGAGCCAGCGCAGCAGCGGATCGAACAGCGCGAATCGCGGGCGCAGCCGGCCCGTGCGCGCGAATGCCCAGCCCGCACCGACGATCGCCAGGTAGACGTACGGTTCGGCGGGGCCGGCCGCGAACGGCGACCAGCGCGCACGGCGCCAGGGCAGCAGCGTGTCGCCGAGCATCAGCGCCATCGCCGCGCCTTCGGCGGCAAAGCCGCGCACGCCGGGATCGACCTCGGCGAGCCGCTCGGCGAGCTCCGCGTGCGGCACGGTCCACGCGGCGTTGTAGCCGTCGACGAACGTGCGGCCGATCCGTGTGAGCTGCGCCTGCGCGCCGGGCTCGCCGCAGCGGAACCCGCGCCGTTCGAAGTCGGCTTCACGCGGATCGATCAGTATCATTCGCAGCATCGGATTCGCGGATCCGCCGCGTCGAATCGCCGTGTACCGCAATGACATCGTCCTCGAAGGCGAACGTTGTCGCCGATTCATACCATCGGCGCTCGCGATTCGCAACGCGTCACGGCACTCCGCCGGTATTCTAACTGACAATTCTGCTAAGGGGTCGCCGCCAGGGGTAGACGGGCGCGCTCGACTTGGCTACCGTTGTTTTCCCACTGAGAGTGCGGAGGTTGAGACCGCGATGCTGGCGCGCATCCAGCCGGTTATCGCACCGCGCGACGTGACCGCAGCCTCGCACCAGACGTGCGTCGAACGTGTCATCCGCAACGTGCGAGAAAATCCGGCCCACACGTTTTCGCTTACGGAGATGGCGGGCATCGCGTGCATGAGCCCGTACCATTTCAACCGGGTATTTCGAAGTGTCACCGGTTTGCCGCCGCGGGTGTTCCAATGTCTGCTACGGGTCGAGGCCGCGAAGCGGATGCTGCTCACGACCGGGATGACGATCACCGACGTGTGCTTCGAGACCGGCTACACCAGCATCGGCACGTTCACGCGCCGTTTCGCGGAGCTGGTGGGTGTGCCGCCGAGCCGCTTTCGCCGCCTCGCCGACGCGCCGCCACCGGCCGCGGACTCGGCGGGCGCGCGGCCGTACGGCGAGCCGGCGTTTCGCGCCCACGCCGCCTCGATCGCCGGGATCGTCCGGGTGCCGGCGTCGTTCGTCGGGCGCGTGTACGTCGGCGCGTTCCCTGGCCCGATCCCGCGCGGGCGCCCCGCCGGCTGCGCGGTGCTCGCGACTCCGGTCGACACGTTTCGGATCGACGGGCTCGCCGGCGGTCGCTATCACGTCGCCGCGGCCGGGATCGCATGCGATGCCGACACCTCCGCGAGCTTCCTGCACGAGGGTGTCTTGCGCGCGAGCCGCGGCCCGGTGACGGCGCTCCGCGGCGTCGCCGTGCTGGCGCAGCCGCTGTTGCTGCGACCTGCCTCGCTAACCGACGCGCCGATCCTCATCCCGTTCGGAACGATGTTCGATACGGGCACCGGAGCAGCAGCGTGCGCGTTCGAAAAAGCGTAGCACGGCTGGTGGTGCCTGCGAGGCGGCGCTGATGGATCTCGCGGTAGGCAGCGTCGCGATCTTCGTCGGCGATCAGGAGCGTGCGCTCGCGTTTTACCGGGACAAGCTCGGTTTCGAGGTGACGCTCGACGCGCCGTTGAGGAACGGCGCTCGGTGGCTCACGATCGCGCCGTTCCAGGGCACGACCGAACTGGTGCTGTTTCACCCCGCGATGGCGGGGCCGGAGGAAGCCGCGATACGGCAGCGCGTCGGAACGTGGACCGGCGTCGTGCTCCTCACGGAGGACTGTCGCGCGCACTACCAAGAGCTGCTCGCATTGGGTGTTGCGTTCACGGCGGCACCCGAACAACCGTTCTCGGGCGGCTGGGCGGCCGAGTTCTCCGATCCCGACGGCAACCGGCTTCAGCTCGTCGAGCGCCCGGGCTATCTGCACGCGGTGGATCCCGCGGACGCGACCGGAAACAGGTTGCCGCCATCGTGAGGCAAACGTCGTGTGCTCGTTTGAAAAACTCGTGCCAAGCGTTGGGGGTGTGGCATGAATCCGATACATGAGCGATACGCTCCGATCGGCAGTTTGACCGGAGCTCATCACCTGTTGAGCAAACACGAAATGGCCATCCTCGAAGCGCTCGCCGAGGGCGCGCAGAGCAAAGAGATGGCGGCGATCATCAAGCGCAGCCGGGGTACCGTCGAGTTCTACATTCGGTCGCTTTTCCTCAAGCTCGATGCGCGGACGCGACCGCATCTCGTCGCGCAAGCGTTCCGCAAAGGGCTGCTGTTCGTGTCCACGGCGCGGCATGAATGAGGCGTTCGCGCGCCGCGCGCTGCGGCCGATCGCGTTCTGGACGGGCGCCGCCGCCATCGTGTACGGCGTCGGGCTGCACCTGCTGATGTTCTCGCGCATGGCGGACATGGACTACAACATGGCCGGCATGCCGGTCGACGGCACGATGATCGCAGGCATGATCGCGGTCGTCGCGGGGCTCGCGGTCGCGGCGTTCGGCCTGATCCCGCCTCCGGCGGGCGTGCGCGAACGTGCCGCCGCGGTGCGCGCGAGCGCGCCTGCTTCGTCGACGCGGTTGACGCGCGCGCAAGCCGTCACGCTGTCGGCGCTCGCGTTCGCGCTGATCATCGACGTCATGAAGCCCGCGACGCTCGCGTTCGTCGTACCCGGCATGATGCGCGAGTATCACATCGCGAAGAGCGCGATCGCGCTGCTCCCGCTGGTCGCGCTGAGCGGTACCATGATCGGATCGGTCGTGTGGGGCGTGCTCGGCGACCGCATCGGACGGCGCGGCACGATCGTCTTCGCGGCGCTGATGTTCATGGCGACGTCGATCTGCGGAACGATGCCGTCGTTCGCATGGAATCTCGGGATGTGCTTCATCATGGGGATGTCCGCGGGCGGGCTGGTTCCGGTCGCCTTCGCGGTCCTCGCCGAAACGCTGCCCGAGCGGCGCCGGCGCTTTTTCCTCGTGCTGTTCGGCGGGTTCGGCTCGGTCGGCGGGTACGTCGCCGCGAGCAGTCTCGCGCTGGTGCTCGAACCGCATTTCGGCTGGCGCGTGCTGTGGCTCGCGGGGCTGCCGACGGGGCTGATGCTCGTCGCGCTGAGCCGTCTCATCCCCGAGTCGCCGCTGTTCCGAAGCGCCGCGCGTGCCGCGCCGGCCGCGGCGCGCAACGGCACGCGGGCCGGTGTGTCGGCCGTGTCGGTGTGGCTCAACGTGTGCGCGTTCGCGTGGAGCACGATCAACTTCGGCTTCATCTTCTGGCTTCCGACGAACTTTCGCGAGCTCGGTTTCGGCGTTTCGCTCGCCGACGGTTTGCTCGTGAAGTCCGCGCTCTTCTCGTTCGTGTCGACGCCGCTGATCGCGCTGCTCTACCAGCGGCTCGATTCGCGAACGGCGATCGTCGGTTTGGGTGCCGTGCAGGGCGCGCTGCTGCTCGCGTTCGCCGCGTTCGGCCGCCGGCCCGAGGCCTTCAACTACACCGCGCTGATCGTGCTGATCGCCGGGCTGCTCGTCGCCGCGAACGGCTTCATCTGCGTTCTCCTGCCGTTTGCGGCGGAACGCTTTCCGACGCGCGTTCGCGCGACGGGCACCGGCATGGTCGCCGGCAGCTCGAAGCTCGGCGGGCTGCTGTCGCTGGCGATCGCGAAGCTCGGCTTCGTGCCGACGCTCGCACTGAGCGGTGTTTGCTCGGGCGCGCTCATCTTGATCTCGGCGACGGGTTTGATGGGCGCGCTCCTGCGCGGCCGCAGGTCGTGACCTTACGTCGTGTCGCGGATCGTCGCCGCGCCGATGACCTCGATGCCGGCGTCGTCGAACAGCGCGACGAGCTGGCCCGGCGTGACCGCGCGGTGCGGCTCGTCGAACGCCAGCCGCAGCGTCCCGTCGTCCGACAGCATCGCGTCAGCCGGCACGAGCTTCGCGCGATACCGCGTCATCGCCAGCACGCGCGCGCGACCGCCGGCAAAGCGCTCCGGCCGAATCAGGTTCACTTCATCCGCCACCAGCGCGTCGACGCCGAGCTCGTCTTCGCGGCCGATGACGATCGTGTTCGTCGCCGCGTCGATGCGCGTCACGTAGCGCGGGTTCTCGCCGGACGGCAAGCCGCGGCGCTGGCCGACCGTGTAGCCGCCGATGCCTGCGTGCGTGCCGGCCAGCGCGCCGGCCGTCGTCATCACGTTGCCCGGGCGCGTCGTCGCGGGGGCAAGCCGGGCCAGCACCTCGCGGTAGTCGCCGCCTTCCACGAAGCAGATGTCCTGGGACTCCGTCTTCTCCGCGACCGGCAGGCCCAGCCGCGCCGCGTGGGCGCGCGTCTCCGCCTTCGTCATCTGGCCCACCGGCAGCAGCAGGCGGTCCAGCTGGGCCGGGGTGAGCTGGGCCAGCGCGTAGGCCTGGTCCTTGGGCGAGTCGCTGCGGTAGAGGTGCGGGCCGTCGGCGCCGTGCTCGAGGCGCGCGTAGTGGCCCGTCGCGACCCAGCGCGCGCCCAGGCGGTCGGCGTAGGCGCGCAGCGTTCCCAGCTTCACCTCGTTGTTGCACGACACGCACGGGTTGGGCGTGCGGCCCTGCGCGTAGTCGCGCGCGAAGCGGTCGATCACGTTGCGCCGGAACGTCTCCTCGAAGTCGAGCACGTAGTGCGGGATGCCCAGCGCGGCCGCGGTGCGGCGCGCGTCGTCGAAGTCGTCGGCGCCGCAGCACGACTTGGCGTGCGCGGGCTTCGTCGGCGCGTACATCTTCATCGTGACGCCCACGACGTCGTAGCCCGCTTCCGCCAGCAGGCCCGCCGCAACCGCCGAATCGACGCCGCCGCTCATCGCGGCGACCACACGTTCTCGTTCGCTCATCGTCTTCTCATCGTGTAAACCGCGCACCGGGAGAACCGGGTGCACCCGCGAAGGTTCGAGCAATGCCAGCGCTCGGCGAAGAGTTCCGCAGCGCGCGTGAAGCGCGCGGGTTGACTCTCTCGGACGTCGCCGAACAGATCCACATCCGTTCGGTCTACCTCAACGCCATCGAGAACGAGGACTGGAAGTCGATCGGTGCGCCGGTCTACGTCCGCGGGTTCATCCGCACCTATGCGCGTTACCTGGGCAAAGACGCCGAAGACGCGGTCGGGCGGTTCAACCAGACGTCGCCGGTCGAGCGACCGGTCGTCCCGTCTGCTTCGGCCGCGACGCTGAGCGACAACGAGCGCACCGGGCCGTCGCTGTGGGCCGTCGTCGCGACGCTCGTCGCGGTGGTCCTGGTCGCCTTCGTCGGCTACGAGTGGTGGCAGTACGCGCATCCCGGCACGGGCAAGGCGGTCGCGCAGGCGACGCAAGCACCGCAACCCGCCGTCGCCGCCGGCGAGTCCCAGGCTCCGGCCGCGTCCGCTCGACCGTCGGCGACGCCGGCGGCATCCGGTGTCGCGCCGCATCAGCTCGCGCTCCGGCTGACCCAGCGGTCGTGGCTGCGCGTCGTCGTCGACGGCACGCAGCAGCTCGAAGGCATCTTTCCGGCCGGGACCGTCCGGACGTTCAAAGGGAACGTCGCCGACGTGCGGGCCGGCAACGCCGGCGGCGTCGTCGTCGGAACGAACGACCGCTCGCCCAAACCGATGGGCAATGTGGGCGACGTCGTCGAGCAGCGCTTCACCCTCTGATCTGTAGGAACGATTCATGGCAACCGACTCGTCGTTCGACGTCGTCTCGAAAGTCGACCCGCAAGAGCTCGACAACGCGCTCAATCAAGCGCGCAAGGAGATCGCGGGACGCTTCGATTTCAAGCACTCCATCGCGTCCATCGAGAACGACGCCACGACGATCACCGTGCTGGCCGACGACGAGATGAAGCTGCGCAACGTGATCGACATCATCCAGTCCAAGGCCGTCAAGCGGGGAATCGACCTCAAGGCCTTCGACCTGTCGAAGGAGCCCGAGGCCGCGACCGGCAGCGCGCTGCGCAAGAAGATCCCGATCCGCGCCGGCATCCCCAAGGACAAATCGAAGCCGATCATCGAGGCCATCAAGGGCTCGAAGCTCAAGGTCCAGGCGCAGTATCAGGACGAGCAGATCCGCGTCTCAGGCAAGTCCAAGGACGATCTGCAAAAGGTTATGAGCCTGCTCAAGGGGCTGGACTACGATTTGCCCCTGCAGTTCACCAATTATCGATGACAGCAACGGCCGTACGTACCAACACCGTCTCGTTCGTGTCCCTCGGGTGCGCGAAGAACCTCGTCGACAGCGAGGTGATGATCGCCAAGCTCGGGGCGGCGGGGTGGGCGCTCGTCCCGGAGGCCGCCGACGCGGACGCGGTGGTGATCAACACCTGCGCGTTCATCGATCCCGCCAAGGCCGAGTCCACCGAGACGATCCTCGAGCACGCGGAGCGCAAGCGCGAGGGGCAGCAGCTCATCGTGGCGGGGTGCTTGTCGCAGCGCTTCGGCGACGAGCTGCAGTCGCTGATCCCCGAGATCGACGGCGTGATCGGCACGGGTGCCTACGGCTCGATCGTCGAGCTGCTCGACGACGCGCGCGCCGGCAAGAAGCCCGTGCGGCTGGGGTTCGAGGCCGAGCCCGAACATGATTTTTTGCCGCGGCTCATCACGACGCCGTCGGCGACCGCGTACCTGAAGATCGCCGAGGGCTGCGATCACCCGTGCACGTTCTGCATCATCCCGCAGCTGCGCGGAAAATTCCGCTCGCGTTCCGAGGCGTCGATCCTTGCCGAGGCGCGCGCGCTCGCGTCCGGTGGGACCAAAGAGCTCATCTTGATCGCGCAGGACACGTCGATGTGGGGGCGCGACCGCGGTTTCCGGCGCGGCGGGCTGGCGCATCTGCTCGCGCAGCTCGACGCCGTCGACGGGATCGAATGGATTCGGCTGCTGTATCTGTATCCGGCGACCGTCGACTCGGAGCTGATCGACGCGATGGCGTCGCTGCCCAAAGTGTGCACGTACATGGACATGCCGTTGCAGCACGTCAGCGTGCCGGTGCTGCGCGGGATGCTGCGGCCGTCCAACGGCGCACGCTATCTGGAGATCATCGAAGACTTCCGGCGGCGCGTCCCCGGGATGACGATGCGCTCGACGTTCATCGTGGGATTCCCGGGCGAGACCGAGGAGCACGTTGCGGAGCTCGAGCGCTGGATCGAACGCGCGGAGCTCGACCGCGTCGGCTTTTTCACGTACTCGCGCGAGGACGGCACGCCGGGCGCGCTGCTGCCCGACCAAGTGCCGGAGCGCGAGAAGCGCAAGCGGTTGCTGCGGCTGCGCGACGCGCAGCGGCGCGCATCGGAGCGCGCGCGCGCGAAACGTGCCGGCACCGTGGTCCGCGTGCTGGTCGAAGAACGGCGCACGCTGCGCAAGACCGATCCGCTCGCGGTCGCGCTGCGCGCGCGCGACGTGCTCGTCGGCCGCTCGATGGGTGAGGCGCCCGGCGTCGACGGCGGGATCGTGTTCCCGTTCGACGGCGGGGTCGCGATCGGCGACTTCGTCGACGTGCGGCTCGGCGGCAACACCGCATTCGATTTCCATGGAACGTTGGTCGCATGAGCAAACAGATCGTCGCCGATCCGCCGCTCCCGCCCGCGCCGCCCACCAACGACCGGCCGCGCCGGCGTTCGGACCCGCCGCCCGGCGGTTCGCCGCCTTCGCGCTGGCGAAACTTCTGGGCGTATCTGCTCGCGACGATCTTGATCGTGGTCGGCGTGGTGTGCGCGTTCGTCGCGTACCGCGTGTTCCACGACGGGCAAAAGGCGTCCGACGTGATCGGCGGCATCTTCGTCCCGTCGCCGTCCGCGGTGTTCGGTAAAGACCGCATCTACATCATGGTGCTCGGCACCGACTACAACCGCGACGAGAAAGGAATGCCGTACTCCAAGGGCGCGCGCAGCGACACCATCATGGCCGCCGGGCTCGATTTCCCGTCGAAGTCGCTCAAGCTCGTGTCGATCCTGCGCGACTCCGAGGCGATGGTCAACGGCCACGACTCGAAGATCAACGAGGCGTACTCGCAAGGCGGCGTCAAGCTTGCCGACGCCGTGATCGGCGATTTCCTCACGCTGCCGCACACCGACAAGGGCGCAGCCTTCGACCGCTACGTCGTGATCAACGCGCGCGGCCTCAAAGATTTCGTCGACGCGATCGGCGGGATCGAGGTGCCCGTCACCGAGACGATGGACTACGACGACAACTGGGGCGAATTGCACATCCACTTCAAGCCCGGTTTGCAGCACATGAACGGGCAGAAGGCGATGGAATACAGCCGGTACCGCCACGACGCGTGCAGCGACACCTGCCGCGTGAAGCGCCAGCAGCAGATCATCCAGATCACGCTGGCCAAGCTGAAGTCGCAGAAGTTCAACGACCTGCTGCATATCGGCGCGCTGCTCGGCGCGCTCAACAAGAACGTCAAGACGAACCTGACCTTCGACGAGGAGAAATCGCTCGCGTGGCATTTCCGCGACGCGAACATCGCCGACCTCAGCAAGGCGTACACGTTCGAGTACACGACGACGAAGATGACGCCGTACGGCGGTGAGGTCGTCATCCCCGATCCGGGGCAGAAGGCCAAAGTGCTGGCGGCGTTCCTCGGCCCGTACGGCAACGTCACCCCGCCACCGAAGAGCGCGCTTGCAGTCGATCAATCCGTCCACCGTGCACGTCATCGTGCAGAACGGCAGCGGCGTTCCGGGGCTGGCCGGCGTGGTTTCGGCGAAGCTCGAGAAGCTGCACTACGTCGTCGACTCGGTCGGCAACGCCGACACGTTCGGCTACGACGTCACGCAGATCCGGCCGGCCGCGCAGGTGCCGTTCGTCGGCGAGCGCGTGCGGCTTGACCTGGGGGTGCCGAACGCGGTGGTCGCGCCGGCGACCGACACGACGCCGGGGCCGCACACGCTCGTCACCGTGGTCGTCGGCAAGGACTACGCGACGGCGAGCGCGGTCGCCGTGCCGACCTCCTCCGTCGCGCCCACGCGCTGAGCGCATGCCGCGCCGGTGGATCGTCGCGGCGGTCGCGCTCGTCGCGGTCGTGCTGTTGGCGTACTGGGGGCGGCGGCTCTGGCAGAAGTCCGACGATCTGCTGCGGCCCGTGGTCGTGCTGCGCGGCGCCGATGCGGCGTCGCTGGTGCAGCCGTCGCTGGCCGCGCGCTTCCACGCGCTGCTCGGCAAGGCGCGCGCGCCGGCCGATGCGCGCCCGAAGCTGGTCGCGCTGACGTTCGACGACGGGCCCTACCCCGTCGTGACGCCGCTGCTGCTGCAGACGCTGCGCGACGCCGGCGTACCGGCGACGTTCTTTCTCATCGGGCGCGACGCCGAGCAGTACCCGGACCTCGCGCGCGCGATCGCGGCCGGCGGGCACGAGATCGCGGACCATACGCTGACCCATCCCGATCTGGACCGCCTCTCCGATGCGGCCGTGGTGGGCGAGCTGCGCGACGGCGCGGACACCCTGGAGCGGATCGCGCCCGACCCGGCGGAGCGGCGCTTGTTCCGGCCGCCGCACGGGCGCTTCACCACCGCGACCTTGCGGGCGGCGCAGTCCGCCGGATTCGACACGATCCTGTGGAGCGACGACCCCGGCGACTGGCGCGTGGTCCCGGCGGACGCGCTGCGGGATCACGTGCTCGCGCATGCGGTGGCGCCGGAGATCCTGCTGCTGCACAGCGGGCGGCAAGCGACCGTCGCGGCCTTGCCCGAGCTGGTGGACCGGTTCCGGCGCGCCGGGTTCACGTTCGTCACGGTGGGCGCCCTGTTGCGCCGAAGCTCGGCCGAACAGCTGAACCGCCCGGCAAAAGTCGCATTGGACGGCGCCTGACCCGCGCTGGGTAACCTCGCGAGCGGGAACCGGTATCCGCGGAGGAACCCCTCCGCCCGGCGAATGGTTGTAGACCTGTATGGCCTTTCTCAAGACCCTGTTCGATGCGAATGCACGCGAAGTCGTGCGGCTACGCCGCACGGCCGACCGCGTCAATGCGCTCGAGCCGGCGACCGCGGCGCTCTCCGACGACGAGCTGCGCGCGAAGACCGCCGAGTTCAAAGCGCGCCTGCAACAGGGTGCGAGCACGAGCGACGACCCCAAGGTGCGGCGCGAGGCCGAGAAGGCGCAGCTCGACGCGCTGCTCCCCGAAGCATTCGCCGTCGTGCGCGAGGCCGGCAAGCGCGTCCTGAAGATGCGCCACTTCGACGTGCAGATCATGGGCGGCCAGGCGCTGCACGAGGGCAACGTCGCCGAGATGCGCACCGGCGAGGGCAAGACGCTCGTCGCGACGCTGCCGGTGTACCTCAACGCGCTGACCGGTAAGGGCGTCCACCTCGTCACGGTCAACGACTACCTCGCCAAGCGCGACGCCGAGTGGATGGGCCCGCTGTACGAATCGCTGGGCCTGACGGTCGGCATCATCCAGCACGACCTCGACCACAACGCGCGCAAAGACGCCTACAACTCGGACATCACCTACGTCACCAACAACGAGGTCGGGTTCGACTACCTGCGCGACAACATGGCGTGGGCGCTCGACCAGATGGTGCAGCGCCACCTCAACTACGCGATCGTCGACGAGGTCGACTCGATCCTGATCGACGAGGCGCGCACGCCGCTCATCATCAGCGGCCAGGGCCACGACGCCACCGAGCTGTACGGGCAGTTCGCGAAGATCATCCCGCGCCTGATCAAAGACGAAGACTTCACGGTCGACCAGAAATCGCACGCCGCGCCGATCACCGAGAAGGGCGTCGCAAAGGTCGAGAAGATGCTCGGCGTCTCGAACTTGTACGACCAGCGCAACCTCGAGCTGACGCATCAGCTCAACGCGGCGCTCAAGGCGTGGAACCTGTTCCACAAAGACCAGCAGTACATCGTCAAGGACGGCGAGATCATCATCGTCGACGAGTTCACCGGCCGGCTGATGTACGGCCGCCGGTACTCCGAAGGAATCCACCAGGCGATCGAAGCGAAGGAAGGGCTGGACGTCCGCAGCGAGGACCAGACGCTCGCGACGATCACGTTCCAGAACTACTTCCGCCTCTACGACAAGCTCGCCGGCATGACCGGTACCGCGAAGACCGAGGAGCGCGAGTTCCGCGAGATCTACGGCCTCAACGTCGTCGTCCTCCCGACGAACATGCCGGTGTGCCGCAAGGACATGGCCGACATCGTGTACCGCAGCGAGAACGCGAAGTTCGGCGCGGTGATCGACGACATCATCGAGGAGCACAAGAAGGACCGGCCGGTGCTGGTCGGCACGCGCTCGATCGAGAAGTCCGAGCGGCTCGCGGGGATGCTGCGCCGCAAGGGCGTCGAGTGCAACGTGCTCAACGCGAAGTACCACGAGCAGGAAGCGCAGATCATCAAGGACGCGGGGATCCCCGGCAAGGTGACGATCGCGACCAACATGGCCGGCCGCGGCGTCGACATCAAGCTGGGCGAAGGTGTCCCCGAAGCGGGCGGGCTTCACATCATCGGGACCGAGCGGCACGAGTCGCGCCGCATCGACAACCAGCTGCGCGGGCGCGCCGGGCGCCAGGGCGATCCGGGCACGACGCGCTTCTACATCGCGCTCGAAGACGAGCTGATGCGGCTGTTCGGCCAAGAGCGGCTGCAGAAGATGATGGACTTCGTCAAGTTCACCGACGAGACGCCGATCGAGGCCGGCATCCTGTCGCGCTCGATCGAGAACGCGCAGTCGAAAGTCGAGAACCACAACTACGAGATCCGCAAGCAGGTTCTCGAATACGACGACGTGATGAACAAGCAGCGCGAGGTCATCTACGGTGAACGCCGCCGGGTGCTCGAAGGCCAGCCGCTGCGCGACTTCTTCGTCGACACGCTGCGCAAGAAGGTCGGTTATGCGGTCGACACCGGCGCGCCGGAAGAAGAGCATCCGTCGGAATGGAACCTCGGCGCGACGCTCGACGAGCTGGAGCAGCTGTTCCCGATCAAGGAACACGTCACCGTGGAGGAGCTCGAGAAGCTCGACCGCGACGGCATGAAGGAGCTGCTCTACAACCACGCGATCGCGGCGTACGAAGAAAAAGAAGCCGAGGTCACCCCCGAGATCATGCGCATGGTCGAGTCGCAGTACATCATGCTGCCGATCATCGACCGCTTGTGGGTGGATCACTTGTATATCATGGACGCGCTCAAGAGCGGCATCGGCTTGCGCGGGTACGGGCAGAAAGACCCGCGCGTCGAGTACGAAAAAGAAGCGTACGAGATCTTCGAAGATCTCAAGAACAACATCGCCGACGAAGCGATCAAGGCGGCGTTCGCGGTGCGCGTCGAAGCGGCGGCGCCCGACGAGTTTCAGGGCTTCGCTCCCGACGGAACGCAGCTCGCCGCACCGCAGCACGTCAACGGACAGACGTACGCAAACGGTGTATCGCCCAACGGCGCGCCCGCGTTCGAGCCGCTCCCGACGGGTCAGATCGCGCCGCAGCCCGCGGAGTCGCGCATCGATCCGGCGATGGCGGAACGCCTACTCGGCCCGGCGCCGAAGTATGAAGCGACGCAGATCCACACCAACCGCGGCGATGACGGCGAGCCCACGAAACCGAAGCAGAGCGCGGCCGCCGACAAAGTCGGGCGCAACGAGTTGTGCCCCTGCGGTAGCGGCAAGAAGTACAAACGCTGCCACGGGGCGGCCGCCTGATCACAAGAATGTGCGCGCCCGGCGCCTTGAAGCGCGCGAACTCGTGACGGTAGGGCGCCTTGCATTCTTCGGCCTGGGGAGGCTCGGGCTGACGCTCGCGGCACTTTATGCACGCAGCGGGATGAAGACCGTCGGCATCGATGCGAACCGTGGATTGATAGATCAGCTGCAGAGCGGTGTCGTGCCGCTCGTCGAACCAGGTCTCGAGGCGCTGCTAACGGAGGCGGCCGATACGATTACGTATACGAGCGATCCCGAAGGAGCGGCGGATGCTGACGCGTCGATCATTCTGGTCGCCACGCCGTCCGATTCGTCGGAGCCCGCCTATTCGAGCAGCGACGTGGTACAGGCGTGCCGGGACCTGTGTCACGTGCTGCGAGCTCGGGCGACGTGGCGCTATCACCTCATCGTCATTTCCTCGACGCTCTGGCCAGGAACGATGTCGAGTACGATCGTTCCGCTGCTCGAAGAACAATTGGCTCGTCGCGCCGGGACGGATTTTGGCGTCGCGTACGTGCCCGAGTTCGTCGCCCTAGGCGATTTAGTGCACGGTTTCGAGCAACCCGCGCTCCTTCTCATCGGAGCGGACGACGAGGCCGCCGGTGCCCAGGCCGCGGCACTTTTTCAGAGGATCACCGTGGCGGCGACACCGGTCAGGTTTTTGAAGACGCGTGACGCAGAACTCCTGAAGGTCGTCCTGAACGTGTTCACCTGCATGAAGGTGTCGTTCGCGAATTGGGTGGGCCAACTCGGCGACCGTCTCGGCGGCGTTGATATCGATGCCGTCATGGATACGCTGTCGCTTCACCCGAGGGTCGGCACAGGCTACTTGCGCGCCGGTACGCCGTATGCCGGGACGTGTCTGCCGCGCGATGTCGATGCGATTCTTCATTTGGCGAAGTCAGCCGGTCTCGACGCTCCGCTCGTCGATGCCACCGCCGAGATCAATGCCGCTCAGTTCGATGTCATCGAACGCGACGTGTTGGCGGGCGACCCGCGCTCGGTGGCGATCCTCGGGTTCTCGTTCAAGCCGGGGACGTCGGTTACCGTCGAATCGCCTGCATTCGAGTTCGCGCGCCGGCTCCTCGGTCGCCCGGTTCGGGTCATCGGATTCGACCCCATCGGCATGGCGCGTGAGAGTGCGCGCGCAACGTTCGGGTCATCGATGGAAGTATGCGAAACGCTCGACGCAGCCATCGCGGGTGCCGACACCATCCTCGTGTGCAACCCCGATCCGAGCTTCACCGAGCTCGCCGTTCACGCCCCGGCCGACCGCCGAATCATCGACCCGTGGGGTTGCGTGTTTGGTTCGCACCCTGGTCTCGTCAGGCCAGGACGGAATCCGCAAGGCGTGGCTTCGGCAGAGATTCGCTGATTGCAACTGGCTCGCGCTATCGAGCGTCTACGTCGTATCGCGCCGGCCGGTCCTAGACTGATCGTCGTCGCGTATCGATTGTCGGAGCAAAGCAATCACTACTACAACGAGTTGCTCGGTTATATGGAATCAGCGCGTTCGTTAGGGCTCACCCCGTGCGCCCTCGTACCGCAGTCAGTCACGCCTGACGTGGCCGGCGTGCTCCATGCGCAACCCGTGCTCGAACCGTTGGTCGAGATGGCGCCGTACGACGTGCAAAACCCGTTCGCGAGCGCTAGCACGTATACGAACCAGGTTCGAAACTTGGAGCCGCTTGGGGCCGCACTCGCGCCGCACGATCCAAACGTCGACGATATCCTGTTATTCACGTCCGGCCAGCCCGCTTTGATCGCGTGCATCGGCTCGTGGTTGGCGAGCCGTCCCCGGCAGCGCCGTCCGAGCGTGTTTTTTCGTATCGTCGGCGACGAGATCATGGATTCGCTCACGGACCCGTCGCCTTCCGGAGCGCTATTCTTTCATTTGGCGTGTGCCGATCTGCGTACGAGAGCCGGACAGGAGCGAGTCTTCCTGCTCGGAAGCAGCCCTGAGATCGTGAGGAGGGGGTCGCGTGCCGGCGGACGCCGTGTCTTTCCGACGGCGATTCCGAAACATCTTGCCTTCCCGCCTGATGATCCATCGCGACAACCGGCGCGGCCGACCGTCTACATCCACCTCAATCAGCGGTCAGCTCCGTTTTTGGAAGGGTTGGCCGACGTCATTCGCGGCGTTCGTGCTGACGGCGCAGATGTCGATTTCATCGTCAAGCCCAGTGCCTTGTCCGCGGACACGGTGCGATTCATCGGTTCAGAGCTCGCCGCGCTCGCGACGATCCTTCCGGCAAACCAAGATTCGCAGGACTATCTCGAAAACTTTCAACGATGCACCATCGTCCTGCTGCCCTACGAAGCGAAGCCGTACGAAACATTGAGCTCCGGTGTCTTCGTCGAGGCGTTGAGCTGCGGCAAACCGGTGGTGGTACCCGGGCAGACGCTGATGGCGCAGGACGTCGCGGCAGGACGGGCCGCAGGGACGATCTTCGAGCACGCAACGGTCGAATCGGTGGTGACCGCAGTTCAGCATGCGCTCGCGGGCTTCGACGACCTTGCCGCCGCTGCGGCCGCGCTCAGCTCTCGCGTGCGGTCAGAAAACTCCAGCAAGCGGTATGTCGAGCGAATGATCGCGTTGATCGAGGAGAATCCTGACATGGAGCCGCGATATCAGGTCGGGGAGATCATCGATTTCAGCGACGCGGCTGACTCGCGGTGCTTCATGCGTGACGGCTGGGGAGCGACGGAAAACTGGGGCGTTTGGACCGTCGCTCACCGAGCAAGTCTGTGGTTGAGGGTGACGGAAGAACGCGACCTTGTTTTACGAGCGCACGTCGAGCCGTTACTCACGAAACAATTTCCGAAGCTCGTCGTCGCCGTTTTCGCTGCCCAGCGCCAGGTCGCGAGTTGGGATTTTGATGCCGATGCGCCCGAGGCAGCCTCGCCGCAATGGCGGGAGGCCCCGATTCACCGCAGCGATATTCGCGGCGGAGATGACGCTCTCGAAATTTCGTTTGCGATCGACGCCCCGCACTCGCCGCTTTCGGAAGGGCTCTCCGACGACGCGCGAACGTTGGGTCTTCGATTTTTCCGCGTTTCGCTGAGCTAGCCTTCGCCGGCTTCGTTACGCTCGATGGCGCCGGCTTTGATCACCCAAGTCGCGACCGCTTAGCCTACGACTCCGCCATCCGAATTCGTTCTTGAGGCGATGGCGGAATCGCGTGCTCTTCGGAAACCCATCGGGCTAGCCAGTCGCCAGGTTTCGTGAGGCCGAGAGCTTCGATGAAGAAGCATGCCCTCAAGGCGATTTCCATCCCGAAGAGATTGAGGAACGCAACGGGTTTCTTCGTGGCGATGAATTGCGGAATCAGTTGCCCGAACCACAAGACGAAGAAGGCCCCGAGGATTCCAAGATTCAGGAAGATCTCCTGAAACCACGCGCTTCTGAGCACCGCCGGCATGATGACGCTCGTGAGGGGCCAGGTCTGCATCGCTGAAAAGCTCGTGATTCTCGCCACGAAGAAGACGACGACGATGACGACCAGTTGCCGCCCGGCCAGGAAGCGGTTCGTGCCGGATGCTGTATTTATCCATTGATGGAGCTTGTAGGCCCGCGGATATTGGTCGCGCAGAGCGCCCAAATCTTTCAGTCCAAGCCTACCGACGCAGAGGTGAAGACCCTCAACGACCGCAAGTATCGTGATGAGGATTGCAAGGAGGCCGAGTGTGAGCAAAGGATGCGCGGTGGACAGCGTGGCGTGTCCGTCCAAGATACCGCCCAAAACGAAATAGGACACAAAACAAAAAAGCGCGACAGACCAAATGAGCCTGAACGTTCTTGCGACCCGCGGACCGTTAGCGAACAAGGCTCACCCCTCTGATGACCGATGACGGTGCCGGGCGCTTCTTAAGGTTATCGTGCGGAGAGACCTCTTCATAAAGAGAGTCCGTCCTTCATCACGAGACGGACGTTGCGCAGCGCACCGATCGCGACCGTCGGATCGCCGTCGCAACAGACGAGGTCGGCGCGCGCGCCCACGGCGACGACGCCGAGATCGTCGCGACGTAAGACGCTCGCCGCCGTGGACGTTGCGGCGCGTAACGCTTCCGCCGGCGTCAGGCCGTGCTCGACCAGCAGCTCCAGCTCGCGTGCGTTCTCGCCGTGCGGAAATACGCCGATGTCGCTGCCGTTCGCGATCGTCACGCCGCTCGCGCGCGCCGCGGCGAACGCGGCGCGCTTTGCCACCACTTTCGGGTGATCGCTCGACAAGCCGCGCATGCGTTCGAGCACTTCGTACACCGCGAGCGTCGGCACGTACGCGACGCCGCGCTCCGCCATCAGCGCGAACACCTCGGGCGTGCCTTCGTTGCCGTGCTCGATCGTCTGCACGCCGGCGAGCGCCGCGCGGCGCATGCCTTCGGCCGTGGTCGCGTGCGCCGCGACCGGGATGCCGGCGTCGTGCGCGACGCGCACGATCAGCGCGAGCTCGTCCTGCGAGAACGTCGGACGCGCCTCGTTCGCCGGCCCGTAGCGGTAGTCCGCATAGACTTTGATCCAATCGGCGCCGCGTGCGATCTGCATGCGCGTGACGCGCACGATCGAATCGGGCCCGTCGACCTCGTCGGCGCCTTGCGGGACGCAGCAGCCGGAATGAAACCCCGTCGGCCCGTACGTACCGCGCGCCACGATCGCGCGCGTCACGCACACCAGGCGCGGCCCCGGGATCACGCCCTCCTCGATCGCGCGTCGCAGGCCGACGTCCGCTTCCCCGGCGCCTTCGGTGCCGAGATCGCGCAGCGTGGTGAAGCCCGCCTCGAGCGTGCGCTTCGCCGCCACGACGGCGCGCGCGACGCGCAGCGATTCGGGGTCGCGCAGCACCTGGTCGTCCCACGGCCGCTCGTCGTACGGGTGCAGCAGCAGATGCGTGTGCAAGTCGATGAGCCCCGGCAGGAGCGTTGCGCCTGGCAGGTCGATCGTGCGTGTCGCCGTCCGGCGCGCCGAGCGTCGAGTCGCCGCGCCCGCGGCGACGATGCGAGTCGCCCTCGACGAGGACGGCCCAGCCCTCGCGGCGCTGATCGCCGTCGAACACGGCGGCGGGGCGGAGAAGAATGCGGCTCACGGCGGTGGTTTTCCGGCCGCGCTCGCGAAAACCCGCGGCGTGCAGACGTTGCCGGCCACGCGGCCGTGGTTCGAACGCGAGGACTGGCGAGTCGGAGGCCGAACCGGCGCGGGCTGTCCGCGCGGGAGCGCGCGCTGGTCGACACGTACCGCCGCGACGGCTACGTCGTGATCGAAGACGCGCGGGTCCTCGACGAGCTCGACGCCGACGGCATCTGGGACCGCTCTCGGAGCGGCGTTCGGCGCCGACGGTTCCAGGCCGCGTGCAGGACGCGTGGGCCGACGATGCCGCGGTACGGGCGATCGCGACGCATCCCGGCGGTGCTCGACGTGCTGCGGATGCTCTACGGGCGCGAGCCGATCCCGTTCCAGACGCTCAACTTTCTCGTGCGGCACCGAGCAGCGGACGCACAGCGACACGATCCATTTCTCGTCGCTGCCGAGCGGCTTCATGTGCGGCGTCTGGATGGCGCTCGAAGACGTGTCGCTGCGGCAGGGACCGCTGCACTATTTCCGGGCTCGCACCGGTTGCCGGAGTTCGACTACGAAGACCTCGGCGTGCCGCCGGTCGCCGGCGACCTGTCGTGGGACAACCCGAACACGCGCGCGTCGTACACGGTGTACGAAGAGCGCATCGAGGCGCTCGCGCGCGCGAACGGCTTCCGCCGTGAAGAGCTCGATATCAAGCGCGGCACGTTCTTGATCTGGTCCGCGAACTTGCTGCACGGCGGCTCGCCGCGCGACGACCGCACGCTCACGCGCAAGAGCCAAGTGACGCACTACTATTTCGCCGATGCGGTGCCGTTCACGCCGATGTTCTCGCGCCGCAGCGAAGGCCGCTACGCGGTGCGGCGCGTGCGCGACATCCGCACCGGGACAGTGGGTCGGGCCGTCGCTCGACGGCGTACCGGTCGTGTTTCCCGACGCCGGCGACGGTTGCGCGCGGTGCGTGCGGTCGACGGATTGCGAGGGTGCCCTGACGCGCGCGCTCGCGCCCAGCGCGTCACTTGCCGCGAGTCGCCGGTGCACGCGCGTGGGCCTGACCGCCCGCAGCTCTGCTTTCGAAGCTCCGGCGGTAGGGCGCCGCCGACTCTCGGAGAACCCGGTCGTCCCGTGTCAGACGCCCAAACGACCGCCATCGACCGCGCCCGCGAGCGCCTGAGCGCGCTCAAGGTGCGGCTTTGACGATGCCGGCAAGCGCCGCAGCGTAGCCGAGCTCGAGGCGCGCTCGCGCGCGGACGACTTCTGGAGCGATCCCGAGCGGGCGCGCGGCGTCATGAAGCGGATCGCCGACCTGCGTTCAGACATCGACGCGGTCGACGTGATCGAGGCGGAATTGACGGACGCCACGGAGCTGCTCGACGTCCTCGGTGACGAACCCGGTGCGGAGGCGGAAGCCGAAGCGGCGCTCGCGCGCGCCGTCAAGGCGCTGGACGAATTGGAGATGGCGGCGAACTTCGACCGGCCGTACGATTCGCACGGCGCGATCGTGACGATCCGCGCGGGCGCGGGCGGCACCGACGCGGCCGACTGGACGCAGATGCTCGGCCGCATGTACCTGCGCTGGGCCGAGAACCATGGCTACGAGACGCACGTCGTGGAAGAAGCGCCCGGCGACGAAGCGGGTTTGCGGTCGATCACGTTCATCATCCGCGGCAAGCACGCGTACGGCATGCTCGAGAGCGAGCGCGGCGTGCACCGGCTCGTGCGCATCTCGCCGTTCGACAACCAGGGCCGCCGCCAGACGTCGTTCGCCGAAGTCGACGTCGTGCCGGAGATGGAAGAAGGCGATGCGGGCGACGTGGAGATCAAGCCCGACGACCTCAAAGTCGAGACGTTCAAAGCCAGCGGCGCGGGCGGCCAGTACGTCAACAAGACCGAGTCGGCGATCCGCATCTACCATCTGCCGACCGGCATCGTCGTCGCGTCGCAGCAAGAGCGCTCGCAGATGCAGAACCGCGACGTCGCGCTGAACATCCTGCGCGCGAAGCTCGTGCAGCGCGCGCGCGAGGAGCAGGAGGCGAAGCTCAACGAGCTGCGCGGCGACCGCATGGCCAACGAGTGGGGTTCGCAGATCCGCAACTACGTGCTGCACCCGTACCAGCTGGTGAAGGACGTGCGCACGAACGTCGAGACCGGCAGTGCGCAGGCCGTTCTCGAAGGGGACCTCGACGGCTTCATCTGGCCGTACCTGCAGAATCGCAACACGTTCGCCCCGGTGCGCGGCGGCGACGCCGCGTGATGCCGCCGCGATGAGCAGGGTCGACGTCGTCGTGGTGTGCTGGAACGACAAGGAGAAGATCGCGACGGCGCTCGACTCGGTGTTCGCGCTGACGGAAGTGCGGCACGACCCGGCGTTCGCGAACGTCGTGGTGTCCGACAACGGCTCGGCCGACGGCTCGCGCGAGTTCATCGCGCAGCGTTACGGCGGGCGGGTGCAGATCGTCGAGAACGGTGCGAACCTCGGCTTCGCCGCGGCGTGCAACCGCGCGTTCGCGGCGACGTCGTCGGAATACGTCTTTCTCCTGAACCCCGATGCCGAGCTGAACGACCGTGCGCTGGCGGAGATCGTCGCGTTCATGGACGCACACCCGGCGTGCGGCATCGCGGGCTCGCGCATCTACAACTACGACGGCAGCGTCCAGGAGTCGGTCGGCGAGTTCGACACCTGGGCCGGCGCGTTTTTGCGCAGCAGCGCGTGGGGTGAGCTGCCGGTTCTGCGCCGGTTCGCGAACGGCGCCGGGCTGCGCGACTTCGATCACGACAAGCCGCAGCGCGTCGATCTCGCCATCGGTGCGGCGCTCGCGATCCGCCGCGCCGTGATCGACGCGATCGGCCCGTTCGACGAGCGATTCTTCCTCTATCACGAAGAGGTCGACTACGCGAAGCGCGCCGCCGGCGCGGGCTGGGAGACGTGGTACGTGCCCGCGAGCGAGGCGGTGCACGAAGGGATGGGCTCCGCGCGCGGCCAGTACAACGTCGAGAAGCGCAAGCAGACCTCGCGGCGCAAGTACTGGCTCAAGCATCACGGGCGTGCGTGGTATTACAGCCTGGTGGGCGCGCTCGTCGGGCGCTACGCGCTGTACGCGGGCGTCGCCGCCGGGGCGTTCGTGCTCGGCCGCAGGCTGCTGCGTTGATGGCGCTCGCGCCCGACGCCGTCACCACGTTCGAGAGCGTCGAAGGCTATCGCGTGGTGCGGTCGTTCGGGTATGCGTACGGCAACGCGAGCCGCCCGCGCAACGTGCTCAAGCAGACGTTCCGCAACATCGGCGCGCTCATCGGGCTCGCGCCGGTGGAGTATCTCACCGACGCCGAGAAAACGCGCACCGAATCGCTGGCGATGCTGCTGCGCAAGGCGGAGACGATGGGAGCGAACGGCGTGCTGGGCTTGCAGTTTCAAGCCTCGGAAGGACCCGACGGGGCGACGCGCGTGCTCGCGTTCGGCGAGGCCGTTCTGCTCGAGCCCGCGCCGGGCACGCTTCCCGCATGAGCCTGCAAGAGCGCGCGAAGCGGGAGCGCGAGCTCGAACGCCAGTCGGCGATCGTCGCGGCGTGCCGTAAGTGCGGGATCGGCGCGACGCGCCGCAACAGCGTGTACGGCGAGGGCGATCCGTGCGCGGCCTTGATGGTGGTGGGCGAAGGACCGGGCGAGACCGAGGACAAGCTCGGCCGCCCCTTCGTGGGGCGCGCGGGCGAATTGCTCGACAAGATGCTGCTCGCGATCGACCTGCCGCGCGAGGACGTGTTCATCTGCAACACGGTCAAGTGCCGCCCGACCATCGACACCGGCCAACGCCTTGCGAACCGCGCCCCGACGCCCGACGAGATGCGCAACTGCCGGCCGTACCTCGACGAGCAGATCGAGCTGATCCGCCCGCGCGTGATCCTCGCGCTGGGCGCGCCGGCCGCGAAGTCGTTCATGGGCGAAAAGTTCTCGATCACCAAGCAGCGCGGCCAGTGGTTCGACGGCCCCAGCGGCGTCCCGGTGATCGCGACGTTCCACCCGGCGTACATCCTGCGCCAGACGGGCGGCGCGATGACCGAGGTAAAGAAGCTCGTCTACGGCGACCTCAAGAAGGTCCGCGCGCGGCTCGACGAGCCGGCCCCCGAAGCGCAGAAAACGCCGGAGCAGAGCTCGCTTTTCTGACGCCGGACCGCCAACTTGAGGATTTCACCTATAAATTTAATCTTTCTCTCGAAACAAAGTCCTAAGGAAATAGTAGACTGGGGGTAACGATCGATCGTCAGCACCCTCTCTGTTCCGGAGGAAGGTCTCCATGCGCCTTACCCGTGCTGCCGCATTCCGGTCGTTTGCCGGTTGCCTGCTTGCCCTCAGTCTCACCGGGCCCGCGCTCGCCCAACCCCGCGCGGCCACGGTCCTCGAACTCGCCGCCCAGCAGAAGAATCTGAACACGTTCGTCGCTGCCGTGCACACCGCGGGCCTCGACGATACACTCAAGGCCGCGGGCCCGGTCACTGTCTACGCGCCGACCGACGAGGCGTTCGCGAAGCTCCCCGCCGCGCAGCGCGAGGCGCTCATGAGCGATCCCGCGCGCCTCAAAGCCTTGCTGCTCGGCCACGTCGTCAACGACATGATCAAGATGCGCGACGGCGACAGCACCATTACCAGCGGCTCGGTCCCGAGCGCGGGCGGCGGGACGCTGCAGTTCGGCCTCGACGGCGAGCGCACGACCGTGGGCGGCGCCCACGTCATCAGCTACGACCTCCGCGCCGACAACGGCTGCATCACCACCATCGACAAGGTCCTTCTAACGTAGTCCGCCCGCCGGGGCATGGCGTGGTAGAATAGTCCGTCATGCTCAGCGCGCGGGACCTCTGGATCGACGAAAAAGCGCGCCGCGCCGGCTACGAAAACGGCGCGGCGCTCGCTTCGTCGCACGGCCTGAAGAGCTACCGCATCGATCAGCTGTACCGCGCGGCGACCAAGGAGCTCGTCCAAGACCTCGACGCGATCACGACGCTCCCGAAGGATCTGCGCGCGGCGTTCGCGGCCGACAGCGTCGCGCTCGACAGCATCGAGCCGGTGGTGATCCAGCACTCGAACGACCGCCAAACGACGAAGGGGCTGTTCCGCCTGCACGACGGCAACGAGGTCGAAGCGGTGCTGATGGAACACCACGGCGAGCGCAACACCGTGTGCATCTCGTCGCAAGCCGGCTGCGCGTACGCGTGCACGTTCTGCTCGACCGGCCAGGCCGGTTTTTCGCGCAATTTGACCGCCACGGAGATTTTCGATCAGGCGCGCTATTTCGCGAAGCAGCTCGCGCGCGACGGCCGCAAGATCACCAACGTCGTGTTCATGGGCCAGGGCGAACCCTTCGCCAATTTCGAGCCGGTGATGGGCGCCGTCGCGCTGCTCAACGATCCCAAGGGGTTCGGGCTGGGCCACCGGCACATCACGATCTCCACCGTCGGCTTGGTCGACAAGATCGACCGCTTCGCCGACGAGGGCACGCAGGTGAACCTCGCGATCTCGCTGCACGCGCCGACCGACGCGACGCGCTCGACGATCATGCCGGTGAACCGCAAATTCTCGACCGCCGACCTGATGGCCGCGGTGGAGCGCTACATCCGCAAGACGAATCGCAAGGTGTTCTTCGAGTACGTCATGCTGGCGGACGTGAACGACACGGATCAGCACGCGCACGATCTCGCGCGCCTGATGAAAGGCCCGCTGTACCACGTCAACTTGATCCCGTACAACAGCACGCCGGATGCGGCGGTGCGCGGTACGGACGAGAAGCGCATCTGGGAGTTCGCGAAGATCCTCGAAGCGCGCGGCACCGCGGTGACGGTGCGCACCCCGATGGGCCGCGACATCGCCGCCGCCTGCGGCCAACTTCGCGCCGAAACGCAGCCGCGAGCGAAAGCCAGCTAACGTGGAGTACCTCGTCCTCATGCAGAGGACGTGGTTAGACGACCCCGGATATCTCGATGTCGAAGGGGTGATCTATCATTATCCCCAGCGATATTTCCCGCTGATCAACGGCTATGAGCGTTTCTTATATTACCGGCCATCGAGAGGGGCTTCGGCAAATGAGGCGAGTAGCTATATCGGCTACGGAACGCTAGGCGAGCCGTTCACGGACCCGGATGATGGCACGCACCGCTTCGTTCCAATCCGGCAGTACCGTCCTTTCGCCGAACCGGTGCCGTACAACGATCCCACAGGGCGCTTTTATGAAAGCGGATTCACGTCGCGAACGGGATTCACAGGCCGATCGGTGCGGCGCGCTTTCCCAAATGATTATTACCGCGTTCTTGCGGCCGCCGGCATTCACGGGGACGCTTTCGTCGATCTCGCAGATACTGAGCTTATCGTCGCCGCTCCATATTCCGCACTGCCACGAAACGCTCCACCAAAACAGCCTTTACAACTGATCACCCAGATTCCGCCTGGTACCGGTTATAAGCCGACCGGGAAGCCCGTTGACATAGCAGAATCCGCAGCATTGCAGGAACGCGCACGCAGCGATCATCAGCGTACTTTACGCATCCTCCAAGATCTCATTCATCAACGTGGGGGTGAGACGCTGTACAATAACAACGTCGACCTGTACGCGCGTGTGCGCGGACATGGTCTGCTCATCGAAGCGAAGAGCATTCGTGATCCGCGTGTCGTTGTCGATCGCATGCGCTACGGCATCGGGCAACTCGCTGATTACGCAATTCGTTACAGACCGGAACTCGGCGACGCGGAGCGTGTTCTAGCTTTTGGCGCAATTCCGCCGCCCGAAAGTTCCTGGATTTCTACGATCCTTCAGGAATCGAGTGTCGCCTTCGTGGCGCTGGAGCACGACGCTGATCGCATCCTGCCTCTCAATGCTCGTGCTCGAGCACTGCCGCTTTTCGACATGGCCTGAAGCGTCGCACATGAAGCCAGAGAGCAAGCCGGACGCCGTCGCCATCGTCGTACTGCGCGCCGTTCGACAAGCGCACGGTGACGCGGAAGTGTTGCTGCTGCGGCGCGCGAGCGGTGCGTTCACCGGCGCGTGGACGTTCGTGATGGGCGGCGTCGAGGACGGCGAGCGCGCCACCGACGCCGCGCGCCGCGAGCTGATCGAAGAGACGGGCCTCGCGGCTACGGCCCTGTTCACCGCGGGCGAACTCGACGCGTTCTACGACCCGGTGCGCGACCGCATCGTGCACGTGCCGTTCTTCGTGGCGTATCTAGGCGATGGCGACGTCGCGCTAGAACACAACGTGCACGACGAGCACCGCTGGGTCACGTTCGAGCAAGCCGCCGATCTGTTGGAGTTCGCTTCGCACCGGCGCGTGCTCGACGAGATTCACCGCGGCTTCGTCGCGCGCGCGCCGCAGCCGTGGCGTACGATCCGCTGAGCGAACGCGCCCTCGACGTGCTGGCGCACGCGTGCGCGCTGACGGCGCTCGGCTATGCGGCGCGCGCGTCGGTGATGCTGCGCGGTTGGGTCGCCGTCCCTGGCGTCACGGCGCTGCCCGGCGAGCCTTCGCTGTCGATCGTCGTCCCCGCCCGCGACGAAGAGCGCAACATCGGGCGCTGCGTGCGCTCGCTGCTCGCGCAGACGCTGTCCGATTTCGAGGTGATCGTCGTCGACGACCGCTCCACCGACCGCACCGCCGCGGTCCTCGCGGAGCTGGCGCGCGAACACTCGCGCCTGCGTATCGTGCACGGCGAGGCTCTGCCCGACGGCTGGGTGGGCAAACCGTGGGCGCTCGCGCAGGGCGAGCGCGCAGCGCACGGCGAGTGGCTGCTCTTCACCGACGCGGACACCTGGCACGCGCCGCACGCGTGCGCGTCGGCGCTCGCGTTCGCCCGCGCGCAGCGTGCCGACGCGCTGACGCTGTGGACGTACCAAGAGCTCGGAACGTGGTCCGAGCGCGCGGTGCTTCCGACGATCCTCGGCATGGTGCTGCTCGCATCGGGGACCATCGCGCAGTTGAACGACCCCGCCGATCCCCATGCGCTGGCGAACGGCCAGTACGTGCTCGTCACGCGCGCCGCGCATGACGCGCTCGGCGGATTCGAAGCCCTGCGCGGCGAGATCATCGAAGACGTCGCGTTCGCCCGCCGTCTCAAGGGCGACGGCCGCTTTCGGCTCGTGCTCGCCGACGGCCACCGCTTCGTCCGCGTACGCATGTACACGTCCCTGCGCGAGTTGTGGAACGGTTTCACCAAGAACATGTACGCCGGCGCGAACGGCGACCTGCGCGCGCTTTTTGGCGGCACGGCATTCCTCGCACTCGTGTCCGTCGTCCCGGCGGCGCTGGCCGTCGACGGGATCGCGCGCAAACGCCCGTGGCGCGCGCTCGAAGCACTGCTCTGCCTGGTGAACGGCATCGCCGTCCAAACCTACGGCATCGCAAAGACCGGCATCCCGCGCCGCTACGGCTGGTACGCCCCGCTCGGCTACGCGATGTGCGGGGCGATCATGCTGAACTCGACGTTGCGCGTTCTGAGCGGTCGAGGCTTGGAGTGGCGCGGCCGCCGGTACACCGGCCGTCTCGGCACGGATCGCCCCTAAACGGGTACGAGCTTCGAATGACCGACGGCACGCCCATCAGCGAAGACGAGGTCGAGCAAGTCGAGGAGCGCCAGCGGCCCCGTTCCGCGGTGATCTTCGAGACGATCCGTCGCGAAGGCGAGGACTCGTACGAGCGCGCGTCGGCGTCGCTGTTCTGGTCGGCGGTCGCGGCCGGCGGCTCGATGACGTTCTCGATGATCACGATGGGCGTGCTGCTCGCCCACATGCCGGACACGCCGTGGCGCCATCTCGTCGCGTCGTTCGGCTACACGATCGGCTTTTTGATCGTCATCCTCGGCCGCCAGCAGCTGTTCACTGAGAATACGCTCACGCCGCTGCTGCCGATCTTCTACGATTTCAAAGGCTGGCGGTTCGCGAAGCTCGCGCGCCTGTGGGCGCTTATCCTCGCGGGCAACCTCGTTGCCGCGCTCGTGACGTCGGCGCTGGTCGCGTTCAGCGGCGCCTTTCCCGCGGACTCGCTCAAGGCGTTCGACGCGCTCGCCGTCGCCGCGACGGGGCATCCGTTCTGGGTGCTGTTCGCAAAGGCGATCTTCGCCGGCTGGCTGATCGCGCTGATGGTCTGGCTGCTCCCGCTCGCCGAAGGCGCCGCGGTGTTCGTTATCGTCATCCTCACGTACGTCGTCGCCGCCGCGGATTTCGGCCACATCATCGCGGGCTCGGTGGAGGCGTTCTACGGCGCCTGGCGCGGCGTGTTCGGCTGGGGCGACGTCGTCGCGTTCATCATCCCGACGCTGCTCGGCAACTCGATCGGCGGCGTCGCCTTCGTGGCCGCGATCTCCACGGCCGAGATCGCGTCGGAACGCGGGCACCTCGGGCGCGACAAGGGCGCGAAGCGCGGCGGCGGTGAGGACAACGGACGCCGCACGCGGAAACCTCGCGCGAAGTGAGTACCGTGGAAGAAGACAAGGCCCGCGTGTCGATGGACGAGATCACCGCGCTCGCCAAGCGGCGCGGATTCATCTTTCCGTCCAGCGACATCTACGGCGGGATCGGCGGCTTCTTCGACTACGGCCCGCTCGGGGCGATCCTCAAGCGCAACGTCAAGGACGCGTGGTGGCGCGAGAACGTCGAGCTGCGCGACGACGTCGTCGCGTTCGACAGCGCGATCGTCATGCACCCGCGCACGTGGGAAGCGTCCGGTCACGTCGCGGCCTTCCACGACAAGCTGGTCGACTGCCGAAACTGCAAGCACCGCTTTCGCGCCGACCACATCGCGTCGCTCGACAAGTGCCCCGACTGCGGAATGTCCGGCACGCTCACCGAGCCGCGCAACTTCAACCTGATGATGAAGACCGCGGTCGGCCCGATGGAGGACACGTCGGCGCAGACGTACCTGCGCCCGGAGACCGCTCAGGGCATCTTCGTCAACTTCAAGAACATCTACCAAAGTGCGCGCAAGAAGCCACCGTTCGGCGTCGCGCAGATCGGTAAGTCGTTCCGCAACGAGATCACGCCCGGCAATTTAACCTATCGCGTGCGCGAGTTCGAACAGGCCGAGCTCGAGTTCTTCGTGCCGCAGGACGGCAACGACATGGAGTGGTTCCAGACCTGGGTGAACGCGCGCAAGCTGTGGTACAGCGACTACGGGGTAAAGCCGGACCGCTTGCGCTTCTACGAGCTCACGGAACGAGAACGCCCGCACTACGCCAAAGCCGGCATCGACGTCGAGTACCTGTTCCCGTGGGGCTGGGGCGAACTGGAGTCGATCGCGCACCGCGGCACGTACGACCTCGACAAACACATCGAGTACTCCGGCAAAGACTTGCAGTTCTTCGACGAGGCGTCCAAGCAGAAGTACACGCCGATCCTGATCGAGTCGTCGGCGGGCATGGACCGCACCACGCTCACGATGCTCATCGACGCCTACGACCGCGAGACGATCGTGGAAGGCGAGAAGCAGACGGAGCGCACGGTGCTGCGCTTCCACCCGAAGATCGCGCCGGTGCAAGTTGGCGTGTTCCCGCTCGCGCGCAACAAGCCCGATCTCGTCGAGCGCGCCCATGCGATCGAGCGCGCGCTGCGCCCGGACTTCCGCACGCAATACGACGAAGGCAACGTCGGCCAGCTCTACCGCCGCCAGGACGAGATCGGCACGCCGTTCTGCATCATGATCGACTACGAGACGCTGGGCGACGACACGGTGACCGTCCGCGACCGCGACAGCATGAAGCAAGACCGCGTCTCGGAGGACGCGCTGGCGCGGTATCTGCAGGACCGGCTGTAGGGCGCCCTCAGCGGCTTAGAAGTCGTCGTCGGGGCTGCGCGTGTCCGCCGGGAGCCGCTGGAAATAGCTCGCGCTGCGCGCGGACTGAATCGTGCGGAACGCGATCGGCTGCTGCGTGAAGTCGAAGCAGTCGGACAAGTCGTCAGCGCGCGCGTCGGTGTAGCCGAGCGTGCCCAACCCGAACGTCGTCTCGGTGAACTTCAGGATGCTGCCGAACTCGTGCTGCACGTGCGAGACGTACGCGGGCCGCATACGGCGATACGACGATGAGCGGCACGCGAAAGCCGAGCTCGTACGCGTTGAACTGCTGCGGCTTGACGTGGTCGTACCAGCCGCCCCAGTCGTCCCACGTCACGAAGATCGCCGTGTCGTTCCAATACGGGCTCGCCCCGATCGCGTTCACGACCGACGCCACCCATGCGGGTCCGGTGCCGTCGGTGGACTTCGCGTGATCGGACGCCGCCGCCGTCGGAATCACCCAATCGTTCCCTCGACCGGTGCGCAACCCAGGCGCGACGCGCGCGAACTAAGCACGTTCTCACGTTCGCGCGACTGGGTGGCCCGCCCGGCGACCGCGCAATCGGCCCTCGCGCGCACGCTCCGGGCGCGGTATGCTGGCGCCGCGATGCGTACTCCGTCCGATACCGCCCTGATCGTCGTCGACGTCCAAGAGTCGTTCCGGCACAGCTCGTACTGGAGCGAGGCCGACGTGCCCGCGTTTCTCGCCGCGGTGCAGCAGCTCACGGACGACGCGGCGCGCGCCGGCATCCCGATCGTGCAGATCCTGCACGTGCAGCCGGAAGGCGCGTTCGCGCTGGATTCGGGATTCGTCCGCGCCCTGGACGGCTATCGCATCGCGCCGGACGTCACGCTGCACAAGACACATCACAGCGCATTCGCCGGAACCGATTTGCAGGCGTGGCTCACCAAGCACGGCGTGGCGCGCGTCGTCGTATGCGGCATCCGCACGGAGCAGTGCTGCGAGACGACGTCGCGCCACGCCTCCGATCTCGGTTACGACGTCGACTACGTCACCGACGCAACGCTCACGTTCGCGATGACGCACCCGCGCACCGGACGAACGTACGCGCCGCCGGAGATCAAAGAGCGCACCGAGCTCGTGCTCGAAGGCCGCTTCGCGACGATCACGCGCGCCGCCGAGGCGTTCAGCGCGGTGTCCTAGCTCTTCGAGTTGCGATCCCCCGCGGCGTCGGCCTCCTTGCGGCACGCGTACTCGCCGTTCTTCGTCGTGCCGTAGAAGTGCGTGCCCTTCTCGTGATAGATCTTGCTCCGCGTGTTGAGCCACACGACCTCGTCGGTCGCGCAATGGGCTTTGGCTGAAGCCTCGTCGGCGAAGCCGGGCGGGTTGCCCGAGGAGGACGCGTTGCCGGCGCCCGCGGCAGGCACGCCGGTGGCGGCGCCGACCGGCGCCGCGGCGGACGGCGTCTGGACGGTGGTGGTGGACGTGCTTGACTGCGTGTCCTTGTGACCGCAGCTCGCGGCGAGAACGAGGAGCGCAACGGCGCAGAGGCGTCGGATCATCGGAAGACCTCCCTTTGCGCTCCGTGTATCGCCGGGCTAGGGGACCGCTCCTGTAACCGTGGCGGTGCTCAGGCGTCCGCGAGCGACCAGACCACCCAGAACATCGCGCTGAGCGCGGCAGCGGCCGACACGGCGAAGAGCGGCCATCGACCGCGCGGCCGCGGACCGGCGCCGGTGCTCGCGACGAGCGCGGTCGCCGCCGCGACCGCCGGCGCGAGGATGTACGCGCCGAAATACCACGCCTGTCGCACCGGCAGCGGCGACGTGTTCGACACGCCGAACGCGGAGAAGCACGCGTCGACCAGCGCCGCCGGCCCCTCGATCCCCGTCGCCGAACGCAACGCGCCGGCAGCGATCGCGAACGTCGCCGGGGCGGTGAGAGCGATCGCTGCAACGAGCGCGACGCGAGAGCGTGAGTCCATCCGAGCGGCCTCGAAGAAAATGTCCCTAGTATCTTTGTATCGCAAAGTTTGATGGATGTCAACGCTGCGAAACCATCGCGGCGTTATGGCAGCGGTGGCGCTTTCGGGCCGGGCGAAGCGTTCGGGGCGGGCGAAGCGTCGGCACGTTGCGGAGCGATACCGAAGAAGAATCCGTATCGGTCCGCAAACAGCAGCCCGAAGCCGCGGTTTTGCTGCACGATTCCCACTTCCGCCAGGCGCGACTTCCGAATGGCCGCTACGTGCGCGCACCCCAGCATCGTCGTGAACGCGAGCGCCTCGCGCGGCTTGATCTCGAGCCACGTGTTCGGCGGTGTTCCGGCGGATGCGATCTCGGCAACGTCGGACGGCGGAATCGGTTTGCCGTCGCGCACGGCGGCGCGCGCCGTTTGCACCGCCTCGATCATCGCGAGCGCGAGCGGTTTCGACGCCGTCGTACACGTCGGCCGCAACGCGAACGGATCGGCCGGGGGGTTCTTGGGCTCTTCGTCGCTGGTTGCTTCCTGAATGATTCCGCCGCGGATCGTATCGGCGGGCGGCACGAAATACATGCCGATCAACGGCGAGAAGGCGATCAAAATCCCCTTGGGCTGCGGATTCGGAACGTAGAGGTGCCGCTGCACGATTTGCTCGGGCGATCCGCTCGTAAGGCGCGAGCAGTTGATGAGTGCCGCCGCGATGCGAAGCGGCCCTCCCGTCGTCACCGCGTAATGCGCGCCGCCATCGTACGCAATGTACTCGAGCGTGATGCCGTTGACTGCCGTCGGGATTCCTGGCAGCTTCGCGGGATACCGCCCGGTGCTCGCCTTCGCGCGCTCGGCAGCGTCGCGGATCTTTCCGATGGCATCCATCGCTGGCTGCGCGGTGCGCGCCGCAACGGGGGTGCACTCTTCGTTGTCGGGGTCGATGGTCAATGCGTTGGACGGGATCGTCGCGGGGAAGTCCTTGACACGAATCTTGATGCTGATCTCTTCGCCGCCCGCCGACGCGTCGGTAGTTCCGGCGCCGCTGCCGACAGCGCCAAGCTTGCCGACACGGATCGTGTACGTCAGCGCGAGCGCTCGCGGAGACAGCGGCCATGCGGGAAGACGCAGCGCGCTTGCGCCGGCGCGCGGGAGCGCGCGCGTGTCGAGAGCCGACAGGAACGGTCCGGGAAACCGGTTGGTGAGGTTCGTGCCGACGATCGCGAGGGAACCCTCGCGCAGCGGCATCGCGAGCCCCGCGTTGAGCACGGTGTATGCGGGGAGGCGATTGGGATTGTTCGCCGCCGTGTAACTGAGGTTCATCAGCGCGTCGACCGCACGTCCGAGCTTCACCGTACCGACGATGCCGGCGCGGTGCAGCGGCGTGTCGGGAACCTGCGCACCGTACGGCGTCAGGGCCGCGGTGGACGGGGGGCCGTTGGTGACGAAGCGCGACTGCACCGTAGCGTAGCCTGCGAAGAGCGCCTTCCCCAGCGTCAGCGTCCCCGACAGCGTTGCGCCGCGGTTCACTTGATCGGCGGGCGCAAACGACGTGAACGCGACGTTCGCTACAGGCGTGCCGCCGCACACGAACGGCGAGGCGGCAATGGCCGACACCGCGCCGAGATATCCGGCGGGGATGCCGATCGTCGCGGCGTCGACCGCGGTCAGCACCGGCGTGCCTTGCAGCCGCTGCGTCCACGCCGTCAGCGCGACGCGCCCGCGTTTGCCGGAGCGCTCGATGCTGCCGCGCAGCGACGACGAGCGCTGAGCGGTGTTCGTCGCGGGCAGGCCGCCGATCGCGAGACCGTCGTTGCAGCTGAATGTCAGCGACCGTGGATCGGGAAACGTAGCGTTCGTCACGACGAGATTACCGCCGGCGTCGCCCGCCGCCCCCGAAAGGCTGTACGCCATGTCGCGCCACGGCTGCCAGCGCAGCGACAACCGGCCGGCCGCGCTCGATGCCCCGTTCGTCCCGTTGAAGCCTACGCTTGCGGTGACCGACAGACGCTGATTGACGCGATATTGGTCGACGAGGCTCACGCCGCGAAACGACGTTTGCGCCGTGATGGGAAACGTGCCGAAGCCGTTCGTCGCGTTTCCGTCGATCGTGATCCCGTAGACGTTCGCGTTGAGCGACACCTCGTGCCGGTCGCCGCCCGGGAATTGCAGTCCGAGGAAGCCTCCGAGGGCCAGCGATCTCGTCTGCGACCCGCTCGGCGCGGGAAACCCGGCAAACATCGCGCGGCTGCGGTCGTCGGCGAACCGCGACGAGGTGAGGAAGCCCGACGCGAACACCGACGTCGCGCCGAACGTCGCGTTCTCGCTGAGCGTCATGAAGTTGCTCTGCGCATGCGCGGAAAGCCCGGGGCCGAAGCCGCACGGGAACAGCGCCGTTTGCTGCGCGCATGTAATGCCGTTCTGCTGATCCGTGCGTGACGCGGTCAGGGTGAGCGTCTGCGTGAGCGCCGGCGCCCAGCGCAGCTTCGCCAGGTCTCCAGATGCGAAGCGGTCGCCGTCGTGCACGTAGCGCAGCCCGCTGGCGTCGGTGAAGTTCTGTCCCGTCAAGCCGCTGGTGCGCCCGCGCGCGGCATGCTGCACCACGTAGCCGAGATTGCGGATCGAACCGCGCGCCGCGAGCTGCGCCGACGAACCGTTGTCGCTTGCATACTGCAGCGTCGCCTGCTGTTGCGGGAACCGCGTCGGCTGCAGCGTGCGAAAGTTGAGGCTGCCGCCCAGCGAGCCGTTTGCCGCCCCCGAGCTCGCGCTCGCACCCGCAAACAGATCGCTGTTGATGCTGCCGCCGAACGCGCCGTTCGCGCCGGCGATCGGTACGCCGTCGATGCTCGTGCCCGTCTGCGACGGGTCGTTCCCGTCGATCGCATAGCCGTCGCCGCTCGCGGTGACTCCCGGCAGATCGCCGATCGCGTCGCGCAGCGAACCGTCGAGGTGGCGCAGCGCATCGTCCTGACCCACCTCGCGCGACGCGTGCGAGGGCGACGTACTCACGCTCACCGAGCCGATCTGCTTGAGCCCGCCCGGCTTCGCGAGGTTCACGCGGATGTTCGTCGCACGATTCGCGACCACGTCGAAGAGCGGCGACTGCGCCGAAAGGTAACCGCGCTTGCTCACCGATGCGCGATACGTTCCCGTCGCGACGGACTCGAACCGGGCGCGCCCGTCGGCGCCGGTGTAGCCGATCGACCCGCGCTCGCCGATGACGAGTACGCGAGCGAGCGCCACCGGCTTGTCCGTACTCGCCTCGACGACCTCGACGATCACGTCGCTCGCATCGCCCGCGGCGAATGACGGCGCGACGAGCGACGCCACCAGCGCCGCGCTTTGCACGAAAACAACCGTCGCCCGCCCGACATGATGCAAGCCCACCCGAATGCTCCTTCGCTTCAGCCGGACTGAAGTAACCGGATCGCCTCAGCCCGGTCGTTGCAGAACAGCGCACCCGTCAACGATCCCGCACCGGTGATCCAGCCGGCGTTCACGCGCGGCACCACGACCGCAAATGGGGTGCCGTGCCGCATTCGGCGCCGCAGAAACAGGACGAGGTCCATTGCGATCATCCCGTCGATCGAGCGTACGTCTGAGAGGTCCACGATGAGCGGCACGTTCGAGCGGCGTGCGTGTTCGATCTGCTCCGACACGGCGCCGAAGCGTTCGGCGGTCAGGTCCCCGTCCAGCGCCAGCACCGCGGGAGCGGCAGAGCCCGGATCCTCGTCCATGCGAGCCTTACTACGGCGTCGCGGGACGGCTCCCCGCCGTCAGTGGATGAAGAACAGTCCGGCGATTCCCACCACGTAGATCGCGAGCACGAGCAGCGAGTCGATCCCCGCGCCGAGCAGCATTTTCTTCGAGCGCAGGATCACGCCGACGACGTAGACCGCCGTGAGCAGCGCGCCGAGCGCGGTGAGGTAGAGATCGGGCCCCTGCGCGTCGGGCAGCAACGGCTGGTTGCTCAACAGCGTGCCGAACAGAAACAACACCGGCAGGAAGGCGTTGCCCGCGATGATGTCGCTCATCGCCAGCTCGTAGCGGCCCGCGCGCACGGCGGACAAACCCGTCGTGAGCTCCGGCAACGCGGTGACCGCGGCGAGGATCGTCGCGCCGAAGATTACGCCCTGCATGTGAAAGCGCGTCGCGACGACGTCGCTGCTGAGCGCGAGCGCGACGCCGCAGCCCAGCGTCACGAGCGCGGCGATCCCGAAGAGCACGAGCACGTGCGACAGCGGGCGCCGCTGCGGTGCGACGAACGACGACGTCTCGGCGATCTCTTCGCGCGCGATGCGCCAGCCTTTGTGGTCCTCGTGGCGCTGGATCAGAAAGAGGCTCGCGATCCACGCCAGCAGGATGGCGATCTCCGCGGGCGTCGTGCGCGCGATGACCAAGTCGCGCGGCGACAGCGCGCCCAGGATGCACAGCATCAGGATCGCGATGAGCACGAGGCCTTCGAGCGCGATCGTGAGCGAGGGGACGAGCGACGACAGCGGCACCTTCGAACGCAGCCCGGGTCCGTCGAGCAGCACCAGAACGACGGTTTGAATCGCGATGCCGCCGAGGATGTTTCCGACCGCCAGCGCGAGGTTATGGCTATAGACGCCGCCGACGATGATCGCGACTTCGGGCAGGTTCGTCGCGATCGCCAGGAACACGGCGCCGCCCATCCCTTCGCCCCAGCCGAAGTGCGCGTCGATGGCATCCGTCGTCGCCGCCAGGATGCCGCCGGCCCACCAGATGAGCACGCCGGCGGCGATGAAGATCGCGATGATCAGCGGCGTCGCAAGCGTGGTCACGGAGCATCATTTCCCCGCCTGCGAAGTCCGACGCAAGAAAGCGAGGCCTCGGCGGTACAGCGAATCCTGGATTTACCGGGTCGTCGATCGTCTAGCAATTACCGTTGCGATGCCAGCATACGTACCCGCGAGAATACCGAAGCAGAACAGTATGAGCAGTATCGGGCTATGGTCCGCCGAGAGCTTGCCGGTAGCGGAGCCGATGAGGCCGGCGACGGTCGCAGCGGCTCCGAGCGAGAAAACAGCTCGGGTCGTGCCGCGTAGACCGCGCACGCCGATCATGTACATCATCATGACGACCGCCGCTACCCAGTACAAGGGTTGCATTTCTACTCCTTTCCGCAATCGGCCTTATGCCGGGCGACAACGGATGGGCGCCCGCGCAAAGCGGCCTTCCCGGTCGCCGCGCTCGAAGTCGCAACCGACCTTCTTCCACTGGGTGGATATCCGGAGTCAAGCGCAGCGTATGACGGCGATTGATTCGGCGACTCTTTCGCTCCAACTGCGCACGCGCCGGCGACACTCGCTGGGAATATCGTTGAAGGCTTTTCGTGCTCACACTGTCGGCGATAATTTCCTGCCGCGGCGTAGACGAGAAACCCCTTCTTGCGTAAAACACCGACGGCATCTGCTACGCGCCTGCGCCAAGTTGCATCAATGTCGCTCGTGCACGCGGCATAAGGAATCGCGATTATTCCGACGGGGCGCCCGGAAAGCGAAACGAGAACGCGTTCCAAGCCGTCGGCCGTAGACTCCATATCGACAAAGTGATATTGGGTTCGGGGACGGGAGGCGGCGATCTCCCGTTGGAGCGCCGCCTCCCCCTTATCCGAGCTGTCCACGAGCACGTAGCGCGGACTATTCCCGGCATGCGGCGCTTGCGTCGCGTGCGCCGGTACGCTGAGCATGCTCGTCTCCTCGAAGCCCTGGTCTACTTGTAGTTCGCTTTGCAGAAGGCTTGATATGCGGCATAACCCGAAAACGCTGCTCCAAGCGCGAATATCCCAGCTTCGACGTAGCAACCCCCGGGAAGAGGAGCACGGCTCCTCCATCCGCGCTGCACGAACCCCGCCTAGGAACGCCACAGCGGTTATGGAGCCCGCGGCGGCCCAGCCAACGGCGCAGGCTGCGTGCAACCGATTGCGTCCACGCGTCATCGCGTAGGTCGTCGGATAGTTCGACCACGCGACCGTAAAGGATGATCCGGTGGACGAGTTCGTCACCGTCATCGTTTGGTTGCCGTTGTCATGAAGCGCATAAGCATTGCCGTCGCTGCCGGAAATCCACGCATCATAACCGTTGCTCGAAATGTAGACTTGAGAGTCGTAGACCTGGCCCACTGATCGGTCGGGATGGACTCGGCGGCAATAACCGGCTCCGAGACGGTCATGCCGGCCGTCGGAAAGCCGATGTTCACCCCTTGCGACGTTGACGTGACATGCGTGAAATTTTGCGACCTCGTCGAGTCATAAGCGTCTCCGACGTAAGCGGACGTGTCCATGAGGAAATCAAAACCGTCTTGCTTGGCTTCGAGAGAGCTGCCGCCGCCGCCGGCGCACTCCGAAGAACGAGTGGATTGTGCGTCTCGCCGGACGCCCTGATAGATCACGCACTTCGAGAACCGCTCACCCGTAGTAACCTTGAAGTGCGAAGGATCGGTGATTCGGGAAGCCCTGTATAATGAATCGTCCGGTCAGCCGGCGCGCGCACGGCTTGGAGCGCAGCCTCGCTCGCACTAAAATGAGAAGCAGAAGCGGAGACCGGCGCCTACCTGGTTTTGACCGCCACATCCCGCAAGAAGTGCACCGATCAGTACGGTGCCGATGGCCTTTTTCATTCTGCAAACACCCTCTTTGTTACACCCATTTGTTTGATTAAGTTGGCGCCCGTCGCGGGGCGCTCGCCGCCGATTTTACGCTGCCGATTTTGATTCCTTCGCGAACGTGCGGAGGCGAACAATTCTGAAGTTGACGCTCGTTCTGGTCGTTTTGTGGAGCGGCTCGGCGACCTTAGGCTCGACCTGACTCGCGTTGCGACGTGATGTGACGGAAATCTCGCGCGATTACAGGGCCGTCAAAAGTGCAGCGACGTTGATCGGTCGGCGGATATCGTGAACCCCGATCGCGCGGTGCGCTTTAGCGCATCGCCCACCGTGAACGTCACGGCATCGGCATGCGCGCCTTCGCGCGCGCGCAGCGTCCACCGCCCGCGTTCGAGCGGCAGCGTCCAGTGCGCGTCGTGCGATGCGACGTGTATGCCGTTGAGTTCCCACACCGGCCGCGCCGCGCCGCGCGCGACCACCGCGATGCGCGCGCCAGGGGCCGCGACGAACACGTCGCCGTCGTGCGGTGCGACGATGCGCAGCGAATCATCGCGGTGCGGCGGCTGCGCCGCGAGCCACGCATCGTACGTGCGGTCGAGCGGCCGTGGCGGCGCGTTCCACGCGGTGAGGTCGCGCGCGTCAAGCCATTCGCCGACGACGCTATCGCAGGCGCGCGTGGGCCGCAGTCCGGTCGTCGCGCACATCGGTTTGCGCGCGTAGCCGCGCGGCGGCGCGAACGCCGCCTGCGGCGCGCGCTCCGCGAGGTGCCGGATGATGCGGTTCCACAGCGGCGCCGCGCCCGTCACGCCGCTGACGCGCTGCATTGGGGCGCCGTCGAAGTTGCCGACCCACGCCGCGACGGTGTAGTCGCGCGTGAACCCGACTGTCCACGTGTCGCGAAAATCCGACGACGTGCCGGTTTTTACGGCGCTCGGAAAAGACGTGCGCAGCAACGATGCGACGCCGAAGGCGCGCGCTCGCGCGTGCGCATCGGCGAGCATGTCGGTGACGAGCGCCCATTCCGTCGCGGCGCCGACCCGCGCGCCGTGAGCGCGTCGCTTCGCGGTCGTTCGCATCCGCGAGCGCGTGCACGCGCACGGGCCGGCCGCCGTTCGCGATCGCCGCGTACGCGCCCGCGAGCTCTTCGAGCGTCACCTCGCCGTCGCCCAGCGCGAGCCCGAGCCCGTAGTGATCGGCGATCCTTCGTCAGGTGCCGGAAGCCCAGCGCGCGCAGCCGGTCGAGAAACGGCGCCACGCCGACGCCGCTGAGCACGCGCACCGCCGGCACGTTGAGCGAGTCGGCCAGCGCGATGCGCGCGCGCACCGGTCCGGCGAAGCGTTCGCTGTAATCGCCGGGGCTGTACGCGCGCGAGTGCGGCAGGCCGTACGTGGTCGGAACGTCCGCGAGAATCGTCGTCGGTCGAATCGCGCGCCGCTCGAACGCCAGCTCGTAGAGGAACGGCTTGAGCGTCGAGCCCGGCTGGCGCAGCGCGACCACGCCGTCGTTCTTGCCGGCGCCCGCGCGTGCGAAGTAATCTGCCGATCCGACGTAGGCGAGGATCGCGCCGTCGCGGTTGTCGAGTACGATCGCCGCGCCGTCGCGCGCGCGCCGTTCGCTCAAACCGCCGACGACTTGCTGCACCGCGTTCTCCGCGAACGCTTGCAGCTCGCTGTCGATCGTCGTGCGCACGCGCGTCGCGTCCGGGCGGCACGCCGCCCGCGAGCCGGAACAGCAGGTGCGGCGCCGCGGCGATGCCGTCGCTGCGCGGCAGCACGTCGATGCGCTCCGCCGCCGCGCGCGCCGCGTCGTCCGCGGACACGGTGCCGGTCGCGACCATGCGCGCGAGCACCTCGCGCCGCCGCGCTTCAAGCGCCGTCGCGGTGCGCGTACGGGTCGAGTCGCACCGGATCGTTCGGCAGCGCGGCCAGAAACGCGGCGTGCGCGAGGTCCAGTTCGCTCGCCGGCGTGCCGAAGTACCTGCGCGCCCCGGCCTCGACGCCGGTCAGATCGCCGCCCATCGGCAGCCGGTTCACGTACGCCTCGAGGATCGCACCCTTCGGCGTGCCGGCCTCGATGCGCCGCGCGAGAACCATCTCGTCGATCTTTCCGACGAACGTACGTGGAAGGCCGTAGCGCAGCCGCGCGAGCTGCATCGTGATCGTCGAACCGCCAGAGACGACGTGCCCGGTGCGCGCGAGCTGCCACGCGGCGCGCGCCACGGCGACGGGATCGACGCCGTCGTGCTGCGCGAAGCGCGCGTCCTCCACCGCAAGGATCGCCGCTAAAAACCGCGGCGACACGCGCCCGAGCGGCACGCGCACGGCGTGCTCGGTGTCGCGCGCGAGCACCGTGCCGAGCACGACGCCGTTGCGGTCCTCGAACGTCAGCGCGTTCGCGCCGCCGGCAAAGGCGCGCGGACCGATCGGCCGCCCCGCGAACGCGACCGCCGCGAGGACGACGGCGACAAGCGCCGTCCCCGTCAGCCGGACCACGGTCGGAGGACCGGACAAGGGAGCACCTCCGCTCGAACGAATCAACGAGGCGACGTGAACAGGCATGCGCGCCGCGCAGTCGTTTTCGCCGCGCTGGCCGCGAGCCTTTTCGCGACCGGCTGCACTCAGCACGCCCCGGCGGCGCACGAGCCGCTCCCGCCGTCTCGCCGCTGCCGTCGCCGGCGCCGCACGCCCCGATCGCATCGGTGTCGCCGACAGGCGACGTCAACACGCTCGCGCAGATCCGCGTCCGCTTCAGCGACGACCTGATCCCGCTCCAGCGGCTGGAGTCACCCGACGAAACGGCGATCCTCGCGCACTTCTCGCTCGAGCCCGCGCTGCCCGGACGTTTTCGGTTCCTGACGCCGAGGATGATCGGCTTCGAGGCCGATCGCGCGTGGCCGGCCGCGACGCGGGTGCGCGTCACGATCGCCAAGGGCCTCCAGGATTTGCACGGCCACGCGCTCGCGGAGGACGTCGCGTGGACGTTCCAGACGCCGGGCGTCTCCATCGACGGCCTCCCCGGCGGCGCGTACGACACGACCCCGACGACGCTGCACCCGACCATCGAGTTCCGCTCGAATGTTCCGCTGGATCGCGCCTCGCTCGAAGCGCACGCGCGCATCAAGCGGCACGGCGACTCCGGCGACGGCATCGCGCTGACCGTCCCGCCCGACACCGGCAGCCCCAGCCCGTCGCCGCGGCGATCGTTACGGCCGCGCCGGACGAGGCGTTCGATCCGTCGGTGCGCGATCACCGCTATGCGCTCGTCCCCGCCGCCGAGCTCGCAAAGGGCACGCAGTACGACATCGTCATCGGGCCCGGCGTCGTGCCGACCGACGGCAACCTCCCCAGCGATCAGGAGTTCACCGGCAAGCTGACCGACGCACGACGACTTGCGCTTCGTCGGTCCCGGTCACAGCCCGTCGGGCCGGTTCCAGGGCGGCGACCCGCAGCTGGCGTTCACGACGCCGATCGACCCGAAGTCCCTCGGCGCGCTGGCGCTCAGCCCGGCGCCGCCCAAGGGCACGACGCCGTTCGCCGTCTCGGATTCGTCGGTGAGCGTCAACGCGTCGTTGCTGTCGCCGAACACGTCGTACTCGGTCACGATCGGGCCGTCGTTGCAGGACACGTTCGGACAAAAGCTCGGCAGCGAGCAGCACGCGACGTTCCGCACCGCCGACCTGTCGCCCGACGTGTGGGCGCCGAACGGAACGAACCTCTTCCCCGCGTCGCGCGACGTGCGCCTGAACGTCATCGCGGTGAATGCGCCCGCCGACGTGCGCGCGACGTTCCGTGCGCTGCGACCCGCCGACGTCGTGCAGTATCCCGACCCCGACGCATACGGCAAAGGCGACGTGCTCGGCGAAGCGACGCAATGGCCGCGTTTCGACGCGTTCGGCGCGCAGAACGTCGAGCGCACGATCGAGGTCCCGCTGCGCGCGAAGCTCGGCGCGCCGGCCGGCGCGCTCGGCTACGGCGTGCGCGCGAAGCTGCCGCAGAGCCAAGAGCCGTTCGTCGCGAGCGGCGTCGTGCTGCTGACCGATCTCGGCGTGTTCGCGCAGTGGTTCCCCGACGGCGGCACCGTGCGCGTGCACCACATCGCCGACGGCACGCCGGTGGGCGGCGCGCACGTCGACGTCTACCCGTCGCAGGCCGACGTCGAGAAGAAGACCGCACCGTCGGTGTGCGCGAGCGCGACGACCGATGCGATGGGCGTCGCGCGCTTCGGCGGCGCCGGCTTCATGCGCTGCGCCACGACCGACAAAGGCGAGAACACCGCGCCGTCCTACGTCACGGTCGTGCGGCTGGGCGCCGACTGGACCTACGTGCGCACGAACGACTCCAGCGGCGCGTACACGGGCGATTTCTACAACGGCTGGTCGTCGGCGACGCCGATGATGCGCGGCACGATCTTCTCGGACCGCGACCTCTATCAGCCGGGCGAGACCGCGCACGTGACGGCCGCCGGCTGGTTCTTGGTGAACGGCGTGCTGCGGCGCGGCAAGGCGCCGTCGTACACGATCACGCTCGAGCAGCCCAACGGCGACAAGCACGACCTCGGCCGCCGCGCGCTCGATGAGTTCGGGACGTTCACGCTGCCCGTTGCGCTCGCCAAGGACGCGCCGCTCGGAAGCTACACCGTGCGCGCGTCGGCGGGCAACGGCGAACAGATCACGGGCACGTTCCGCGTCGCGGAGTTCAAGCCGCCCAACTTCAAGGTGGATCTCGCGCTCGACCACGATGTCGCGCAGCGCGGTGCTACGATCACCGGTACGGCGACGAACGCGTACCTGTTCGGTGCACCGCTCGCGGGCGCATCGACGAAGTTTACCGTCACGCGCAGTCCGTCAGCGTTCACGCCCAAAGGGCGCGAAACGTATTCGTTCGGGCGGCAGTGGTTCTGGCCGGAGCAGCAGCCCGACGCGTCGACCGACGTGCTCGAGTCGACGGTCACCGACGATGCGAACGGCAAGGCCGTCGTCAGCGTGCCGGTCGCGAACGATCTGCCGTACGCGATGTCGTACCAGGTCGACGCGGAGACGACCGACGCGTCGAACATCTCCGTCGCCGACAGCAAACCGTTTACCGCGCTGCCGTCCGACACGCTGATCGGCGTGAAGACCGACGACGTCGGCATCGCCGGAACGCCGCTCGCGGTGACGGTCATCGCGACCGATCCGGCCGGTGCGGCGCGCTCGGGAACGAACGTGCACGTGGAGCTGCAGCGCGCGACGTACTCGAGCGCGACGCAGATCGTCGAGGGCGCGGAGGAGCCCGTGCAGTCCGTGTCCTACGGGACGGTCGCAAACGCCGACGTGACGAGCACCGCCGGGCCCGCGATCGTGAAGCTCACGCCGGACAAGCCGGGCACGTACCGCGTGCGCGCGACCGTGGCGGGCGCAAGCGATGCGCCGAGCGAGACCGATGTGGAGATCTTCGTCGGCGGCACCGGCGAGACGGCGTGGTACACGCGCGATCCCGACGTGCTGCCGGTGAAGCTCGACAAAACGTCGTACAAACCGGGCGACACTGCGACCGTGCTGGTGCAGTCCCCGTTCGCCAACGCCGAGCTGCACGTCGCCGTGGTGCGGCACGGCGTGCTGTGGGAGACCACGCAGCAGACGCACAGCGCCGCACCGACCGTGCGCTTCACCGTGACGCCGCAGATGCTGCCGAACGCGGCGGTCGAAGCATTCGTAGTGCGCCGCGGGCCGCCGCCGGCGAATAAGGACGCCAACGGCGCGAACCCGCTCGCGCGCGCCGGCTTTGCGGCGTTCGCCGTCGCGCTCGACGAAAAATACCTCACCGTGAAGGTCCAGGGCATAACAACCAAAGCGCGCTCGTCTGCGAACGCGGTGCTCGAGCCCGGGAAAGAGCAGATCGTCAACGTGCACCTCGCCGACCGGGCGCATCGTCCGGTGCGCGGCGAGCTGACGTTGATGGTGGTCAACGAGGCGGTGCTGCAGCTCACCGGCTACCGCCCGCCCGATCTCGTCAAGGAAGTCTACGCGCAGCAGCCGATCTCGACGCGCTACGCCGACAACCGCACCGCGCTCGTGCTGAACACGATCGCGCACCCGCTCGAAAAAGGCTGGGGCTTCGGCGGCGGCCTCTCCGGCGAGAACGCCGACCCGCGCGTGCGCCGCAAGTTCGAAGCGCTCGCGTACTTCGCGGGCGCGCTGCGCACCGACGCGAAGGGCGACGCGACGGTGAGCTTCACGCTTCCCGACGACGTGACGACGTGGCGCGTGATGGTCGTGGGCACGAGCATCGACGGCCGCTTCGGCAACGGCGACACGACGTTCATGACGGCGAAGCCGCTGATCGCGAACCCGGTCGTGCCGCAGTTCGCGCGCCCCGGCGACCGCTTCGACGCGGGCATCGCGGTGACCAATGGCATGGGGATGAACGGAAACCTGCATATCGACGGATCGCTGACCGGACCGCTCGCGTTCTTGGTGAACGACAAGCCGGTACAGACGGCGTCGCTCGACGCGCCGCTCGACCGCATCACCAAAGCCTATCGGTTCCCGATGACGGCGAGCGGCACCGGCACCGCAACGGCGACGTTCAAAGTGCACGGCGCGGACTCGAGCGATGCGTTCGCGATCCCGGTCCCCGTGCGCGATCTCGACGTCGCCGAGAGCGTCGTGCAAACGGGCACGACCGACGCGAGCGCATCGGTCGGCGTGAACGTCACGGCGGACACGCCGCGCGACGCCGGCGGCCTCGACCTGGCGCTGGCGTCGTCGCTGATCCCGGAAGTGACGGTGGCCGCGCGCGACGCGCTGCGCGGCGACGAGCGGCTCGCGATCTCAGCCGCGGGACGTCTCGCGATCGCGAGCGACCTCGTGATTCTGGCGAAGCGCAACGGAACCGACGAAAAGCTCGCCCGCGACCGCGCGGCGATCGAGCTCGCGACGCTGCGCGATCTGCAACGCGCCGACGGCGGGTTCGCTCCGTACTGGCGCGACGAGCACTCGGATGCGTGGGATTCGCTGTCCGCGCTCGCGGCTCTCGGTCGCGCACGCGAAGCGGGTATCGCCGTGGCCGGCCCACTGTTCGACGGCGCCCACGCGTACGGCACGAAAACCCTGGCGGATCCGACGGCCCATGAGAAGTGGTGTACGAGCGACTACTGCAAGGCCGTGCTGCGCCTGCACGCGCTCGACGCGCTGGACGCGGCGGGCGACAAGCGCACGACCTTCCTAAGCGACATCGACGCGCAACGCGCCAGCCTCGCGTTCGCCGACCAGGCGCGTCTCGCGCGCCTGCTGACACTTGCGCCGGGCTACGGCACGCGCGCGACATCACTGGCGAAGACGATCGAGGACCACCTCTACACGACGGGCCGCGGCGCGGCGGTGAACTTGCCCGGCCGCTACCGGTGGTTCGACGAACCGGTGGTCGCGCAAGCCGAAGCGCTGAGGCTGGAACTCGCGCGCAAAGCCGACGGCGAGTCGATCGACCGCCTCACGCGCTCGCTGCTGGACATGCGCCGCAACGGCTCGTTCGGCTGCGCGTGCCAAAACGCCGCCGCACTGGGCGCGCTGGTGGACCTGGCATCGCGCGAAAAGCCGGCAAACTTCACCGCCACCGCGACGATCGCGGGCAAGACGGTCGCGCACGAACAGTTCAGCGGCGCGCACGCCCCGCAGCGCAGCACGACGGTCCCGATGCGCGCGCTCCCGGGCGGCAACAACCAACTGACCCTCGCGAAGGACGGCAGCGGCACGCTGCACTACGCGGTAACGTACAGCTACCGCCTACCGGGCGCCTCGCCGGGCCGCCTGAACGGCCTGCGCATCACGCGCATCGTACGCGAAGCGAACACGGCGCCGGTCCTCGCGACGATGGGGCTCCTCGCGCCGTCGGCATCGCTGACGCTCGCGCCGGCCGGCGTGTTCGACATCGAGCTGCAGATCGTGAGCGACCACCCGGTGGAGCGTGTCCTGATCACGGACGCCCTCCCGGCAGGCTTCGAAGCGGTCGACACGACGTTCGCAACAACGTCGAAGGCCCTGAAACTCCCCGAAGCATCATGGGCGATCGGCGACCAGCGCATCCACAGCGACCGCATCGAAGCCTACGCGGACCGCCTGGACGCAGGCATCTACCGCCTACACTACCTCGCCCGAACGGTAACCCCAGGCACGTTCGCATGGCCCGGCGCAAACGCACACCTCGTCGACCGCCCCGACGAATTCGGCCGCAGCGCGTCATCGGTCGTCGTCATCAAATAGCGCGCGATCACGCGCGTTTTTTCGCGCGTGGCTTGTTCAGGGCCGCAGCGGCAACGATGAGCGCCTTGAAGGCAGCCTCGTCTATTTCTTCACCCTCATGGATATCGATCGCCCGCCTGACGTTGCCTTCGAGACTGGAGTTGAAGAGTTTCTTAGGATCCTTGACCGAAGCGCCTTTCGCGAACGTCAGCTTCACGACGCTCTTGTACGTCTCGCCGGTACAGATTATCCCATCGTGAGACCAAACGGGAACGCCGCGCCACTTCCACTCCTCGACCACGTCAGGGACAGCCTGTTTAATGAGAGCGCGAACGCGGGCGAGCGTCTTGCCCCGCCAGTCGCCCAGCTCTTTGATCCGCGCATCGATCAGCTGAGAAGGCGATTCTTCCTCGGTCGTTGCGCTCTCTTTTTTCATATTGTTGTGCACCTCATACGGCTGATTAATCTCGTGAAGATACGTTGATGCGAACGCATGTTCGTGATATAATTCAGTAGCGAATCTTCGCGTTTAATCACTAAGCGGCCCGGCCGGTGTTAGTCGCACCGACCGAGCCCGTCACCCGATGGATTGAGCATCGAATGACATTCTGCGAGTTCGGCGTATCAACGCCGACCCCTAGGCGCGCCGCATAATGGCGCCGCCTACCGAGTTCCACGCCTCGATCGCGGACGTGACAAACGAACAGCACCAGAACATGGAAGGCCTGGTGCAGCCCGACGATTTCAACGCCGAGGTAGTCGTCCGCTTCCTGCGCGCCAACAGAAGCGATGCGCGCATTGACGAAACGACCGGCGGCTTTCGTTATACGGCCGCTGATCCCGCACGTGCATCCGACGTGCTCTTCGCCTGTGTCTGTCTGCGCGCGTCGATAAGCTACGCGATCGAGGCCGCCTACTGGTGCCTCAAGGCGAAGCGATGATGTCGAAAGGCTCGCCATCCCTCCGACCCAAAGCGCTGTAAGAGCGACACGAGCGGCCGCTTCAACCCGAAGCCGCTTCGTAAGAAAGTCGACGGGATTTACAAGATGGTGCGCGCAGGATCATACCCGCCCGAAAGACGATACATACGCCGTCTGCCGCGGCGATTACGATTCGTGCTTGTCGACTGTATCGCCAGTTTAGCCGCGGCTGGCGGGAGCGACGCCGGAAAGCTCGATCTCACGTAGCCTTCGCGCAATCATCGCAATGCCGCAACGAGTCAGAGTGCGCTCTCTGATCGAGCTTCGCTGCCCCCTTGGACCACTCTTCGATTTGCATTCTAGAATCTAAGCTAAACGCATTTAGAAACTCCGTCTCATCCTCGTCAGTCAGCTCCGCTTTCACCGGTAAATGCGCGAAGCTATCTCGCAGGTGTCCGAGCGCCGTAAGAGCGCGGGTCAGGTCGCGGTCGATAATACCTTGACGCCGTCGAGACGACATTTCTCCGCGAACCCTAGCTCTTCTAGAACTTCCCCCGACTGAGGAAACCGCTTAGCTAGCAGTTCGCCCAGCCTCGTCTCAATCAACAAGTGGCCGCGCAAGACGGAAATAAGATCATCATCGTGCGCGAGAGTCCAGCGAATATCTAGCGGGCGGTCATTGCCCACATACTTGTCCCAAAGCCACGTCCAAAATACGTCGAAGTCATTGCGGTTCAAACTGCGGACGTACCGCTTGGCCTTCGTAAGTGTGGCGCTTTGCTTCTTTCGTGGCATCCATCACCTCACGGCCGTCGACCGTTAGGAGGAAGCCAATACTTCGGCCGTTCGTTCTCAGGAAGCTCGCCGACGGTCCCGAGGTCGTGCCAGCCGGATATGCTTGGCGTTACATCGTCTTCGTATACCAAGCGCCAAACAGGTCTACGATAGTTCTTGGCGACCTGCGTTACGTAGAGCGGCGGTATTGATACGGCTACGTGGGGGTAGAGAACCATTTCGAAGTCCTTGGCGCATTCGCATTACCTTTCGCCCACCGTAAAGCTCCTCGCCATCAAATCGCCCGTCTCCGCGTTGCGGTTCGGCGAAATTGACGCCTATGCTTGACAATCAGCTCGCCCTGCGATAGTCTGAAAACGAAAACTCATGCGCCGAGGAACTCGCGAATGACCCACACCATCGCCCGCTCGCCCTCGATGGAGCTTCTTGGTGGGAACTTGGTCTTCGAGCGGGCTCGAGCTGGTCTTTCACAAACCGCGCTCGCCAAGGCCGCGGGCGTAACCCGACAGACAATTTCCGAGATCGAACGCGCCGCTACCAATCCGACCCTCGACGTCCTCGACAAAATCATCAACGCACTCGGGATCTCAATGGAGCGCCTATTCGCTCCGCATATCCCGGGTCTGGTAGACGACGAGGAACTCGCTCGTCGTCGTGCGTCCGGACGAGACGATACGGTCGATGCCCGCGTGTTACTTGACGCCGTCGACGAAGCTGCTGGCCGAGCCCCACGGAGGTACAGCCCCGCTGGACGACCGCGCTTGGGTCGTTAGGTTCAAGCGCGCCGTCGCGGTCGACGTGCAGCGATGGGGTCTTGCGAATAAAGACTTCGCACCAACATTGGAACAGCTGATCGCCGCCCTGGAACTCGACCCGTACCAATTTCCCGAGAAGCATGGCGGCCGGCTCGCTGGCGCCCGCGCGGCAGACCTCGTATACCGCGGTCGGACGTGGCGCGTCGTTTACGATGTGGACGATGACTTCCCGATGTCTACATTCTTGCGATCGGCGAGCACGACGCGGCGTACGACGAGGCTGAGCGGCGCCGCTTTCGTTGAGGAACGATCCCTTCTCGTCACCGCAACACCCACGTCCCGCTGGCGCGACGACCACTCGGATCCGTTCGAGTCGCTAGTCGCTCTCGGCCGCGCGCGCGAAGCGAGAACACGGTTGACGGCGCGCTGTTCGACGGTGCACGCGCGTACGCGCCGGGAGGTGCCCGCCGGAAGGCGACGGCTTCAAGAATTGTCGCTGAGCCGGCTCCGCAGCGCCTCGAGGTATCGTCTCACGGCCGCGTCGGAATGTGGCTGCGGGAGCATCGTGGCGAGGTCTTCGTCGCTCCCGAGTGCGGCGTCGATGGCGACCCGATACTCCTCGGGACTCGCATGCAGCGCTCGAGCACGCACGACGACGTCGAGCACGCGATCGATTCTCTCGATCGGATCATGCTCGAAAATCACTGGATACAGAAGCGCGCAAATGCAGCCTTTCGCATTATCGTCGAACATCCCGGTCGAGCCGCGGTCGTGCATTACGACGGCGTGAATACGTATGTGTGCTGCCCGTCGCGCAGGGTGAGCGTTTGCGCGCCGGTGGCGAGCACGAAGGCGAACCCCTGATTGCCGGGATCGATCGTGATGAACGACGTCGTGCCGTCCTCGTTCTTGCGCGTGGCGACTCGGCTCGAGAAGGCCACGAATTTGAACGTCACGCCGCCTGCGTCGCGGACGACCGTGATCGGTCCGAGGTCCGGATTCGTGTACGACGTTGCGAGCTGCGCTGCCGCATCGGCTGCCGCGGGCACCGTGATCTTCGCGCCGCTGCGCCGCGATCGACTCGAAAAGGCGCTTCGCGGACGTCGCGACATCCTCCGCGGCTTCCGGCTTGCCGTCGTAGAGCACCTCGAGGATGCGCCGCATGAACGGGCCGCGGATCGCGGCCCCTTGATCGGCGTTGGTGAGGAACACTGCGCCCACCTGAGCATCCGGGAAGGCGTACCAGTCGCTGTGATAGCCGGGCAGATCGCCGCCGTGGTGCACGATGGTAACACCGTACGTGGCATCGCTCATGAGACCCATGCCGTACCAGCCGGTCTCGCCGATCGCGACGGTCCGCTCGCGCCGCTGGAGGAGGTTCTTCTCCGAAACCAGCCGCCGGCCGTTCGGGAGGACGCCCAGTGCGAGCTCGTTCTCGACGTAGCGCGTCATGTCGTGCACCGAAGACCAGGCGCCGCCCGCCGGGCGGTATGGGGCGATCGCGTCGTCGATCGCGAGGTTGTCCGGTGCCGTCTTCCCGTCGATGTCGAGTCCGTACGGATCGGCGTGATCGCCTGCGCGCGCCTTCGCGGTGTCGAACGTCGTGCTCCGCATGCCGAGCGGATCGAACACCATCGTCTGCATCGCGCGGTCGTATGCGGCGCCCAGCTCCATCTGCGGGTACGCGACGTGTCCGCCGATGTAGCCTGCGGCGGTCGCCATCAGGTTGTTGTACTGGAACACCTCGCCGAATTTGCTCGTGGGCGCGGTTGCGGCAAGGAAGTCGAACGTCTTCGTCACCGGCGTCTGCGGGGTGGTCGTGAAGATCCACTCGAGGTCCTTGCGCGGCAGACCGGTGCACGCGCACACGAGGTGCTTCACGAGCACGCTCTTGGTCGTCGCTGCGTCGCCCAACCGGAACGTCGGAAACACGTCGACCACCGGTTCGTCCCAACGAAGCTTTCCTTGATCGACGAGCTCCGAGAGAAGCAGCGTCGACATGCCTTTCGTGTTCGACGCGACCATGAACAGCGTGTTCGCGTCGACGGGCTGCGACGTCGCGACGTTGCGCACGCCGAAGCCGCCTTCGAACACCACCTTGCCGTGATCGATGAGCGCGATCGCCGTGCCCGGCACGTGGAGCTGCTCCATGGACGTCGTGATGAACGACTTGAGCGCTGCGATACGCTCCGGCGTCAAGCGGTGCGCCGTGCGCCCGGCGAACGTTTCGCGCACGTATCCGCCCGGCCGCACGCTTTCGTGCGATGAGGCCGACCTGCGCGCCGCGCTTCTCGAACGTCGCTGCATTGCCTTCGAGCAGGAGCACCGTCCACGTCGCGCCCTTACGAAGCGCGTAGCCTTGCACGACCGCGTGTTCGGCCGGTGACGTTTCGTAGCTGACGACCGCGATCGCATCCCACCCGTCACGCGCGGGCAGGTCGTTCGCTCTCGAGACCGTCCGCTTGAACGATGGTTGGTACGCGAGCCAGGCGCGGGCGGTGGCGTCGCGCCCTGTATCGGCGCCGGTGACGTCGACCACGGCGATGTGAACGTCCCCTTCCGGTGCGGTCAGCACAGTCATCTGCCCGCCACCCGCGACCGTCCACGATTTCGGCGCCGTGAACAGCGCGCCGGACGCCGTCTTCAACGGCGTATCGTCCGCAAGAACGGCCGCGGGCGGATCCGCGGCGCGCACGGGCAGCGCGCCTACAAGAAGGAGTGCGACGGCCGCAAAGGCTGCCAAACGCTGAACGAACGGCCGAACGATCATCATCAAGCGTCTCGCGTAAGGGAGGCCGCGTGCGCTCGTGCGGCCGTACATCGTGCTTTAGGGCTAGTCGCCGCGTGAGCCCCAGCGGGTCGTCTTCGCGCGCCAGTCGTTCGTCGTGACGGCATCGACGAACAGATCCGCGACGTGATCGTCCATCATGTCCGACGGCGACAGGCGGTTCGGCATGTTCTTGCGCCATTGATCCTTCTGGTGCAGGACGGTATCGCGCACGATCGCGGGCACGCAGAGGTTTGATGCGCCGAAACCGAACTCCGCGCCGACCTGCGCGCGCTGCGCGTCGGTGATCCAGAGGAGAACGTGCTCCCCCGGCACCGGCACGCGCGCGAAGCTCGTGACGACGCCGAACAAGACATCGCCGGCGCGGACCATCACGACGGTATCTCCGGCCATTACTTCGAAGCCGGCGCGACCGACGCATCGGCCTGACCGCTCGCAGCGAGCGCTTTGGCAACGAACCCCGACGCCTTCATCTCTTCGACGAAGGCGCGCACGTAGGTTGCGCCTGCGTCGTGCGCTTTGGGGATCCCGACGGCCTGTTCGATGACCATGAACCGGCCGGGCAACACGCGCAGCCCCGGATGCGCGCCCGCGAACGCGACGATCGGCTGTTTCACGCCGGCCGCGGCTTCCAATCCGTCGCGCAGAAAGGCGTCCATCGCGTCCGTCGACGTCATAACCCTGACGAGCTGCGCGTGCTTGAGTGCACGCGTCAAATACAAATCGTACGCGCTGCCGCGGCCGACGGCAACGCGCACGCCGGCGCGATCGACGTCGTCGATCGCGCGAAGCGGCGACGCGTCCGGCACGAGATACGTGCCTTCGATCAAGACGTACGGCGCGGTGAACGTGATCTCGTTCGCACGAACCGGATCGATCGCGAGAAATGCCACGTCCCACGCATCCGCCTTGAGCGCATCGAACACTTTGCCGGCTGCATCGAACGTGACGAAGTCGACCAGCACGCCCAGCCGCCGGCCGAGCTCGCGCGCGAGGTCCGCCGAGACACCGCGCGGCGCACCGGTCTGCGGATCTTTTTGCGCCAGAACCGGATTGCCGAAGTTGATGGCCGCGCGCAAGTGCCCGGTCGGCGCTAGGATTTTGGCGATGCCCATCGATCCCTCATCCGCGCTCGCGAACGCGAGCGTACAACCAAAAGCGAGAATTCCGCAGAAGCCCCTCATCCACGTCATATGCATGTGTCACCGTCCACGGCTCTCGCTTCCTTCATCGGGCGCACTTCCGCAGGGGTCGCAGCCCCGCGCCAAACACTTTTGGCCCTGCGGCGCCTCTCTACATTTGAGCACTGAAGCACACCGCGGAGGGACCTGATGGGACGAGTTCATTCGAGGGCCGGCGTCGGCATGAGGGGAAAGCCACGCTCGGCTGCATCCCTTCTGGCTGCTCTGGTTTTCACCATGCCCGTCGCCGTGAAGGCCGATGATAGCCGCCCGGCGATCGTCGAGCGGTTCGCCTCCGAGCTGGAACGGCTCTATGTCTATGCAGACCGCGGGCACGCAGCTGCCGTGCGCATCCGCGCCCGCTCGGCGGAACACGCGTACGACGCGCTCGGCGACCAAGCGTTTGCGCGCGCATTGACCGCCGATGCCGTCGGCGTCCTGCACGACAAGCACGTCCACTTCTTTTACAATCAGTACGTCTTGCCGCCCGAGAACGATCCAGCCGCACCGCTTTCCGGTGCCGAGCGCAAAGCGGCGCGGGAACGGGCGGCGCGCGGAAACTTCGGCTTCGCCGGCGTGCGGATGCTGCGCGGCGATATCGGGTACGTCGACCTTCGCGGTTTTCCGGCCCCTGAATATACAGCGCCGACGATGGCTCGTGCCATGCGCTCCATCGCCGGGGCGCGCGCGATCATCATCGATGAGCGGTTGAACAACGGCGGCTACCCGCCCACCGTCGCGCTGCTGGCGAGCTATTTTTTCCCGAAGGGTTCGCGGGTCCACCTCGATGATCTGAGTCTTCGCATCGGCGGCGTCAAGAAAATTGATTCGATCTATACAAGTGACGTCGCGGCCCCGCGCTTCCCGAAGGTTCCGCTCTACGTTCTCACGTCGGGGGCCACGTTTTCGGCCGGCGAGCTCTTCGCATACGACATGCAGGCGCTCAAGCGGGCAACGGTCGTCGGCCGGTCGACCCATGGTGGTGCGAACGGCGGAGTTGAACACCGCTTCAGCAAGCATTTCTCGGCCTTCATTCCGATCGGAACGTCGGTCAACCCGATCACGCACACGAACTGGGAAGGTGTCGGCGTGCAACCGGACATCACGACCACCCTCGACGATACGTTCAAGGTGGGCTACCTCGCGGCGCTACGCGCGACGCTCGACTCCACTTCGTCGGATGAGCGCTCCGCGTTGATCGAATGGATCGATTCCGTCGAGCGTACTGATGCGCCGGCGTTGGCGCAACAGCTCCACGTGCTTTTCATCAAGCCGTACGCGAAGCGCTGGAGCGTTCACGCGTGAACGCCGGAGTTCCGTAACCGAAGTCTCATCCGCGCCTCAGCCGCGTCCAATGTAGCGCCCCCGCCGCCGACGTATGCTCGGCGTGTGAATCCGGCGCCATCGTGCCGGGTCGAACGACGCACTCTTCGACATGAGGTCAATTTCTGATGCGTACACCGATTCTCGCGGCGCTGGTCGCCGCGGCGCTCCTCGCAGGATGCGGCGGCGGAGGCGGCACGTCACCGTCGCCGGCCGGCATCATCCCGCCCTCCGGCGGATCATCGCTCAGCACGCAAGACGTCGCGCAGTCCTCGACCGACGCCGCGATGGAGCCGATCGACACCGGCGAAGCCGACGCGGCCGTCCGCAACGGCATCCTCGGCGCGTCGTCCGCGGCGCGCAGCGTGCAGAGCCTGCCGCACGCGTGCAAGAACCGCACGACGCGCACCAAGACCGTGAACGCCGACGGCTCCGTGACCGTTGAGACGATCCACTTCTACGACGACGCGTGCACGCAGCCCGAACGCGACGCCGTCGCGATCTTCGCCTCGAGCGGCGGCACGGCGACCGTCTCGCGCACGATCACCACGTACAACCTCGCGCACGTGCAGCTCGGCGTGCGCAAGAGCCAGTACGCGCTCACCGGCGCGAGCAACAACGGCTCGTGGGTCGTGACGTCGGCCTTCTATCCCGGCAGCTCGGCGACGCCGATCTCGCAGTACGGTCACGCCGCGTCGCTGAGCGCGAGCGCGTACACCGCGAATACCGGCCGGATCGCGAACGATCCGAAGCCCTCGATCAACGCGTCGTACGGTCATCAGAGCACCGTGGACGCGACGATCGCCAACGACGCGGCCGGCGACACGACGTTCACCGGCACGCGCAACGGCGCGGCCTTCAAGGGCGCGCTCGGTGCGCTGACGCTCTCGAGCGCGCCGCCGTTCACCGTCTCGGGCGGCACGCAGCTGGGCACGTCCGCGCTGACCGGCAGCGTCACGTTCGACAGCGACGGCGACCTGGCGTCCATCTCCGTCACCGGCACGCTCGTCAGCGGGAACAAGCTCGTGATCACGAGCTCCACCGCCGCGAACGGCGCGGTCACCGTCAACGGCACGATCACCACGTCCGCCGGCGCGCCGGTCGCGACGTTCGTGACGGACGCGAGCGGCAACGGCGTCCTCACCCTCGCGAGCGGAACGCAAGTCCCGATCGTCGACTGGCACGTCATCTGGTAAGGTCGACGACCGCGTAAGGGCGACCGAGCGGACGGCTGCAAACACAGCCGTCCGCTTCACCGTTCACACGCCGGCGACCACGATCGCGACGACCGCCGCGCCCACCCGGGCTACCACTGGTCGAACGGTCAGTGGATCCCGAACAACGTGGCGAACAACGGCGGTCATTTGGTGGACGGCCAGTGGATCCCCAACAACGCCAACTGGAATAACCCCGGCAACCACAAAGGCTGGAAGCACAAGAAGCACGACAGAGATCACGACCGCCGTTAAACGGACGGCGATTTCCCGCTGACGCAGAGAGCTCCGCCGCAAACGCTGCGGAGCTCTCGTCTTATCCGCCGGCGCCGTATAGCGCGCCGAT
>CAWBTJ010000004.1:0-56042 GCA_963791645.1 Vulcanimicrobiota bacterium | reverse complement strand
CGGCTCGACGGGATCGGCGACGCCGCCGTGTGCACGCCGCTCGTCGTCGCGCTGCTCGACGCCGGGCACGAAGTCGGCGTCGCGCTGACGACGCGCAACGCCGGGCTGTTCGCCCCGCGCGCGATCGTTGCCGAGCACGTGCTCGAACGCATCCCGTGGCCGGCGCACGGCTCCACGCCCGAGAGCACCGCGCGCGCGAACGCCGAGATCGCTGCGATGCGCTACGACGTCGCGCTGATCGCGAGCGAGGAGCCCGAAGCGTTCGTTCTCGCCGCACCGATTCGCGAGCGGGTCGGGCTTCACCACCGATTGGGCGCGGCCGCTCAAGACGCTGTGGGTGCGCTCGCGCACGACGCGCACGGTGAGCCGCTCGCAGCGCGCCGGCGGCGAGGAGGCGCACGAGGCTGAGGTGCTGTACCGGCTCGGCGCCGGGCTCGTGCGCGACGACGCGCCCTCCGCGGACCGCTGGCGGATGCGCCCCGCGCTGATCGAGGAGGTGGACGCGCTACAGCACGGCGACACGAACATCATCGTGCAAGCGGGGCCGAAGTGGCTCGACGCGGGCGTCGGCGCCGCCACGCTGCGCGACGTGCTCGAACGGCTCGCGCCCTACGCGCGCGTCGTCGCGGCGCCGGCCGAGGCGAAGGCGGTGTACGAGCTCACGGGCGTCACGCCGCAGACGTTTCCGACGCTGCGCGCGTGGGTGGAGGCGCTCGGCCGCGCCGATCTCGTCGTGTCGGTCGACACCGGCGCGGCCCACGTCGCCGGGATGCTGTGCGCGCGCGTCGTCGACGTGTTCCCGGACGAGCACTTCGACGCGCAGGTGACGCGCTGGCGGCCGTGGGCCGCGCCGTACCGCGCCTTTCGCGCCTCCGAGGTGAGCGGCGGTGCGGGCAGCGGGTTCATCGAAACGATCCTCGATGGGTTCTGAGCGCGCGCTGCTGGTCGCGGCCGGCGGGGGGATCGGCGACACCCTGCTGGCGGGCGTCGTCGCGCGCGCGCTGCGCTCGCGCTTCGCCGCCGTCGACGCGGTCGTGCTCCCGGCGCACGCGGAGCTCGCGTCGCACGTGCCGTCCCTGGAGCACGTGTTCCCGCTGAGCGCGCGGCTCGCCGCGCGGTACGACGCGGCCGTGGTGACGTGGGCGACGGCGCGCACCGCGCTGGTGCCGTGGCTTGCGCGCATCCCCGTGCGCGTGGGGCAGGCGCGGCGGCCGTACTCGTTCTTGTTCACGCACCGCGTCGTCGTGCGCAGCGAGCTCGGCGACCGCTGCACGCACTGGACGCAGATCTTGCTCGACTACGCGCGCGCGCTCGGCTGCGACACAGCGGCGGCGGCGCCGCAGTTCGCGGTGCGCGACGACGAGCGCCAGGCGGCGCACCGGCTACTGCGCGTGCACGACGTCGACGGCGCGTACCACGTGCTGCACCCCACGCGCGGGCTGTCCGCACAGCGCTCGCGCTGGCCGGTCGAGGGCTTCGTCGCGCTCGCGAAACGGCTCGTCGCGCGCGACGGCGTCCCTGTGCTCGTCACCGGCTCGCCCGACGACGCGCCCATCGCGGAAGCGATCGCAGACGGCGCGGGCCGCGGCGTCGTCGCCGTCGCCGGCGCGACGACGATCGGGATGTTCGCGGCCGTCGCCGAGCGCGCGCGCGCCGTCGTCGCGATGGATTCCGGCCCGATGCACGTCGCGGCCGCCGTCGGCGCGCCGACCGTGGGGATCTTCGCGCTGCAGTCGGACGAGCCGGATCGCTGGGCGCCGCTCGGCGCGCGCGTCGCGAGCGTGCGGCCGTCGTATCCCTGCCCGTCCGGTCATCGTAAGGAGACCTGTCCGGATTTCGCGTGCGTGCGCGAGCTGGACGAAGCGCGCATCCTCGGCGCGCTCGACGGACTGCTCGTGACCGCCGCCGAACGCTGACCGCGTGATCGCCTACGACGATTTCCTGCGCGTGGACGTGCGCGCGGGGACCGTGCTCGCGGCCGAGCCGCTGGCCGGCGCGCGCAAGCCCGCGTACGTGCTGCGCATCGATTTCGGCCCGGAGCTGGGCGAACGCCGCTCGTCGGCGCAGATCACGGGGCGCTACGGCGCGCACGAGCTGATCGGCACGCAAGTGTGCGCCGTCGTGAACTTCCCGCCCAAGCGCATCGCCGGTATCGAGAGCGAAGTGCTCGTGCTCGGCATGGACGACGCGGACGGCAACGTGATCCTGGTGCGCCCGACGTTCCCGGTGCCCAACGGCCGGCGGCTGTACTGATGATCGCGACGACCGGCGCGCTCGAGATCCGGCAGCTCGAGCGCCAAGGCGAAGATCCCGCGCTCATCGCGTCGCTCGCGCGCTTGATGGCGGATGCCTATCCCGTCATGGGCATCACCACCGGCGCCGCGCTCGACACGTACGCCGAGCAGCTGGCGGAGCTGATTCGCCACGACGATCCGGTGTGGGTGATCGTGATCGCGCAGCGCGACGGCGTCCTCGCGGGCGGGATGCGGTTGTACGACTACCAGATGAACGTGCGCGGGCGCGATGCGCTCGCGGGCGGCGTCGGCGCCGTCGCCGTCGCGCGCACGCACAAACGGCAAGGGATCGCGCGCGCGCTCATCGGGTGGTACCTCGACCACTACCGGGGGCGCGGCGCGCCGTTCGCCGTGCTGAACCCGTTCAAGCTGGATTTCTACCGCGCGCTGGGCTTCGGCTACGGCACGCCGATGCACCGCTTCCGCTTCGCGCCTGCCACGCTGCGCGACGACGGCGCGCGCGGTACGGCGCGCGAGCTCGGCCCCGGTGATCTCGACGAGCTGCTCGCGTGCTACGAACGCGTCCGCGCGCGGACGAACGGGCTGATCGCGAAGTACCGCGGCGTGACCGAACGCGCGCTGGGCGACGCCGCGCTGCGCTACGTGGCCGTGGAGGACGGCGGGACGCTGCGCGCGTTCATGCAGACCAGCGTCGACGCGTGCGACTCCGAGCTGCGCAACCGCGACGAGCTCGTCGTGCGCGAACTTGCCTACGAAGACGAAGCTTCGCTCGCCGCGCTGCTCGGGTATTTGCGCGCGCAGCGAGACCAGTTCGCACGGGTGGTGATCGAGTCGCAGGATGCTGCGTTCCACCTTTGCGCAACCGATCCGCGCGACGATTCCGACGTCGCCGTCGCGCCGCCCGCCGCGCATCGCGTCGCCGAAACCGGCTTGGGGACGATGTACCGCATCCTCGACGTCGAGCGCGCGCTGGCGCACGTGCCGGGCACTGCCGCGCCGCTCGTGCTGCGCATCGACGTCGACGACCCGTTCCAACCCGCGGTCGGCGGCACGCGAACGTTTCGCTTCGGGCGGGACGGTGCGCCGCGGCGCGACGATGCGGCAACGCCCGATGCGACGCTGGCGATCGGCATCCACGACCTTTCGTCGGTCGTGGTGGGCTCGCTGTCCGTGCGGGATGTCGTCCGCCATCGGCTCGCGACCGTCGAGCCGGATCGTGCGCTCGACATCGTGAACGCGGCGTTTCGCGCGGACCAGCCGCCGTACTGCACGACGAGATTTTAGTGCGCTTCACGATCCAGCTCTGCACCTACAACCGCGCGCAGCTGCTCGAACGCGTGCTCGAAGCGTGCTTCGATCAAACGATTCCGGCGGATTCCTACGAGGTCGTGCTCGTGAACGACGGCTCGCCGGACGACACGCCGGCGGTGATCGAGCGCGCTCGGCGGATCGCGCCGTGCCGTTTCACCGTGGTCGATCAGCCGAACGGCGGGCTCGCGAAGGCGCGCAACGCCGGGATCGCGCGCTGCACCGGGGAGCGGATCGCGTTCATCGACGACGACGTGCTGCCGACGCCGGTGTTCGCCGCGGAGCATTTGAAATCGGACGACCGGCACGGCGACGTCGTGGTGCGCGGCGCAGCGATCAACACCGAGTCGTTCGACGCGCTGCCGGTCCCCGTCTGGACGCCGCGCAACTACAGCGGCAACTGGTTCTGGACCACCAACGTGTCGGTGCGGCGCAGCCGGCTCGACGCCGCGGGCGGGTTCTTCGACGAGTCGTTCAGCGAGTACGGCTGGGAGGACATCGAGCTCGGCCTGCGGCTGCGCGCGCTCGGCACCAAAGCGGTGTTCAACCGCTTCGCCGTGGCGTTTCATTACAAGCCCGCGCCGAAGGCGACCAGCGTCGTGGGCATGCTCCGCCAGGTGCGAGCGCAAGCGCGCACGGCGGTGCGCCTCGAACAGCTGCACCCTGGCTGGCGCGTCGCGCTCGCGATCGGGGACACCGCGCCGCAGCGCCTGCTCGGCAACGCGCTGCGCAACGGCGGGTTGCGCGCGCGCCTGCAGCGCGTCGTCGGCGACACGGCCGCGGACGCGAAGCTCCCGCCCGCGAAGCTCGCCGCCGCGCGCCTGCTGGCGGCGGCGGAATATTACGACGAGCTCGCGCGCGCGAAGCGCGCGCCCGCGTGACGGCGCACGCGTAGCGTGCGCATCCTGTTGGCGCGCACGGACCGGGTCGGCGATCTGATCCTCTCGACGCCGGCGATCGCCTCGGTGCGGCGCTCGTTCCCGAGCGCGCACGTGACGCTGGCGTGCAGCCGCTACAACTCCGTCGTCGTCGACCGCTCGCCCGACGTCGACGAGCTCGCGATCGTGCCGACCGAGGTCACGCCGGGCGCGTTCGGCGCGCGGTTTCGCGACGTCGACCTCGCGATCGCGCTGGCGCCGCGGGACATCGATCACCGCATCGTCGCGGCAACGCGCGCGCCGGCGCGCGTCGGCTACACCTACGCCCGCAGGTACGCGGCGCGGCTCATGCTGCGCACGATGCTCACGGCCGTGGTGATCAGCCAAGCCGATCCCGACACCGCGGAGCGCCATCCCGATCGCGTCGTCGCGCACGAGGTGGAGCAGGTGCTCGCTGTTGCCGCCGCGGGCGGTGCGACCACCATCGAGCGCGAGCTCGTGCTGCCGGTGACCGACGAGGACCGCGCGGCGGTCGCCGGGTTCCCGCCGCACCCGGTCGTCGTGCAGCTCGGCCTTCGCTGGACCGAGCACGGCTCGACGACCGCCAGCTGCCTCCAACTGTTCCGCGAGCTACGCGCGCTCGGTAGGCCGCTGATCGCGACGTACGGTGACGACGCGCGCGCGCTGGGCGAGGCCGTCGCGCAAGCGGGCGTCGCGGACGCGGTCCTGGGCGGCTTGCCGTTCCACGTGTGGGCGGCGGTCTTCGAGCGGGCCGCCTGCGTGGTCACGATCGATACGGGTGCGACTCATGTCGCAAGCGCGGTCCGCGCCCCGACGGTCGTCCTGTTCGAATACAGGTGGTTCCGGCTGGCGTCGCAGGAATGGTCGCCGTACCGCGTGCCGAACGCGATCCTGCGCAAACCGCCGGACGAAACCGACGCCTCGCTGCGCGCCTCGCGCGCCGAGATCGTGGCCGCCGTCGCTTCACTCTTATGACCGACATTCGCATCTCCGTCGTCGTCCCGACGTACAACCGTCTCGACACGCTCCGCCACGTGATCCCCTCGCTGCTCGCGCAGGATCTGCGGCGCGGCGAGTTCGAGGTGGTCGTCGCAGACTCCAACTCCACCGACGGCACCGCCGAATATCTCGCCGAGGTCGCGAAGAACGCGCCGTTCGTGCGCCATCTGCCGGGGCCGTACACGGGCCGTGCATCGGCGCGCAACGCGGGCATCGCGGCCGCGCGCGCTCCCATCGTGCTGTTCACCGACGCCGACATCATCGCGTCGACCGATCTGCTGTCGCGCCATCTCGCGCACCACGAGCAACCGGGCGCGCGCGCGATCGTCGGTATGGAAGTGCAGGTGAGCTCGTACGAGGATTACCTGCAGAAACGCGCCGACCGCGCGAAGCGCACGCCGCTGCACGGCGAGAAGCCCAAGCGCCTGTCGTGGCTGTACTTTCTCACCGGCAACGCGTCGGTGCCGCGCGCGGAGCTCGACCGCGTCGGCCGTTTCGACGAGGATTTCACCGGCTACGGACATGAGGACCTCGAGCTCGGTTACCGCCTGCAGCACGGCGGCGTGCCGATCGCGTACGAGCCGCAGGCCGTGAACTACCACTGGCATCCCGTGCCGTGGCGCGAGCAGCAGCAGAAGTACGAGCTCGCCGGAAAATCGACGGTGCGGTTCTTTCGCAAGCACCCCGCATTCGACGTGCGGCTGCGGCTGGGCATGACGCCGGTTTCGCTGGCGCTGCACGGCGCCGTCGAGCGCGTCCCCGCCGTGAAGTCGTGGATCGAGAACGGCGCGTCGGCGCCCGGGCTCGCGCGCACGCTCTCGTACCAATACCATTACCTCACCGGAGTGAAGGCCGCGCTGCGTGGATAATTCGATCAAACGCGTCTCGTGCGGCGCGCTCACCGCCGCCGATGTCGCCGCGCGCGTCGAGCTCGACGGCTGGGTGCACCGCCGCCGCGATCACGGCGGCCTCATCTTCATCGACGTGCGCGACCGCAGCGGGCTCACGCAGGTCACATTCGACCCGTCGATGGGCGAGGTGTTCGCGCGCGCCGAGACGCTGCGCAGCGAAGACGTCGTGCGCGTGCGCGGCGCCGTGCGCCGCCGCCCCGCCGGTACCGAGAACGCGAAACTCGGGACCGGCGAAGTGGAAGTTCCCGCCGACGAGCTGGAGATTTTGAATCGCTCGGAGACGCCGCCGTTCGTGATCGCCGCCGAGGAAGAGCCGGCCGAAGATATCCGCCTGCGCTATCGCTACCTCGATCTGCGCCGTCCGCGCATGCAGCGCAACCTCACGGTGCGCCACCGCATCGTCAAAGCGATCCGCGACTATTTCGACGAGCACGACTTCATCGAGATCGAGACGCCGAACCTCATCAAGTCGACGCCCGAGGGGGCGCGCGACTACCTCGTGCCGTCGCGCGTGCACCAAGGCTCGTTCTACGCGCTGCCGCAGTCGCCGCAGATCCTCAAGCAGATCCTGATGATCGGCGGGCTGGGCCGCTACATGCAGATCGCGCGCTGCTTCCGCGACGAAGGCCAGCGCGCCGACCGGCAGCCGGAGTTCACGCAAGTCGACGTCGAGATGTCGTTCGTGCAGCAAGAGGACGTCGTCGCGATGATGGAAGACTGCATGCGCAGCGTGTGGCAGCGCGCGCTCGGCGAGACGATCCCGGATCCGCTGCCGCGCCTGACGTACGCGGACGCGATGCGGCGCTACGGCTCGGACAAACCCGATCTGCGCTTCGAGCTCGAGCTGGCCGACGTCACCGACGCCTTCCGCGGCAGCGCGTTCTCGCTGTTCGCCACGCTCGCCGAGAGCGACGCGAACAGCATCGTCGCGGTGCGCTATCCCGGCGGCGCGTCGCTGTCACGCCGCGACTTCGACAACCTAACGGAGCTCGTGAAGTCGTACGGCGGCAAAGGGATGGCCTACGTCACGTTCGGCGACGGCGTGAAAGGCTCGATCGCGAAGTTCCTCGACGAGAAGCTGATCGGCGAACTGCGGAAGGGATTGGGCGCAACCGGCAACGGCGCGGGCGACGGCCAGGGCGATGCGCTGCTGCTGATCGGCGACACGTCGCGCGCGGCGTACGAGGTCGCCGGCAAGCTGCGGCTCGAGATCGGCGATCGGCTGAAGCTGCGTGATCCGCAGAAGTTCGCGTTCTGCTGGGTGCTCGGCTTCCCGCTGTTCGAGCGCGACGAAGAGACCGGCGAGATCACGTTCTCGCACCATCCGTTCACCGCGCCGCTGCCGGGCCAGGACGCGCTGTTCGACAGCGACCCGCTCGCGATCACCGCGCAGCACTACGACCTCGTGCTCAACGGCTCCGAGCTGGGCAGCGGCTCGATCCGCAACCACGTGCCCGAGTTCCAGCGCCGCGTCTTCAAGCGCCTCGGCCTGAGCGACGAGCAGATCGACGACCGCTTCGGCTTCTTCATGGAAGCGCTGTCGTACGGCGCGCCGCCGCACGGCGGCATGGCGCTGGGCATCGACCGCATCGTGATGATCGCGTGCGGCGAGTCCAACATCCGCGACGTGATCGCGTTCCCGAAGAACCAAATGGCCCGCGACGTGATGATGGACGCGCCGTCGTCGGTCCCGGATCAGGCACTCAACGACCTGGGTCTGCGGATCGCGGAGCCGCCGCGGCAGAGCTGACGGCGTTCGGCTTGGCGGCCGTGTGATGCGATCTGCTAACGACCATCGTGATCCACGCGATCGCGGCGATCACGATCAGCGCGGCGACCACCCATGTTTCGGGGGTGCTGCGCAAACCTTTCCTGTGCGCGTTCTGCGCGTGGTCTCCGCAAGTTGGACGTCGGGATCGATGTACCGCACGGAGCCGCGTACTCGTCACCCCGGGCACAGGTTACGGCTGGACATCATCATCGTGCCCGCGCACGGCCGGGGACAAGAACGCCACGGCGATCAGTGGCACCGTGGCGAACGCGAGTTGCAGGCGCGACCCCAGGCGAACCGGGGCGAAGCGCCGCTAGAAGGGGTGCACGTCCCGGCGGGTCTCGCGGAACAGCATCTTTTTGTTCAGCTCGCGGAGCGCGTCGATCGACTTCTTGTGCTCGTCGGATCGACCGTACTTGTTGGCTGCCCGGAGGGACGCGTCGAGACTCCGCTCGCGGGCCGCGTACACGAGGAAGGCGCTGAGGTCGCGATCGTCGATCCGGAAGTTCATGGCGAGCGAAATATGCCCACCTCCTGGAGCCGCTATGCCTACCCGAACGCGCAGTGACAGCCCGCGCTCGTTTGGTGACCCCGGTCAACCGCTGAGGGGGAGAGCAAGCCCTCTCAGGCTTCCGCGAGCTCCTGCGCCCGGCTGAACACCGCGTCGAGCATCGGTTCGGTCAGCACGCCGGTATTCGTGTTCTGCCGGCTGGGGTGGTACGAGGAGAGCACCGTGACGCCGGCCCGCTGCGGCAGGTCGACGATGCTCTCGGCCAGGTGCGCGAACGGCGCGCGCGGGCTGCGGTAGGCTCCGACCTCCTTCACCAGCGCCGCGACGGTGTCGTCCGCGAGCTTCCCGAGGGTCACGACGACCCGCACGTCGCGCAGCGCCGCGAACTCCTCGCGCAGGAACGGGAAGCAGCGCGCGCGCTGGTCCGGCGTCGGCTTGTTGGCGGGCGGGGCGCAGCGGACCGCGGCCGTGATGAAGGCGTCGCGGAGGGTCAGCCCGTCGCCGCGGTGCGTCGCGTCGGGCCGGCTCGCGAAGCCGGCGCGGTGCAGCGCGCGGAACAGCCACTCGCCGCTGCCGTCGCCGGTGAACACCCGGCCGGTGCGGTTGGAGCCGTGGGCGCCCGGCGCGAGGCCGACCAGCACGACCCGGGCTCGCGGATCGCCGAAGCCCGGCACGGGCTTGGCCCAGTAGTCGTGGGCGAGGAAGGCGCGCTTCTTCACGCGACCCACCTCGGCGCAGTACGCGCGCAGCTCGGGGCACCGGCGGCACGCGATGACGCGCCGCTCGATGGAGGGCAAGGAAGATGGCACTTTTTCCGACGGTTCGCCGGTCGCGGCGCACGAACCAACCGGCATGGCTCACCATCGTCGCATGAAACGTCTTTTGCTCGCACTCGCGATGCTCGCGTTCGCGCTCACGCTGACCCCGCGCGGCGCGGCGGCGGCGCCGCCGACAGGCTGCACCTCGCCGCAGGACCGGCAGTTCGATTTCTGGGCCGGGCGGTGGAACGTCACCGACAACGCCACCGGCAAGCCGGCCGGCACGAACGACGTCACGCGCGAGTACGGCGGGTGCGTGCTGCAAGAGCATTGGAACGGTGCCGGCGGCGACAAGGGCTCGAGCTTCAACCATTACGACAAAGCGCGCAAGGTGTGGCACCAGACGTGGGTCGACAACGCCGGCGGGATTCTCTACCTCGACGGCGGCTTACAGAACGGCTCGATGGTGCTCGCGGGCAAGCGCCGCGGCCGCAACGGCACGTGGGTGACCGACCGCATCACGTACACGCCGCGGCCGGACGGCTCGGTGCGGCAGTGGTGGCAAGCGTCGCGCGACGGCGGCACGACGTGGACCACCGTGTTCGACGGAGTCTACCGCCGCTCGTCGTAATCGCCGTGAGGTGTCTCGCCTCGACGTGCGCTCCATGGCCCTGCTCGCGACCGCGCACCTCGCGGACGACGTCAACCAGAGCTTCATCCCCGCGCTGCTGCCGTACCTGATCCTCGAGCGGCATCTGTCGCACCAGACGGCGGGGACGCTCGTGCTCTGCCAGGCGATGTCGTCGTCGGTGATCCAGCCGGCGATCGGCCACCTCGCCGACCGCCGCTCGATGCCGTGGCTGATCGCCGTTGGCTTGCTGCTGGCGGGCGGCGGCGTCGCGGCGCTCGGCGTGCTGCCGACGATGCCGCTGCTGTTCCTCGCCGCGCTGATCAGCGGCATCGGCGTCGCGATGTTCCATCCCGAAGCCGCGCGCTTCGCGAACTGGGTCGCTGGCGATCAAAAAGCGAGCGGGATGCGGTGGTTCACCGTAGGCGGCAACCTCGGCTTCGCGGTCGGTCCGGCCTTCGCGACGGCGGCGATCTCGTTATGGGGTCTGCACGGCACGATCGCGGCTGCGATCCCCGTCGCGCTGGTCGCCGGCGTCGTGCTGCTCGAGCTGCGGCGGCTCGCGGCGTTCATCCCGAACCACGTCAAACAGCGCAAATCGGCGGGGACCGACGACTGGGTGTCGTTCGGAAAGCTGAGCGCGTTCGTGATCGTGCGGTCGATGGCGTATCTCGGCAGCGTCGCGTTCTTGCCGCTGTATTTCGTCGAGGTCTTGCACACGAGCCCGGCTGTCGGCGATGCGGCGCTCGTCGCCTATCTGTTGTCCGGAGCGGCGGGCACCGTCGCCGGGGGGCCGATCGCCGACCGCGTCGGCCGCAAGCCGGTGATGCTGTGGTCGACGGGGTTCACCGCCGCGCTGTTCGGCGCGTTCGTGGCGCTCACGCACGGCGGCGCCCCGCTGCCGCTCGCGCTCGCGCTCGTCGTGTTGACCGGCTTCGTGCTGGTCGCGTCGCAGGCATCGTTCGTCGTGCTCGGCCAGGAGTTTCTGCCGAACCGCGTCGGGCTCGCGTCGGGCGTGACGCTCGGTCTCGCGGTATCGCTTGGCGGCGGATTGTCGCCCGTGCTCGGCGCGATCGCCGACGCGCACGGCGTCGCGGCGTCGATCCTGACGATCGCGAGCCTCGCGCTGGCCGCAACCCTGATCGCGTTCACGCTGCCGTCAGAGAACCGCCGCATGCGGAGCGCCGGCGTCGTGGTTTAGCATGGTGTGGTACGATGTTCGGTATGAGAGTCCCGGATATCGGCGAGCGCGTTGGAACGATGCTTCCTGATGCCGTCAATGTTCTAAACGGCCATGATCTTGCTGCCGTGCGTGCCATTACCGGTCTGCGCCCGCCCGAGCCGAATCGTCGATGCATGTATGCCATCACGTTCGACATGGATACAGAGACGTTGCAGCAAGCGTATCCGGGTGATTCGTGGCGCAATGCGTACGTCGAGATTCGCCGTATCCTCATCGAGGAAGAATTCGATTGGCAACAGGGCTCCGTGTATTTCGGAAATCCGAATCGCATCGACGCGGTGAAATGCGTGCTCGCCGCGCAACGGCTTGCGCGCGAGCTGCCATGGTTCGGACAATCGGTGCGTGACATTCGTATGCTTCGCATCGAAGAAAACAACGATCTCGCCCCAGCCATCGAATAAGGGTCAGACCAAGTCGGGGAACCCGAGCCGCGCGAGCGCCGCGTAGGTCACGACGCCGGCGGCGGTCGACAGGTTGATCGAGCGCACTGCGCCTGCGCGCATCGGGATGCGCAGCGCGCGCTCGGGGTGCGCGTCGATCAGCGCTTGCGGCAAACCCGCCGTCTCTTTGCCGAAGACCAGTGCGTCGCCGTGCGCGAACTCCGCTTCCGCGTACGCGCGCGTCGCGCGCGTCGAGAGCAGCCAGCGGCGGTGCGGCGGGAACGCCTCGAGCAGCGCGTCGAGCGACGGGTGCACGATGACGCCGAGCGCGTCCCAGTAGTCCAGGCCCGCGCGCTTGAGCTCGCGGTCGTCGATGCGAAAGCCGAGCGGCTCGACGAGGTGCAGCGCGCAGCCGGTCGCCGCGCACAGGCGCGCGACGTTGCCGGTGTTCGGCGGGATCTGCGGTTCGACGAGCACGACGTGCAGCGGCGCGTCGCGCACCGCGTCGAGCGCCGTCAGCCGGTCCTGCGGCTGCGCCGATCGGGACATCGCTACGACGCGCCCGCGATCTTCGCTTCGCTGATGGGATCGGTCGGCGGGGGCTGACCGTTCGCCAGCGCGACGAGCTCCGCCGTGCGCTCGCGCGGCGCGACGAGGTACGCGACGCCGCCGTGCTCGCGGAAGATGAGGTCGAGCGCGGTGCGCGGATAGCGCGTCGCGATCGCGGGATGCGCGGGATCGTTGACGAGCACGTGCGCCGGCTCGACGCCGCGCACGACGAGCAGGTGGCCGTCGCTGTGCTCCAGCGGCGCGCCGGGCAGCTCGCCCTGATTCCACGCGATCGAGATCGCGACGGGCAGGCCGGCGTCGACGAACGCGGCGACGTGATCGATCCCGCGCAGGTACGCGACGACGCCGCGCAGCCCGCGCGCGCCGGCATACGCGGCGTTGAACGCCCAGTTGCCGGTGCCGGCGTACGACGCGTCGTAGACGGCGCGCGCGACGGTCGCCACGTCCGCGCCGGCGCCGTGATAGCGCAGCAGCATCGCGAGCGACGCGGCGGAGCACCAGCCGCGCTCGTCGGGAAATTCCGGCACGTGCTGCGAGAGCTTCGGCACGTCGAGCGAGCGCGTCGACTCGCGCGGCGCGACGCGCGCGTCGGGCGGCGGCGGAACGGCGACCGCGACGGCGTCCAGCGCGACGGTGCTCGCGACGCCGACCGCCGTCAGCGCGACGTCGCTGTGCACGACGTCGACCGCGATCCGCGTCGTGCGCGTCGCCGCCGTCGAGCGAGCGGCGCTCGTCCGGCGACCAGCGCGCGTACAGCAGCGGCTCGGAGACCGTGCCGTCGGCGCGGTGCGCGATCAGCGCGATCCCGCCCGACGGCGCAGCGGTGTTCCACGAGACGATCGCGCGCGTCGACGGCGGCACGCGCAGCAGCGCGTGCTGCCCCGGCCGCTCGATCAGCCGCAGCACCGGGAGCCTTCAGATGCGTCCACTCCCAGCAGTTCCAGTAGTTCGAGATGTACGACGCGGGCTTCCAGTTCGTCAGGTCGCTGTTGACGGCGTTGAACGAGTTCTGCCAGTAGAGATAGACGACCGGCACCAGCTCGTGCACGCGCTCGGCCATCTCTTGGTAGTACGCCTTGCGCTTCGCGAGGTCGAACGTGAGCAGCGCTTCGTGGCTGTCCCGCGTGAGCACCGGATCGTTGAGCCAGCTCGTGTTCGCGCCGTGCGGCGGGATGAACTTGCCGCTCCAGAGCCCTCGTTGTCGGGGTCCGGCGCGTTGGTCGCGATGGTGAACTCGGTGTCGAAATGGCCGGTGTAGATCGGTCCTTCGCGCGAGAACAGCAGGCTGGTGGGATAGTTCTTGATCTCCAGCTGAACGCCGAGGTCTTTGAGCTGCTGCTGCATCTGCACTTCGGCCTGCACGTTCGCCGGTTTCGACGGCGTCGTCGACACCGAGAACGCGAGCGGGGCGCCGTTCTTGCGGCGCACGCCGTCGGCGCCGGCCTTCCAGCCGACGTCGTCGAGCAGCTTCTTCGCCGCGGCGGGATCGTACGGATAGTTCGTGATCCCCGTCGGCGCCGCCCAGTGCCCCGGCAGCAGATCGCTCACGGCGCGCATGTTGTAGCCGTGGTAGATCGTGCGGTTCATCCGGTCCCAGTCGACCGCCATCGCGATCGCCTTGCGCACGCGCACGTCGGACAGGTTCGGCCGCGACGTGTTGAACTCCAGGCGCCGGTAATTCGCGAGGAGATGCTTTCCGACGGCGTATCCTTGCACGCTGCCGAGCTGCGGGATCTGCGCTTCGGGGATCGACTCGTAGACGTCGACCTCGTGCGTCTTGAGCTCGTTGAACAGCGTGTCGGCGTTGGGCACGATCTTGTACGTGATCGACTGCAAGCCGGGCTTGCCGCGCCAGTAGTGCTGGTTCGCGACGAGCTCGAGCGACGAGCCGTGGTTCCACGCCGTCAGCACGAACGGTCCGGACGAGAGCGGCTTGGTGTTGAACGGCGCGCGGTTGATGTCGGGAAGCTTTGCGAGCAGGTGCGCGGGCAGCGGCGGATACGCAGCGCCGCCGAACGCGAAGATGCCGAGGAGCCCGGAGTAGACCTGCTTGAGGTGCAGCGTCGCGGTGAGGTTGTCGGGCGCGACGTCGAGCGCCGTGATGTCGTCCCAGCCGTTGCGCTGCTTGACGTTGTTCGCCGGATTCATCACCGCGCGCCAGGTGAATTGCAGGTCGCGCGCGTCGTACGGCGCGCCGTCCGACCACGTCATCCCCTTGCGCATGTGCAGGACGATCGTCTTGCCGTCTTTGCTGATCCCGCCGTTCTGCAACGTCGGCACCTCGGTCGCGGCGGCCGGTAGAAAATCGCCGTTCGGGGCGTAGCGGAAGAGCGGTTCGTAGATCAGGTTCGCGAGCTGGTCCGCGGCGTCGGTGTGCGCGAACATCTCGTTCAGGTTGTCGGGCTCCTCGCCGGCGCTGCCGATGATGAGATGTCCAGGATGCGTCCACGCGTGCTTTCCGCGCCCCGTGGTCGTCGACTGATCGGCCTTCGTGCAAGCGCCGAGCAGCACCGCGCAGGCGGCGAAGACGGCGAGGAGCTTATGCATGCAGAACCTCGGTTTTCACCAGCGCCGGCGCGATCGCGTCGTAGAGCGCGTGCGGCCCGTTGCGAATCGACGTCGTCGCACGGCAGGCCCGTCTCGGCGCGCGCGCGTTCGATCTGCGCTTGCGCTTCAGCCGTCGTCGCACTCGCGCGTGTTGAGCGCGATGCCCACGACGCGCGCGGGCTTCACCGTCGCGCACAGCGCCTCGTAGGTGCGAATCAGCGCGCGGTACGAGAGGATCGGCACGTCGTAGTCCTCGATCGCCGTGCGCGCGACGTTGTGCACGAGCACGAGCGCGTCGGGCGCGCCTCCGTACAGCAGCGCCAGCGTGACCGGCGCGAACGCCGGGTTGTTGATCCCGCCCTGGCCTTCGAGAAACAGCAGGTCGCGCGCGCGCCGGTCGCCTTCGAGCACGAGCTGCTCCGCGGCGCCCGGCGCGAAGTCGCACACGACGCGGTCGATCGCCGTGCCCCAGCCGGCGATCGCGATCCCGATCTGGCCGGTCGGCACGAACGCCGCGTCGGCGCCGCGGTCGCGCGCGGCGCGCAGCAGTTCCAGCGACGCGGTCATCTTGCCGACGGCGGCGTCGCTGCCGACGGTCAGCACGATCTTCGCCTTGACGTCCCACGCGGCGCCGGAGAACAGCGGCGCGGCGGGCGGCAGGCGCAGATCCCAGATGCGCGTGTCGTGCTCGCGGGCGAGCGACGCGAACTCGTCGTCGTCGTTGAGCATCGCGTGCAATCCGCTCACCACTTCGAGCCGCGCGCGCAGCGCGCCGGACATCGCCTCGCGAAACGCGTCGGGGAGCTTGCCGCCGGCGGGCGCGATCCCGATCAGCAGCGCGGTCGGCGCGAACGCCAGCGCATCCGTCGAACGACGCGACGATCGGCGCGTCGCTGCGCAAGTACGGCAGCACGTCGCGCACGCTGCGCCCGGCGTGATCGGGATCGACGACCGCGACGACGACGTCCGACGAGTACGCGATCACGCCGTGCGCCATTTTCGCCGCGCGCGACGTGAACGCGTGCGGCGCGAGGACGACGTACCGGCGGCTCATCCGCTCGCCGTCATCGTGAGATCGTCGACGGCAGCGGTCTCGCGCACGCCGAGCCCCGGGCCGTCGGGCAGCACGATCTTGCCGTCGGCGTACGTGATGCCGGTGAACGGATCGCGCGCGGTGAGAAACGGTCCGTCGAGGTCGGCCCAATCGACGAGCGGGCTCAGATGCGCGGCGGCCGTGGTGAGGATCTGCGACTCGACCATGCAGCCCAGCATGATCTTCAACCCCATCGCGCGCGCGGTGTGGATCATCGCGAGCGCGCCGCGGATGCCGCCGCACTTCACGAGCTTGACGTTGATGCCGTCGACGCAGCCGAGCAGCGCGGGCAGGTCGTTTGCGTCCTTGGAATCCTCGTCGGTGACGATCGGGATCGGCGAGCGCTCGCGGATCCAGCGCAGCTTCTCCGGCGAACCGGCGGGGATCGGCTGCTCGCAGAACTCGATCTCGAACTTCGCGAGCTCCGCCAGCAGCGCGACGGCCTGCTCGGGCGTCCAGCCTTCGTTCGCGTCGATGCGAATCGTGCCGGTGTAGACGGAGCGGATCGCTTCGATCGTCTCGACCTCGGCGCCGCTGCCGAGCTTCACCTTGATGACCGGATGCGCACCCGACTTCGCGCACTTTCGCGAGCGTCTCGTCGAGCGGGGCGATGCCGATGGTGAACGACGTGCGCGGCGTGCGCGCGGGATCGAGCCCGAGCAGCCGCCACAGCGGGCGGTCGAGGTCTTTGCCGATGAGGTCGTGCAGCGCGATGTCGAGCCCGCATCGCTGCGCGGGCGGCAGCCCGTCGAGCAGCCGTTCGAGCGCGTACGGATCGTCGCCGAGATGCAGCGCTTCGAGGCCGGCGCGCACGCCGGCGACGTTCTCGTCGTAGCGCTCGCTCGGCGCGCTCTCGCCGAGGCCCTCGAGCCCGTTCCAGCGCAGCCGCACGATCGCCGTCTTCGCGACGGACTCCGACGAGCGCGCGATGGTGAACGTGTGCTTGAGCGGGAGATCGAGCGGCTCGACGGTGAGCTGGATCGGCGGCACGCGAGGGCGTTCCGCGAGGAACCGACGCCGCCTGCTCGCTGCGCGGACACGCGGTGCGTCCTCGCGGCGTCGAAACGACGATGCCCGCTCGCTATCCCGTCTCGCTCGTCTGGCTGCGCCGCGATCTGCGGCTCGACGATCACGTCGCGCTGTTCCGCGCCGCGCAGGCGAGCGAGCGCGTCGTGTGCGCGTTCGTGCTCGATCCGCCGCTGTTGCGCGGGCCGCGCGTCGGCGCGCCGATCGTGCAGTTCTTCTTCGACAGCTTGCGCGTGCTGCGCGAGCGCCTGCGCGCATCCGGCTCCGATCTCGCGCTGCTCGAAGGCGATTTCGCCGGCGAGCTGCTCGGGCTCGCGCGGCGCGTCGGCGCGAGCGCGATCTTCTACAACGCGGACTACGACCCGGACGCGATCGCGCGCGACGAGCACGTCGCGCGGCGGCTGCGTACCGCCGGACATCGACGTGCACGCGTCGACCGACCACGTCTACTTCGCGGCGGACGACGTGCTGCAGGACGGCGGCAAGCCGTACGCGGTCTACACGCCGTACCGCCGCCGCTGGAACGCGCGCTTCGCCGCGGAGCCGCACCCGCCGGTGCGTTCGGAAGCCGCCGCGCGCGGCAAGCTGCTCGCGCGCGACGCGATCGGCGCGACGCGCGACGTGCCGCGGCCCGAAGACTACGGCCACGCGTCGAGCGAGGCGTATCCGCGCGCGGGGCTCGTCGAGGCGCAGCGCCTGCTGAAGACGTTTCTCGCCAGCGAAGCGGCGCGATATGCAGGCGCGCGCAACGTCCCCGCGCTCGACGCGACGTCGCGGCTGTCGCCGCACCTGCGCGCCGGGACGATCGGCATTCGCACGGTGGTGCACGCCGCCGCGCGGCTGCGCGAGCGCGCGTCGAAGCAGGCTGCGAGCAACGTCGACACCTGGCTCGGCGAGCTCGTGTGGCGCGACTTCTACCAGCAGCTGCTCGCGCACCACCCGCGCATCGCGCACGAACCGTTCGTCGAAGCCGCGCAAACGATCCCGTACGTGCACGATCCCGCCGCATACGCCGCGTGGTGCGAAGGCCGCACCGGCTACCCGATCGTCGACGCCGCGATGATCCAGCTGAACACGACGGGCTGGATGCACAACCGCCTGCGCATGATCGTCGCGTCGTTTCTCACCAAACACTTGCTGACGGACTACCATGAGGGCGAACGCTATTTCGAGCAGCACCTCGCGGACGCGGATCTTGCCGCGAACAACGGCGGCTGGCAGTGGTCGGCATCGACCGGCACGGACGCCGCGCCGTACTTTCGCGTGTTCAACCCGACGTTGCAAGGCAAGACGTTCGATCCGAGCGGCGCGTTCGTGCGCGCGATGCTTCCGGCGCTCGCGAACGTCCCCGCCAAATACGTCCACGAGCCGTGGACGATGCCGCCGCTGCTGCAAGCGGAGCTCGGTTGCGTGATCGGCCGCGATTATCCGGCGCCGATCGTCGACCACGCGTTCGCGCGCGGGCGCGCGCTCGACGTGTACGGCGGCGTGCTCGGCAAACGACGCCCGTGAAGAAATTCCTACGTGCCAAGACTTGACGGCTGGTATACGATACATCAGCGACGAGCACTGCGACGGTACGCGTAGGTCCTACGGTGGTAGACCAACGTCGTAACCTAGGGAGCACCAGCTCCGGATACGACCGGTTGTCCGGCCCTAAAAGGCTGGCCACTGGGCGCCCGGGCCGCACCCACCTGCCATAGGCAGGTCTTCAACCCGGACCCAGACGTCCGTTGCGGTCTCGCCGCCTCAACAGCTTGCTCAACAATCCTCAGCCGCCGCAGCGCCGCGATCGCATCGCCGAACAACGTCCCACGGCCGGTCGCCGGCCGGGCGCGTCGAGGATCACCCACGCTCGGCTCGCCCGCGCCGCGACCACCGCGGGATCGTCGGCCGGCGTCGCGACGAAGGCCGGAAACCGGTCCTTCGGCCCGATCTGGGCCGGCTCGAGCAGCGCGGTGGGGCACGCCCGCAGCCACGCGCTGTCGGCGTCCTTGAGCAGGTGGCGCAGGGCGCCGAGGTCCTCGGCGATCGTGCCCGCGCGCGGTCGTCACCACCACCGTGATGTTCGCGGCTTTGGCCGCCCGGCTCAGAACCTTCGCGACGCGGACCGTCTCGGCGAACGTCGCGGGCGGGACCTCGCCCGGGGCGGGCGCCGCCGTGCGGATCACCGCGGCGCCGAACCCCTTGGCCGCCGCGACGGCGCGCTCGATCGCCGCCGGCTCGCCGGCCGGGTCGAGCAGCCCGGGTGCGTCGATCCCGAACGGCACGATGCCCAGGTCGATCGCCACCTTGCGAAGCTGCGCGACGTACTCGTCGTCGAAGCGGGGAAAGTCCGAGAGGGCGGTCACGACGCCGTCCGCGCCGAGCTCGGAGGCGCAACGCTCCACCCACTCGAGCTGCGTGAGCTCGCCGGCTTCGAGCGGTCGTCGGAACGTCGAACTCGAAACCGCGATGCGCATCGCCGCCGCTTTCACCGGGAGAACTCGTTGACCATCGTCGGAACCGCCGCCGGCCCCGTTCGGACCCTCGAGACGCTGCGATGATGGATCGTCAGACGCTCGGGAATCTCGTGCCGCTCGCCGCGGTCGTGATCGCGCTGGCCGAGTACCTGTTCGACCACCACGTCCCGCGCTACACGAGCCCGACGTTCTGGATCGCGCTGGTCGCGACCGTCGGGCTGCTGGTGCTCGTGCAGGTGCTGCGCTTCGGCGGGGCGCGCAAGAAGCCGGTGGCGAAGCCCGACTACTCCGCGACGACGCTGATCCGGCGGCGCGTCGACTCCGACGACCGAGGCTGATCGACATGCAACTGCTCGACCCCCAGGCGCTTTCCGCATCCGATCCCGAGGTCCACGCCGCGATCGCGGACGAGGAGCGCCGCCAGCGCGACAACCTCGAGCTCATCGCGTCGGAGAACTACGCGAGCCGCGCGGTGCGCGAAGCGACGGCGTCGGTGATGACCAACAAGTACGCCGAAGGCTATCCCGGCAGGCGCTACTACGGCGGGTGCGAGTACGTCGACGTCGCCGAGACGCTGGCGATCGAGCGGCTGAAGAAGCTGTTCGGCGCCGAGCACGCCAACGTGCAGCCGCACGCCGGCGCGCAGGCGAACATGGCGGTGCTGATGGCGGTGCTCAAGCCGGGCGACACGGTGCTCGGCATGTCGCTCGCGATGGGCGGCCACCTCACCCACGGCACGAAGGTGTCGTTCAGCGGCAAGCTCTACAACGCCGTCGCGTACGGCGTGCGCAAAGACACCGAGCTGATCGACTTCGACCAAGTGCGCGAGCATGGCGCGCGAGCACAAGCCCAAGCTGATCATCGCGGGCGCGAGCGCGTACCCGCGCACGATGGAGTACGCGCCGTTCCGCGAGATCGCGGACGAGATCGGCGCGGCGTTCCTGGTCGACATGGCGCACATCGCGGGGCTCGTCGCCGTCGGGCTGCATCCGTCGCCCGTGCCGATCGCCGACTTCGTCACCTCGACGACGCACAAGACGCTGCGCGGCCCGCGCGGCGGATTGATCCTGTCGACGGCGCAGTACGCGCAAGCGGTCGACAAGAGCGTGTTCCCCGGCATCCAAGGCGGGCCGTTCATGCACTCGATCGCGGCCAAAGCGGTGGCGTTCGGCGAAGCGCTGCAGCCGTCGTTCGCCGCCTATCAGCGCCAGGTGATCGTCAACGCGCGCGTGATGGGCGAAGAGCTGACGCGCGCGGGCGCGCGGCTCGTCGGCGGCGGCACCGACACGCACCTGCTGCTGGTCGACCTCACGCCGAAGAACCTCACCGGCAAAGCGGTCGAACAGTACCTCGACGAGATTCGCATCACGGTGAACAAGAACGCGATCCCGTACGACCCGCAGAAACCGGCGGTGACGAGCGGCATTCGCATCGGCTCGCCGGCGATCACGTCGCGCGGCTTCGACGAAACCGCCGCGCGCGAAGTCGGCAAGATCATCGGCGAAGCGCTCGGCGACATCGAGACCGGGCGCGAAGAAAGACGCGCTGCGCGACCGCGTCGCCGAGCTCGCGTCGCACCACGACGTCCCGTAGCGCCGTTGACTGACGGCATCCGCCTGGAAACGCAGCGGCTCGTCCTGCGCGAAGCGGTCGGCGATGACGCGCCGGCGCTGCTCGCGTACCACCTGCGCAACGCGGAGCGTTTCGCGCGCTGGGACCCCAAGCGCGGGACCGAGGTCGCGCAGCATCTGCAGTGGATCGTCTGGCGCCGCAACGAGACCGATGCGGGCAACGCGCAGACGTTTCTGGCGTTCGACCGCGCGGCGCCCGGCACGCTCGTCGCCGTCGTCAACCTCGACGGGTTCTCGCGCGAGCCGAAGCGGACGGCGCTGCTGAGCTACTCCGTCGACGGCGCGTACGAAGGCAAGGGCTATGCGCGTGAAGCGTGCGAGGCGATGATCGCGTTCGCGTTCGAGACGCTGGACCTCGAAGGGCTCAATGCGTCGTACGACGTCGCCAACGCGCGCAGCGGCGGGCTGCTCGCCCGGCTCGGCTTCACGGTTGTCGCGTCGACGCCGGTGGTTCCCGGCATGGAGCGGCTGATGCGCGCGCAGTCGTTCGCCATGCTCGCGCGCGCGTCGTGAACCTGCGGCTCGACACGCCGCGCCTCGTGCTGCGCGAGCCCGACGATTCCGACGCGCCCGCGCTGCTGGCGTACGCGTCGCGCAACGAACCGCGGTTCGCGCGCTGGGAGCCCGAGAACGTCGAGGAGCTGGGGCACCACGTGCGCTGGGTCCGTTGGCGGCGCGGGGAAAGCGCCGCGCAGCACGGGGTCGGCCTGCTCGCGCTCGACCGCCGTGACCCGGGCGTGCTCGTGGGCATCATCAACCTCTACGGAATCACGGGCAGCGCGAGCTACAGCGCGATGCTCGGCTACTCGCTCGACGGCGCGTACGAAGGCCGGGGCTACGCGCGCGAAGCGGTCGGCGCGGTGATCGCGCACGCGTTCGACACGCTCAACCTGCACCGCATCAGCGCGAACTATCATCCTGCCAACGAGCGCAGCGGCAGGCTGCTGCGCCGGCTGGGCTTCGTGATCGAAGGCTACGCGCGCGACATGCTGTACCTGCGCGAAACGTGGCGCGACCACATCCTCACGTCGCTGACGAACCCGAACTGGAAACCGCCCGGCGCTACGGAACGGGCTTGAAGTAGATGCCGCCGATCTTGCCTTCGCGGTCGACGGTGTAGACGTACTGCACGGCGCCGGCGGGCGTCGTCACGCGATAGATGTACGTCGTGGCGAACAGGCTCGGGACGGCCTGCTTGCCGCGGTACACGAAGGCTGTCGGCGCCCCCAGCGCCGTGAGCCCGGGCGCAACTTGGCGCACCATCGTGGTCAGCTCCGCGCGCATCTGGGCGGAGTACCGCGACGGGTCGACGTCGCCGGCGCGCCAGCGTTCGTACTCCGCTTTCGCCGCCGCGGTGATCGCCGGGTCTTCGCCGGCGGCGGGCGTCGTCTCGCGCCGCTGGTCGGCCGCGAGCTGCGCCTCCGACGGCGGGACCAGCGTGCGAAACGCCTCGCGCTCGATGTGCGACGGGTCGAAGCTCGTCGAGTTGCCGAACGTGACGACGCTGATCCGCTCTTCGGGGAAGTACGCATTGCGCGCGTGCGCGCCGAACACGGCGCCGTTGTGCCAGATCACGGTGTGACCGTCGATCTCGTCGCGCAGCCAGCCCATCGCGTAGTGCGATGTCGCGTCGCCGGCGAGCTGCGGCGGCGTCGTCATCTCGCGAACCGAGGCCGCGTCGAGCAGCCGCGCGCCGAAGAACGCCTCGTCCCAGCGCACCAGATCGGCGGGCGTCGCGTAGAGCCCGCCGGCCGCGAACGTCGCCTGCGGCGTCCACGGCCTCACCGCGGTGCTGCCGGTCTGCGGCTCGTAGCCGCGCGCGAGATCGCTGCCGCTCGGCGGCGGCCCGAAGGTGAGATGCGTGAGCCCCAGCGGCTTCGCGATGCGCTCGGCGATGAATCGGCCGTACGAAATGCGCGCGACGGCTTCGACGATCATCCCCAGCACGACGTAGTTGGTGTTGCTGTATTCGAACCGCGAACCCGGCGCGAACGCGAGCGGTTCGCGCGCGATCAGCGCGACCATCGCGTCGGGCGTGATGGTCGTCGACGTCGCGACGCTGTTCAGGAACGCCGGGACGGCGGTGTAGTTCGCGAGCCCCGTCGTCTGCTGCAACAGCTGGCGCACGGTGTACTCGGTCGCGTGCGGCGCGAGCGGCACGTACTCGGCGGCCTTCGCGTCGAGCCGGACCTTGCGGTCGCGCGCGAGCAGCATGATCGCCGCCGCGGTGAACTGCTTGGTGATCGAGCCGATCGGGAAGATCGTCGCGGCGTCGACGGCGAGGTTGGCGGCGGCGTCGCGCACGCCGAAGCCGTTCGCGTAGACGATGTCGCCGGCGCGAGCGAGCGCGACGTTGACGCCCAGCGTGCCCGTCGCGGCCATCGTCTTCTCGACCGCGGCGGCGATCGGCGCCGCCTGTTTCGCGGACAGCAGGCCGGACGGCGCGGCGCCCGCGGCGGTCGATCCGCGCAGCGGGTAAATGACGGCGCCTAGCGCGGCGGCGGCTGATGCGATGAAGCGATCGCGAAGCATACGCCCTCCGTATCCCCGCGGCGCGATCGGGTTGCAGGGCGGGCGGACCGCCGCCGCGATGATCTTCTCGTGCCTGATTCGGCCCCGCTGATCGTAAACCACCCCGCCGTCGCGGACCGGCTCGCCCGGCTGCGCGACGCCTCGACGCCGACGCCCGTCTTCCGCCGGCTCGTCGAGGAGCTGGGCCAGCTGCTCGCCTACGAGGCGACGCGCGCGCTGCCGATGACCGAGATCGAGCTGCAGACGCCGGTCGCGCTGGCGAAAGTGCACCGCATCGCGACGCGTCCGGTCGTCGCGCCGATCCTGCGCGCGGGCCTCGGCCTGCTGCCGGGGTTCCTGGCCGTGGTCGACGACGCCGTCGTGGCGCACCTCGGCTTCTACCGCGACCCCAAGACGCTGGCCGCGATCCCGTACTACGCGAACCTGCCCGACGATCTCGCGAGCCGCGAGGTGTTCGTGCTCGACCCGATGCTCGCGACGGGCCACTCCGGTTCGGCCGCGCTCGCGACGCTGGCGAAGCGCGGCGCGAAAGTCGCCCGTGTTCGTGTGCATCATCGCGGCGCCCGAAGGCATCGCGACGCTCGCCGCGGAGCACCCCGGCGTGCGCATCGTGACCGCCGCCGTGGACGAGCGCCTGAACGATCACGGCTACATCGTGCCGGGCCTGGGCGACGCCGGCGACCGGATGTTCGGCTCGACGAGCTCGGTCCCGGTGAGCACGCGCGCGGAGTAGCTGCGCGCTAGCGAATCTGGCGCAGCACCGAACCGCTGTCCCAGTACGCGCGGAACTCGACGACCTTTCCGTCGCGCAGCCGGAAGAACTCGCCGAACAAAATCTCGACGGTCCGGTTCGACGCCGGAAACTCGCCCTCGGGGAGGACGAACGCAGCCGTATGCGTCCCGCGGCCGGCGTGCTCGGTCGCGATCCAGTCGCCCGACTCGACGATGAGCCCCGGCGTCGCGGTCGAGTCCGGCATGGCGTCCGCGAACGGCTGCACCCACTCCATGAAGCCCGCGAACCCGCGATACGTGCGGCGCGTCCCCATGTCGGTGGTCTCGCAGTCATCGGCAAAAAGCGTCGCGAGCAACGGGATGTCCCGCGCGTTGAACGCCTCATAGATGCGGCGAACGGTCTGCTGATTGGCGCTGGGGTCGGCGTGCATCGGGTCGTCCTCCGTTCGCAAAGCGCATTCGCCGCGCGGCACCTACCTCCGGCCGTAGGCGCCGCGCGACTGCATGGAGGTCGCGTGTCGTACGTGCGGTCAGCGGCGACCCACGAACTCGTAGACGTAGTGACTGCTCTGCTTAATCTGCCATTTGTCGAGCAGGTGGTACGTGCGCTTCCAGACCCAGATGCGACGCGTTTTTCCGAAGAGTTTGTACTTATAGTATCGGCCGAAGACGTACTCGTGCATCGTCGCGAACGACGGGTGCACCAGGTACGTTCCATCCGCAAATTGCTGATAGATTTTTGCATCGGTAACCGCGCTGGTCTCTTCGGGGTTGTCGATGGTGGCAAAGCTCTTGTAGTGGCGCGTCGTCGAGGCCGGGAGCCCTTGCACGCTTGGGAACAGATTGCTGCTCACCCCGCCGGGATCGTAGCTGTGGTTCACGACGCCTTGGATGAACGAGTAGTGGTTCTTGTACCGCTTGCGCGTGTTCCAGGGCGTTGCGTTCATGTTGGCGAGCACCGGGATCACCATGCCGGTCGGTGAGAGGTACGGCGTGCACGCGCCGGCGAGAAAGAGCGGGCCGGGCGGCAGGGCGGAGCCGAAGTCTTTTTGGCTGATGTACTGTTTTACGCCGCGCGCGAGCAGCGCCGGGTTCTCGGAGAACTCGAACGCTTTGACGAGGCTCGTCACCATGGCGCCGCTGGGCGCCAGCAGCGGCGGCTGGACCATGATGGGATTCCCGCACGACGAGTTCATCGACACGACGCCATCGTCGAGACCCGGCAGCACAGGCTTCGTGGCCGAGGCTTGATCCCCGATCGGATGCCCGCCGGCGAGCGTCACCGTCGGGATCGGCGATTTGTCGAGGATCGGTCCCCATACGCCCTGCGCGACGAGCGGCATCAAGTCGCGAAAGATGCTCTGCGGGAAGAAGCTCGTGTCGAGCAGGCACGTGTTCGCCACATCCAGCAAGTTGTCGATTAGCGCGCAGACCGACGTCGGCGCATATGTCGTGTAGGCCGCCGCGACCATCGCGAGCGTGGCCAGCCGGCTGCCGGAGATCGCGCCCTCGAATGAGACGTGGAGACGCATCCGGCTCGCGATCGTCTTCGCACCGGAACCGAAGAAACCGGATGCCGCGCGCGAGATCGCCGTGCTCGTCAGGAGCGCTCCGGTCGAGTGGCTGATGATGATGCATCCGTTCGAGCAGAACGGCCGCACTTGCGATGCTGGAAAGGCCGGCGGCGTCTTGACGTTGTCACCCGAGCGCATCGCCGCTTCGATCTGCGTCAGCATCGCCGACTGCGCGTACTCGAGCGTTTGGTTCGAGTTCCACGCGATGATGAGATACCGATTCGCTTTCGGCTTATAAATCGGCACCGGGTCGCTGTTCGTCCACTGCCAGCCCGCGACCGGGTTCGACGGCGTGTCAGGATCGAAAAGGTTCTCGTGGATGTGGTCGTGCCAGTACGCGTCGGCATATTTGCGAAAGTAGCCGCCGGGGCTCTGGAACGCCGGCGCGTCCTGCGGCCAGAGCTGGCTGGCATCCGTGTGATGTGCGATTCTGCGTTTGATCTGTTCGGGTGCGAAACCGTGGACGTAGATGATGTCGCGGCCCTCGAAGGGCTGGCCGTCGTCCAAGAACTGCGGGCTGCCGCACGAGACCGGATTCCCGGCGATCGCACACATGCCGCTCCCCTTGAAGGGACGGATCAGCTTGACCGGCGGCAGCATGTTGCTGTCGAGCTTGTCGGCGATCGGTTTGCCGTCTGTCGCGTCGTACTTGTCCGCCATCGCGACGTTGTCGAGGTCGTCTTGCGACGGGGCCGGGATGGCGGGGATGCTGCCGCCGATCGACGGTTCGCACGGCAGCGGGTACATCGCATCCGTCGTCGTGTCGCGATCGGGATAGAGCGCCGAGACGAGGCCTTCGTCTTCGCCGACGACGTACGGCTTCGTCGTTTCCTCCGCGCCGTCGGGAAAGATCGGCTTGCCGCTGCCGTCGAGTTGAGCCGGCTGCTCGCAGGGGTCTTCCGGGGCGGCTATGTTGCCCGGAAACGGGTTGGTGATCGACGCTGTCGTCGCATGTCGTACCGTCACGCCGGCTGCGGCGTTCGCCGGCGGCGCGAGCGCCGAGAACGGGCTCGCCGCCAGCGCGACGGCGAAGGAGAAAGCCAAGAATCGCATGGTCTGTGCCTCAAAGTGGATTCGGGCGGCGAGCCGTCGCAACGCGAAAGCCCATGCCGCGAGCCTACCGAGGGCGCTTTCAGAGCGCTTTCAGTTCCGGCACCTTGTTCGTCCGGGGCCGGCGTCCGCGTGCAGTTCACGAGCGGACGGGGCGCCAACGGCACGTGACGAACTATCAGACCGCGGTGCACGGAGACGATCTAATCTCCGGAGCTCAAGGGATAAACGGCGTGGCGCGGCCCGGGTGGGACGAGTATTTCATGGAGATCGCGCGGACCGTTGCGACGCGGGCGACCTGTCCTCGGGCTAGCGTCGGGGCCGTGCTGACCCGGGAGCGCCGCATCCTCACCACCGGGTACAACGGTGCGCCGCGGGGAGTCTCGCACTGTAGCGAGGGGGGCTGCATCCTCGTCGACGGGCACTGCCTGCGGGCGACCCATGCCGAGGCCAACGCCATCGTCCAGGGCGCGCTGCACGGCGTGAGCCTGCAAGGCGCGACGGCGTACTGCACGCACCAGCCCTGCGCGGGCTGCTCGAAGCTGCTCATCAGCGCGGGCATCGTGCGCATCGTGTACGCCGACGCCTATCCCGACCCGGTCTCCACGCTGCTGCTGGACGAAGCGGGCGTCGCGCTCGAGCAGTACGTCCACGATCCGCTGCGAGCGCCCGCGTGAGCCCGCTCGTCGTCGTCGCCGCGGCGCTCATCGCGTGCGTCACGGCGCTGGTCACCACGCCGTACGTGCGCCGGCTCGCGCTCAACGTCGGGATGCTCGATGCCACCGGCGAGCGGCGCATGCACGATCAGCCCAAGCCGCGCATCGGCGGGATCGCGGTGTATCTCGGCTTCGCGTTCGCGCTGTTCTCCGCGATCGGGTACCTCATCAGGACCGGGTATTTCGGCGCGCCGGGCCATCTCCACGAAGACCTCGCGAACCTGCACGACGTCATCGGGCTCATCTTCGGCGGCACGCTGATCCTGATGGTCGGGATCTGGGACGACGTGATGGGGATGTCGCCGCGCGCGAAATTGCTCGCGCAGTGCGTCGTCGCGGCGATGTCGATGCTGTACGGCTTCGTCATCCCCGAGTTCATCACGAACCCGCTGCACCCGCACGGCACGCCGGTCTACATCCACGCGTGGCTCTCGATCGTGCTGACGATGGTCTGGTACGTGGGAATGATGAACGCGATCAACTTCATCGACGGCTTGGACGGGCTGTTGTCGGGGTTGACGGTGATCTCCGCCGCGTCGCTGATCGTGATCGACCTCAACCGCGGCCATGCGGAGATCGCGCTCGTGCTCGCGGCGCTCGCCGGCGGCGCGCTCGGATTCCTGCGCTACAACTGGAATCCCGCCAAGATCATCCTGGGCGATTCGGGCGCGCTGTTCATCGGCTACGTGTTCGCGACGGTGTCGATCATCGGCGTGAGCAAGACCGCGTTCGCGATCTCGCTGCTCGTGCCGCTCGTCGTGCTTGCGCTGCCGGTGCTCGACACGCTCGCGACGATCGTGCGCCGCACCACCGCCGGCAAGAAGTTCTACGAAGCGGACCGCGGGCATTTCCACCACCAGCTGATCTTTCGCTTCGGGCTCAACGTGCGCCAAGCCGTGCTGCTGATCTACGTCGTGTGCGTCGTGCTCGGCGTGATCGCACTCGTGCTCACCGGGGGCGTCGGGTCGCTCAAGCTCGCGCTGAACCCGTGAGTGCCGCACCGCTGCGCGTCATGGCCGTGATGGGAACGCGCCCCGACACCATCAAGATGGCGCCGGTCGTGCAGGCATTGCGCGCGGCGCGGCCCGATGTCGAGCCGATCGTGTGCGTCACGGCGCAGCACCGCGAGCTGCTCGACGAGGTGCTGCACCTGTTCGGCATCGTGCCCGACATCGATCTCGACATCATGACCAAAGCGCAGTCGCTCACCGACATCACGACGCGCGTGCTGATCGGGATGGAGCGCGCGCTCGCCGAGGCGCGCCCCGACGTGGTGCTCGTGCACGGCGACACGACGACGTCGAGCGCCGCGGCACTGGCGGCGTTCTATCAGAAGATCCCGGTCGGGCACGTGGAGGCGGGGCTCCGCACGTCGACCACCGCCGAGCCGTTTCCGGAAGAAGCGAACCGCCGCATCACCGGCGTGCTGTCGTCGTTTCATTTCGCGCCGACCGCGCGGGCGAAGTCCAACCTGCTCGCCGAGCGCACCGACCACGCGCACGTCGTCGTCACGGGCAACACCGTGATCGACGCGTTCCTCGCCACCGCGCGGCGCGTGCGCGAGCAGCGGCTCCCGACCCCCGCGCTCGACGGGCTCGACCCGGCGCGCCCGCTGGTCTTCGTCACCGCGCACCGCCGCGAGAACCACGGCCAGATGGGCGAGATCGCCCGCGCGGTCGGGACGATCGCGGGCTTTCCGCGAGCGACCGCAGATCCTGTGGCCGGTCCATCCCTCGCCGCAGGTGAGCCCGGTCGTCCACGCCGCGCTCGACGGCGTCGACGGCGTGCGGCTCGTCGAGCCGCTCGACTACGCGCAGACCGTCGCCGCGGTCGCCGCGTCGCACTTCGTGCTGACCGATTCCGGCGGGCTTCAGGAAGAAGCGCCGACGCTGGGCAAGCCCGTGCTGGTCATGCGGCGCGAGACCGAGCGCCCCGAGGGCCTCGAGGCCGGCACGCTGCGGCTGGTCGGCGCCGAGTACGCCGACATCGTCGAAGAGACGCGCCGGCTGCTGACCGACCGCGCGCTGTACGCCCGGATGGCGCATGCGTCGAACCCGTACGGCGACGGCGCGGGCCGCCGAGCGCATCGTCGGCTGGCTGCTCCACGTGCTGCGTGACGGACCGGCCCCCGACGAATTCGGGCCGCCCGCCGCGGCCGCATGAACGGCCGCCTGCTGCTCGCCGCCGGCTCGACCTTCGTGGGCTTCGTGCTCGGCGGCTTCGTGCTGGGCCTGGTGATCGCGAACCGCACGGGCGCGTCGTGGTGGGTGATCGTCGGGACCTTCGTTGGATTGTTCGGCGGGATCGGGCTCTTCGCGGTCCAGCTGGTTCGCTCGCTCAAGTGAGTGACAAAAGTCCCGTGCGATGAAAGTCCAGGAGGGGACGCTCAAAATCTGCGACAATACGGGGTGCGCCAGTCCCGGCCATGATGCGTGAATATCACGCGCGGAAGCGGGCGGTCGCCCTGCGCTCGTCGCTGCTGCTTGCTGGGCTCGCCATCCTGATGGCGACTCGCTCTCCGATCCTGGGGCTCGACCTCGCGATCGGCGGGGGCTGCGGCGTCCTGAACATGCTGCTGATCATGCGCAACAACGAGCGCCTCCTCGACGGGGGCCGCTCGCGTGGTGCGTACGGATTCAACAACGTGATGCGGGTAATGGGTGTCGGGATACTCCCGGCGGTCGCCGCGGTCACCGGTCCGGTGTGGACCTTGGCGATCTCCTATGCCGGATTCTTCACGCCGCTCGCATCGTACGCGATCGAGCTGCGGAACGCATATCGACGAGGAACGTAGTTGAAAGAAGAAGTCGGCGCGCACCTGACGTGGCAATGGCCGCTGCTCGGGTCCGTGCATGCCGATACGATCCTGACGACCTGGCTGGTGATGGCCGTGTCGCTGGTGTTCTTCTGGTACCTCGGCCGCTCGTACGCGACGCACCGGGTCAACAAGACTCAGGCGACGTTCGAGGGCATCGTGAACTACCTGTCCGACCTCGCAGTCGGAACCATCGGAAAGCACGGCGAGCGGTTCGTCCCGATCTTCATCGGGATGTTCTTCTTCATCTTCATCCTCAACCAGATCGGCTTCTTTCCGTTCAAGGAGCTGGGGCTGCCGTTCGGCGGCTCGCCGACCGCCGACCTCAACACCACCGTCGCGTTCGCGCTGCTGGTGTTCTTCGGGATCCAGTTCGTCGCGATCCGCCAGAGCGGGATCAAAGCGTACGCGCACTTGTTCAAGCCGTTCGTTTTCCTGGCGCCGCTCAACATCATCGAGGAGCTCGCGCGCCCGGTCGTGCTCGCACTGCGACTATTTTTCAACATCTTCGTCGGCGAGCTGCTGCTGTTCGTCATCGCGACGATCATCCGGTCGAACGTCCACGTCGGTCCGGTGAATCTCTCGCTGGGCGCGGCGGTCGTACCCTTCCTCCTGCAATTCTTCAATTTCTTCGTCGGTACGCTGCAGGCGTTCGTGTTCACCCTCCTCTCCATCGTCTATCTCTCCTTGGCAACGGCCGAGGAACACTAAGAAAGGCCCCCACGTGACCTCGGAAGCTTTGATTCTGGCAATGATGGTGATCGGCTTTTCGCTGATCGTCGCGGCCGTCGCGTTCGGCTCTGCGATCGGCGACGGTATCGTCGCGTCGAAGGCCGTTGAGGCGATCGCGCGGCAACCGGAAGCCCGCCCGAACATCTTCACGTTCTTCTTCCTCGGCGTCGGTATTCTGGAAGCGTTCCCGATCATCGCGCTGGGCCTGGGCCTCTACCTGTTCTTCGCGGTCACCAACGTCCCGACGCACATCCAGGCACTCGTGACGAGCGTCCCGCACACCCAGGCGGTCAAGTAGCGCTCGCGTGTTCCTCCAGATCGACGCGACGCTGATCGTTCAGGTCGTCAACTTCGTTCTCTTCATCGTCTTCTTGAACATCGTGTTCTTGCGGCCGGTCGGTGCTGCGATCGCGAAACGTCGCGCGTACATCGACGGGCTCGCGCGCGACATCGAAGCGGCCGAAGCCGACGTGCGCTCCGCGCGCGGTGCGGCGGAAGAGCGGCGTGCCGCGGCGCGCCGTGAAGCCGAGGCGACCGTGGCGAAGGCGCGCGTCGCGGCGCAGACCGAGGCGTCGGAGATCGTGGCGAGCTATCAGCAGCGCGCGACGGGGATCGTCGAGGAGGCGCAGCGCGCGGTCGGTGCCGAGATCACTTCGGCGCGTGCGAACGAGGACCAGATCGTCGACTCGATCGCGCAGACGCTGCTCGAGCGCGCGATCGGTCCCGGAGCGGCAGCGTAGATGGAAAGCAACAACGACTTCTTCGTGCAGGTCGCGCTGTGGTCGCAGGTCGCGGGTGCGGTCGCGTTCCTGGTCGTGCTGATCCTGTTGTTCCGCAAGTATCTGATCCCCGCGGTCGACGCGAACGAGAAGGCGCGCAACGCGCAGATCGCCGAGGGCGAGGCGCGCCGCACGCGGATGCAGACCGAAGCGTCCAAGGCGCGCGGTGAGATCGAGACCGCCGACCGCGATGCCGCGGAGATTCGCAGCCGCGTCGCGCACGCGACCGAACGCGACCGCGCGCACGCGCTCGACGAGGCAAAAGCCGAGGGCGAACGGCTCGTGCGCAACGCCGAAGGCGAGCTCGAGCGCGCGCGGCTCGCGGCGCGCGACCGCCTGCGCATCGAGCTCATCGAGAAAGCGCTTTTGAAAGCGCGCGCTCAGGCATCCGGCCGGGTCAGCGACGCGACCAACAAGGCGCTGGTCGACGCGACCGTCGACGACCTGGCGCGAGGGGAAGCCTGATGCCCAACGAGACCCTCGCCCGCCGCTACGCCACCGCGGTATTTCAGCTCGCGCAGGAAGCCGGCAACATCACCGGCGTGCAGCACGATCTGCACACGTTCGTCGACTCGCTCGCGGCCGACGAGGACGTGCGCAAGTTCTTCCGCTCGCCGGTGGTCGACCGCAAGGAGAAGGAGACGATCGTCTCCCAGGCCTTCTCCAAGCTCGACCCGATCGCGCTGCACACCATCCTGTTGCTGATCCGCAAGCGCCGCGAGAACATGGTCGAGGAGATCGTGCAGCAGTTCGACATCCTCGAGCGCACCGCGCGCGGCGCGCAGCCGCTTCAGGTCACGAGCGCGCGAGAGCTCGCCAAACCCGAGCTCGACGCGATCGTCGCGCGGCTCGCGACGGCCTTTCGCACGAAATTCGACGTCACGCAGTCGGTCGATCCCAGCTTGATCGGCGGCGTTCGCATCACGATGGGCGACAAACGCGCCGACGGCACCATCGCCGGCCGCCTCGACGACATCGCCCGCCTGCTGTCCACCAACTAAGCCCAGAAAGTCTGCCATGATCAACGCCGACGAAATCGCCGGAATCATCAAACAGCGCATCGCCAGCTACGCGACGGGCACCAACGAAGCCGAGATCGGCACCGTCATCGAAGTGGGCGACAACATCGCGCGCATCTACGGCCTCGACAACGCGCAGGCGTCCGAGCTCGTCGAGTTCCCCAACGGGCTCAACGGGATCGTGCTGAACCTCGAAGAGGACAGCGTCGGCGTCGCGATCATGGGCCCCGACACGGACATCAAGGAAGGCGACAAGGTCCGCCGCACCGGCCGCATCGCGTCGGTGCCGGTCGGCGAAGCCGTGCTGGGACGCGTCGTGAACGCGCTGGGGCAGCCGGTCGACGGCAAAGGCCCGATCGCGTCGACCGAGTACCGCACGATCGAGAACACGGCGCCGACCGTCGTCGAGCGCCAGTCGGTGAAGCAGCCGCTGCAGACGGGCCTCCGCGCGATCGACGCGCTGATCCCGATCGGCAAGGGCCAGCGCGAGCTGATCATCGGCGACCGCGGCACGGGCAAGACGGCGATCGCGGTCGACGCGATCCTCAACCAAAAGGGCAAAGACGTCATCTGCATCTACGTCGCGATCGGGCAGAAGAACTCGACCGTCGCGTCGCTGCATCAGACGTTCGAGAAGCACGGCGCGATGGACTATACCACCATCGTCGCGGTGTCGTCCGCGGAACCGGCGTCGCTGAAGTGGATCGCGCCGTTCGCCGGCTGCGCGATGGCCGAGTACTTCATGTACCAAGGCAAAGACGTGCTCGTGGTGTACGACGATCTCACGCGGCACGCGCAGGCGTACCGCGAAGTCTCGCTGCTGCTGCGCCGCCCGCCCGGACGCGAGGCGTATCCGGGCGACATCTTCTTCCTGCACTCGCGCCTGTTGGAGCGCGCGGCCAAGCTGTCCGACGAGAAGGGCGGCGGCTCCATCACCGCGCTGCCGATCATCGAGACGCAGGCGGGCGACGTGTCGGCGTACATCCCCACCAACGTCATCTCGATCACCGACGGCCAGATCTACCTGAAGAACGAGCTGTTCTTCCAGGGCATCCGGCCGGCCGTCGACGTCGGCATCTCGGTGTCGCGCGTCGGTTCGTCGGCGCAGACCAAGGCGATGAAGTCGGTCGCCGGCCGGCTCAAGCTCGACCTCGCGCAGTACCGCGAGCTCGCAGCGTTCGCCAAGCTCGCGTCCGACCTCGACAAGGCCACGCAGCAGCAGCTCAACCGCGGCGACAAGATGACGCAGGTGCTCGTGCAGCGCCAGCTCGACCCGCAGCCGATGGAAGACGAGGTCGCGGTGATCTTCGCGGCGACGCGCGGCTACCTCGACGCGATCCCGACCGACCGCATCGGCGACTGGGAGAAGCGCTTCGTGGAGTACCTGCACGACAAGTACGCCGGCGTGTCCGACGCGATCCGCGCGAGCAACGCGCTGGCAGACGACACCGAGAAGCAGCTCATCGCCGCCATCGAAGATTTCAACAAAGGCTTCTAAGCAACACTATGCCGAGCGTTCGCGATCTTCGGGACCGGATTCGGTCGCTGAAGAACACGCAGCAGATCACCAAGGCGATGAAGCAGGTTGCCGCCGCGAAGATTCGCCGCGCCGACGCGCTGCAGAAGCAGTCGCGCCCGTACGCGGACGCGATCGGTGTCATGCTGCGCGATCTCATCGCGAACGTCGGCTCCGTCGACCACCCGTTCATGAAGCCGGGCCGCGAGGGCGCGCCGGGCGGCGTGATCCTGATGACCGCCGACAAAGGCCTGGCGGGCTCGTTCAACGCCAACCTGATTCGCGCGGGTGAGATCCACGGGCGTGAGAACGCGAACCTCGCGTGGTATTCGGTCGGAATCAAGAGCCGCAATTCGCTCCGCCGCCGGGGCGCCGAGACGCTGCAGTTCTGGGCTCTGTCGCAAGGCGTGATGTTCGACAACGCGCAGGAGCTCGCACGCCGCGTCACCGACGACTTCACCGGCGGCAAGATCTCGTCGCTGACGCTGATCTCGCCCAAGCTGGTCAACATGATGACGCAGCGGCCCGAAGTGCGGCAAATCCTCCCGATCGTGCCCGACGAGGACGCCCCGGAGAAAAAAGCGTCGTCCGGCTCGGTGGAGTTCGAGCCGTCGCCCGAGTTCGTGCTCGGCCGGCTGCTGCCCAAATACCTCGAGTTCACGCTGTACTCGGCGATGCTCGAGACGAACGCGTCGTTCTACGCCGCGCAGCTCGTCGCGATGAACAACGCCACCGACAACGCCAAGAAGCTGATCGACCAGAACACCATCGAGATGAACAAAGCGCGCCAAGCCGCGATCACCAAGGAGATCTTGGAGATCGTCGGCGGCGCGGAAGCCCTCAAGGGATAACCGGAGCAAAAGGAAGACAATGACCGCCACCACCACATCCGCTGACACCAAGCGCGCGACCGGGAAAGTCGTTCAGGTTCTCGGCAACGTCGTCGACGTCGAGTTCCCCACCGACCAGCTGCCCAACATCAACGACGCGCTGTCGGTCCACATCGGCGGCGGCGCCGCCACCGGGACGAACGGCGCGGGCGCGCACGTCGACGGCGCGGTCAAGCTGTCGGGAACGGCGATGTCGGAGCGCGATCTCGTGCTCGAAGTCCAGGGCGAGCTCGGCAACAACCAGGTGCGCTGCCTCGGGATGGGTTCGACCGACGGCCTCGTGCGCGGTGCGGTCGTGCAGAACAGCGGCACGTCGATCACGGTGCCGGTGGGTGAAGGCACGCTCGGGCGCATCTTCAACGTGCTGGGCAAGACGATCGACTCCGACGAGCCGGTGAAAGCCGCGGCGTACTGGCCGATCCACCGTGACGCGCCGACGTTCGCGCAGCAGGATCCGACGCAGAAGATCTTCGAGACGGGCATCAAGGTCGTCGATTTGATGGCGCCCTACACGCGCGGCGGCAAGGTGGGTCTCTTCGGCGGCGCCGGCGTCGGCAAGACGGTGTTGATTCAAGAGCTGATCCGCAACATCGCCGCGGTGCACAAGGGCTTCTCGGTGTTCACCGGCGTCGGCGAGCGCACGCGCGAAGGCAACGATCTCTGGATGGAGATGAAAGAGTCGGGCGTGCTCGCGCAGACGACGCTCGTGTTCGGCCAGATGGACGAAGCGCCGGGCGTGCGCTTCCGCGTCGCGCAGACCGGCGTGACGATGGCGGAGTACTTCCGCGACGAGCTCGGAAGCGACGTGCTGCTGTTCATGGACAACATCTTCCGCTTCATGCAAGCCGGTTCGGAGGTGTCCGCGCTGCTGGGCCGCATGCCGTCGGCCGTCGGCTACCAGCCGTCGCTCGCGACGGAGATGGGCGCGCTCGAAGAGCGCATCACGACGACGCAAAAAGGCTCGATCACGTCGGTGCAAGCCGTCTACGTACCGGCGGACGACTACACCGACCCCGCGGTCGCGACGACGTTCGCGCATCTCGACGCGACGACCGCGCTTTCGCGCCCGATCTCGGAGCTCGGCATCTATCCCGCCGTCGACCCGCTCGCGTCGTCGTCGCGCATCCTCGATCCGGCGATCGTCGGCGACGAGCACTACAACGTGGCGCGCGGCGTCCAGGAGACGCTCCAGCGCTACCGCGACCTGCAGGACATCATCGCGATCCTCGGCGTCGAAGAGCTGTCCGACGACGACAAGGTGACGGTCGGCCGCGCGCGCCGCATGCAGCGTCTGTTCTCGCAGCCGTTCTTCGTCGCCGAACAGTTCACGGGCCGTTCGGGCAAGTACGTGAAGATCGAAGACACGATCCGCTCGTTCAAAGAAGTGCTCGACGGCAAGGTCGACGATCTCCCGGAGCAAGCGTTCCTGTACGCCGGCGATATCGACGAAGTGAAGCAGGCCGCCGAATCGATGAGCAAAGCCTAGTGGCCAACGCGATCCCGTTCACGCTGATCACGCCGCTGTCGGTCAAGTTCGACGGCGAGGCGGAGCTCGTGATCGCCGTCGGCACCGAAGGCGAAGTCGGCATCCTGCCGTCGCACGCGCCGTACCTCACGGCGCTGCGTCCCGGCGTGCTGCGCGCGAACGTGGTCGAGAACGGCGCCTCGCGCCGCCTCGAGCTCGCGTGCAGCGAAGGCTTCTTCAGGCGCTGCCCGGCAAGGTGACGATCCTCGCCGACGCGGCGCTCGGCGAAGACGAAGTCGACATCGCGCAAGCGCGCGCCGATCTGGCAGCCGCGGAGGAAGACGTGCGCGCGGCCGCCGGCGATCTGGCCGCCCACCGCCGCGCACAAACGAAGGTCGACTTCGCGAACGCCCGCCTCGCCGTCGCCGGCGTCAGCTAGGCCTCAGGAAACGGGCAGGAATCCGGGGTACGCTGAGGCCGGTTCGCCCTGGCTTTCGGAGGTTCGAACGATGCGGCGTGTGCTTCTCGCGGTCGTCTTGACGATGACGCTCCCTGCGGCAGCGTCCGCCGTTGCGGGGCCGGGTAACGTCGCGGCCACCCGGCCGCGCTGGGTCGCCCCGATCGACTCGCGGAACACGGATCAATGGCTGAGCGAGTCGGCCGGCGTCGTGTACGGCGCGCGCAACGGGCGGCTCGTCGCGATCGACCTGCGCAGCGGCGGCACCCGCTGGATCGCGCCGGTCGCGGTGACCGGCCGGTCGGCGTCCGGCGGCGGGTTCGTCGCGGCGCCGAGTGCGCGCGCGCTGTCGTTCATCGACGCTCGAGATGGTCGGACGGTCGCTACGCGCCGCATCGGTGCGGCGCCCGGCGTCGCGTCGTACTCCGCCGGGTTCGTCGCCGTCGTGGCGGCACGGTCCGGCAAGACGGTCGCGCACGCGTTTGCGTTCGACGGCACGCCGCGCTGGACGAAGACGTTCGCGTTCGGCGCGGATCCGGGGCGCATCGTCTCGCTGGGCGGCGATGCCGTCGGGCTGCGTGCGCGCGACGCGATCTTGGTGATCGACGGCCGTGACGGCCGCGCGGTCGCGCAGACGGACGGCATCGAAGACCTCATCGGCGCCGACGGCCGCTATCTGTGGTTCAACGTCGTGAACGGCGGAATCAAAGGGCTCGATCTCGACCGGAACCGCTCGCGAGCGCTGCACGGTTCGATCGTGAAGGGCGCGGCGCGCGTCGAGCACGGCGTCGCCGTCGCCGTGATCGACGGACGGCTGCAAAAGATCGATCTCACGCGCGACGACGGCGACGCCGCGGCCGCCGGCGCGATGCGCGTTGACGGTCGCTGGGTCGGCGGGCCCGCCGCGGGCCGCATCTTTTTGGAGCGCGGCGACGGCATGTACGTGCGTGCGCTCGACGACCGCGCGAAGCCGCGGCGCGTCGCGCGGTACACCGGCGAGTCGCGCATCGTCGCGGTCGACGGCCGCCGTGCGATGATCGGCATGGAGAGCGGGACCATCTACGTGGTCGACGTGATGAGCGGCAGGCAGCTCGCGCAGATCGACACGACGTGCCGCGCGTACGAAGGCTTCGCGGCCAGCGGCACGACGACGATCGTGCACTGTGACGACGAGACGCACGCGGCGGAGCTCGTCGCGTTCGACCGCTACCCGCAAGCCGCACGGTAAGACTCCAACCGCCGCGGATCCGGATCTCCCCTCAGGCCAGCCTTCTAGGGTAGATCAAGCATGCTACGTGACAATTCCGCCGGCGGCCGTGATGGCCTCGCCGCTTGCGGGAATGCAATCGGCGGAGGATTTGGAGATGCAACATAACGACGGGTCCGCGGTCGTCGCGACCTACAGCGAACGCAGCCGCGCCGACAAGACGGTCCAGGCGCTGCACGACGAGGGCTTTCGGCGAACCTGGCTGGGCGTGATCGATCGGAGCGCGGCCGGGCCGGACACGTTCCAGCCGGGCGACGGTACGCAGCAGCGCCGCTGGTTCCGCAAAGATGCGAAGCAGACGCTGTACGACGCGCTGCGCGACCGCGGCGTCGGCGACGACGTCGCGTTACAGCTCGACGACTCGTGTGACGACGGCAACATCATCCTCGTCGTGGAGTCCGCCAACGATCCGACGCACGCGCAGGAGATCGTCCAACGCGAAGGCGGGAAGCTGCTGTCGGCGCCGACGCCGCTCAAAGCCGACGCCGCACCGCCCGACCGCGACGCACTCCGCCAGCGCCGCCAAGCGATCGCGCCGGTCGTGCGCGAAGACGTCTTCGTCTGCCGCGAACCGCGCGCCGTGCGAACGGTGTAAGGCTCTGTAGCAGGCAAGTCCGGCGGACCTCGGTCCGCCGGACTTCAACAGCTACCTTCCGCTTCCGGCGGTGGATACGCGCTCGCTGTCGAGATCGCGCATCGCGTGCGCGGGGTAACGGTCGCCCACCGCAGCGTCCTTCGGCACGGCGACCTCGATCGCGGCGATCTCCGCAGAGTCCAGACTGACGTCCAGAGCGCTGAGCGCCTCCGCGAGTTGCGCGCGCGTGCGCGAACCGACGAGCGGCACGATGTCGGCGCCGCGGTGCGCTACCCACGCGATCGCGATCTGCGCGACCGTGACGCCTTTTGATTCGGCGAGCGCGCGCAAGTGGTCGACGAGCTGCAGATTTCGGTCGAGGTTCTCGCCTTGGAAGCGCGGGCTCATCGCGCGAAAATCGCGTTCCCTTGGGCGGTCTTTGCTCCAGTGGCCGCTGATCAACCCGCGCGACAGGACGCCGTACGCGGTCACGCCGATGCCCAGCTCGCGGCACGCGGGCAGGATCGTCTCTTCGATCCCGCGCGAGATCAGCGAGTACTCGATCTGCAGGTCGCAGATTGGATGGACGGCGTGCGCGCGGCGAATCGTTTCGGCCGAAACTTCCGACAGCCCGACATAGCGCACGTATCCCGCCTGCACCATCTCCGCGATCGCGCCGACGGTTTCTTCGATCGGCACGTTCCGATCGAGACGCGCCGGGCGGTAGATGTCGATGTGATCGATCCCGAGCCGTACGAGGCTCTGCGTGAGCGAGTTCTTCACGGCGGCGGGCCGTGCGTCGTAACCGACCCAGCCGCCGGCCGGATCGCGCATCGCGCCGAACTTCACGCTGATCACGACGTCGTCGCGGCTGCGACCGGCAAGGGCTTCGTGGATCAAGAGCTCGTTGTGGCCGCTGCCGTAGAAATCGCCCGTGTCGAGCAAGGTGATCCCGGCATCCAGCGCGGCATGAATCGTGGCGATGCTTTCGGTCCGGTCCGAGTGTCCGTACATGTGGGACATGCCCATCGCGCCCAAACCGATCGCCGAAACCGTGGGGCCGTTGCTTCCGAGGGGACGTGATTTCATGATGGGTTCGGACCTTCGAGAATCATCGAGGGCTACGGCGCGACCTACGGCGGCGGCGGAGTGGGGCTCGGTGTGGGCGTTGGGGTAGGTGTTGGAGTCGGCGTAGGTGTGGGCGTTGGCGTGGGCGTGGGCGTTGGTGTAGGCGTGGGCGTTGGTGTAGGCGTGGGCGTGGGCGTGGGCGTTGGCGTGGGCGTTGGTGTCGGCGTCGGTGTCGGCGTCGGCGTCGGCGCGGCGGTCGGCGTGGGCGTCGGTGTCGGTGTCGGGACGCCGTTCACGACGCACGTCCCGCCGCCGGTGACGGGCAGCGAACTGTTCGTCGATTTCACGGTGAACGTGAACGACTGGGTTCCCGCGCCGTCGTAGTTCAAGATCACCACGTCGTTCGGGCTTGTGACCGTCACGGTTGTGTTCGTCGTCGCGTTGAGCGTCAGGCTGGTGTGACCGCTTGCGTCGTTGTCGGTCAGCGTGAATGAATTCGCGTACGGTGCGTTTCCGGTGATCTGAGCGCCGCTCGCGTCGAACGCCTGCACGGTGATCGGCCCGGAAAATGCCGTGCCGAATTTCAGCGCCGGCGCTGTGACGACGACGTTGTGCACCACGCCCTTGAGCTGTGCTTGGAGGTTCTGGTTCGTGCCGGGCTGGATCGTCAGCGTCAAGGTGTTCGTCGCCAGCAAGTTGCCGCTGGAGTCGAACAGGTCGAACCGATACACCACCGAGCCCGTCGGTGCGGGGATCGTGACGGTGCACGTCTCGCCGCCGCTGACCGCGGTGCAGTTCCCGCCGCTGGTCGACAGGTTGACGGTCGCCGGGTTGACCGGGACCTGCGTGCTCGTCGGCGCGTTGCCGTCCACCGTGATCACGGTGATCTTCATCGTCGCGGAATTCGAGGAGACGAAGCGTGCCGAGCGTTCCGCCGACTGCGTGCCGGTCCGGGGGACCATGATCGTCAGCGTCGCGGTTTGCCCGGAAAGCGGCGTCGTGGTCGCGGGCGCGGACGTGGGCGGGTGGGACGCCGGCCCGCCGCCGCCGCCCGTGCATGCGGCGACGCCGCTTGCGATGACGATGACGGAGCCGGCGACCAGCGCGCGGATGTTCATGAACAGACACCTCTATCGAGCGAGCCATCGACGAAAACGTGCCGCCGCGCGGCGCAATCAACGCCTATTCCGCGGCCGCGGGGCCAAACCCTCATGACGGACGCCGGCTGGAAGAACGCTCGGTCGACTGCGCGAAGCCGCGTAGGTGACGAATACGGATGTCGTCGTCGTCGGCGCGGGAGCTGCAGGGCTCGCTGCTGCGCTATGGCTCGCCGAACGATCCGTGCGCGTGATCGTGCTGGAGGGCCGCGATCGCATCGGAGGGCGCGTGCGATGGCAATCCGTCGGCTCGGCCGGCGTGCCGGCGGAGCTGGGAGCGGAGTTCATCCACGGCGCGGCGCCGGAAACCACCGCCCTGCTGCGTGAGGCCGGCCTTGCCGGCGTGGAAACCGGCGATGCGTCGTGGACGTGGAGCGCCGCCGGCGGACTCCAGCCCGCGGACGAGGATTTCAGTGCCGGCGATATCTTCGAGCGCGTGTCTTCGCTGGCGGAAGACGAAAGCGTCGAAACGTTCTTGCGCCGCTTCGAGCAAGATCCGCACCTGCGCGAACAGGCGCGGCGCGCGCGCACGTTCGTCGAGGGTTTCGAAGGGGCCGATCCGGCGCTCGCGAGCGTGCGCGCGATCGCCGACGAGCTCCGGACGGGCGTCGATTCGACGAGCTCGCGGCCGGTCGGGAGCTACGCGCCGCTCTTCGATCATCTCGGTGCGCGGTGCGCGCGTGACGGCGTCGATCTTCGTCTCGGAAGTGCGGCCGAGCGCATCGTGTGGGAGCGCGGCAAGGTGACGGTCGAGGCCCGCCACGATCGCCACGGCGCGTTCGCGCTCAGCGCTCGGTGCGCGATCGTCACCGTTCCGGTAGGCGTCCTGCGCCAGCACGGCGATGCGACGCGTTTGTCGTTCGAGCCGCCGCTGCCGGCGGAGAAGCAGGCCGCGACTCGGCGGCCTCGAGATGGGGCACGCGGTGCGCGCCGTGTTGGCATTTCGAACGCCGTTCTGGGAAGAGCTCGACGGAGGCCGCTATCGCGACGCGGCGTTTTTTCGGTGCGAAGGCGCGGCGTTCCAGGCCTTTTGGACGCAAGCGCCGCAGCGCGAACGAACGATCGTGGCCTGGGCCGGCGGACCGCGCGCGACGGCGATGGACGGCACGCCGCTGCAAGAGCGCATCGATCGCGCGCGCGACGAATTCGGGGCCATGTTCGGGCAGCGCGACCTCGCACGGCGGGAATTCGAGGGCGGCGTCACCCACGATTGGAGCACCGACCCGTTCGCTTGCGGTGCGTATAGTTTCGTCGCAACCGGTGCGGGCGCTGCGCGCGCCGCCCTCGGCACTCCGGTCGACGAGACGCTGTTCTTCGCCGGCGAAGCGACGTCGACCGACGGTCAAGGCGGTACGGTGAGCGGCGCGTTCGGCAGCGGGATGCGTGCCGCGGCCGAGGCTGCGCGCGCGCTCGAGGCCGCGGGAGCGTCGTGGAAGATGGTTCCGTAACGTGCGCGAAGCCGGTGCGATGCTCAGCGAGTGGAACAGCTTTTACGTGATGATGGGCTCGTCGGCCGCGGCGCTCACCGGCTTGGTGTTCATCGTAGTCACGCTCATCCGCGATCAACGGCGCCAAGGGTCGGAAGCGGGCATGGCGACGTTCACCACGCCGACGGTCGTGCACTTCGGGACCGCGCTCTTCGTAGCGGCGCTCATGTCGGTGCCGTTCCGGTCGCTCGTCCCGATTGCGATCATCCTCGGGCTGACCGGCGCTGGCGGATTGTTCTACGTGGTCCGCATCGCGATACAGTCGTCGACGTTACAATCGTATCGGCCCGACGCGGAGGATTGGACGTGGCACGTCGGCCTGCCGTTCGCCGCATACGCGACGCTCGTCATCGGCGCGATCGCCATGCACGGACCCGTCGCGCTAGCACTCTACGCGCCGGCGGCGGCAGTGGTGCTCTTGATCTTCATCGGCATCCACAACGCGTGGGACGTCGTGACGTTCCTGGCGACGGGCAAGGCCGAAGCATTGCCCGATCACCCTGCGAAAGACGGTGTAGCGGAAGAAGCGATTGATGAAGATCCTGGCAACGCTCGAGGGGCGTAGCCGATTGCGGCGTTCGATCAAAGAGAGCGCCGAGAGCGCCGAAGTGCCTTCACGGATGGCGCCGATAAGCACGAGGAAACTGCCGGCGCCGGCGAGCACGAGCGCACCCAGTGTCCATACCGTGCCGAATTCACGGTCGAGGGACATCCAGTCGGCTTGGACGACCAACCGCGGGTGGGCGAAACTCAAAAGACGCGCATCGCGGCGAAACGCGACGGTGAGATCTTGTCGCCGCCCGGCGTGACCCGCGAAATGTCCGAGCTCGGCCTCGACCGCCGCGTCGCCGCCGGTCGTGAATTTCTGCGCTTTCCCTTCGGTATGTCCTTCGCCCATGACGCGCTGGGCATCGCGCACGGCCCACCTGGAGTACAACACGGCGGGGAACCTCGTACACCGATGTTTGTCGTCCGCGCCGTACACGCCCATGGGGTAACCGATTCGGCACATGACTCGCGGGTCTTCACCGTCCACACGTAACTTGATCGCGATGTCGTACTGCGTCGTCAATCCGGTCGTGAGACGACGCGTCGTCACACCGGACATCTGAACGGGCACGTCGAGCGCAACGACGTATTGATCCTTCCACCCGTTGCGCAGCTCGTTCCAAGCCAGAACGGAGGCGGCGACCACGAGGACGACTGCACCGGCGCGCGCGTACATTCGGATACCGGTTCGCCATGACCGGACGGAAAGTCCGCGTCGGCGGCTTGACGCCGGCCGAACTCATCGAGCATCATCCTGGTGATGGCGAATGGCGCGTCGTCCGGCGGCGTCCGGCCTCGAAGCGTTCCGTGAGGATCGGCGCCGGCCTCCGGAGGTGGTGGCTCGAGGGGACGATCGTGCTGCTCGTGCTGTTCCTCGCGGCGAAAGTGTGGTTTTTCGAAGCGCGCGCCCACGCGTCGCAACAAGCGGAGATGCAGCAGTCGGACCTCGCGCGGCTCTCGGCGCGGCTCGACCGTCAGCCGCACGAATGCATTCCGCTGGGGTGGTATCCCGCCGGGCGGCCGTCGCGCGGATATTATCCGGACTTCAATGCGGACGTCGCGCAGCGAACGGGGCCGTTCCAGTCCGGTTGGGTGGCGGTGGTGCGCCCGGACGAACAGCACCCGCAAGCGGCGGACGTGAAGGGGGTGCTCGACGAGCTCGCGCGGATCCGCCTCGTGGAGCGCCGGACGCTGCCGGACGGGATGCACTACACCCTCACGAACGAGGGCCGGCGATATTTGTACGAGCGAAACGATCTCGGCAACAACGTCGAGGGGTGGCCGTTTCTGTGCTTTTCGCACTTGCACGCGACGTCGATCGCGTGGAGTGGCCCGTCGTTTCGAGCCGCGGACGGCTGGTCGGATTCCCGCCGCGTGCGGTTCTCGTGGACGTCACAGATCGACGTGCCGTGGGTCACGCCGTTCCTGAAAGCGCACGCCGTCGAGTTGCCGCCCGTCTCGAACCCGGCGCAAGCCGAGGCGCGCCGGTACACCGGCCGGCAGTGGCAACTTGCGCGCCTGAATTTCGAATTCGGACTCGTCGAACAACGATCCGCATGGACAGCCGCGCGCGATGCGGCCAAGTAAGGCCGCTACGGCGTAGCCCCGTGGAGGGCCCTCTCGGCGCTTATAAAGGTAAACGGCCCGACCGCAGCAAAGCCCGCGCCCGAAGGGGGAGAGCACGTGAACGGTGTGGGCTACGACGGTGCGCTGGGTGCGAAACAGACGGCGGTTCAACGGTCGCTGCCTGCCGCAAGGGTGACGCGGTGAACGGCAGCGACCTCGCATTCGCAGCTCTGTTCTTGGTTGTCCCGGCCGTCTTTTTAGTATGGCGTTATCGCAGCTTCTGGAGCGAGGAACTATCGGAGCCTGCCGATCGCCATAAGATTGGTTCCTTCCACAAATTTGTCGCATCAACGCCATCGCTGACCGACGCGGAGCCTGCGCTCTTCCTTGTCGATCGTGTCTCGAAGCTATACGACGAGATTTTAGACGCTACCAAGAGCCAGGAGGCGAAGGCGACGACGATTCTCGGATTCGTGGGCGGCGGCGCGAGCTTGATCGCGTTGTCGTTCGGATCCTCTGCATCCGCGCATCCAGCCGTCACGGCGCTGCTGATGCTAAGCCTCGCATACTTTCTAGCCACGCTGCTTGCGTGTCTCCTTTCGCTGGTTCCACGGGAGCGCCGGGGGCTGCCCGAACTCAACGAGGAGTTTGCGAAGGTGCGCGTGCTCAACGATGGGGACACGACCAAGGCTCGAGTTGCCGCCTATCTCTTCCTCGCCTTGGAGCAGCGGGTAAACGATTTCCGTCGGATCAACGTGGCGAAGTCGTATTTTATCGAGCTCGCCCAATTGCTGTTCGCGTTCGGAGTTATCACGGTCCTAGCGAACTATCTCGTGTCGGCGCAGGTGCCCGCGCCGGCCGTAAAACCAACGACACTACACTGCAAGTCGTCCGGCACGACGTGGACGAATTCGAACACGTTGGACTGTACGACCGGAGACGGAGGCTTGAAATGACTCATCGTCCAGCGCCGAACTTTGCGGCGAAGAAAGCAGCGGCAAAGAAGAAAAAAAAGCCAGGTGGCTTTTTCGGCAAGAAAAAACGGAAGAAGTAGCCGGTCGCGGCGGCCAGGGCGCCGCCTACGTTTCGGCGCCGCCGTTCGCAACGAAACCGCCGGGACGGGCCTCGTGGGGGATCGTCCAGCCGAAATAGACTTCGACGTCGGTTAGCTGGCCGTTCTTGACCGTCAGCAGCTCGGTGTTCCGGAAGCGCCGGTCCCCGGCGCGGGCCTCATAGGTGACGAACACGCGTTCACCGTCGCGAACGAGATGGATGAAGTCGAAGCCCTCGATCGACTCGCTGTTCGGCCAGCAGCGTGCGAAATATGTCGCGCGGTCGAGTCGGTTGTCGAGCGGGCTGGTGAAGTGGAAGTCGTCGGCGATCAACGCCTCGATCGCCGCTCGGTCCTTCCGGACATACGCGTCGTAACTGGCGCGAGCAACGGCGACCGCATCGTCTGTCATAGCCAAGTCCTCATGTGGTCAACGTTTCGTGCATCGCCAGCCAATCGTCGAGATCGTTGAGCGCGACCGCCCTCTTGTACGCGGGATCCGCGAATCCCAAGCGCGCGCTGCGGTCGCCGTACATTGCCTCGGGAATGTCAGTGGCGGAGACGCCTTCGTTCACCTTTGCGATGGCTTCGGGTGTGAGTGCGGTGGCGTTCGCGCGGACCCACGCTTCGAGCGTGAGGTAATCCGGCTTCGCGGTCTCGATATAGCTCACGAACGCGTCGCGGTCGATCCCGAGCGTGGTGGTGAGAAACTCGTCGAAGCCGCCGACGCCGTGACGGTAGCCGTCGGGGAGGCGTCCGCAGGCGTGCAGCAAGATCTTCAGCCACAGGCGCGGCAAGTGCTTCACGCCCAGCGGCCCCATGACCGAGGAGCTCAGGACGGGCACGATCGGTTCAGTCATCAGCAGCACTTCGTACGACGCGGTGAGTTTCCGTCTCGGCCCGCCTTTGCACTTCGTAGTGGCGGTGAAGCGCCGAGATCAGCGCTCCACGCCGGCCGAGCAGCTCGTCACCGAGCGACACCACGAGCGAATTCGGCCACGCAATCGGCCGTATCGTCCGAATCGCTGCGAAAATCTCGTCGTCGAGCTCGGGGTGCCGCGCTGCAAGGAGAACTGCGAGCGCGCCCGTCGAGCGAGAGATCCCTGCCGTGCAGTGAACGACGAGGCGTTCGCCCTCATGCGCGCCGGCATCGAATGCGAGCAGCTCCCGGATATGCGCTGCTCGCGGGGCGGTAGCGTCGCGGGGATCGGTGACGTCATCGAACCGCAACACCAGCACCGGCGCGTCGATGGAACGCAGCTCGTCCGGCATCGGCGCCCACGGATCGAGAATCGAGACGACCCGGTCCGCCGATGAGAGCGGGGCAAGCCGAAGCTCGTCCAGACCGCACACATGGTGAATCGCGAGATTCGGCTGCATAAATCCCGGCGAGCCTTCCGATCCCGCAACCGCAAATCCTTGACCGCGGGCGTCGTGACGCAACTATGCTATAACAACAATCGCTCGTATCAAACCGCGTGGGAAGCTACGATGCTCGGCGTGACCAACATCATGGAGTTGTCGGACGACGGTCGCACCACGCAATGCTATTCGTGCGGCCGAACCATCGTCTTCGAAACCTACTACAAGAAGGCGTACGTGTACGTCTAAACCCCAAGGTCCTCTCGGGCCGGGAAATAGCGCCGGCGCTCCGACCGATCCCGGTCGAGCGCGGGCCTTTCCGTTTTTACGTGCTTCTGGCGTCGTCGAGGCGCACCGCACAGCAGGCGAGAATGCGGCTCCGTACGCGATATGTCGTCGAGTTCAAGTCCAGTGTCTGCCGCCAGCAAAAAAAAGTCGCTGTTGGTCTTCGCAGGAGCCGCCCTTAGCTTGGTTTGCGGCGTGTATCTTCTTGGCCTGATCTCACCGTCGGCGGCTTGGTATGCGATGCTCACCGGCGTAGCTTGCTACCTGCTCTTCAGTACGGCACTCGCGGCGAAAGCCGTAGCGAGGGCTGGGCTCGGTTGGCGTAAACGTACCCTACGCTTTGCCGGGGCCGTCTGCGTACACACCATAGCGGCCGTCCTGCTATTAGTTCTAGCTGATGTATCTAGAGGACTCGCTGCGGCGGTGCGGTGGGACCCGCAGGGGGAGCCTAGCGACAGCAGCATGTTCCCTGCTGAGTGTAATATCTCGGATCTAGCGTCCGTCTCCAATGCAAAGGGGGACACGGCTACCGCTCGATATGGGGGTTGCGGTTGGGGACAGTTTGCGGGGATGGGTTATGGATACATTGTCGTCGCGATTACGCGTTCCCGAGGCACTCAGAAGAGTCGAGAAGTCGTTTTTCGCTATGAGCCGAGTACATCAGAACGCCGGGCTTGGCCAACGATGAAATGGCTGAGCGACGATACCTTAAGCGTTACGGTGGGAAATAATGCCATCGAGCAGGTATCAAAGCGGCGTTTCGATCTCGACGGCCTGCACGTACGCTATTCCCTTGGGGCAGCGAAAAAGCCGCCGATGACCATTTGGGACCGGTTCTAGGGAAACTTTTGACCGTCCGGGGCAAGCCGAAGCTCGTCCAGACCGCACACATGGTGAATCGCGAGATTCGGCTGTATAAATCCCGGCGAGCCTTCCGATCCCGCAACCGCAAATCCTCGGCTGCCGTCACCACACCATGCCGCCGTGCGCGAGATAGTCGTGGAGTGCCTCCAGAGCATCGTGCTGGTGCTTGCGTATCTTCATGCCCAACAGGATTTCGGCGTGGTCGGCGGCGGCCTGGAGATCCTCCGCGACCGCACCTTGGCGCCGTGACACGATGGCCAGCAGCAGAACCGACACCAGCCCGTTCGGCCCGCACGATACCTCGTAGGTGAGAAACGCTTCGCGCAGCGTTCGTTCTGATTCGGTTCGCGCAGCTCGCGTCCAGTCGATGTCGAACTCCGCGAACTTCGCCGGAGCCGCGAACGGTACGACGTTCTCCTGGAAGCGGCTACAGCTATGACGCTATGGGCAACATACGGTCCATGATGCTGGGCACCGGCACCGCGCGGACGTTCACCTACCGGCCCGGTGGCTCTGGCTCGACCGGGTTGCCCCTCCTCGCTTCCGTCGCCGAGAACGGGAACGCGCCCCGCAACATCTCGTACGACGCGGCTGCTTCGCAGCTGGCTGACAATGTGAATAGCTTCGCATACGGTGCCCGCGAGTTGCTCGGATCGGCGCTTCCCAACATGCAGAGCTACGCCTACGACGGCTTGCGGCGCCGCGTGCAATCGCAGACGGCGGGCGGTCAGCAAAGGATCTCGCTCTACGATGGCGGCAACCACTTATTCGCCGAAACCGCCCTCAGCGCGATGACGCCAACGACGATTTCATACGACTATGTGTGGTTCGGTGACCGACCCGTCGCGCAACTTGACGCCGTCGGAACTCATTGGACGCATACCGATCACCTCGGTACACCGCTCATACAGACCGATGCATCAGCCGCGGTCTCCTGGCAAGCAGAATATGAACCGTATGGGAGGGTGTGGTCACTCCGCGCCGGCGACGTGCACCAGCCCCTACGATTGCCGGGGCAGGAATCCGAGCAATACGACGCAGGCGCAAATGGCTCTAGCGATTTGAGCTACAATGGGGCTCGGTGGTATCGACCTGCTTGGAGTGGCTATACACAGGCCGATCCGTTGAAGCTGTACGCCGGTACGAATCTTTTCCAATATGCGAACGCTGATCCGGTAAGCGAGTTCGATCCAAGCGGCCTGGCGAGTTGCGCGTACTCCATTGCCAAACACGTCTTATCGTGTACAAGCACGTCGAACAATCACGATGTTCGGCAGATGGGTCCCCAGTACGTATGGTCTGGCAAGCAAGGAACGCAATGCGAGAACAATGCGAACTGCGCTAGTAAGAAGAATTCCGGCCCGATTCCCCCAGGCACCTATTCGATCGATCCAGATCATTGGCAGCGCCGCGGGTTCTACGACCTCAACCCCACTGGAAAGACATGGGTGGACAAGGTCCCGCATCTGCGAGGGATCATCAATAGCATTCCCTTCTTTGGCTCCCGCAGCGGGTTCGAGTTACATCTGGGCACGAATTCCGTCGGTTGTATCACCGGCGATAAGAGGCAGCAGCAAGCCATTCGGCAATTTCAGCGAATTGAAGATCTCTTGAACAAGGAAATGGGAAACAATTCGCTGACCGTCTCTCCATGAGGGCCGGCACCCTTACAAGGAGGTTCAGCGCTTGCGCTGATTGCTACGAATGAAATGGTTGAGGACCCTTGGCGCCGTTATTGCGATCGCAGCTGCCTTCGGCTGGGTGGGCTACGAGATCGGTGTGTGGCGGACTGAGCAGACCCTACGAGATCGCGGCATGGAAGCGCTCAAAGAGAGTCGACTCCACGACGCCGAGCACTACTACGTCGCGCTGGATAGTCTCGGCGACCGGCAAGCAGCATTTTGGCTGGGACAGATCAACGTCGAGGGCTACGGCGTACCCATCAATCACGATCGTGCATTATACTGGTTTTCGCGCTCGACCGAACCCAAGCCAGATCTCTACCTGAGACTAGGTCACGGGTATGAGGTAGGTGACGCTTTACCGCAGAATCGGCAAGAGGCTTTGTTTTGGTACCATCAGGCCGCGCTGCTCGGATCAGCCGAAGGCAAACGGCAATTCGTTAAATTAAAGCGCCCGTGAACGACGCGGACAAGCGGGATACAAGGGGGGCACTTACTCAATCGCTGCTGCGGCGGCACCGCCTCCTCCCCGTGCTCTATGTCTGCGCGATCGGCTTTGCATTCGTTTCCCCGGTGATCTCCGACGTGCTGTTCGTGGCGGTCGCCGTCATCTGGATCCTGCCCGACCGCCGCTTTGAACCGGCGTGGAGTGACCCCGCCGATTCTAGACAGTGAGGGTCGTTAGTCGAGCTGCGTCGCGATCCCGCCAGTCGGCCGGGGTGAGGTAGCCTAGGCTGGAATGAGGGCGCTCGTTGTTGTAGCGATCGATCCAGGCTGCAATGACGGTCGTTGCTTCCTCAATCGTCGCAAATCGGTTCTGCCAGACGCACTCGCGTTTGAACGTCTTGTGATACGCCTCGACGACACCGTTTTGCTCGGGTGTGTGCGGATGAATGAACTCTTGCTGAAGTCCATACGAGCGCAGCAACCGGCGATAGAGCCGCGAGGCGAAGACGAGCCCGTTGTCGCTGCGCACCGTGACGCCGGCGTCGCCGCGCGGCAGAGCACCGAAGCGCTTGAGACACGCATCTTCGAGCGCCCACACAGCTTCCTCGGCGCGGCAGCGTTTACTCACGCAGTATCCGACGACGGAGCGATCGGCGCAGTCGACGATCTCGTTCACGTAGATCAGGCCGTCGTACTTGGTCCACACGCAGGTGAAGTCGGTCGCCCAGCGTTCGTTGGAATGCGCAGAGATACTGGTCTTGATCGCGACTCGCGGGTAGCAGCTCTTGTGCAGCCGACGGTGGCATTGCCAGCCTTTGAGCTGCATGACGCGCTGAACCGCTTTCCGGTTGACCAAAATGCCCTCGCGACGGAGTTGCGCCCAGACCATGCGATATCCAAGGTACGGCTCCTCAGCGATGACATGCTTGATGCGCTGTGCCAAGACTTCATCGAGTTTCACCGCTCGTTCTTGCGGATGGTAATATGCTGTGCTCCGAGCCACGCCTAAGACTCGGCAGACCGCAACTTTTGAGAACCCTTTGCGAGCAGCGAGTCGATCGTACGCTGCTCGCTTTCGTCCAAAGGGATGATCCGCAAGGCCTCCTTCGCGATCTCGTTCTCCATCACGAGTTGACCGATCTTGGCTTGCAACCGCCGCACCTCGGAGCGATGTTCGGAATCGACGTCCTTGCGATTGATCTTCAGCGCATCAATTCCGCCGCGCATGAACTCGTCGGTCCACTTGCGATAGTCGCCTTGGGTGAAGCCGTACTTGCGTGCGGCCTCGGGCACCGAGATCTGGCCTTTCAAAACCTCGAGGATGATCGCGGCCTTGCGCTGCGCCGTCCATCGTTCGATCGGTTCGGGCTCAGCGGGCGCCGAGCTCTTTGGTTTCTGCACGGGTCACCTTCCTAGCGAGCTTTTCGCTAATTGGGTGTCCAGCTCCGGCGGGGGTCACTCCAAGACGGCTGCCCCCGCATTCCCAAGCATCGCGCCGAATGCGGCCACTGCACTCCGGTCGTTTATTAAGATCAGCTGATCCCAAGGCGAGCCGGGACCGCCAAGCCGAGCCAAAACCGGTGCTTCACGTGGTCCGCCGCGTTGCGCGTACCGTTGACCGGTCACTTGCAACCACGTTCCGACGATCCCGGTGACTGCGCAAATAGCCCCAAACGTTAGCTGCGGGAGAGTCGCGTTCCCCAAAGTCATGGCAGGAATTGCGCGAGACAGGGCAAGGAAACCGGCTTTGGAAATCTTGCTTTCATAACGCAGGGAGACGCGGATATTCGCGGCCAATGTTGTCGATACCGTAGAATATCGCCGGCGCGCCTCTCGGGTCAGCGTCGATGCGCAAGCCGGCAACGTGATTTGCGATGAGCAAACGCTCGAACGGTGTGGGTTCCAGAGTCGCAGAGGACGCTGCGAGTTGGTGCAGCGCCGTTAGACCCAAAAAAGATATGCCGTCGCCGACAAAGACCGCGAGCCATACGGGAAGGGCGCCATTGTCAGAGTAGCCGGGGAATTTGTCCTTCTTAGCCTGAAGCACGGTTGGTGCCGCGGCGACCATCCCTTCTGCGCTGGCTATCATTAACGATGGCCTAAACTGCACCTGGCCTGTAGAAGCCTCTGTTCTAATGGTGAACGTCGTGCCGAGTTTCTGCAAAATCGGGCAATCTGGTGGAACGTTGTAAACATAGCTAGCGATAACGGACGAGCGATCGACGCGTCGAAGAATACTCATAATTTCGTCACGCGCGCGTTGCCGGTCAGCGCCAGTAGGAGCAGCCGACGGGAAGTGAAAGACGACGTGAAGCCCGCGCAAACGGATGGCGATGTCAGCATCGTCTCTCCACTCTTGTTGTAGTGGCGTAAAGACATGATTAAGATCGCCCAGGTACTTGTAGACCAGTTCGTCGCCGAACTGGGTGACTTCGATGCGAACGACCCGGCCATCGATTAGAGATGCCTCGAAATCGGCCGTGTTCTTGTCCGGCCGAACCGCGAGAGACCTGACGGTGCATAGCTCGGAATCAATCTGACACGATACAAGTGAATTCGCCAATTGGTCGGCCTCAACATAACGGGAGTTATCCACCGACCAATCGCCGAACGGTACGTCGTCGATTATTAAGCTATAGATGCGTTCACGACGTCCTACGAGAAGATCAGGCCCTCCGACAACTCTGACCTTCGTCCTTTCGTAGTAGTCGCGAACGGTGGGGAGGTTTATCAAGCATCGCAATTTACTGGTCGCGGCAAGCGAAGGGCGCCGATAAAGCTAATAATGCGTGACAGCGAAACCCACTTCGAGTTGTGTGCGGTACGAAGTCCAACGCCGCTGCGTGTTTTCCGCTAAGTCGCTCATCAGGGCTTTAGCTCAATCCCCCGGAACGACCCGGCACGCCTCGACGGCGACATCGAGGTGGACAGTGCTGCCCACACCGCGATCTTCGGATGGTGGCGCGGACACACGAATCTGCGTTTGCCCCAGATCGATGAGGTAGTCGCGCGAATCGCCTAGGTAGACTTGCCGCAGCACCGTCCCTGAGAGGCGGTTGTGACCGTTTTCCTGATAGCCTACGGCGTGGTCGCCAATGGCAGCAAATGTCACCGAGTGCGGCCGCACGCACAACGTCACCGGCCCCCGCTGCGCAGGATCGAAATCATCCCGCACGCGCCAGCGCGAGCCGCAGACCTCCACCACATGCGGCTCTACCAACGTTGCCGGGATCGTATTGGTCCCGCCGACGAACGTTGCCACGAACGCGGTCGCCGGTTTTTCATAGATGTCGTGCGCGGTGCCGACCTGGGCGATCTTGCCCGCGCGCATCAGTGCGATTCGGTCCGCCGCTACCATCGCTTCCGTTTGATCGTGCGTCACGTAGACCATCGTGATGCCTGTCGCGTCGTGGATGCGACGGATCTCGAAGCGCATCTCCTCGCGCAGGTTCGCGTCGAGGTTCGACAGCGGCTCGTCCAGCAGCAGCGTTTCCGGCTTCACCACCACCGCGCGCGCTAGCGCGACGCGCTGTTGCTGGCCGCCGGATAATTCCGACGGGTAGCGGTCCGCGAGCTCCGCCATGCGAACGCTGCGGAGGACCTCCCGCGTGCGGTCTTCGATCTCCGAGCGCTCCAGCCGCATCACACGCAGACCATAGGCGACGTTCTCGAACACCGTCTTGTGCGGCCACACCGCGTAGCTCTGGAAAATCAGCGACATGCGCCGCTTCTCCGGCGGCACGACGTGCTTCGGCGACGACACGACGCGGTCGCCCACGGTGATCGTGCCGGCGTCCGGTTTCAGGAAGCCCGCCAGCAGCTGCAGCGTCGTCGTCTTGCCGCAGCCCGACGGGCCCACGAGCGCCATCACTTCGCCGTCGGCGATCGCGAGGTCGATCGCGTCCACCGCGCGTGCGCCGTTCGTGCCGTAGGCCTTGGTCAGGCCGGCGATGTCGATGCGTGCCATCAGGCGCTCGTCTTGTCCATGAAGTCTTTCCCGAGGAAGCGGTACGCCACCGAGACGATGACGATCGTGATCGCGAGGATGAGGATCGCGAGCGTCGCGACGGCTTCGTAGTTGCCGGCGTCGGTGAAGTCGAAGATCTGCGTCGTCATCGTCGCCGTGCGCGGCGTGAACAGGAAGATCGCCGAGCTCAGCTCGCGGATCGACGGGATGAACACCAGCAGCCAGCTCGCGAGCAGCCCGCGGCGCAGCAGCGGCGCGGTGATCGTGCGCAGCGCGCGCAGCCGCGTCGCGCCGAGCGTGCGCGCGGCGTTCTCCAGGTCGGCGTTGACCGCCGCGACCATCGTGCTCAAGTTGGAGAACGCGATCGGCAGGAAGCGCGTCGTGAACGCGATGATCAGGATCGTCGCGGTACCGTACAGCACCAGCGGCGGGTGCGAGTACGCCGCGTAGATCCCGATCGCGAGCACGATGCCCGGCACGACGAACGGCGCCATGCACACGATGCCGAGAATACCGGCGCCCGGGAACAGCCGGCGGTTCGCGGTGTACGCGATCAAAAAGCCCACGATCGTCGCGATCGTCGCGGCGGCGGCACCGTAGGTGAGGCTGTGGAAGATCGCGCGACGCGTCTCGGCGTTGTCGAAGATCGCCCAGTGGTACCAGTACAGCGTGAGGTTGCCGGGCACCGGGCCCTGGCTCCAGATGTGCGAGAGCGACGTCGCGAGCAGCGCGAGATACGGCAGCACCACCGAGCACAGCGGCACGACGAGCGCCGCCGCCAGCAGCGGCCACTTCCACACGCCGAGGTCGATCAGCCGGCGCCGTCCGCCCTTGCCGCCGACCACCGTGAACTTGCGGCGCCCGAGGATGCGGCGTTGCAGCAGCAACAGCCCCAGCGTCACGCCGATCAGCGGCATCGCGTACGCGGCGGCGAGCTCCGTGCGCACCGGGAACTGGAAGAACAGATACAGCTGCGTCGTGACGACTTGCAAGCGCGCCGGGATCAGCAAGAACGCCGGCGTGCCGAACTCCGCGAGCGCTTCGAGGAACGACATGATGAAGCCGGCGACGATCGCGGGCATCACCAGCGGCAGCGTTACCGAACGCATCGTGCGCCACGCCGACGCGCCCAGCGTCGACGACGCGTCCTCGAGGTCGGTGGGCAGCAGCTCGAGTCCGCCCGCGACGAACGTGAACGTGTACGGCACGTTGTAGAGCGCCATCACGAAGATCGCGCCGCCGAGCGAGAAGATGTTGAGCGGGCCGTGCGAGGCGTGCGTGAACGACGTGATCGCGCGGTTGATCCAGCCGCTATTGGGCGCGGCGAGCAGAATCCACGCCTCCGCGCCGATGAACGACGGCGTCACGAACGCCGCCGTGATCAGCGCGCGCAAGCCTTTGCGGCCGGGCAGGTTCGTGCGCGCGATCAGCCACGCCAGCGGCGTGC
>CAWBTJ010000003.1:0-28468 GCA_963791645.1 Vulcanimicrobiota bacterium | reverse complement strand
ACGACGGCGGCGACCAGCTCCACGGCCGTATGCCCACCTGGCGCGACGGCTTTATGACACGCCGCGAAGCCGCGGAACGCTACGCCAGCAAATCAGGCACGGATGTCGGCGACTTGCACTGGTACGTCGTGTTCAACTACTTCCGGTTCGCGGTGATCTTGCAGCAGATCTACATCCGCTACGTCCGCGGCCAAACCCACGACGAGCGCTTCAAGGACATGGGCTCGGCGGTCAACGCAATCGTGGAACGCGGCCTGACCATGATCGAGTTCGGCGACATCTGACCCGCGCGGAGCGGTGCGGTAGCGTGCGCTACGCGTATGCGATCGACTTGACCGTCAGTTTGCGATCGCCGGCGGGGCGGTGCCACACGACGTGGTCGCCGACGCGCGCGCCGATGAGCGCTTCACCCAGCGGCGAGGTGGAACCGATCTTGCCGGCTTTCACGTCGGCTTCTTCCTCGCCGACGAGCGTGTACGTGAAGTGCTTGCGCGAGCTGTCGGTCACGACGACGGTCGCACCGAACGCGACGACGCTGCGGTCCTCGGGCGGCTCGATCACGACCGCGGCGTCGAGGCTGTGCTGGAGCCGCTCGCGCTCGCGCGGATCGTCGGCCGCCTCGAAGCGCGCGCGCAGCTCTGCCAAGCCCGCGGCGGTGAGGTGGTTCGGTCCGGTGCGCGCCGGCGCGACGATCTCTGGTTCGGGCGCGTCGTCGCGCTCTTTGGTGAAAGCGCGGCTCATGCCTCATTGTACCAGAGAACGCGGGCGCTCGCCCGCGGCGGGCTCAGAGCCCGCCGACGCCGTTGGGTGAGCCGAGGCCGGTCACGGCCTGATAGCCGGACGGCCCCACGGCATTGAACGCGGACGGATGTTCGTAGGAGTATTCCGGTCCCGCGGGGCGATGCGACAGGGCATACGCGGCGGCGACGAGCGGTGCGCCGACGCTGGTACCGCCGGCGACGACCCAACCGCCGTTTTGGGTGCTGAAGATCGAGACCCCGGTTTGCGGGTCGGCGACCGCCGCGACGTCCACCGCTGAGCGGCTCTTACAGGCGGACCCGCGCTGCCACGAGGGTCTCGCGACGAAGGCGCTGCAGCCGTGTCCGGTATACGCCCAAGCTTTTTCGGTCCAGCCACTGCTACCGCGGGTTAGGGACGTTCCCCCGACCGAGGTGACGAATCGGGACGCCGCCGGATACGACGGGTAGCCGCGGTCGCCGGAACTGGCGGTCATGGCGACACCCGCATGACGGTAGTGGGCGTCCTCGGTCGACTCGCCCGACCACTCCGCGGCATAGTAGCTATTGCTCACGGCATTGGCACCCAGGCCGGCGGCCGTGTCGACCGCCGCTCCGAGGTCGTCGAGCAGAGCTGAATTTGCTTCAACCAGGATGATCGAACAGGTTGGGCACGCGGCGGACACCATGTCAAGATCGAGCGCGATCTCCGTTGACCATCCGGCGTCGGGCGCCGGGTTCGCCCCGACCTGGCCTCCCTGATTGACTTTTCGGAAGCAGCCGTTGTCGGTCGTGCAGGGCGGGAGCCCGAAGGCGGCGCGGTAGATGCCGAGATCCGCCTCGGCGGCGGGATCGTCGTATGCGTCGACGATCGCGACGGTGCCGCCGCTGTTTTGAACCGGGAGTGCGTATGCACTCTGCAGATCGGCGGGGTGAAGACCCGGAATTGCGACCACGGGTGTTCTCGGGTCGGCGGTCGGCGCCACGTTGAGGTTGATCGCTGCGGTGCAGTTCGCGGTGCCTGACTGCGGAATGCCGGTGCACGCGAAGCTCGCGCCCGGGAGCCCGGTCGCGCTCTCCCCCGGGAGCCCGGTCGCGCTCTCCCCAGGGAGCCCGGTCGCACTCTCCCCCGGAAGCCCGGTCGCACTCTCCCCCGGAAGCCCGGTCGCGCTCTCCCCCGGCGTACCCGTGGCCGCGTCCGAAGCCGCTCGTCCTTGGGGTGCCAATACATGCGGGACGGCGTGCGATCCCGGGTTCGCTCCACCGCAGCCGCCCAACGCCACGACGACTGCCAACACGGTCAACTGATCCCATCCCCAACGGGTGCGAGTGGCGTGCGGCATCTTTTGGCAGGTAGCTCCTTTAGGGGCATGGCTGCTTCCCAACGGGCAGCGTATACCCACCTTCGCGGGATCGCGATGCACCGCCTAGAAGAACGTGTAATCCACGTCACGCGCCTGATGCGTGCCCGCGTCAACGACCGACTGACACGCGCGGCGCGCTTCCGAGTTACGGTTATCGTCGCTCCCGCCGGCTTCGGCAAGAGCGTCGCCTTGCGGGACTTCGTGGAGACGACGCGGCTCGACGCGGTCCGCTACGACGTCGCGCGCGAGGACCGTACGCTGCTCGCGTTCGTGCGAGGCCTGAGCGCGGCGCTCGAGCCGCTGGCGCCGACAGCGCTCGCGGCCTTTCCGGCGATGCAGCAGCGGATGATGGCGGCCTCAGATCCGGTTCGCGAGCTTGGAGACTGGTTCGAGGAACACCTCAAACGTTCGGTCTGCACCATCGTGATCGACGATCTGCATCATGCGTCCACGGACCCAAACACCGTTGCGCTCCTCGTCAATCTCGTCGAACGCACAGGCGAGCGCATTCGCTGGGTCGTTGCGACGCGCAGCGATGCCGGGCTTCCGATCGCGTCGTGGGTGGGTTACGGCCTCATGGACCTTCCCGTCGGCGAAGACGACTTGCGCTTCACCGCCGACGAGGCACTCGCGACCGCGGATGAAGCGCAGGCCACGACCGAGCCCGAAGAAATCGAGGCGCTCCGTGAATTGACGGGCGGCTGGCCGATCGCGCTGTCCATCGCGTTGCGCACGCGCACGCATGCGGCAGACCTGCGCGCCGCGGCCAGCGGAACGCGCGAGATGGTGTACCGCTATCTTGCGGAGCAAGTGTTTGCCGGCCTCACCCTGGCGCAGCAGCGATTTCTGCTTCGAAGCAGCGTTTTTGCTACGTTCGACGTGGAGATCGCCGAAGCGCTCGGCGCAACGGCCGACTTTCTCGCCGAACTGCGGCGCAGCGTGACGTTTCTCGCGACGACAGCATCGACTGAGTATCGATATCACGACTTGTTTCGCGACTTTCTCGAACGCGAGCTGCGCCGTTCGGGTGCGAATGAATGGTACGCCGCGTACGTGTCCGGGGGAGCGCTGCTCGAGCGGCGCGCGGGCGCCGAAGCGAGCGCACTGATGATGTTCGCCAAAGTAGGCGCGGTCGAGCCGATCGTGCGCATAATCGAGCGGAGTGGTATCGGGCTGCTGGAACGTGGCGCCGGCGAGACCGTCGCCCAGGCCATCGAGGTAGTTCCCGAAACGGCTCGCGCCAAGAACGCCGCTCTGATCGGCGTTCGCGCGATGCTCGATGCAAACCGCGGGCGTTTCGACATCGCCGAGCGCAGCTTCACCGCGGCGATCGCGCGTGCGCAGGATCCCGAGTTGCGCGTTGCGCTCGTCCACCGCTACGCGATCGAGCTGGTGCGGCAGGACCGCGACAGCCTCGACATTCTCGAGCCCTATGCGGCCGATGAAACGCTCGCGCCGTCGTTGCGGGTTCCCATGCTCGGCACGCTGGCGACGGCCTACGTTCGCGCCGGCCGCATGAGCGATGCCGTCACCGCGGCGCGCCGCGCACTCGATCTTGCCGAGCCGCTGAGCGACGAGCTACGTGCGCGGCTCTACCAGCAGGCCGCGTACGTGTTCCAGTTCGCGCCGGCGCGCGAGCGGCATCGCGTGCGCGACTACGCGACGCTGGCCATCGAGCTCGCGGCCGCACGCGGATTGTACGAGGTTGCAGCACGCGCGTATACCGTACTGTACACGGTCGTCAACGACGAGGACGACGATCCGATTGCGACGCTCGGGATATTGGACAAGCTCGAAGAGTGCGGCCGTAAAGGGGCAAGCCGGCAAGTCCGCCTCTTCGGTCTCGTCGCGGCGTACGCCATTCAAGTAGAGCGCGGCGACGATCCGGCGCTAGAAGTGCTGGACCGCGAGCTCAGCGACGATCGTGAGGCACCGGCGCTGACGCGCGCGCAGGCGCTCCTGCCTGCGTATGCGTTGCGAGCGGCATGGAACGGCGACTTTCGCCGTGCGTACGAATTGCTCGCCGGGACGGCGTCGCAGCACTCGATTCCGGAACGACGCGCGATGCGCGCCGCGGAGACGGCGCTCTATGCGGTTGCGAGCGGCTTGAGCGGAGACGCCGAGGAATCGTTAAAAGCCGCCGCCGCCGAGCTCGAGCACTGCGAACGATCGCCGCGGGTCATTCGCGCCTACGCTACGATCGCTGTGACGGAGCTGCTGCGCGGGAGGTCGTCGAGCGCTCATCGCTGGCTCGCCGAAGCCGAGCGGCTACTTGTTCCCACGATGCGCCGCCCGCGGGCGCTCGTGCAAGCGGTGCGCGCGATGGAGCGCGTGCAACTCGGGCAGGCTGAACCGGCGACGCTCGCCGCCGCGCTCGAGCGGCTGCGTGCGGAACACTTCGGCGGCATGGCGCGGCTGCTCGCCGCGCTGCCCGTCGCGCGCGGCGACGAGCCCGGCTACACGCAGCTCACGCCGTCGGAGCGCGAGATTCTGCAACTGCTCGCCAAGGGCGCGAGCACGAAAGACGTCGCCGCGCGCACCGGCCGCAGCCCGCAGACCGTCGACACGCACATCCGCTCGATCTGCCGCAAGCTCAACTGCAGCGGCCGGCGCGAAGCGATCGCGATCGCGACGGGTGCCGGCTGGGTGGTGGTCTAGCGCTCGGCGGTGCCCATCAGCTCGCCCAGCGCGCACACGTGGCCCGCGACCGCGTCGAGCAATCGGCCGCGCGTCGGCGGCTGATCGAAGCGCGGAACGAAGTCGACCGCGAGCAGCGTGAACACGTAGCGGTGCGGCCCGTGGCCCGGGATCGGCGCGGGCGCGATGTAGTACAAGCCGCTGCCGCCGTTGTAGCCCATCGTCACGCCGTCGTGCTTGCCGTCGAGCGCATTCTTTTGCAGCGACGTCGTCGCCGGCGAGATCTCGTACGCGACCGCGTGCGTGAGCGGGCGCGGGAAGGGCACGTCGACGTCCTCGACCACCATCACCAGCGTCTTCGCTTCGGGCGGGACGCCGCTCCACTCCAGCGGCGGCGAGCCGTCCAGCGGCAGCTTCTCGCCCAGCGCGAACGCCGGGCTGCGCAGCTCGATGGTGCGCGGCACCGCGTTGAAGCGGATGTCCTCCGCGACGCGCAGCTCGGGCCCCGCGCGCCAGCGCCGGATGCTCCGCCCGAAGAACCGCATCATCGCGGCCGGCCCCCGGGAACGGTCCTCAGTTCGGGACGAGCTGGATCGTGATGTACGAAACGCCGCTGTTCAGCGAGTTCGCACCGGGGCCCAGGTTGACCTGAATGTCCTCGGCGCCGTACATCGTCACGACCGAGCCGCCGCTCACCGTGGGCCCGGCCATCGACATGATCGTGAGACCGGTGCTCGAGGGCGAGTAGAACTCCAGGCTCGGCGTGCCCGGGTTGCCGGCCACGGAGCCGCCGCTCGACGCGCCGCCCGCACCGGTCGGGATGACCTTGCCGCTCCCCGCGCAACTGCTGAGGACGTTGCCGGCGTACGTGCCCGCGGCGGGGTTTCCGCTCTGCGTCGACGCCGGAACCGGGCCGACCGCCGGCGCGATCGGGAACGAGGCGGCGCCGTTCGGGAACGCGCAAAATCCGACCCCGACGTTGGGCGCCGAATCGAGATACTCGTTGACGACGAAGCCGCTCGCATCGTTGGTCGACACCGACACCGCCAGCGCGTTCTTGTAGAGGCATCCCGCCGGCGAGCCCGGCTTGAAGTTCAGCGGGCCGAAGCTCAGCGTGAAGTTGGACTCGGCGGCGCCGCCCGCGCACAGGCCCGCGGTACTCGGCAGCAGGGTCGGCACCGCGTTGCCCTGCCCGAAGGCGGCGCTGTACTGCGTCACGAGCGCCAACGTTGCCGAAGCGGACGTTTTCCATTGGATCTGTGCGCCGCCGGAGGTCGTCATCGTCGAGGCACGCGCGGCGGTCGCCGAGGCGATGAGCCCGGCGGCCAAGACGGACGCGGCGAGAAGGCGTTTCAAGCGAGCAATTCCTTTGCAGTCGCGGGCTGGTCGACGAACCGCACGCGACACCGCCGTCCTGGCGATGCGAGAGAGCAGGTACTATCGTGTATCGGGCGAGCGTGTGCCCCATTTTAGGCCGCCGTCACGGCGGCGCGGCGCGCCTGGAGCACGCCCATCACGAAGGCGCTCGCCACCAAGGCCGTGATGATCGCCGCCGCGGGCGCGACGCCGAAGGCGCCCAGCACGCCCGTCACCACCGGCGGCATGACGAAGCCCGCCAGGCTGTCGAGGCCGGACACGACCCCGAGCACCGTGCCGCGGCGGTCGTCGGGGGAGACGTCCGAGGCGAGCGCGGGGAACGCGGCGTTGACGACGCTCAGGCCCATGCCGAACAGCAGCAGCAGCACCGCGGCGAGCGCGAAGGTCGTCGCGAACGGGACGAGCACGAAGGCGACCGCGCACAGGCCCAGCCCGAGGTTGGTCGCGACGCGGTTGCCCATCGCATCGACGAGGCGGCCGATCACCGTCACCTGCAGCGTGACCTGGAGGATGCCGAACGACGCGAACACGTACGACGTCTGCGCGACGTCCCAGCCGAGCTGCTTGTTCAAGATGAGCGTCATCGACGCGAACCAGCCGTACATGCCCAGCGTGTAGACGAGCCGCAGCCGCAGCACCGGCGCCACCGCCTTGTCGGCGAGCGAGGCGAAGATGTCGCGCAAACCCACGGCGCTCGCGGCGTCGGCGGGCGCGCGGCCGCGCGATTCCGGGAGCATCACGATCGTCAGCACGAGCGTGACCACTTGCAGCGCCGCGGCGACGAGAAACGGCACCGCGAAACCGTATTTCCCGGCGAGCCAGCCGCCGGTCGCGGGGCCGAACACGAACCCGGCGGCGAACGCCGCGCCGACGTACGCGAACGCTTCGCCGCGGCGTTTGGGCTCCACGAGATCGCCGACGTACGCCTGCGTCACGCCGATGTTGCCGCCCGACAGGCCTTCGAGTGCGCGCGAGAACAGCACCCACGGGATCGACGGTGCGAACGCGAGCAGCGCCCACGCGATCGTCGATCCGATCTGCGACACGATCAGCACCATCTTGCGGCCGATGCGATCGCTCACGTTGCCCCACACCGGCCCGGCGATGAGCTGGCAGAGCGAGTACGTCGCGAACACGACGCCGACGGTGATATCGGGCGCGCCGAACTTCTTCACGAAAAACGGCATGAGCGGGATCAAGATGCTGAACCCGAGGATGTCGATGAAGGTGATGCCGAGGATCGGCAGCAGCCGCAGGATCAAATCGGCACGATGAACGCGAACCACAGCGCCGCCGCAGCGGCGCCGCCGCACAAGCCGTACACGGCGAGCTCGGCGAGGTGGCGCGTCGCGCTCGGCACGAACTCGTCGAGCGGCGACGCGGCGCGCGGGATGTGCGCGTACACCAGATAGCTGCGGCCGGCGCGGTCGGTCAGCACGCCTTCGGTGCGCATGTCGAACCGGAAGTCCGTGATTGCGACGTCGCGCGGGCGGCCGAGGTCGGCGTTCTCGCGCACGAACGTGCGCAGGCGCGCGATCGGGCCGCCGTCGCGGCCCGGCAGGCCGACGAGCAGCTCGTTGACCGCGGCCACGACGCGCGCCCAGCGGCGCTCGCGCGCGGCGGGCGGCGCGATCAGGGCGACGCGCACGCGCGACTCGATCTCGGCGACCGACGCGGGCGAGCGGCCCGCGGCGCAGCGCCGCACGTCGTCGACGAAACGGCGGTAGAACAGCGTCTCTTCCGTCACGCTCGGGCACCCATCGCCTTCGTATTGTACTGCAAGCGCCGGGCGGTTTCATAGGCCGCGGGCGCCGGGCGGGCAAACTCCGGGTCATGCCGACCGCACTGATCACGGGGGCTTCGTCGGGGATCGGCGAGGCGTTCGCTCGCGCCCTCGCCGCACCGCGGCGACGACGTCGTGCTCGTCGCTCGCTCCGCCGGGCGGCTCGAGGCACTCGCCGCGGACCTGTCGGCGAAGCACGGCGTGCGAGCTCACGTGCTCCCCGCGGACCTCTCCGACCCGGGCGCGGTCGCGGCGCTCGTTGCGGAACTGAGCGCGCGCGGGCTCGCGGTCGAGACGCTGATCAACAACGCAGGCTTCGGCTCGCACGGCGAGTTCGCGTCGCTCGACGGCGCGCGCGAGCGCGACGAAGTGCTGGTGAACGTGCTCGCGCCGGTAATGCTGACGCACGCGCTGCTGCCGGCGATGCTCGCGCGCAAATCGGGCGCCGTCGTCAACGTCGGGTCGACCGCATCGTTTCAACCCGTTCCGTACATGGCGGTGTACGGCGCCACGAAGGCGTTCGTACTGTCGTTCAGCGAGGCGCTCGCCGAAGAAGTGCGCGCGCACGGCGTGCGCGTCGTGGCGCTGTGTCCCGGTCAAACCGACACCGCGTTCTTCGACGGGATCGACAACGCGCGCGTCGGCCGCGCGCGCACCACGAAACAAGTCGTCGACACCGCGCTGCGCGCCTTGAAGCGCGGACGTGTCGTCGCCGTCGACGGCTTCGCGAACTACGCGCTCGCGACGTCGGTTCGGCTCGCGCCGCGCCGGCTCGTCGCGCGCGTCGCGGGGATCATCCAGCGGCCCAAATCGCTCGCGCCGAAATGACCGCTACGACGCGGCCGCTTCTTCCGGGCTGACCCACGGGCGCGAGCGCGCGTCGTCGACCGCGGCTTCGAGCGCACCGTAGCGGTCGCGTTCGCACCGGCACGCGCGCATGCGATCGCCGCGGCAGCCGCCGCCGTCATGGGCGGCCATCGCGTGACCGCACGGGCAGAGTACGAGATCGTCCACGTTGCGTTCGACGCGCGCGAGCGTGCGCGAAGTTCCCTCGCGAAAAAAGAGCCCGCCGGAAAACCGGCGGGCTCGCTCTGTTCGCGACGCGCCCAGAGGCGCGAGGCTACGGGTAGGTCTGGACGCAGCCGTTGTTGGCGTTGCTCCAGAGCGGCTGGGTCGGGTAACCGCCCGCGTTCGGGTTGTTGATCAGATTGGTCCACGCGCACTTGTCGCCGTTCTCCGCGCCGCTGCTGTCGAGCCAGCCGGTGTTCGGCTGCGGGTCGGTCTCGGTCTCACCCTGCTCGTGACCGAACACGATCGAGACGCCGTCGAGCGTGCCCGGGCTGTTGACGGAACCCGCGCCGCACGACGAGCCGACGTCGGGCAGATACGGATCGTTGGTCCACGCGATCGTGTGACCCGACGCCGTGGTCGTGCTGTGATACGCGCAGTACTGCGTGCCGAAGCCCGACGGCTTGATGTTGTGCGGCAGCGCGACGATGTACGCCGCGCTCGCGCTGTAGTCGCCGTACTTCGCGGCGGCTTTCGCCGCTTCGGCGGCCATCTGGGACTGCGACGGACGGCTCGGCGGCGAGCTCGTCGTGTCGACGTACGAGCCGGCGAGGCTGCCGGTCTGGTTGCCGACGTGCGCGCCGCCGGTCTGCGTGTACTGCGTCGTGCTGTTGTTCCAGCCGCTACCGCCGACGATTCCGAGGAACGCCAGCATGCGCGCCTTCACCCCTTGCGGATCACCGGTGCTGCCGTTCCAGGAGGAGCCCCAGAACACGATATACATCTTCGGATTGGTTTGAATCGGTCCGCCGTTGTAGAGCAGGGGGCCCGTGCCCTGCGTCATGCGCTGACCGGCTTGCGAGAGGCGGAACGCGTCCGTCGCTTCTTTGGTCGGGAATACGCGGACCGTTTCGCCCGTCGTGTTGTTCTGCGCCGTGAAGAGCGTCAGCGAGGTGAACTCGCGCGCCTCGGACTGCGCCTGCGTCTGGCTGGCGGGCGGCGGTGGCAGCGCCTGCCCACCCTGGCAGGCCGTGAGTAATGCAGCCATCGCGGCGACAGCATAAAGCTTCGTCTTGATCAAGAAAAACCTCCACACCCAGGTGTAGAAAGAGAGGAAGGCCCCGACGTTTGTCGCGGCCCTCCCCCTTCCTTCCGAGGAAAGTCTGCTATGCGACATTTGTGCGCGCACGCACGCAGCATGCTCGCACTGTACGCTTAGTAGCTGTGCACGCAACCGTTGTTGATGAGTCCCCGCGGTAAGCAGACGTGCCGTCAGTCAGTTGTTGTCGAAAACTCCGCCGGCAGGGTGATCTCGAGCATCTCGAGGTCGTCGCTGTGCGCCAGCTCGGCGTGGCGGATGCCCGGCGGCTGCACGACGCACGAACCGGCCTCGAGCCGCACCCGTCCCGTGCCGTCGTACGCGAAGTCGACCCAGCCGCGCAGCACGTACACCATCTGGAAGTCGAGCGCGTGGTGGTGCCGCTCGCCGGGCGCGTCGGACGCGCCGCGGGCGCGAATCACGTGCGCGCCGACGCGCCCCTGCGTGGCGCCGGCGACGCCGAGATCGCGGTAGGCGAAGAACTGGCGCAGGCCGCCGTCCCAGTCGGCGTCGCGCGCGTGGCTCACGGTGGGTGTCATCGTGCGCTGAGACAGAAGTGCATGTCGCGCCGGTTTCGGCCGGGTAGAGTCAACGGGTGCATGGACGAGCCCTAGGCGTCGCCGGAGCGCTCTTCTACATCTTCTTGTGGGCCTCGGCGTTCGTCCCGAGCAAGATCGGCGTGCTGAGCACGTCGCCGCTGTGGTTCCTCGTCGTGCGCTTCGCCGTCGCCGGGTTGCTCGCGCTCGCGGTGGCGCTCGCGCTGGGCGCGCGGCTGCCGCGCACGCGCAAGGACTGGGCCGCGGTCGCGGTGCTCGGGATCCTCGGCAACGCCGTGTATCTGGGCTGCACGTACGTCGCGCTGCGCCATCTCGCGTCGGGCGTCGGCGCGATCGTCGCGTCGACCAACCCGCTGGCGCTCGCGCTCGTCGCGCCGTGGCTGCTGCGCGAACCGCTAACGCGCAACAAGATCGCCGGGATGCTGTTCGGATTCGGCGGCGTGGTGTGGATCATGGGGGTGCGCGCGGGAACCGGCAGCGCCGACGCCGGCGACATCGCGATCGCGTTCGTGGGCGTGCTCGGCAGCGTGGCCTCGACGATCGTGTTCAAGCGCTGGTGCGCCGACCTCGACTTGCGCGCGGTGAATGCGCTGCAGCTGTTCACCGCGAGCATCGTGCTGCTGCCGCTGGCGATCGCGTTCGAAGGCAAACCGCACGCCCTGTGGAGCTGGCAGCTGATCGCGTCGTTCTGGTACGTCGTGCTGGTGATGTCGGTCGGCGCGTCGCTGCTGTGGTTCTGGCTGCTGACGCACGGCGAGGCGTCGCGCGTGAGCGCATACTATTTCCTCACGCCGGTGTTCGGCCTCGCGCTCGCGGCGCTGCTGCTGCGCGAGCCGGTCGGCGTCCGCGACATCGGCGGGCTGATCGCGATCGCGCTCGGAATATCGCTGGTGCAACGAAGCTCGCGGGAGGTCGTACCATGATGATACCGCTGCTGCTGGGGCTGACGCTGTCGAGCCCGGACGTGAAGACGGGCGTGCAAATCCCGAACGCGTTCGTGTGGAACAAGGACGGCTGCCACGGCGAGAACCGTACGCCGCGGCTGACGTGGGACGCGCCGCCGCCGGGGACGCTCTATTTCATCCTCCTCGTACAGGATCGCGATGCACCCAAACCCGGCGGCTGGCTGCACTTGGCCGTATTCCACATTCCGAAAGGTGCACGAGCGCTGGGCGATTTGCGCGATCCCGAGTCCGGCGGGGTCGCGGAGAACGACTTCGGCACATACGGCTGGGGCGGACCGTGCCCGCCGCCGGGAAAACTGCATCACTATACGTTCACGCTGGCCGCGATCGGGGCGCACGATCGCACCCTCGCCACCGCGCACCTGATCCCTGTGTACAAACGATGACGCACGCCTCGTGAGCGGACGGTGGCGCGTGCTCACGCTGATGACGACGGCGCAAGCCGGCGCGGCGGTGGTGCAGCAGGCGCTGGGATCGCTGTCGCCCATCTTCGTGACGACGTTCGGATCTGTCGAAGGCGCAGCTCGGCGTGATCTTCACGGCGCTGATGCTGGGCTCCGCGTGCTTCGTCGGCGCCGCCGGCGTCGTGACGGACCGTTTCGGCGAGCGGCGCATCCTGCTATTTTCGGGGATGGCGATGACGTTCGCGCTGCTGGCGGCGACGCTGTTCGCGTCGTATTGGTGGATCGTCGCGTGCATCGGCGTGTTCGGCGCGGGCTACGCGGCGTCGACGCCCGCGGGCGGGCGCGCGATCCTGGCGTGGTTCGATCGCGACCGCGGCTTCGCGATGGGGATCCGGCAGACGGGCGTGCCCGTCGGCGGGCTCGTCGGCGCGCTGACGCTACCGCTGGTCGCGCACGTCGCGGGGTATCGCGGCGCGTTCGCGTTCGCCGCGGTAATCGTCGCGGCGACGACGCTGATCGCGTACATGGGATATCGCGAGCAGCGCGACGACGCCGCGCCCGCGACGACGCTCGGGTCGGTCGTGCGCGGGATGCGCGCGCTCGCGCGCGATCCGCGGCTGATCGGCGTGACGCTGACGTGCATGATCTTGGTGAGCGCGCAATCGGCGCTGAACGCATTTTTCACGGTGACCGGCGTCGCGGTCGTCGGTACGACGGCGGCCGTGGCCGCGCTCGCGTTCGCGTGCGCGCAAGGCGCGGCGGTGTGCGGGCGGCTTGCGTGGGGCTACCTCAGCGACCGCGTGCTGCACGGCGAGCGTTTGATTCCGTTCGTGGCGATCTGCGTGCTCGCGTCGGTGGGCGCGGCGGCGGTGGCGATGATGCACGCCGGCACGGTCGGCGTGCTGTTCGGCGCCGCGATCGTGCTCGGATTGAGCGCGGCGGGCTGGAACGGTTTGATGGCCGCAACGATTTCTGAGGTTGGCGGCAGCGAGCGGGCCGCGAGCGCGTTGGGGATCACGCTGACGGCGATCTTCCTCACCTCGTCCGCCGCGCCGCTCGGCTTCGGCGCGCTGGCGGACCACACGTCGCTGCGCGTCGCGTGGCTGACGACGGCCGCGCTCGCGGTGCTCGGCGTCGTGCCGGTGCTGTGGCTGCGCGGCCACTTGGCGATGCCCGGCCGCAGGGACGCGCTCCGCGGGGGCTGAACCGAGGTCGGTCCGCGCCCAGGTGGCGGAATTGGTAGACGCGCTAGTTTCAGGTATTAGTGATCGCAAGGTCGTGGGGGTTCGAGTCCCTTCCTGGGCACCAAGAGAAAAAGCCCGGCTCATCGACGACGATGTGTCGGGCTTCTTACATCCGCCGCGAGGGGTAGTACTAGGCCGGTTCGACAACCACCGTCGATCGAGCGTGGGAGGCGTGTATGAGTTGGGTTCCCTGTTCCGGGCTTGATTCCGCGGCCGGCGTCGTGTGGCTGCCGCGCATGCTGCAGAAGGCGCGCCGATGTCTGACCTCGCCCGGCGGGCGCGTCGTCGACGGTTATCTCTTCGGTGACAACGATTTCATCGACAAGCAGGTCATCGCGTTTCTGCGAACCGACGACGAGACGATCTCGGCGCTCGTGCGCGAACATCCGTCCGATTCAGACGTCGCGCGAATCCTCGTCGAGCGAAGCGGGCGCAGCGCGAACGAGTGCGAAGCGTACAGCACGTCGCTCAAGCGCAAGTTCATGAACTTCTTTTTTCTCGAAGCGGACGAGGGGCGATTTCAGCCCGGCTTCATGGCGGCGATAATCCGGTTCCTCTACAACAAGGCGCTGATGCCCGTCGTCTACTCCATGTTCCGGCGCGACGAGCGCAAGCGAAAGGCAACCGCCTGACGCTACTTCGTCGCGACGTTGTGCAGCTCGACGACCTCGATGTGCGGGTGCGCGTCCGGCGGGATGTTCGGGCGGATGTTCGCTTCGTACCACGCGGTGTGCTGTTCGGCCGTGTCCCAGACTTCGTTCACTTCGAAGCCGTCGGTGAGCGGGTAGCAGAAGTGGATGTGAAATCCCGCCTGGCGCTTCGCTTCGGGAAGCAGCCGTGACGAGAGTTGATCGTACATTGCGAGCGACGCACCGTGATTCGCGATTTTCACCAGCACAGCCATGATCGAGTCTCCTACGGAATGACGAGTTGACCGGGCACCCGTGCGGCGGTTCTCGCCGGCCGGGCCGGGGCCTTCGCGTCGTCGAGTTCCGAACAGGAAGATTTCGCTGCTGAAGACGATCGGTACGACGTGGCGCCTTGGCCGATCTCGACCGCGTTCCCGCTCACGCTGCTCGGCGGGATCGCGCTCATCTTAGCCGTCGATGCCGCCGCCGCGTGGCTCACGCGCGACCGTCCGGTGGTGTACCGCCGAATCTGGCCGGTGCAATTCGGGATCTACGTGGTGATCGGGTTCATCGCGATGCTCGCACTGTTGGATCTGCGGCTGGTGGAGGTCGTCGGCGCCCTGACCGGTCTCGCGGAAGCGACGGCGGGCTGGGCGATCACGTGGCGCATCGGCCCCGGCCGCATCCCGAACACGAATCCGGTGAGCATCGGAATCGTGATCCTGTCGATGACGGCATTCGGTTTCGGCTTCGCGATCGCGGGCGCGTTGTTGTTCAATGTCGTCGCAACCGTGCTGTTACGCGCGCACGGCTAACGAAAGACGTGCCGCTACGTCTAGCGCTACGTTGGGCCTGTTGTGAATTGGCCGAAGTCGAAGTCGGGGCCGCATGGGACGCCTACCGCGAATCCGTGATAGGTGGTGTTCGGCTGAAGCGTCGGGATCGTTGCCGTGAGGCTCGAGCCGTTCACGACGAACGTGCCGCCGAAAATCGGTCCGCCTTGCGGCTGTAAGAGCTGCAGCGTGGCGCCCGCGACGTGGTCCATCTGCGGGACCGTGATGGCGCCGATCGTCGTGGCCACACCGACGGCGCCGGCCGACGGCTGCGTCATCGGATCGGTGAAGAGCGCGTACGTGGCGACGCCGGGCGGACACGACGGCCCGGGCTGGGTTCCGATGCCGACGGACGGCACCGTCGATTGCGTCGACGCGGTGGTCCCACCTCCGCCGCCGCAGCCTGCCAACGCGATCAGCGCCGCGAGAAGAACGATGCCCGGTCGTATGGGACGCGCCATGCCTGATATTATCGCCGATCTCGCGGCTACCCGCAATCCGTACGTTTGTACCGTTTCGTGCGCTGGCGACGACGTCGCCGGCGTCATGTGGCGCGCGGTCACTTTACGACGACGACGGTGCCCTTCATGTACGTGTGGTACGCGCAGAAGTACGTGTAGGTGCCTTCGGTCGCGTACGTGTGCCGCCACGAGTCTTTTTGGTTGAGGTTGCCGCTGTCGTACGATTTATCGGTCGCGGTCACGGTGTGCGGCGTCTCGTCGTCCTGGACGAAGCGCACCGTGGAACCCGCGGGGATCGTGACCTTGTCCGGCACGTACGCGAAGTTCTTGATGTGGACGATCGACACCGGCGAGGCTGCCGGCGTCGGTGCAGCCGTCTTCGTCGCCGGCTCGGGCGAGGGCGTGGGGGGCGCGGGGTACTGGGCGAGGGCGACGCCGGTGCCGAGCGCGAGGGCGACGCCGAGCGAGAGAACGAGTCTGCGCATGCTTCTCCTAACGGGCCGGACGCGGCGGCGGTTCAGTCATTGTACCAAATGGCGGGGGCTGGGTCGCTGCCCTGTCGGTCGCAGACCGGGGGCGCCCGGGGTGGTACGATAGAGGTCAATGGCTTCGCAAACGCTGGTGAACGTCACCCTGCCCGAGATGGGCGAGTCGGTCAGTGAAGGCTCGATCGTCGAATGGCGCAAGAAGGTGGGTGACTGGGTCGACGACGGCGAGACGCTGGTCGACATCACGACGGACAAGGTGGACGTCGAGGTCCCCTCCACCGCCAGCGGCGTGATCACGGCCCTCCACGGCGACGAAGGCGCGACGATCCCGGTCGGCACGGTCCTGGTCGAGATCGACACGACGGCCGCAAAGCCGGAAGGCGCCGCGGCAGCCGGCGCCGCCACGGCGGCCGGCGACGGCACGGCACACGGAGCCTCCGCGGCGGCACCCGCGCCCAATGTCACCCTGAGCTCGTCGAAGGGTGCGCCACAAGACCCGACCCTGGTGACCCCCGCCAGCTACGGCGCCGCGGGCTCCGGCGCGGCCCCGGCCGAGCGCCACGCCGGCAACGGCAAGGCGGGCGGCGTCCTGTCGCACCACGCGCGCCGGCTGGTCGAACGCCTCCACATCGACGCCTCGAAGCTCACCGGCACCGGCCCCGACGGCCTCATCCTGCGCGAGGACGTCGAAGCGGCCGTCGCGTCGGGCAAGATCGCGTTCTCGGGCGGGATCGGCTCGGCGTCCGCCGCGCCGGCGCCGGGCGGCAGCGGCGACCGCCGTGACCTACCCGCCGGCCCCGGCGGACGCGAAGGTCACCGACCTCAAGGGCTCCGTCGCGACGCTCGCGTCGTACATGGAACAGTCGCTGTCGATCCCGGTCGCGACGTCGTTCCGCACGCTGCACGTCGGCACGCTCGAACAGCGCCGCGCGGAGCTGAACGCCGCGCTCAAACAAGCCGGCCGCACCGAGAAGATCTCGTTCACGCACGTCATCGCGTACGCGCTGGCCCGCGCCGCGCGCGAGCTGCCGGCGATCACGGCGTCGTTCCGCCGCGCCGACGGCAAACCGCAGCGCGTCGAAGCGGGCGTGAACCTCGGCCTCGCCGTGGACGCGCAGAAAAAAGACGGCTCGCGCTTCCTGGTCGTGCCGGTGCTGAAGAACGCCGCCGCGCTCGACTTCGCGCAGTTCCGCGCCGCGTACGAAGACCTCGTCGCGAAGGCGCGCGACAACAAGCTGTCGGTGGAAGAACAAACCGGCGCGACGTTCACGCTGACGAACCCCGGCGGCATCGGCACCGTCGCGTCGGTGCCGCGCCTGATGGTGGGCCAAGGCGCGATCATCGCCGCGGGCGCGATCGCGTACCCGCCGGGCTTCGCGCACGCGTCGCGCACGACGCTCGAGCAGATCGGCGTCGAGAAAGTGATGACGCTGACGTCGACGTACGACCACCGCGTCATCCAAGGCGCGCAGTCGGGCGAATATCTCAAGCGCGTCGACGAGCTGCTCGCCGGCGCCGACGAGTTCTACGAGACGGTGTTCGCGCAGCTCGGCGTGAGCGCGAGCGTCCGCGCCGCCGCGCACGACGAGCGCGAACGGCGCCGCGCCGCCGGCTGCGCGCGATCAGCGCGAAGCGCCGGAAGCGGTGACCGCCGACATCCCGGGCCTGCCGTCGGAAGAGATGCTGCGCGCGATCGCGGCCGGGATGGCGATCGTGTCGGCGTACCGCCGCCACGGCCACCTCGGCGCGACGCTCGACCCGCTGGGCACCGAGCCGCCCAACGATCCGTCGCTCGACCCCGCGACGTACAACCTCACGCCGGCGATGATGAACGCGATCCCCGCGTCGGTGCTCAACGTGAAGGTGCCGGGCAAGACGCTCGCCGACGTGCTGCCGCGCCTGCGCGAGACGTACAGCTCGACGATCGCGTACGAGATCGAGCACATCTCCAACACGGCGAAGCGCGAGTGGCTGCGCGACTACATCGAGCGCGGCCAGCACCGCCGCGCGCTCACGCCGCAGCGCCGCGTGCAAGTGCTCCAGCGTCTGACCAAGGTCGAGACGATGGAGCGCTATTTCCGCAAGCAGTTCATGTCGCAGAAGACGTTCTCGATCGAAGGCCTCGACGTGATGGTGCCGATGCTCGAGGAGACGATCTCGCTGCTGGCGGAGGACGGCACGAAGACCGTCGTGCTGGGCATGGCGCACCGCGGCCGCCTCTCGACGATCGCGCACGTGGTGAACCGCCCGTACGAAGAATTGCTGGCGGAGTTCGAATCGGCCGCGCTGCGCGAAACCGCGCCGACCGAAGGCGACGCCGACGCGACGGGCGACGTGAAATACCACCACGGCGCGACGGGCGAGTACGTGACGACGGCCGGCACCAAAGTGAAGGTGGAGCTCGCGAGCAACCCGTCGCATCTGGAAGCGGTGGACGGCGTCGTGGAAGGCATGACGCGCTGCCTGCAAACCGATCACAGCGTGAACCCGCCGACGCTCAACTGCGAAGTCGCGGCGCCGATCCTGATCCACGGCGACGCGGCGTTCGCGGCGCAAGGGATCGTCGCGGAGGTGCTCAACCTCCAGGCGCTCGCGGGCTACTCGACCGGCGGCACGATCCACATCATCTCGAACAACCAAGTCGGCTTCACGACGGACCCGAGCGAAGGCCGCTCGACGCGGTATGCGTCGGATTTGGCGAAGGGGTATGACCTGCCCATCGTCCACGTGAACTCGGACGACGTCGACGCGTGCATCGCCGCGGTGCATTTGGCGATCGACTACCGCCGGAAGTTCGGCCGCGACGTGGTGGTCGACCTGATCGGCTACCGCCGCTTCGGCCACAACGAGCAGGACGAGCCCGCGTACACGCAGCCGCGCCAAACGGAGCTGATCAAACTGCACCCGACGGTGCGCGAGCTGTACGCCGGCCAGCTGGTGGCGCAGGGCGTGCTGACCAACGAGCAGATCAAGGAGATGCAGGACACCGCGACCGCGCGGATGTCGGAAGCGCACAAGCTCGTGAAGAGCGGCGAGTACAAGAGCAAGCTGATCCACGCAGCGCCGAAGACGGGCAAGAACGAAGGCGCGATCGACACGAAGGTGGACAAGGAGCGGCTGCTGCGCTGGGCCGACGACGTGGTGCGCGTGCCGGACGGGTTCACGCCGAACAAGAAGCTGCTGGCGCAGTTCTCGAAGCGCACGGCTGCGTTGCGCGAGAGCGGTGAGGTGGATTGGGGTCTGGCGGAGGCGCTGGCGTTCGCGTCGTTGCTGAGCGAAGGGACGCCGATCCGGCTCAGTGGGCAGGACACGGAGCGCGGGACGTTCTCGCACCGGCATGCGGTGCTGCACGACTCGCGCACGAATGCGAAGCATGTGCCGCTGCAGCATCTGAAGGACGCGAAGGCGTCGTTCGAGATCTACAACTCGCCGCTGAGCGAGTACGCGTGCCTGGGATTCGAGTACGGCTACGGCTTCGAGATCCCCAACGCGCTGGTGCTGTGGGAAGCCCAATTCGGCGACTTCAACAACGGCGCGCAGATCATCATCGACCAGTTCATCGCGGCAGGCGCAGCCAAGTGGGGCCAGCAGACGCGCCTGACGTTGCTGTTGCCGCACGGGTACGAGGGCGCGGGCCCGGAGCACTCGAGCGCGCGGCTGGAGCGGTTCTTGCAGCTGTCGGCCGAAGGCAACATCCGCGTGGCAAACTGCTCGACGGCAGCGCAGTACTTCCATCTGCTGCGCGCGCAGGCGAAGGCGGCACAGGCGTATCCGCTCGTGGTGATGACGCCGAAGTCGTTGCTGCGAAACCGCGCGGCGTACGGCACGATCGATGAGCTGGCGGGCGGGGAGTTCCGCGAGGTGATCGACGATCCGCGCTACAGCGGCGCCGGCGCGGACAAGACGGGCGTGAAGCGCGTGCTGCTGACGAGCGGTCACGTGTACTACGATCTGACGTCGAGCCCGCTGTACGATAAGGCAACGACGACGGCGATCGTACGCGTGGAACTGCTGAGCCCGCTGCCGACGGCGGAAATCTTGCGGACGCTGTCGAGCTACCCGAACGCGCACCAAGTCGTGTGGGTCCAAGAAGAGCCAAAGAACATGGGCGCCCGCGCGCACGTGCGCCGACGTCTCGTGGAGCGGCTACCGAATGCTCTGTATGACATCGACTACGTGGGCCGCCCATACCGCGCTAGCCCATCCGAGGGGTATCCCGGGGCCCATGCAGTCGAGCAGGAGCGAATCGTTCGCGAAGCGCTTTCCGCCCGGTAGAGTACGCGTAAATCCGAGCCGCGGGGGGCCTGAGGGAGCATGCGTCAATCAGGCCTTTAGCTATAAGCAGGTCCCCCGCGGAGGCACACCTAGTGGGCGCGAGCCTCCCGGATTCAGAAGGCACCAGCGCTGTGAAAAGCAAATCAAGCAGCCATGGGTGACTTTGCGAGCGAGCTTGAACGCTACCGACGATCAATTCGATACGAAAGCTATTCGATGTCGATCGGGGAGCTGCTCAGCATGTACGACCGCCAGGAATTGGATATCCATCCGGATTTTCAGCGCCTGTATCGATGGACGTCACGACAGAAGGTGAACTTTGTCGAAAGCGTCCTTATGCGGATCCCACTACCCGGAGTTTATGTCGCCCAGCGACCGGACGCGGTCTGGGATGTAATCGACGGCCTTCAAAGGCTGTCGGTCATTTTCGAGTTTGCCGGAATTCTCCGAGATAAGAATGGACAAATACGGCCGCCCCTTAGGCTTACCGCGACGGAAGCCATCCCTGAACTAGAGGGGTTGTACTACGACGACAGATTCGGCAGTCCGGCGCTCCTGAAGGAACAACAGATCGATTTTCGCCGACAGAAGATCGATGTAAAAATTATCCTGAACGAGAGCGATCAAGAAGCCAAATTCGATCTCTTTACTCGATTGAATACCGGGGGGACCCCGCTTTCGCCCCAAGAGGTTCGAATTGCTGTAATTTTGATGCGCAACTCTAGCTTCTTCGGCTTCCTTGAAGAGCTAGTTTCCGACGAGAGATTTAAGGCGGTTCTCTCCTTGTCCTCGCGGGAACAAGAGGAGCGACTTGATAGTGAATTGGCGCTTCGATGGATCCTATTGCGACGTCTTGCGGATAATGATATTGCGGCGATTCGTGACGATGAAGACGCACTCTCGAACCGTCGGCTACTAAATTTGCTGGGTGATTCCGACCTCGAGTATGATACCGAGGAGGAGATATTCCGACGCGTTTTTGCTGACGTCGCACAATCGCTCGGCCCCGCCGGGCTCAGAAAGTCCACGGATGGTGAACTGGATCTCGGCCTCTTCGATGGCATTGCTGTCGCGCTGGGCCGGCGAAAGAGTTGGGAAATGGATCAGATTGGGACGGCACGGGTCGCGCTTCTTGCATCCGATTCATCAAAGCAATCCGTTGCGAAGCGCCTTGCCGTAGGTACCGAAGCGATCCAATCCGCATGATCAGAGTCCGTAGCGTCGACGATTTGTCTCGTTACCTAGATGAAGATAGCTCATGGCGAAAGAGCGAGGTAACATTGATATTGTCTCAACTGGCCAACCGGGACTTGCCGGTCGGCCTTTCACGGACCATGACGCGCGCCGGCGTCGTTCTTTTATATGCGCACTGGGAGGGGTTTGTAAAAAACGCTGGGGAGGCATATCTGTCTCTCATCGCCGATCGTATAACACGTAACCAGATGCCGTTAGCGCGGGTCGCGCCTCATTTTCGCGCGCTTATCATCTACAAGCGCTACAGGCAGCGCGAGGGCCCCGACGTCATTCGATTCACCAAGGAGCTTCGCGAGCATTTTGATCCTGATCCAACGCTCTACTGTGAATTTGTGGGAACAGGGCTGATCAAAACCGACTCAAACCTTGATCTCGAGCGATTCCAGCTACTTGCGGATACGATAGACGTTGATGTGGCGAAGCTTGACGCGTTGTTGCAGGTGCTTGATGTCCAAGTAGTGCTGCCGCGCCATTCGATTGCACACGGGCTCCGAGAAGGTGCCCCGCTTGTCGACGATTTCGAGCGATATAGCCGTCATGTTATCACAGGAATTGATGACTTTAAGGACATTATCCTAGAGGCTGCACTTTACGAGCGCTATCTCGTTTCCGCTGCCTAAGAGGACCTCACCCGCAGGTCCGTTTCGAGGAATGTCGCGACAACCTTCAGAGAACGTCGGCTTCGAATTAGCAGGGTGTCGATGTCCGTAATGCGCACATGTGGATCTCGCTGGGCGCTCTTGGCTTCAGTCACGACGAGGATAGGTGTTGTCGCAAGGGACAAATTGCCGAGGTGTTGTCCAATCTCGTGCGTGAGACGACGCAAGGCGGTCGAATATGAGTTCTGCCAGAGCCGAGCCATCGCTACGATTTGGACCGCGCGAGGCATGTTGGGTGGCAAAAAGAGTCACGTCGGCGAGTGATTTGCGGTATGCGGAACGAGTTGCATCTTCGCGAAGTCTCGTAGTAAGGTTGTCATTTGTAGCGACTACCGACCATGGCCCAGAGATGATCCACGAATTCTCCTCAAGGATCGTTGGCCATGACGCTTGAATGCCGCGCTGCCGAGCGTCGCTGAGGGCCTCCACAGCGCTGTACCGATTTCGGAGAATCGCTGCAAGCTTTGATCGATCGGTCACTGCGTATTCACGCGAGAAACGTTCAAGGGTTCTTCCGTCGGGCGCCGCAACCAGATCATTCAACAAAAGCGATGTCGACTTATCTTCAAAGATTTCGATTATTCCATCTACAATTGAAGCCGCATATGCTGGATCGTCGCCGACGCTCGTCATCTGCGAGATTTGTTCAATGAGTTCGCGAGCTTGCTCAGCCTGACGCGTCGGAAGGTGTTGAATTCTCTCAGATACCTTCTCTCCGCTCCCAGAGCTCGATTGCATGATCTCTTGAATTTCTAAATCGCGACGTAGAACACGCCAGCGGTTTGCATATTCCCGTACGAGATCTTGCCCCCAAGCGTTTAGAAGACTGGGCAGGGGCTCGGACCATACGATTTCCTGTCGATTTGTGCCAATGTAGTCAACAGACTCGTCCAGCTGCTCAGCTTCAATTTCGCCCGTCATGTATTCCAGAGAGTGCTGTGCCGAAATCCCGCCCCGTAAGCCAAAGAAAAACGGTGCCTGCGCCAGCTTTCCCCGGACAACAACACTTATGCCGCGCCCGTCCGCGGCGCGGATCGGTTTTTCTGTAAACCCAATCCAATAACGAACGCTTCCAAAACCGGCGACTTCTTCGAGGGTCGTGCCGCGCTCGGGGAATCGGAACTGTAGCGCGATATCTTCCCGATCAAGGGCGACGCCATTTACGAGAACGACAAATTGGTTTGTTAAAACCGCGAACCGGCGGCTCATGCTCTCGCGAAACTCGTCTGTCGCAATACGGCGAGTGAGAATCAAACGGGCAAGCGTTATAACTGTTCCGTTCGGTTCGTGGCTTCGTTCGTCCGCAATTATCTCTGGCTCATAACGTTCGATGTGCTTGCTAGCCGCGGAACTCGTCATATCGTCGAAATCCATACGGAAGTGGGTTAGCCAGCGGTTCCGCACGGTTCTGACTTCGACGACCCTCGCAATACCGAAGCCTGCCAGCTTTCCGATTCCTTTCCTGCCCATGACGCGGCGACCATTTGGGGATTTGTCCCCGCGCGTGAGCCTCCGATCGCGTCCAATTACGAGGTACTGATCTCGAACTTCCTCCCACGTCATTCCGCGGCCGTCATCGCTGACGGTGATCACGTCCCCTTCACTAAGCGCATGGTCCAACGGCACTTTAATAGACACTTTGGAGGCGTCCGCATCCCAGGCATTTGAAATTAGTTCGGAAAGCGCGGGTACGGCACCGCCATACATCGCAAGGCCGAGATGCTTGATCAGGTTGCCCGAGTATTCGATCCGAAGCGTGCGCTTCCGAGAAGAAATCACCACACTAGTAATTCACTGCGCCGGTGTCGGTTGCCTAGTGCCACGGGTAAGAAAGTCCCAAGGCTTGACAGCTAGAACAGTTCGGCGATTCGCCGGGCGACGGCGGTACCTAGCTGCAGCGGGACACCGTTACCTATCTGTCGGGCGATGGCGCCTGGACCGCCGGAGAAAAGCCACTTATCGGGCACACCTTGCAATCGTGCCCCCTCGCGAAGCGAGATCACGCGGTTTTTGGTCGGATGAATATATCGACCCTTCGACGGATTCTGAAATTCGCAGCGCAGCGTGTTTGCAGGACGGTCCCAACGCATTCGGCCCCATACGTCGGTTGCTTGAGGTCCGAGCCGAAACCACGATGGCGGGCAAAGTTCTGGAGCCTTGCGCATTAAATCGCGCTTGTCGCCCCCAGCCGGAATTCGACGGAGCCGGCACTTTGTTAATTCGGAGTGGCGAGGCCAAACATGCATTGGATCATTTGCGGAAATGCTATGAATGGCGTCAGCGAGCTGTCGCTTACGCGCGGCATGGCGCGGTTCAGGCGGCATCCCCAATTTCGACGCGATGGTAAATGATCGTGTTCGATGTTGAGGCGCCCCTACGGCGTACGCATCGATCGTCCAGACCGTCGTCTCGAACCCTTGGCCTTCTAAATCATGGCGCACTCGGCGCCACTGCGGCGACTCCAGGAAGGGGGGAACATTCTCAATCACGACGACCCGAGCGCCGGTCGCTACGGTCCATTCCACGATGCAAAGTGATAGATCGTTCCGCTGATCTCGGCCATCGCGCCGCCCTAGCGTGCTAAATCCTTGGCACGGCGGTCCCGCAAGCAACACGTCACATCGGATCTGGCGTGCGGCAGAGACATCATCGCAGACCGCGACGGGAGCCACATTCAAGTTAAAACTCGTGACCGCATTTGAATCAACGTCTATCGCGAAGATCGGTCTGAACCCGACGCGCGAGAAGCCGGCGCTAAGCATTCCGGCACCACAGAAGAGGTCGACCACTCGCACGCAGTCCCTATTCGCCCCCTTGCCCAGTATACCGGTTTTATGAGAATATGCGAATGTGGCTAGGATGTCGGCAGATGATCGGATTGCCTTTGCGCGGCGATTAAGGGCGGCGATGGGAGCCAGCCGGGTCTCCCAGGCAACCCTGAGCGCCCGATTGGGCGTAGACCAAGCGGCGGTTTCTCGGGCATTGAGCGGCAGATTGACGCGCGGTCGTGCTCTCACCGCGCTTTCCGAATATGTGGATATGCAGAACGGTGTTGATGTGCCGATTGCCGCGATTGATGTGATCAGGCGCTACATCGCGGCTGGAGGCGATGTCCCAATCTTGTGTCACTTGGTCGAGTTGCTCGGGGAAGCCCAACTTAGAGCCCGGGGAGGACGCCGCGCGTCGTGAGGTGGGCGACAACCCGATATTCTAAGGGACTCTCGGGGCGCCGGACCCGGGATACCCAGCCCGAGCGTCAACTTCGAGAGGCGCTGCGGCGCGCTGGTATAGGATACTGGGTACATCCGGCTCTTCCTAACAAAATACGAGCAGACATCTTCGTCATCCGTTCACGCACGTGCATTTTTGTCGATGGCTGCTTTTGGCACCAGTGCCCGCGACATAAACCGGCGCCGCGGACCGGACCGAACCTTAGCCTATGGCATGCTAAGTTCGAGTATACCGCAATGCGGGATGCCGCGGCGCTGGATCGCGCGCGCAGAACGGGATTTAATGCATTCCGCGTGTTTGAGTGCGAGATTCGCGAAAGTGTGGCAAAGGTCGTAAGACGGGTCTTGACATTTTCCCCTCCATCTGCAACGGTGCAGAACGCGATACGCAGACTCTAGAGTGGTCGTGTTGGCGCGTAATTTCTGAACCAATGGTTCGATCCCGCGACTTAAAGGGCTCTCTAAACGCATTGTGATGTTCCGCTTGGACCCTTAGAGGACGAGTGTCCATGACCAAGCGACCGTAGACACGGCGGTGCGCAACTGATGACCTATGCGAATGTCCAGCGAGTTCCCTTGCTCCACAATATCTGAAGAAAGCACTGCTCGCGCTCCCGTTTGCGGTCGACTCTTGGAGCAACTGCCGAACAGTGCCATTGACCATCAACTCCTCCGGTCACGTACGACGCGCGGCGTGAACGCTAACGGACTCAACCAACCGCAGGCACGGCAGTATATTCGGCGCTTCTCCGCAAAGATGCGGATGTGCATCCGATTCGATTTGTTCTGCGTGCCTTTGGCGCCATCGCTCTTTCCGCGCTTGTCGTTACCTCGCTTCCGCATATTGCCGTTGGGGCCGCCCCCGGTGGGCCGGCCGCGAATGCGCCCGTGCTCGATCCCGGCGACCTTGATCCCACGTGCAAAGCATGCGACGACTTCTATCAGTTTGCTACCGGCGGCTGGATCAAGAAGAACCCCATCCCCGCCGGCCATGCGACGTGGGGCAGCCTGAACCAGCTTTCCGACGAGAACCGGGCCGTCGTCACCTCGATCCTCGAGGACGCCGCCAAGAACACGTCGGCCGCGCCGGGCAGCGACGAGCAGAAGATCGGCGCCTTCTACCGCGCGTGCATGAACGAGGCCGGCATCGAGAAGGCCGGCACCGGGCCGATCGATCCGATGCTCGCCGATGTCGGGCGCGTCGCGTCGATCCCCGCGCTCGTCGATGAGATCGGCAAGCTGCATGTGGTCGGCGTCAACGGCGGGATCAACTTCGGCTCGGACTCCGACACCAAGGACTCGTCGAAGCAGATCGCGTCGCTGGGCCTGGGCGGGCTGGGCCTGCCCGACCGCGACTACTACCTCAAGGACGACGCGCGCTCGCAAGCGATCCGCACGGCGTACCGCACCTACGTCGTCGCGCAGCTGACGAACCTCGGCGACGCGCCGGCGACCGCGGAGACGCAGGCCGACGCGATCATCGCGCTCGAGACGGCGCTCGCGAAGGCGACGCCGACGCGCGTCGAGATGCGCGATCCCGCCGCGACGTATCACCCGATGCCGGTCGCCGATCTGACGAAGCTCGCGCCGCACATCCCGTGGTCGTCGTACTTCGCGCAGTACAACGCACCGTCGTTCAGCACGATCGACGTCGCCATCCCGGCCTACGTCACCGCGTACGACAACCTGGTCGCCACGACGCCGCTCGCGACGTGGAAGTCGTACCTGCGCTATCACATCGCCGACGCGTACGCGAGCTCGCTGCCCAAGCGCTTCGCCGACGCGAGCTTCGCCTTCCGCAGCACCGTGCTGAGCGGCGTCAAGGAACAGCTCCCGCGCTCGCAGCGCTGCACCGCCGCCGCCGACTCCTCGCTGCGCGACGTGCTCGGCAAGGCCTACGTCGCGCGCACGTTCTCGCCCGCCGCCAAGGCGCGCGCGCTCGCGCTCGTCGACAACCTCCAGGGCGTGCTGCACGACGACATCGCGACGCTCGACTGGATGAGCGCGCCCACCAAGAAGTACGCGCAAACCAAGCTCGGCGCGTTCACCAAGAAGATCGGCTATCCCGACAAGTGGGTCGACTTCTCCGCGCTGTCCGTCACCGACGGCCCGTACGCGAACGACGTCATGGCGGTGCGCCGCTTCGAGGTCGCGCGCAACATCGCGCGCCTCGGCAAGCCCACGGACCGCGGCCTCTTCGGCATGACGCCGCCGACCGTCAACGCGTACTACAACCCGTCGAACAACGAGATCGTGTTCCCGGCCGGCATCCTGCAGCCGCCGTTCTTCAACCCCAACGCCGACGACGCGGTGAACTACGGCGCGATCGGCGCGGTGATCGGTCACGAGATGACGCACGGCTTCGACGATCAGGGCAAGCAGTTCGACGCCCAGGGCAACCTGCGCGACTGGTGGACGCCCGACGACTCGAAGAACTTCGCGAGCCGCGCGCAGTGCATCGTCGACGAGTACAGCAGCCTCGAACCGATCCCCGGCGTGCACGACAACGGCAAGCTCGTGCAAGGCGAAGCGATCGCCGACCTCGGCGGTCTGACCATCGCGTACAAAGCCTTCGAGCGCACCCCGCAAGCGAAGGCGCACAAGCTGATCGACGGCTACACGCCCGAGCAGCGCTTCTTCCTGTCGTTCGCGCAATTCTGGCGCGCGGCGCAGACCGAAGCGGAGATCCGCCAGCGCGCCACCACCGACCCGCACCCGAACCCGAAGCTGCGCGTGATCGGCACGCTCTCGAACATGCCGGAGTTCCAGGCCGCCTTCAAGTGCGCCGCAACCGACAAGATGGTGCGCAAGAACGCCTGCCGCATCTGGTAGCGGCGTGATGGGCCGCTAAGAGCGCCCTCCCGGTAACGATCGCGGCTCCGAAGCCGCGCCACGCGATCACTTCGTGCGGCGCGGCTTCTTTGCGTCGAAGTAGTCCCTCAAGACGCGCTCGACCACTGCCGATGGGTTGAACGCTCGCCCCGACTGGCGGTCGCGCCCTTCGGCGATGGCTTCGTTCTCGATCATGCGGATGAGATCGACCGGTAGCCGGTAGCCGACGTTCCGTTTTTCCACGTTGCTAGCGTTCTAGCAGGAGGAAACAAGCCCGCTTTACTAGAATACTAGAAACATGGACCGTGACGCTTTCGAGCCGACCTGAGGATGACGTCCGGAATGGACGTGATCGCACGGGCGACGCGCATCGTGCAGGACGCGACCGAGGTTGATTGGTCGCGCGAGCCGCTGACCGAATACGAAGCCGAAGTCCGGCGCACGTGGCTCGCTCAGCAGATGGAACGCGGGCCGTTCGGCCGCATCGAGATCGCCGAGCTGACGTTCGGGCTGGACGAGTTCGGCAGTGATCTCCAAAGGGCACTCGACGGGCTCGTCATGCTTGCCGAGGTCCGTGCGGCACGTCGAGCAGCGCCGGTCGCTACGCTCTGCCCGCGACGCAGTGAACCGCG
>CAWBTJ010000002.1:0-23464 GCA_963791645.1 Vulcanimicrobiota bacterium | reverse complement strand
CGGCGTCTGATTCTCAATCCGCCGCGGCGGGGAGGAAACGCCGCGGAAATTCAGAGCCGCACATCTCGGAAACGCGCACGCCTATTGATGAGTAATAGTCCCCCGATTATCGTGCCCGCGCCTGCATGCTGTGCCGCGACGCAGCAAGCGCCTAGTAAGAAGCAAAGTGTCGATATGTCCGCGGAGGTGGCCTAAAAGAGCTAAGCGAACCCCCGTGCCCTTCCACGCTCGGCCTAGTGGCCGGTGCAATCGGAGGGTGTTCGGTTGAAAACGTCGTTCCGTTGCGCGGCCTTTGCGGTCGCCGTTGCCCTGCCGCAACATCAACACGTATATCGCGCTGACGTACTACTGGCAGTGCGGTGACGCGGCAAGCAACGAGAATTTGGCGGAGATCGACGCCTCGACGCAGTCCGGCGTAACGGCCAAGCTGTACTTCGCGAATTTCGGCGGGCACCAGCTGCTCTCGCGGCTCGTGTGGCCCGACAACGTGACGACGGTGACGTACAGCTACGACGCCGCCGGCAATCTGCTGGCCGTTCAGAAGCCCGCGCATGACAACAGCGGCGGAACGACATATGAATCGTACATGTGGAGCGAGTCCTGCGTCGTATTCACCAGCCCGCGGTTCAATGCCAGTAATACCGTCGAAGGCGGTTATATCGCCGCGATGTGGGCGTCACCCGCGCACACAGTCGCCGGCATTCAAGCAGTCGGCGTGATGAACTTCACGCCGCCGGACGGCACGAACGTCGCGCTACAGCCCAATGTTTCTACCGGTCAGATGCAGTACAGCTGGTTGGGTATTCACAATTACGCGCCCGGCATAAACGAACTCATCGATACGGACGGACACGACAGCTACTATTACTTCGACGGCTCGAACCGGGTGACGGAGGCCGCCGAATGGACGGGGTCGTTGTGGTTGGGAAATTGGTACGGCTGGGACGCCGGCAACAACCTGATCGCAATTCAAGACGCCCGTGGCAACGTCACGAACTACGCCTATGACGCGGACGGGAACGCCACGGCGGTCGGCGAGCCGTACACCACGACGTCGCAGGGTTCGTTCAGGCCGACGAAATTGTACGACTACGACGGGTTCAATAACGTAGTTGCGTATTGCGACGAGACGGAGACCCATGCCGCCGGCAGCGATTGGACGGCGCCGCCGACGCAGTCGGACTCGCTATGCACGTCGCAAGCGGGTTCGGTGCCGCATTGGCGCGCGACATATACCTATCCCGGTTCAGAGCCGTTCGGGCAACTGGGGTCGATGACGACGCCGTTGGGATACACGAGGCGATTGTCATACGCAACCGCGCAGCAGGCGGGGAATGACTACGGGTTGCCCACGTCGGTCACCGGCGATGCGTTCGCGCAGCTCGATAGCTCGACGATCACGCCGACGCAATCGTTCTGGTACGACGCCCAAGGCAACCTGCGCTGCTACAGCAAGGGCCAGGGCACGTACGTGTTGTCGTATGACTCGCTAGGCCGACTGGTAAGCGAAGCCGATCCCGACGACTCGTCGGCCAACGCCACGTCGCTCTGTGGAAAGAGCACCGGCCAATCCGGTTGGAATACGCAGACCACGATATCGTACTTCCCGGACGGCTCAAAGCAGAGCTCGCAGACGCCATCCGAACGCGCCTTTGGCGTTAGTTCGACGTTCACGTACGACTTGGACGGAAACGTCTTGATGGCCACTCAACACCACGGCTGTGTTGCGGGCCAGCCGTGTGCGGGCGGGACGACGCAAAAATGGTACGACGGAATGGACCGGCTCGTCGAGGTGGCGCAACCGCATGACGCGCGCACGTTCACCGATCTTTCTGAACCATATGACGGCGACCGGTGGATGACACGGTACATCTACGACCTCAGCCAAGGGAACACCGTCGCCGTGACGGGATCGGGGCCATTTCGTGCCCATGGCGATCTGTACAAGACGCAAACCCATAGCTCGGCGGACGGTGGGTGGACCGACGTACGCGGCTCGGCCTTCGACGCGCTCAACCGCGAGACGTCGAAGTATTCGTACAGCGTGGGCGATCATCTCTTCGAGACGACGACGCTGCAATATGACTTGGACTCGACGTCGTTGAGGCTGTTAGCGAAGAAGACCAATCCCAACAACGAGTCGGTCACGTACGCGTACGACGCGCACAACCGCGTCACGAGCCAAACGTACGCCGGGGACGCCGCAGTCACGCCGAGCGAAACCTACGTCTACGATGCGAACGGCCGCACGAGCTCTGTCACATCGAGCCAGTTCGGCGCGAAGCAGCTTGCTTACGACAATGATGGGCGGCTCGTCCGGGTGACCGAGCCATCGGGTGGTGGAGTCACCGGGGCGGCCCAAATTTCGTACGCGTACTACGGCAACGGGCAGCGCTCGGCAGTTTCGATCGCGTCGGCCCCGTTGAATCAGAGCAATGCCCTCAGCTACGCATACCGAGCCGACGGCTTGGTCAAAGTCCAAGCAGTCGGCGCGTTCACGAACGCGAGTTGGAATAGGACGTATACCGATGCCGGCCGGCTGAGCACGGTGACCGGTGCGGACGCCCAGACGCTCACGTACGACGCCTCCGGTCAGTTGGCCACGTATGCCGTTACAGGCGGTACGGCGAGCTACACGCACGACCCCGAAGGCAGCGTGCTGAACGAGGCATATTCGAGCGTCGTGATGTGGGCGGGTTCAGGGGCGATGATCAACACCGTCAACGTCCGCGGCGAGCTGATCGACCGCGGGAACTCGGTTAACGCCGGGGTGCACACGCGGACGCGAACAAATGCCGGGTGCCTGGTTACCACGACGATCCCGTACGATCTCGGTAGCTACGACCCGAGCTCCGATCCCACCGGGGATGCCGGCTCGTGCGACCGGGTCAACGGCGTGCCGCTCACCCCAGGAGTCGGCGGCTCAGCGTCGGTCGTCGGAAGCCAGAGCTATCCACAAGGTACCCGCACCGTCGTGACGTTCGATCCCACTGGCCGCGAGACGAAGACCGTGAGCACCAAATACGCGTTCGTCGCAGGCGTCACCGGGGAGACCGGCGGTCAGCACACATCGCCTAATCGGGCGACAACGCAGCAATTAACCACGAACCGCGGATACGACGTCGAGAACCATCTGCGGTCGTTGCAGTTCGCGTCAATGCTCATCCAGACGAATGCGGACACGCAGCAGTCAACCACGACGACCGGGTCTTCGGGTGCGCCGACGCCGATCGACTGGGGACCCAACGGACATCCAATCCGCATCCCAAATTACACCGCTCAGCCGGCCCTCGGCGTGCCGACCCAACCTGGATTCTTGACGCTGCACTGGGATGGCGACGTCATTCTGTTCGTCACAGACGATTCGGGTAATCTCGTGGACTTCCGAATCGGACTCGACGGCGATGTCACGCCGCGCGATCCGAACTTCACGGGGCTGAGCGTGTACGACCGGGATGCCGCCGGCGTGATCGTGCAGACGTCAAATGCAACCGGCAGTACCGGATTCAACCCGCTTGACCCATCGACGGCCAGCGGGTCCGCAGCGTCGGGGACCGCGGGATTCAAAGCGCCCAACGTACCGGCGCAGTACGCTCGCTCCGACGGCTTTGCGGTCGTGAACGGCATCCAAATCAACGGGGTGCGCGCATTCGATTCGAACCTCGGAGCGTGGACGACGCCGGATGCTTTCGAAGGCGACATCCACGACCCGGCTTCGCAGCAGAAGTATATGTGGAACCGCGGCAACCCGGTCGACTACAGCGACCCGAGCGGTTATGAAACCGGACCGGCATTTCGGGACGGCTGGTATACTCCGGACTCAGAATCGAGATGGCGAGCGTTGACGCCGGCGTAAATTAGGACGGTCAAGGAGCGAGGGATCGAAGATCCCCACGGCAAGGGTACGAAGCCGAGCGGATCCAGAGACGAACTGGTAATCGACCAGCACGGAAACTTGGGTGTCGGGAAAAAGGGAGGAAAGGGAGAAGTAGAGCCGCTGGGCAGCAATATTCACGATGAGCCCGGAAGTGGTCAAATGCGCAGCAAGCCAAAAAAAGATGACCACAAAACGCGGAATAGAAAGAAACGGGGTTTCTTCCCCTTTTGACATCCTTGGGCGGGCAAAACCAATATGTATGATGATATCGGCCGAGTATCCGCAGACCTCGTGGTCAATGGCAAAGAACTCTCTCCTGCGCAGATAACGGAGTTGCTCGGGATACAGCCTGATTATGCGCACGATATGGGTACGCCGATCGTCGACATTCGCGGAAAGCAAGTTGGTGTCAAGAGATCAAACTATTGGCGCTACGGGAGTGCCGGTCGCGTACAGTCAAAGGACCTCGATGAGCATGTTCGGATGGTACTTGAGGTCGTCGAGCCAAGAGCGACGGTGCTGAGGGCGCTCGCGCAGCGAAACGAAGTGTACATTTGGACGCTGTGGGAGTCATTCGGCTTGATTCTCGGCGCCGGGCCGATTATATCCCCAGCGGCGTGCCGAGGCATCGATGCAATAGGCGCCGAATTACATTTCAACATATTTTGCTTGAGGGAACACGACCTATCTGATCCGTCGCAGGGCCCAGAAAGCAAGCCCTAAGGTTGACGGAGATGCCGCCTAAGAACCTTATGCGCGGTTCGGTCCGCCCAGCCACTAAGGAGGCGGGAAAGTGCGATTGCTGTGGCTCGGAATGACTGTCCTGGGATTGCTGTACGGGTCGGCGACAGCCAGCAATGCTTGTAATAGCGAAAGTGGCGGACCATTGTATGACCGGCCGCTTTTCCATGATGAACTCACTTTAGCTGCGCCCAAGGACTGGCGCCTCGTAGAATCAGAGCCTCCGGGTATCCTGAAATACGACATTATCTTATACTACGTTCAGCTCGGAAGCCGGAAGCTCTTCGCGATCGACCTCTCGAATAATGACAACTTCCAATTCGATAGCAATACTACTTCGACGAATGTGACGAATAATGGAATCTGGGCGACGGAGTACCGGCGCGACGGCGTCTTGATGAACGTCGTCGCTAAACCGCCGTGCGGCGGATTCAGGTACGTCATGATGTGGCCCATTACCAAAGATCCCGGCGAGCGGCGTCAAGTTGAAGCATCGATGAGATCGCTCAATTGCATCGCGTCACCGCGACCGCGGCTCTGACGGGCTTGATGCGACCTGCCCTGCAACGGGCTCTCATGTTATCATTCACGTGACGCATCATCATGCGAGCGGGTAGAGGCTCTCGTTCAAAGCGATGGGGGCGTGCGTTGTCGCTGCTCGCGAGCGCCGTGCTCATCGCTCTGCCGATTGACGCGCGAAGCGCGCCAGTCCCGCCCCGCCCGCATGCGTCGTCGGTCCTCGATGCGCACACGATATTCTCGAGACTGCGCAACGAAGCGTTGGGCGCCTGGCTGCCGCGCGGCGAAGACCTACTCGAGCCGTGGCATCGCCGCCGCGCAGCGGTCGGCGCGCTGGGTTGGGGCGATCAGTTCATCGTGCCGCGTGACGCGACGTTTTTCTGGTACGGAAAGACAGCGCTGCGCGTCCTGGCCGTATACGACCCTGTCCGGCGCGTCGCGCTGTACGAGCAAGGCTGCTGCGGCTGGCAGGAGACGGTGCTTGTCGACGTTTCCAAGCCGCCGCCGAGGGCCGTGACGACGGCGAATCTCGGTGCTGTGCACAGCCGGCGCGGGATCGGGCTCGGCGCGTCACCTAGCGCGGTGCGGCGCGCGCACGGGTCGGGCGCGCCTGTACCCGTCGACGACGAAGCGTGGTTTGCGCGTGCTGTCGTACTATCGCGATCAGCGCACCAAATGGGCCAGCCTGCGGGTGGTTCGAGAACTTCGTGTTCCGCGCGAACAGCTTGGTCGAGATTCGAGGCGGGACACGGGTGCTGATACGGCGCAAACCAGCGGAATAGGGAGGGCGACCATGTTCCCAGCCATTGGACGCCGATTGCGGATACCGGCGGGCGCGATCGTCGCGGCGCTCGCGCTCGCGCACGCCGCCGGCGCGCAGACGCCCGAAGCCGAGCCCGCAGCCCCGTGTCGACGCCGGTCGCGTTCTCGGCCCACGCGCACGCGAACGTCACCGTCGTCACCCAAAATGCCACGTTCACCGGGTCGGTGCAGCTCGGTGTCGCGCAGCGCACGAACCTGACGCGCATCGACATCCTATCGGTGAAGAGCGACACGTTCCGATCCCGCCGCTCACGGTGACCGCGGTGCTCGACCGCAGTGCGAACACGCTCACGGTGTGGAACGACACGACGAAGCAGTACCGCGTGCAGCCGTTTCTGCCGCGCTTCGCTGGGAGCGCGTCGCCGCGGCCGAGCGCATCGCCGCGCCCGTCGCCGCGTCGCCGGGCGCGCGACGCGACCGGTCATGCGCGGAAAGTCGCCGTTCGCCGATCTCGACGTGCTGTCGCTGACGTTGAAGATGACCGGACACACGACGACCAGCGGTCTGCCGACCACCGGTCTCGTCATTCGATCTGCAAGTACAGCGCAAGAGCGACAAAGCACCGTCGCACGTGACGGCGACGACGCAATTGGCCGACGAGTTCGCGATATTTCCGATGACGCTCGACGTGTCGGTCGAGCCGGGCATGACGCCGGTGAGCGCGAAACTGTCGTACGCGGTCGACGATTTGACGCGCGACGGCGCCGCCGCTCGATCGCTTCGCGGTCCCCGCCGGATACACCGAAGCGCCCTCGCTGCTGGCGGTCATCTTCCAGCGCAGTTCGATGCCGATGCGGTCGCCCGCACCGATCACCGTCGCCGACCTTCGCCGAGGTGACGCGACGATGTGGCGGACGTTGCCGCGCTGGTGAAGGCGCTCGCGCGCGCGTGCGGTGAGCCGCCGCCGGCGGCGAGCGATCCCGTATGCGATCGTGCTGCACGAGAACGCCGGCTACCTGATCGACGACGACCGGCGCGACGCGCTGCACGCTCGCATCGTCGCGCTTGCGCCCGACCCCGTCGCGCTGCTGAGCGCCGATCGCGCCGCGCTGCTCGAGATCGCGCGGGACGGTGGGATGCGGCCAGAGGAGCGCGTCGCGCGCTGGCGCGCGATCGCCGAGATCACGCTCGACGAAGCCGACGGCGATCTGCTCGCGGCGCTGCGCCGACTGCCGCTCGCGCGCGCGAAGAAGCTGCTCGCGCGGTATCCGTCGATCGGCGCGCCCGGGGTCGACCGCATCCTGCTGTTCAGCGGGATCGCCGCGGTGCCGAGCGTGGACTCGAACGGGTTGCGCGTGTTGGAGCGGTACGGTGCCATGGTGGCAGGGCAGCCGTACGCGCGTGGTTATCGTGATGCGTGCACCGAGCTGCGCGGCGCGTTCGGCGACGATGGTGTCGCGCTACGGCGCGCGTACCTCGTGCTCCGGCGTCATGGGAAGACGATCTGCCGGCGCGCGGCGCCGGAGTGCCCGCGCTGTCCGGTGCGGACGTCCTGCCCGAGCAGCACCGCCGCCTGAGCTGCGGCCGCGAGGGCTCGCGGGGCGGTGTTCGAATCGCGTAGGCGTGGAGAACGTCGTCGAATTACTTCGCCTGCCCTCACCAGCGCCGCGGCCGCACGCATTGGCGCACGACGGGCAACGGCTGTGGATGGGGTCCGTCGAGAACAGCCGGCTCTACTCGATCGATCCCGCTACCTGGACGGCACGCGACGAAGGCGTCACGCCGGGTGCGCGCGCAGGTTCGGTGCAAGGAAAGCCCTGGGGCATGACCGTCGTCGGCGACGAGCTGCGCGTGTGCTACGGGATCAACGACGACGACGACCGCGTGATCCGCAAGTTCGTCCCCGGGCACGGCTTTCACGGGCCTGCGATCCCGTGTCCCGACGCCACCGGGTCGCAGCTGTCCTACGACGGAGACCGGCTTTTCGTGAGCCAGTTCTACAACGGGCGCCTCATGGCGATCGGCGATGACGGAAGCGTCGGCACCGTTATCGAGTTGGGGCGCCAGATCCTCGGGCACGTCGTGGTTGGGGGGCGGTTCTACGTCATCGTGGCGGACGACGAGGACGACGACGCGTATTATCTTACGCGCGTCGATGCGCGCAGCGATACGCCGTTTATTGAAGATTTGGGGCGCGTGCCGTTCGCGGCGCGTTCGCTAGCGTTCGACGGCGAGCGCTTTTGGACAAGCCACCGCGAAGCGGATCAGATCGTCGCGTTCGCGCGCCCCGACGCGTAGCGAGAGGCTCTATTTTCTTTTCGGCGGCGCGCGGTATTTTCGGTTGGTGAGGCGTAGCGTGACGCCCCCGTCGACGCCCCTGGAACTCGTCTGCGTGATCGTGACGTCGCCGCGCAGCGGTGTCCTCGTCGGCAACAGCGTGACTTTGACGTGACCCTGCGCGCGCGGCGCCATGCGGAACCCGGCGATCGCCGCCTTGGCGCCCACGATGCGGAAGCCGCCTTTGCCGTCGCCCTTCACGCCGGCGAGCCTAGCGTTGCCGGCCCGCAGCGCGCGCGTCAGCGCTTCGTCGAACGTCACGACGATGGCGCCGGCCGCCATGAGTCGCGCCGGGGCGTCGAACCGTAGCGTCAGGACGTCGTCCTTCTTGCCGATGTTGCGCACGATGAAAAAACTCGGCGGGCTCGGATCGCCAGGTGCGACGACCTTGATGTTGCGCCAGGCGAGATCGTTGTTGTTGGCGACGTCCGTGTCGATCCCCATCCCCTCCACGGGCGGTGTCGCCTGCACGCTCAAAACGCGCAGGTACAAGCAGTAGTGGTCGTTGAGCGGTGGTAGCGGCGGCACGACCCACGGGATCGGCCCGATGCTGGTCGTCGTCCCGGGCTCCAGATGAAGCGCGATGAATTGCCGGGATTCCGGCACCATCGTGAAGTCCGTCGGATACGTCAGGCCCGTGGATGCCAGCGCGTAGTAGACGCCGACCTCGGCGTAGACCACGCGCGGTGCGCTGGGTCGCGTGTTGCGCAGCGTTCCGTACAGGTAGTTCGTCACGCCGGCTTCCGGGTTCTCGTGGTCGGCGGACGATCCGCAGTTGCGCACGACGCCGCCGCTCGTGACGTTGTCGCCATACGCATCGAGCGGTGCGGCGCAGGCGGGCGTCGTCACGCGCGTGCGACGGTTCCATACGTCGGGGCTGACCCAGTGCGTCCCCGGCGACGGTACCGTTCCGACGTTGGCGACGTCCGTCGCGTTATCGGCCATCCACGGATCGGCGGCGGGGTCGGCGGGCGACGGTGAGGGGCACGTCGCGGGATGGAACTTGCACAAGTTCCGGTACAGCGTGTCGATGTAGCCGTGCCAGCGCCAGAACATCGGGTCCTTCGGCGAGCTCGCGAGGCACATGCTGCCGTAGCCCGGGCCGCTGGTCTCGAAGAACGCGCTGCCGCCCGGTGACGTACCGATCGCGCAGTGCACTTGTCCGTGGAATCCGCCTTCGAACGAGCCCGTGAACGCGCCGAGCGTCACATAGTCGGCGATTTTCTTTTGGCCGCCGAAGTCTGCGCCGGAGCCGCCGGTGATCGTGTAGTACGTCGGAACGCGGTTGTTGTCGGGATTGTAGGCCTGGCGCAAGGCGGCGGCGGCGTCGAACTGCGGTCCGGTCGGAAGAGCGAATCCCGGATACCACGGCGCAACCGCGTTGTAGCCGAACTCCTGGCGCCACTGGTCGAAACGGCGAATGAACGCCCCGTGCCAAGCCAGGAACCCCATCCAGGCCGGATTTGCCGCCTGGTTCCCGTCGATGTTGGCGTGCCAGAAGATGTGCTCGTCGACGACGTGTCCGAAGAGCGGGTTGGTCGACGTGACGGCGCGATGATTCGAGGTGTAAAAGTCTTCGGCTTGCCGGTTGACGTCCGACTCGTTGCGTACGACGTTCAGCGGCTGCGTCACCATGCACGTCCCGCCGATCGACTTCGTGACGGTCAGCGTGACGTTGCGCGCGAACGGTCCGTTGTTGGGCTCGAACTGCGCGGCCGACGGGACGAAATAGAACGACACCGACGGCTGCGCCAAATCGGCGGCTTGAAGGGCCGTCGTGCTCCACGGCACTGCCGCGGCGGGCGGCCCGCTCATCTGGGTGCCGAGATCCTCGTTGTAATCTTTGATTGTCGGACCGTCGATCGCCCAGGAGGGATTCGAGATCGTGAAGCCGCTCGGCGTTGCGGTCAGGATGATGTGCTCGCCGAAGTTGAACGTCGTCGCAGCGGTGGGCGCGATCGTCAGGCTGTCCGACGACGCGGTGAGCGTCATCGATCCGCCGCCCGCGCACGGCGCCGCGCCGGCGTGCGCGCCGCAGAGCGCGTATGCGAGCGATCCGAGTGCGGCCGATACGACGAGACGGGACAATCTCATGTCGGTTCTCCCTGATTTCGTGACGCGATCGGTCGCGTTCAGCGCACCGGCACGAGATCGCCGGACAGCTCGCCGCCGGGGGAGCGAGCCGTCGTCACGACGAGTCCGATGCTGCCCTTCCCGTCCGTGACGAAGCGCGAGGCGAAGGGCGCGTTGCGCGCGGCGCTGTTGACGTCGTAGGTTCCCGTCAGCGTGCCGCCCGTCGCGCGGTCGCGCGATGCGCGCAGCACAGGTCGCGGCAGCACCATCTCCGGCGCGACCCGGGCGGCGACGGCGGGCGCGTTGCGCACGAGCGCCGCCTTCGCCGGCACGCCCGACGTGCCCGCAACGGTCAGCACGTACACCACGCTGACCTTTCCGCCGGGCAGAAACGTCTCGCTGACGATCGCGGTTCCGGAACCGCGTGAGTTCGATCCGCGGACCGGCGCAAGGTGCGCGGTGAAATTGGCGACCCGTACCATCGCGCCGTTGAAACCGAGTTGGCCGCGGATCTCGGGCTTGCCGTCGCCGCCGACGATCTCGACATACACGCGGCCGGAATCGAACTCGCCGATCAATGCATTGTCGAGTGCCCGGCCGTCGCTCGCGAGCGCGCCGTCGAGCGTGGCCGACGGGCTGCTCGGGCAGCGCTGCGCGCCTGCGCCGCACAGCACCTGGATCGCCTTCCCGTTCTGGCCGGCGCCGAAGTTGTAGAGCGCGATGCTCTGCGGTGCGCCGGCTTCCAACCCCTGATAGGTCAGATGATACGCAAGGGTGTGGCGGCGCGGGTCGAGCACGAACGCGCCCGTCCCGGTCGCAAGGGATGAGCTCTTGCCGACGACCTGCTTACCGTCGAGCTGGGCGAGGAACAGCGTGTTCATCGCCATCGCGGGCATGCCGGCGCGCTGAGCCGATGCCTCGCTAGCAACGGTTGCGAGGAACGCTGCGACCAGCAGCGTCGTGACGCTTTTCATCGTGGCCCTCACTCCCTCTCCGAGCGAGTATGCCCTCTGTGCCTGACCAGGGCAAGAGGCGAAGGGGCGCTCCTTTGCCTGCGCGCGCTCAGGCTGGCCGGGTCGGCTTCGGAACGCTCGGGAGCGCGTCGTGCTCCCACTCCATCCACGAGCCGTCGTAGACGGCGACGTCGTCGAAGCCCGCTTCCCGCAGCGCGAGCCATGCGCCCGACGCGGAGACGCCGCTGCCGCAGCTCACCACCGTGCGCACGTGCGGGTTGAGCCCTGCGGCGCGCACCAGGCGTTCGAGCGTCGCGGCGTCCGCGACCCGTCCGCCCCGCGCGTCTTCGAGCAATTGGTTGCCGCTGAGGCGCACCGCGCCTTTGATGTCGCGGTCGCGCTGCGCATACGTCTGATCGCGCTGCGTCTCGACGAGCTGCGCTTCGCTGCGGTCCTCGGCGATCGCGAGGACCTCTTCGCGCGTCGCGCGCAGCGCGGGGATCGCGCGCGGCGTCAACGTCGCCGGCGGTAGCACGGGCGGTTCGGTCGACAGCGCGTGCCCCGCCGCCGTCCACGCCGGCACGCCGCCTGCGAGCACGAACGCGTCCTCATGTCCGTAGTAGCGCAGCATCCACACGATGCGCGCGGCGAACGGGATCGTGCCCGCGTCGTACGCGACGACGATGCTGTCGTCGCCGATGCCGTGCTCGGCCATCACGCGCGCGAACATTTCCGTCGGCGCGACGCGTGCGGCGTACGGCGTCGCGGGATCGCTCAAATCGTCGGCGTAGTCGAGGTGCACCGCGCCCGGGATGTGACCGGCGGCGTACTGCTCGCGGCCGGACGGCATCTGGACGACGCCGCCGTGCGGCACGCTGCGCGCGTCGACGATGCGCATGCGCGGATCCTCGAGGCGGCTCGCGAGCCACTGCACGTCGACGAAGTCACTTCCCATGGTGACGGACCGAGCGCAGCAGCATGGTTGCCCGCGCCTTTAGACCGCGATGGATTTCGTCGAGATGCCGAACCGCTTCTCGGCGTCGTCGGCGATGTATTTGCCGATCGCGAGCGACGACGTTGCGGCCGGCGACGGCGCGTTGCGCACGTGCACGACGCCTTCCGAGCCTTGGAACACGAAGTCGTCGACGAGCCCGCCGTCTGCGGTCATCGCCTGCGCGCGCACGCCGGCCGGGCCGGGCAGGCAGTCTTCGGGCAACAGCTCGGGGATGTAGCGCTGCAGTGCCTTCACGTACGCCGAGCGCACGAGATCGCGGTACATCTCGCCCGCGCCCATCTCCCAATACTTCGTCGCCATCTTGAAAAAACCGGGATACGTCAGCGCGTCCCACAGCTCGCCGGGATTGATGGTGAAGAACGAGTAGCCTTCGCGCGCGAACGCGAGCACGGCGTTGGGCCCCAGCCAGATCGAACCGTCCATGCGCGGCGTGAAGTGCACGCCCAGGAACGGAAACTCAGGATCGGGGACCGGATAGATGTTGCCTTTGACGAGGTACGCTTTTTCCGGCTTGAGGATCAGGTAGTCGCCGCGGAACGGCACGATCTTCGGATCGACGCTGCCGCCCGTCATGCGGCCGAGCTTGTCGCTGTACAGTCCGCCGCACGTGATGACGGCTTTCGCTTGAATTTCCCCCTTCGGCGTCTTGAGCACCGTGACGTTGCCGCGGCGGTCGATCGACGTCACCTGGTGACCAAGGAACATGTCGGTGCCGAGCTGCTGCGCATCTTCGCCGTACGTGCGCGAGACCAGGCCCCAGTCGACGATGCCGGTGACCGGCGAGAAGATCGCCTTGATGCCGCGGCAGTACGGCTCGCGCTCGGCGATCTGCGCGGCGTCGAGCATCTCGAGGCCTTCGATGCCGTTCTCGTGGCCGCGCGCCCACAAGTCGTCGAGGCGGCCGAGCTCGGACTCTTCGGTCGCGACGATCAGCTTGCCGACGTTCTTGTACTCGATGCCCTTGGAGTCGCAGTACTCCCACGCGAGCTTGCGGCCTTCGACGCACAGCTGCGCCTTGAGCGAACCCGGCTTGTAGTAGATGCCGGAGTGGATGACGCCGCTGTTGTGGCCCGTCTGGTGCTTGCTCCAGACGTCCTCTTTCTCGACGTTCGCGACGCGCAGGTTCGGGTGGCGGAGCAGCAGCTCGCGCGTGGTGGCGAGGCCGACGATGCCCCCGCCGACAACAGCGATGTCGTAGACCATATCGACCGATATTCTCTCAGGGAACGGGTGCGTCCGCTACGACTTCGTGCAGGCTGGGATCGGCCGGCGGGGCAGTCGCTCGAGGGGCGGGGCGCATCGCAGGGTCCACCTTTGGCGCGCGTTTCCACCGCTCGGCCCGGTAGTAGAGGTCTTCGAAGTTCTCCCACACCTCCGGCTCGACGGCCTCGCGGTGGATCGCGATGATCCCGAGTGCTTCGAGACGCTCCCATGCGTACGCAATCGACGGCCTCCAATAGTCGAAGACGATCTCGGGATCGAGTAAGCCGTGCTTCACGTAGGTTCCGATCATCTTCATCGAGCGGAGGATCGCCAGATCGCCGTGCTCCTCCACGGACGGTGCGTTCGCGAGCATCGCGACTTCGGCACGAAATTTCGAGTCGGCGAGGTGCTCGGGCAGTTCGGTCGCGATGAAGCGGCGAGCGTTCTGCATCTCCGGGCTGCCGAGCATCGCGAAGATCTTCATCATGCCTTCGAGCTGCGTGGCCTTTCGCAAGTGTTCCACCTGCGTAGCCCCGACGCGAACCTGCCGCACCGCGACCAGCACTGCGGCAAGGACAGCGACCGAGGAGAAGAGCGAAGCGAGGGCCGTTACGGCTTCCCAACCGACCTGCATGGGCGAGCCTTTCTTCGCGGACAGGGAACCGCAGTCCGGATAGCGGAGCGATTGGGGCTATGTTGACCGCGCCCCGCACCGTATCGCCGTTCCGGAACGAGCCGATCCGCGACTTCTCCGATCCTGCCGACCGCCGCTCGCTCGAGGAGGCGCTCGTCCGCGCGCGCGCGGATCTCGGGCGTAGATATCCGCTCGTGGTAAACGGTGCGAAGCTGCAAGGCTCCGGCACGATTGCCTCGGCGAATCCCGCGCGTCCGGATGAGATCGTCGGCGTGGTCGACGAGGCGAGCATCGCGCAAGTGTCGCAGGCGCTCGACGCGGCCACAACCGCGTTTGCATCGTGGAAGAAGACCGCCGCGCCCGAGCGAGCCGACCTCTTGTTCCGCGCCGCGGCGCGCATTCGGGAGACGAAGGACGACTGGAACGCGGTCCTCGTGCTCGAGGTCGGAAAACCTTGGATCGAGGCCGACGCCGACACTGCGGAAGCGATCGATTTTCTCGAGTTCTACGCGCGCGAGGCGCTGCGGCTGGCCAGCCCGCCGCCGCTCACGCCGATCGCCGGCGAGAAGAACTGGCTGACGTACTTGCCGCTGGGCGTCGGGGTCGTGATCCCGCCCTGGAACTTCGCCTTCGCGATCATGGCGGGGATGACGTCGGCCGCGATCGTCACGGGCAACACCGTCGTGCTCAAGCCGTCGTCCGACGCCGCGGTGATCGCGGCGAAGTTCGTGGACCTGCTGCACGAGCTCGGGCTTGCCGCCCGGCGTGCTCAACTTCGTGCCCGGCGACGGACCGACCGTCGGCGAGGCGCTCGTCACCGACCCCCGCACGCGCTTCATCTCGTTCACCGGCTCCAAGGGCGTCGGGCTGCGGATCAACGAGCTCGCGGCCAAGACGCCGCCCGGGCAGAAGTGGATCAAGCGCGTGATCGCGGAGATGGGCGGCAAGGACGCGATCGTGGTCGCCGGCGATGCCGATCTGGACGCCGCGGTCGCGGGCGTGGTGGCGTCGGCGTACGGGTTCTCCGGCCAGAAGTGCTCGGCGTGCTCGCGCGCGATCGTTGATACGTCGGTCTACGATGCGTTCATCGAGAGGCTGATCCCGGCGGTGAAGGCGGTCGCCGTAGCCGACCCGTCGGTGAACGGGGCGGCGATGGGGCCGGTCATCAACCAGAAGGCCGCCGAGAAGATCCTGCGATACGTCGATGTCGGCAAGGGCGAAGGCCGGTTGCTCGCCGGCGGCGGCCGAGTCGATACGCCGGGCTATTTCATCGAGCCCACGGTCATCGCGGACGTCGACGAGCGGGCGCGGGTGGCGCAGGAAGAGATCTTCGGCCCCGTGCTGGCCGTCATCAAGGCCCGCGATTACGACCACGCCTTGGAGATCGCCAACGGCACGGAGTTCGGCCTCACCGGGGCTGTGTTCTCGGCCAGCGAGGAGCGGCTGCAGCGGGCGGCCGATGAGTTCTTCGTCGGTAACCTCTACCTGAATCGCAAATGTACCGGGGCTCTAGTCGGCGGGCAACCGTTCGGCGGCTTCAACATGAGCGGGACCGACTCGAAAGCAGGTGGTTACGACTACCTGCTGTTGTTCACGCAGGGCAAGTCGATCTCGCGCAAAATCGCCGCGCACGCGGCCGACGACCTCGCCGCAGGGATGGACTAGCTTGCTCGTCCCGGGCCGCCACGGCGCGCGGAAGACGCCGCGCGAAAAACCGCGCTATTATACGAGAGCCCAGCCGATTTCGCGGCCGCCTGTGGACGAGATGGTGGACAAGAGCGGCACGCGCGATGTTGACATCCTGGACACGCAGTGATAAGGTATCCCTCGTTGACTCTGACGCCTCGCCTCCTCGGTGCGGTCAGTGATCCGGTCCGAAATGGGCCTGGCGGAAGCGTCCGTTCCTTGAAAACTGAACAGTGCAGTAGCGCATAAGTCTGTGGGTCTCCGGCCCGGTCAGATAGGTGCGCGGCTCGAAAGGGCCGCGTTTTTGTTTGTCCTGGTTTGAGAACAAAACGGATTCGATGCCGCGGTTCCCCCGGCTCCACCGGGTGTCCGCATCAAGGCATCGCGTCCACAAAGAACTATGACTCGCCGGCCGTCGCAAGACGGACGGCGCGATCCGGATTCGCAGTCCGGGTCAACAAGGTCTCGCCGAGCGATCGGCGCGGCCGAAACAGTCAGCGAAGATAGAGCTGTCAAAAGCTCCATGAATTTTTATGGAGAGTTTGATCCTGGCTCAGGATTAACGCTGGCGGCGTGCCTAACACATGCAAGTCGAACGAGGTAGCAATACCTAGTGGCAGACGGGTGAGTAACGCGTGGTCAACCTACCGTTGAGTGGGGGATAACTAGCCGAAAGGTTAGCTAATACCGCATACGTCTCCGAGGGGCATCCCTTGGCGATAAAAGGAGCAATCCGCTCGATGACGGGACCGCGTCCCATTAGCTAGATGGTGGGGTAACGGCCTACCATGGCACCGATGGGTAGCTGGTTTGAGAGAGCGACCAGCCACACTGGGACTGAGAAACGGCCCAGACTCCTACGGGAGGCAGCAGTGAGGAATTTTCCGCAATGGGCGCAAGCCTGACGGAGCGACGCCGCGTGTGGGAAGAAGGCCTTCGGGTCGTAAACCACTGTCGAAGGGGAAGATAATGACGGTACCCTTGGAGGAAGCCCCGGCTAACTACGTGCCAGCAGCCGCGGTAAGACGTAGGGGGCAAGCGTTATTCGGAATCATTGGGCGTAAAGCGCTCGTAGGCGGATCGAATAGTCGGTGAAGAAAGACCTGGGCTCAACTCAGGGAACGGCACCGATACTATCGGTCTTGAGGCAATCAGAGGATGATGGAATTCCCGGTGTAGCGGTGAAATGCGTAGATATCGGGAGGAACACCAGTGGCGAAGGCGATCATCTGGGGTTGTTCTGACGCTGAGGAGCGAAAGCTAGGGGAGCAAACGGGATTAGATACCCCGGTAGTCCTAGCCGTAAACGATGGATACTAGGTGTAGGTGGTATCGACTCCATCTGTGCCGCAGTTAACACAATAAGTATCCCGCCTGGGGAGTACGGCCGCAAGGTTAAAACTCAAAGGAATTGACGGGGGCCCGCACAAGCGGTGGAGCATGTGGTTTAATTCGACGCAACGCGAAGAACCTTACCGGGGCTTGACATCGTACGCCATCCTATGAAAGTAGGCTTTCTCGCAAGAGAACGTACAGACAGGTGCTGCATGGCTGTCGTCAGCTCGTGCCGTGAGGTGTTGGGTTAAGTCCCGCAACGAGCGCAACCCTCGTCGTGTGTTGGTCCGCAAGGATCTCTCACGCGAGACCGCCGATGAGAAGTCGGAGGAAGGTGGGGATGACGTCAAGTCAGCATGGCCCTTACGTCCCGGGCTACACACGTGCTACAATGGGTAGGACAACGAGTCGCGAGCTAGTGATAGTAAGCTAATCTCTCAAACCTGCCCTCAGTTCGGATTGAAGGCTGCAACTCGCCTTCATGAAGTCGGAATCGCTAGTAAACGCAGATCAGCTACGCTGCGTTGAATACGTTCCCGGGCCTTGTACACACCGCCCGTCACGTCACCTGAGTTTAGTGTACCCGAAGTCGCCCGTGCAACCGCAAGGAGCAAGGCGCCTAAGGTGTGCTAGGTAAGGGGGACGAAGTCGTAACAAGGTAGCCGTATCGGAAGGTGCGGCTGGATCACCTCCTTTCTAAGGAGTACATGTCGTTGGATCTCGCCTAGCGCGATCGCAACGGCGTATACATTCTAGGTCGACCACAGACGATGCCGCATAATTCAGGGTTCACCCGGCTCTTTAGAGCTAAGGCGTGGATGAGAATCAGCGGCCCGACGTTTTCAGCGTCGGTTGCGCGGCCCTCACATCGAGGGTCTCCCGCAAGACGATGATCGTGCATGCACGGTCTTCGTCGGGACTGCACTGTTCAGCTTTGAGGGCACGGCCCTGGAAGCGTTTTCGATTTGCTCGACTTCGATGCAATCGCCGGCGCTCCATGAGTCGCACCTCGTTCCTTGAAAACTGCATAGAGAAGAACTTTCATGTGCCAAACATGAGAGCGGGTCCATGGTGAAGAGCCATGGGCTGCAATTTCAAAAAATTGTGTTCCTAACAAAGCGTCTTAGTAAGTACATAAGAGCACACAGGTGGATACCTTGGCACGACAGGCGATGAAGGACGTAGCAGGCTGCGAAAAGCCTGGGGGAGCTGCCAACAAGCGATGATCCCAGGATATCCGAATGGGGCAACCCACGTGGCGTCATGGTCACGTACTCCGCGATGAATACAATAGTCGCGGTAGAGCATACCCGGTGAACTGAAACATCTAAGTAGCCGGAGGAAAAGACATCAACCGAGATTCCCGTAGTAGTGGCGAGCGAACCGGGAAGAGCCTAAACCTCGCACGTGTAAGCATAGCAGCGTTGCGTGAAGAGGGGTTGCACGGCGATCTTTCGAGGGTGCTATACCTCGAGATCAGTAAGAAATCCGATCGATAGACGAAGCCGGCTGGAAAGCCGCACCAAAGACGGTGATAGTCCCGTAGTCGAAATCGCTCGGACTGATTTGGATCGTTCGTAAGTAAGGCGGGGCACGAGAAACCCTGTCTGAATCTGGGGGGACCATCCTCCAAGGCTAAATATTCTGTCGTGACCGATAGCGCATAGTACCGTGAGGGAAAGGTGAAAAGAACCCCCGAAGGGGAGTGAAATAGAACATGAAACCGTGTGCTTACAAACCGTGAAAGGCCAATGCGCAAGCAAGGCTGATCGCGTGCCTATTGAAGAATGAACCTGCGAGTTACGTGGTACAGGCTTGGTTAAGGTGATGAGCCGGAGCCGCAGCGAAAGCGAGTCTGAATAGGGCGATTCGTCTGTATCAGTAGACCCGAAACCGAGCGATCTATCCATGAGCAGGCTGAAGCATGATTAACCTCATGTGGAGGGCCGAACCTGTTGTTGTTGAAAAAACATTGGATGACTTGTGGATAGGGGTGAAAAGCCAATCGAGCTCGGAGATAGCTGGTTCTCCCCGAAATAGTTTGAGGACTAGCGTTGAGATTTAACCCTTGGGGGTAGAGCACTGACAGGGCTAGGGGCCTTACCGGGTTACCGAACCCCATCAAACTCCGAATACCGAGGCGAACATCTCAGCAGTCAGACAGTGGGGGATAAGCTCCATTGTCAAAAGGGAAACAGCCCAGATCATCAGCTAAGGTCCCTAATCGATGCTCAGTGGTAAAGGAAGTCGTTTCGCACAGACAACTAGGAGGTTGGCTTAGAAGCAGCCACCCTTGAAAGAGTGCGTAATAGCTCACTAGTCGAGTGAGGCGGCGCCGAAAATGTAACGGGGCTCAAGCATCGAACCGAAGCTATGGGATGTAGTAATACATCGGTAGGGGAGCGTTGTCGCGTAGGCTGAAGCCGGACCGTGAGGACCGGTGGACGAACGACAAGTGCGAATGCAGGTATAAGTAGCGATAAATGCGGGTGAGAACCCCGCACGCCGGAAGTCTAAGGTTTCCTGAGCTACGTCAATCGTCTCAGGGTGAGTCGGGTCCTAAGCCGAGGCTGAGAAGCGTAGGCGATGGCCAAGCCGTTCATATTCGGCTACCACCGACGTCAGTTTAGACTCTCGCGAACCAATGGACACGATCGAGAACTTCGCCGGCGCAAGCCTAAGCGGGGATTTTGAGCGTGCACATCGGTCACGAGAGTCTATGAAATGAAGGGATGACGCAGGAGGATAGGTCAGCACACTATCGGATGTGTGTCGAAGCTGGTAGGGGGTTGGATAGGCAAATCCGTCCAACATCAACCCCGAGAAGCGAGTGCGAGACTCTTTACGAGTCGAAGTGATCAACTCCACGCTGCCAAGAAAAGTCTCTAGTAATGACATAGGTGCCCGTACCGTATACCGACACTGGTAGACTGGCAGAGCATGCTAAGGCGACGGGAGAATCCCTGTTAAGGAACTCGGCAAATTAACCCCGTAACTTTGGGAGAAGGGGTGCCCCTGTTGGTCTAGTCTTTACGACGAAAGCCGATGGGGGTCGCAGTGAATAGGCCCAAGCGACTGTTTAACAAAAACACAGGTCTCTGCGAACGCGAAAGCGGACGTATAGGGGCTGACTCCTGCCCGGTGCTGGAAGGTTAAAAGGAGAGGTTAGCGCAAGCGAAGCTTTGAATTGAAGCCCCAGTAAACGGCGGCGGTAACTATAACCGTCCTAAGGTAGCGAAATTCCTTGTCGGGTAAGTTCCGACCTGCACGAATGGAGTAACGACTTGGGCACTGTCTCGATGGGGAACCCGGCGAAATTGCAGTACCAGTGAAGATGCTGGTTACCCGCGGCAGGACGGAAAGACCCCATGAAGCTTTACTGTATCCTGATGTTGGGTCTTGAGATTTTCTGTACAGGATAGGTGGGAGCCGATGATCCGTGGGCGCTAGCTTACGGGGAGGCAACCTTGGGATACCACCCTGAAAATCTTGGGATTCTAACCTACAGCCATTATCTGGCTGGGAGACAGCGTCAGGTGGGCAGTTTGACTGGGGCGGTCGCCTCCTAAAGAGTAACGGAGGCGCCCAAAGGTTCCCTCAGGACGGTCAGAAACCGTTCGTTGAGTGCATAGGCAAAAGGGAGCTTGACTGCGAGGCGGACAGGCCGAGCAGGTGCGAAAGCAGGGCTAAGTGATCCGGCGGTACCGAATGGAAGGGCCGTCGCTTATCGGATAAAAGCTACTCTGGGGATAACAGGCTTATCTCCCCCAAGAGTCCACATCGACGGGGAGGTTTGGCACCTCGATGTCGGATCGTCGCATCCTGGGGCTGTAGTAGGTCCCAAGGGTTGGGCTGTTCGCCCATTAAAGCGGTACGCGATCTGGGTTCAGAACGTCGTGAGACAGTTCGGTCCCTATCCGCCGTGGGCGTAGGAGATTTGAGGAGTGTCGACCCTAGTACGAGAGGACCGGGTTGAACGAACCTCTGGTGAACCGGTTGTCGTGCCAACGGCATAGCCGGGTAGCTACGTTCGGATCAGATAAACGCTGAAAGCATATAAGCGTGAAACTGACTTCAAGATGAGATCTCAACCTCGAAAGAGTGAAGGGTCGTGGGAGACTACCACGTTGATAGGCCGGGGGTGGAAGGCGAGCAATCGCTGGAGCTGACCGGTACTAATCGCCCGGACACTTAATAAGTACGCTAACAAATGAACGCAATCGTTTGGCCATGGAAGTTCTTCTCTGTGCAGCTTTCGCCCGTGATCGTCTCGAGCTCCGGCTCGGCGTCACGGAGCGGATCAAGTTTCTGGCGGTCATGGCGGCGGGGTTCCACCCGTTCCCATCCCGAACACGGCAGTTAAGCCCGCCAGCGCCGATGGTAGTCGGACCGCAGGGTCCCTCGAGAGTAGGACGCCGCCAGATAAATCCGTAGCGAAGAGCCCGCTCGATCAGCGATGATCGAGCGGGCTCTTCGTATTTCAGTACTCGCGCGCCTGAGCGGTCTCGATCGTGGCCGGTCCCTCGGGATTCGCGACCCCCGGCGTTTTGTCGAACGGCGTCTCCAGCTGCGGAGCCGCATCCACGATCGCGTCGGTCCCGACGCGGCCGGCGATCCACCGATAGCCCGCGTAGGCCCCGACCGCAAAGCCGAGCATCAGCCCGCGTCGCTTCCAGCCGCCGTCACGGCGTTCCGGTGCGTCCTCGTTTTCGTCGCCGTCCAGGTGTCCGTGCTCGTCGAGCTCGTCCGTAGCGTTGCCGGCGACCGCGAAAGAGTGCGGGTCGTAGCGGTTGAGCTTCACGTTGACGTGCCAGCGGTCGCTGTCGGGGATCCCGAGCGCCTCGATGAGTACGTCGGTCAACCGGTTGCGCAGTGCGAACCAGCTCTTCTCATCGACGTCGGTTGCACTGATCTCGAGGTGTGTGTCCGCGATCGCCCCGTCCGACACCAGCCGGCCGGCGACGGCGAAGTCGCTCGGCGCGAAAGGCGTGAAGTGGACCGTCGCCCACTCCGGTTTCTGATCGGGCAGGACGTCGAGGACGGTCGCCGTGAGCTCGTCGGCGAGGTGACGCTTCGTGGCGTCGTCGAGCGGGAGCGAAGAGAGGCGAAGATACGGCATATCGCTCGTATCGTACCCCGCCGGCGAGGGTGTGCGCGGCGAAGGCCTCCGGTCGAGCCCGGCTGAGGTTCGCGCTCTGCCGGGCGAGGGTCGCGTCCGCGGTGGCGAGGCTTCGCCCTGCGGCCGGGGAAGATTTTAGCGTGGCCTTCTATGCTCGTCAGGGTCGTCTCCCGGAAAAACGGCACACCCAGTTCCGCTCGCCCGACGGCGGCTTGTACGCGGAAGAACTGATGTCGACCAAGGGGTTCGAGAGCGTCTACTCGCTCGCGTACCACCTGCGCCCGCCCACCGCGACGCTCGACGTGAAGCCGTGGGACCGGCCGATGGTGCGCTTTCTGCCCAACGATCCCGTCCGCAACCGGCATTGGTTCACCGGCCGCACCGCCAAGACGGGTGACGCCGTCGAAGCGCGCGTCCCCCTGGTCGGCAACGACGACATCGTGCTGTCGACCGCGGTCGTCACCGAGCCGATGGAGTATTTCTTCCGCAACGCCAGCGGCGACGAGATGCTGTTCGTGCAGGCCGGCGACGGCGTGCTCGAATCGTCGTTCGGCGAGCTGGAATATCGCGCGCACGACTACGTGTACGTGCCGATGGGGACGACGTACAAGCTGCAGCCGCGCACGCCCACGACGCTGTTCGTCGCGGAGTCGTCCGGCCAGATCACGATCCCGCGCAAGTTCCGCAACGAGTTCGGCCAGCTCGCCGAGCACGCGCCGTACTACGAGCGCGATTTCCGCGCGCCGGTGCTGCGCGATCCGGTCGACGCGGTCGGCGAGTTCGACGTGCGCGTCACCGCGAAAGGCCGCCACGCGAAGTACGTCGTCGCGAACCACCCGTTCGACGTCGTCGGCTGGGACGGGTTCTGCTATCCCGTTCGCGTTCAACGCGCACGACTACATGCCGATCACCGGCAAGATCCACCAGCCGCCGTCGTCGCACCAGATCTGGGACGCGCCCGGCGCGGCGTTCATCCTGTTCGCACCGCGCATGTTCGACTACCACCCGCTCGCGGTGCCGGCGCCGTACAACCACTCCTCGGTCGACTGCGACGAGATCATCTACTACGCGTCGGGGAACTTCATGTCGCGCCGCGGCATCGAGGAGAAGTCGGTGACGCTGCACGCCGCGGGCGCGCCGCACGGCCCCCAGCCGGGCGCGGTCGAAGCATCGCTCGGCAAGGCGTCGACGGACGAACTGGCCGTCGCGA
>CAWBTJ010000001.1:0-99509 GCA_963791645.1 Vulcanimicrobiota bacterium | reverse complement strand
GAGGGCCGCCGGACCCGGCTCGTGCGCCCCAGCTCGCTAGACCGGATTGCTAGCGAGCGGGCCGCCGTGCGGGACTTACCAGATCCGGCAGACCGTCGCGACCGGCTTGACCATCTTGTCGTGCGCCGTGCAGTGGAACGCCTTGGCGAACTCCGGCAGGTTGAGCAGCGTGCCGATCACGCGGTTGCGCGCGACCGGGTGCTCGTTGCTCTGGCCCAAGAACCGCGCGAGCTCCGGCGTGTCGTTCTCCGCCCAGACGGTCGCGAAGGCCAGGAAGAAGCGCTGCTCGGGCGTGTAGCCGTTGATCGTGCGGCGCGGCTTGCCGGCTTGCGACTTCTCGTACGCGTTGTACGCGATGCGCAGCCCGCCCAGATCGGCGATCGACTCGCCGGTCACCAGCGGACCGTTCTGGAGCACGCCGGGCGCGGCTTCCATCGCGCCGTACTCCTTGGTGATGCACGACGAGCGCGTCGTGAACTGCTTCGCGTCCGCGGGGGTCCACCAGTCCCGCAAGTTGCCGACGTTGTCGTACTGGCGGCCTTGATCGTCGAACCCGTGCGTCATCTCGTGCCCGATCACCGCGCCGATCGCGCCGTAGTTGAGCGCGTCGTCGTTCGAGTCGGCGTAGAACGGCGGCAGCAGGATCGCGGCGGGGAACGTGATGTCGTTCATCGTCGGGTTGTACTGCGCGTTGATCAGCTGCGGCGGCATACCCCATTCGGCGCGGTCCGTCGGCTTGCCGATCTTCGCGATGTCGCGCGCGACCGCGAACGCGTTCGCGTTGCGCAGGTCGCCGAAGTAGTCGCCGCGCGCGATCGTGAGCTTCGAGTAGTCGCGCCACGTGTCGGGATAGCCGATTTTCTGCACGATCGCCGTCAGCTTGGCCTCGGCGCGCGCCTTCGTGGGCGGCGTCATCCAGTCGAGGCCCGCGATGTCGGTCCGGTACGCGGAGCGCAGGTTTCGCACCATCGCCTGCGCGTGCGCCTTCGCCGACGGCGAGAACCGCATCGCCACGAACATCTGCCCGAGCAGCTCGTCCATCGAGTTGTCGACAGTGCGGATGCAGCGCTTCCAGCGCGGCTCGAGCTGCTTGAGCCCGAACAGCTTCTTGCGCCAGCTGAAGTTCTCGTCGACGAACGGCTTGGACAGCGCGCCCGCGTTCGAAGCGACGTAGTGCCATTTGACGTATGTTTTCAGATCCGGCAGCGGCGTCGACGTGAGGATCCCGTTGAGCTTGCGGAAGAACGACGGCTCGTCGACGTTGAGCGTTCCCTGCGACGAGCCGACGGCCGTGAGGTACGCCGGCCACGAGATCGCCGAGCCGAACGACGCGAGCTTCGCGACCGAGTACGGGTTGGTGGTCTGCTTCGGATCGCGCAGCTGCGCTTTGGGCAGCGATGCGTTCGCCAGCGCCGTCTCGACGCGCATGACCGTCGCCGCGTCCGCGGTCGCGGTCGCGGCGTCCTCGCCGACGAGCTGCAGCTCGCGCGCGGCGTGCGCGCTGAAGTCGTCGCGCAGCTGCTTGGATTTGGCGTCGCCGCGCGTGTAGTAGTCGCGTTCCGGCAGCGACAGACCGCCCTGGCCCAGATCGCCGATCGTGCGCGCGGAGTTCACGGGATCGGGCTGCGAGCCGTAGCCGAAGAACGATCCGGCGGCGCCGGTGCGGTGCTCGTTCGCGACGATCGCGAGCAGCGCGGGCAAACTCTGCGCGGCGTCGATCTTCGCGATCTCCGGCTGCAGCGGCGTCGCGCCCTTCGCCTCGATCGTGTCTTCGTCCGTGCAGGCGGCGTAGAGGTCGCCGAGCTTCTGGTCGCGCGAGCCGGCAGCGGCATGCGACGCGGCTGCCTTTTCGAGCCCGCGGCGCAGCGCTTGCAGGTTGCTCTCGTCGAGCTCGTCCCAATGGCTCCACGAGGCGTGATCGCCGGGGATCGGGTTCGCCTTGATCCAGCCGCCGTTCGCGTACTGGTAGAAGTCGCGGCAGGCGGGGCACGTCGCATCCCGGTTGGCGGGATCGATCGCGGACGCGATTGGGCTGGGCGCGGCGACGAGCGGCGCGTGGCCGCCGGCGACCAGGGCGACGGCCGCGATCAGCGCGGACAGCCGAACGAACCAACGAGCGAAGGGCATCGAAAGCCTCCGAAGCGGAGTAAATCTCCTAATTCTTGCGTAGACGGGCGCCATTTCCTCCATCCAGGCGGAAGGTGACCGACGACTGCCGCTCGGACCGAATGACGCCGGCCGGGGCGCCGTAGAACGTCAGGTACGACCACACCGCGCCGCCCGGCCCTTCGATCGCGTCGTCGACAGCTGCGCGCTCGCCGAGCGCTCCGAGCGGCAGACGGCTCGCGTCACCGTGCGGCCCGATCCGGAACAACGCGCCGCGCGTGGTGACGGTACCGACGACGGTGCGGGTCTCGGTGGAGATCACCGCGCGGCCGGTCGCATCGACGAAGTGCAAGCGCACCACGTCGCCGCCCTCCCAATGACGCACCAAGCGAGGAGCGGCCTGCGGCGCGAGGAGATACAAAAGGCTCTCCGTGGCTCGGGCTTCCGGCGTTGGGGACGACCAGCGCGTACGCGGTGCGCCCGCGCGCCCGCAGCGTCGCGTCGCTGAACGGCCGGCCGGTGCGAATTGCCGCGAGGGTCGCGAGCCGCACACCGTCGAGCGAGGCGACGTACACGGTGTCCGGTGTACGTAACGCGACCAGCGCGCCGGTACCGAACGGCGTCGCATCGAGCGCGTCGCGTCCGCCGGTGTCGACCGTCGTCGTGCGGCGGTCGCGCACGACGAGCAGCCGTGACGGAGCGTGCGCGGCGAACCATGCGGAGCGGCCGTCGCCACCGATCGGCAGCGGCGCAGCCGGGCGCGAGAACGTCTCCAAGCGCCGGGCACGACCGTCGCGGCCGATCACCTCGATGGCACCGCACGACGAGTGTCCTTTGAGCGGCCGGCACGCCGGACCGCGGCCGCCGTCGATACCAAACGCGTAGCCGGCGCTCGCCGGCGCTCCACGGGCGTACGCGAGGCTGCCGTAGCCGTCGTCGGGCACGCTGAACACCGTTCGGTAGCGATCGCCATCGACGACGAACGCCCGTCCACGGGCTTCCGGAAACCCGTCGATCCCGACGACGCGCGCGCCGGCCAGCGCCAGCGCACCAGGTGTATCCAACGGCGCGAAACGATGCACGACGCGCACGCGCCGGTCGCGCCCGATGCGCACGATCGACGGGATCTGACCGTCGGCGATGCCGGCCGCGACGAGCACCGCGCCGGCGCGGTCGACGACGAGCGCGCCGGGATGTGCCGCGTCGGCGGCTGCGACGGGGCCGGCGGACATCACGCAGAGCGCGAGCGCGACGGGCGCGCAACCGCTACGCACGCGTGGAATCGAGATGATCGACGCGCAGGCCGTGCAGCACGAGGTGCGGCTCGACGCGCTCGATCACCGACGTCTCCGCGGCGACGACCGGCGCGAGCCCGCCCGACGCGATGACGCGTGCGCCGGCGCCGAGCTCGGCGCGAATGCGGCGCACGAGCTCTTCCGTCTGTCCGACGGCGCCGTACACGAGGCCGGCCTGGATCGCGCTCACGGTATCGCGGCCGATCGGCGTGCCGGGCGCGACGAGCGCGACCTGCGGCAGCTTCGCGGTGCGGCCGACCAGCGCGTCGAGCGAGACCTGCAAACCCGTCGCGATCGCAACGCCCAAATACGCGCCGTCCGCGCCGATCGCGCCGAACGTGGTCGCGGTGCCGTAGTTGATGACGATCGCCGGCGCGCCGACGAACGATGCGGCGCCGATGGCGCCCGCGACGAGATCGCTCCCGACCTCCGTCGGGCGATCCGTCTTCACGACGATCGAACGCTGCGTCGCCGCGGTGAACAGCGTGGGCCGCACCCCGAAATACTTCTCGCAGCCTTCGCCCAGCGGCCGGTCGACGACCGGGACCACCGACGACACGACGATCGACTCGATGTCGGCGATCGCGAACTTCGCAGCCGAGAAGAACGCGGCGAAGAGCACGCCGTACTCGTCCGCGGTGCGCCGCCGCGCGGTCGTGACGCGCCACGTCCCCACGATCGCGCCGGACGCGTCGAACGCGCCCAGCTTCGTCTCGGTGTTACCGACGTCGATGCAAAGCAGCATCAGGTTCCGGGAGCTTTTCGAAGCTCGCCGATCGCGTCCCACAGGCGCGCTGCGAGCTCGCGCTTCGAGCCCGCGCCGAGATCTTTGCGGCCGTCGCTGCCCCATAGGAGCACGAGCGCGTTGGGTCGTTCGCCGAAGCCGCGTTCGCCGCCGACGTCGTTGACCGCGATCGCGTCGAGGTGCTTGCGCGCGAGCTTCTCGCGCGCGTTCGCCTCGAACGCTTGGGTCTCGGCGGCGAAGCCCACCAGGAACAGCCCGTTCTTGCGCGCGCCTAACCCGGCGAGGATGTCGGGGTTGCGCTCGAGCGCGAGCGACTGCGGCTCGTCGGTCTTCTTCACCTTGTGCTCGTGCGCGCTGGCGGGGCGCCAGTCCGCGACCGCCGCGGTCGCGATCGCGATGGTCGCGTCGGCCGCGCGCTCGCGCACCGCGGCGTCCATCTCGCGCGCGGTCGTCACGCGCGTCGTGCGCGCGCCGTCGGGCGCTGCCAGCGACGTTGGGCCGAGCACGAGGTCGACCTCCGCGCCGCGCGCGAGCGCTTCGCGCGCGAGCTCGATCCCCTGCGTGCCGCTCGCGGCGTTGGAGATGAAGCGCACGGGATCGATCGGCTCGCGCGTCGGTCCGGCGGTGATCAGCACCCGCTCGCCGGCGAGCTCGCCGGTACGGCGCAGCGCGGCGTCGATCGCCGCGACGAGCATGTCTTCGGCCGCGAGCCGGCCCGCGCCGTGCTCGCGCTCGGCGAGAAAACCGACCTCCGGCTCGACGATCGTCGCGCCGCGCGCGCGCAGCGCCGCGATGTGCGCGCGCGTCGCCTCGTGTTCGAGCATCGCGGTGTTCATCGCGGGCGCGATCACCAGCGGCGCACGCGTCGCGAGCACGACGTTGGTGAGCAGATCGTCGGCCAGCCCGAGCGCGAGCTTCGCGATCGTGTTCGCCGTCGCGGGGACGATCGCGACGACGTCGTTGTCGCGCGCGAGCGCGATGTGCGGGATCTCGTGCACGCGCTCCCACAGCGACGTGTGCACCGGCCGGCGCGCGAGCGCGGCGAACGTCGCAGTTCCGATGAAATTCAACGCGTCGGCGGTCAGCACGACGTCCAGCACCGCACCGGCCTGCACGAGCCGGCTCGCGAGCGACGCGGCTTTGTACGCCGCGATCCCGCCCGTCACGCCGAGCAGCACGCGCCTGCCGTTCACGCGGCGACCGTTCCGAGCACGGCGGCCGTCATCCTGAGCCCGTCCGAGAATCGATGGGTTCGTTGTCGATCAGGCGCGTGTCGCCGCACCAGCCGCTCGCGATCGCGAGCGCGGGCGCTCGAACGTGGTCGGGCGCGACGAACGTCGCAGGATCGACGATGTCGAGATACGCTTCGCGCAGCGGCGCCGCCAGCTGGGCGCGCCCGCGTGCGATCGCGCGCGCGCGATCGGTCTCGCCCGATCGCACCGCGCTGCACGATTGCGTCCAGCGCGCGGTGCAGCGACGTGCGCGGCAGCGCGTTCGTCACCGTCGAGGTACACGTTGCGGCTGGAAAGCGCGAGCCCGTCCGGTTCGCGCACGGTCGGCACGACGACGAGCTCGAGCGGCAGGTTCAAATCCGTCACGATGCGGCGGAGTACCGCAACCTGCTGCGCGTCCTTCGCGCCGAAGTACGCGCGGTCGGGACACAGCGTCGCGAACAGCTTCACGCACACCGTGGCGACGCCGCTGAAGTGCCCCGGGCGCAGCACGCCCTCGTACAGCGCGCCGATGGGACCGGGGTCGATCGCGGTCGCGAACCCGGCCGGATACATCGTGGCGACGTCGGGCGCGTAGAGCAGGTCGACGCCGGCTTCGCGCAGCGCGGCGACGTCGTCGTCGAAGCTGCGCGGGTAGCGGTCGAAGTCTTCGCTCGGCCCGAACTGCAGCGGGTTGACGAAGATCGATGCCGCGACGGTCCGCGATTCGGCGCGCGCGCGCGCGACGAGCGCGTGGTGCCCCGCGTGCAGCGCGCCCATCGTCGGCACCAGCCCGAGCGGGCGCGGGACCGAAGCGACCGCCTCGCGGGCTCCCGCCGGCGTCCGTGTGATCTGCACGTCAGGTGCGGATCACGCGAAGGGTCGTGCGGCCGACGACGAAGGCTTCTCCCAGGTCGATCGCCTCCGGGTCCCCGAGCGCGCGTCCACCGACCCGGGTGCCGTTACGGCTGGCCAGGTCGGCCAACCGCAACCTGCCGTCCACTTCCTCGAAGAGGCGTGCGTGTTTTCGGGAAATATACCGATCGATCGTGATACATGCGGTAGCCACCGCGTCGTCACGACCGATGGTGATCTCCCGCTCGAACGCCCACGTCTTGCCGTCGAGCGGACCGCTCATCACTTCGAGGACGTACATCACCGGACCGCCTTCGCGCGGGCCGGACTGCCGGTCCTCTCCACAGGAAGCGCGTAACTGGTGAATCGAGACGAGCACCCCCTCCTAGAGATCGAGCCGGAAGCGCTCCGTGCCGCGGAGTTCATGCAGGCGCAGGAGCTGATCGGCGGGATGGTCGGGCGGCGAATCGTCTCTGCCCAGCTCGAAGAGACGCGGATCGCGATCGAGACCGACGACGGTTCGATCTACTATTTCTACGGTTTCATGGGCGAAGAGTCGCCGGACGAAGCCGAGGCGGATCACACTTCGCCCTAGCCGCGCCGCGCGCCAGGGAGGCACCGCGCCGACCCGAAGCGATTCGACCTCACGGCGATTCGCCGCGATCCTGCGGGGGTGTACGGATCGATGATCGCGTCCGCGAAGCACCGCGCGCGTTCCGGCGCGCCGGCCGAGACCGCTCCGTTCACCGTCGTCGACGAGCTGACGCTGGGGCGCGTCACCGCGTGGCCGGCGCAGCGCGCGCACGCGCTGCTCGGCGCGCTTGACTGGCGCGAGCGGATCGCGGCGCTGCTGCGCGACGACGAGGTGTTCCGCACCGCGGTCCTCATCGCGAGCGCTGGGCTGCGCCCCGTCGTCGAGCGCGTCCTGCGCGGCGAGCCGCTCGACGAGCGCGCCGCGGCGCGGCTGCTCGCCTACGCGGTGCGCATGGCGACGCGCACGACGCCGTTCGGCATCTTCGCATCGGTCGGCCCCGCTGCGTTCGGCGCGCGCGAGGCGGTCGTCGACGACGTGCGCGAACGCGTCGCCCGTGCGAACGTCGATCACGAATGGCTGGCCGGCGCCGTCGACGCGCTGGCGGAACGCACGCTGAGCGACGGCGGCGACCTCGTCGTCGCGACCGCGACGGCGCTGCGCCGGGAAGGCCCGCGGTTTGCACTGCTCGACGAGCGCAAGTTGTCGACGACCGGCGAGGGCACGCAGTATCGCAGCGTGACGATCGCTGCGACGCCCGCCGTCGTGCACGCGCTCGACCTCGCGCGCGGCGGCTGTTCGTTCGACGCGCTCGCGCAATCGCTCGCGGAGACGTTCGCCGTCGGCGGCGAACGCGCGCGCGCGCTCCTGCGCAAGCTCGTCGACGCGCGGTTTCTCATCCCCGCCGCACGCCCGGCCCCGCTGGACGACGCCGCCGAACGGCTCGCGTCGTTCGCGCGCGCGCAGCCGTCGCTCGCACCGCTCGTCGGCGCGTTGCGCGGCGCGACAGCCGCGCAGCCCGGCGCGCAGCGCGGCATTCCAAATCTCGCGGCGCTCGACGCGGCGATCGAGCGGCTCAACTCCATCGGCCCCGGCGACGTCGCGCAGCCTGTGTTCTTCGATCTCACGCACGCGCCGCTCACGCTGCCGGAGAACGTGCGCGAGGACGTCGTGCGATTGGCCGACGTGCTCGTGCGCTGCGGCACCCGCGAGCACCTCGATGCGTTTCGCAAGCGCTTCTACGAGCGCTACGAGTCGGGCGACCGGCTCGTGCCGTTACTGGAGCTGGTCGGCCCGCACGGCATCGGGATCCCGCTCAAGACGGAGTTCGACCCCGCCACGCCGCCGACCGCGCCGGCCCCGGCGCGCAAGTTCCGCCTCGCCGCGCTCGTCGGTGCCGCGCTGGCGAACGGCGCGCACGAGATCACGCTGTCCGGCGACGAGTGGGCGGCGATCCGGCCCGAGCGCCCGGCGGTGCTGCCGCGTTCGCTCGAAGTCGGGTTCTGCGTGCTGGCACCGTCGTTCGAAGCGGTCGCCGCCGGTGAATACCGCATCGTGTCGTCCCCGATGACCGCGTCGTACGGCGCGGGCAAGACGACCGGACGCTTCGCGAAGTATCAGGACGGCGCGTTCGTGGACCGGCTGCGCGAGGTCGTCGCCGCGGAAGCGCCGCCGGGCGCGATCGGCGCGGAGCCGGTGTTCGTCCCGGAGCGCGCGCGGAGCGGCAACGTCATCGCGCACCCGCTGGTCGCCGAAGCGGCGATCCCGATCAACGCCTACGTGGACGGCGCGGACACGATCGCGCTCGACGACCTGCTCGTCGGCATCGCCGGCGACCACGTCGGGCTGTGGTCGCGCTCGCGCCGGCGGCGCGTCCACGTCGTGTGGCCGCACGCGTTCAACGCGCTGCTGTCGCCGCCGCTCGCGCGCTTCTTCGCCTTCGTGGCGCGCGACAACGGGCGCGTGCCGGTACCGCTCGACGTCGGCGAGCTCGCCGCGCTGCCGTTCGTCCCGCGCATTCGGCTCGGCCGCGTCGTGCTGCGGCGCGCGACGTGGACGTTCTCCGTCGCCGAGCTGCGCGAACGCGGCCTGGCGGCGCTCGCCCGGGAACGCGGCATCCCGCCGCACGCGCTGTTCGGCGACGGCGACAACGTGCTGGCGATCGACTCGCTCAGCGACGCGGGCGCCGCGTTGCTGCGCGATCAAACGCGGTCACGCAAGCCGGAAGAGACCCTCGGGCTTGGCGAAGCGTTCCTCGACGCCGACGACCTGTGGCTGCGCGACGCGCGCGGCGCGCGCTATGCGGGCGAGTTCATCGCGTCGCTGCGCAGCAGCACCGCCCCGACGGCGGCGGCGACGCGGGACGCGCTGTTCGCCGACGAGAGCGCGCGCACGCGCACGCCGGGCTCGGACTGGTGCTATCTCAAGCTCTACGCGAACGACCGCGAGTTCCGCTCCGAGATCGCGCCCGCGCTCCTGCGTTTCGGCGAAGACGCGACGGCGGCCGGGCTCGCGACCGGCTGGTTCTACGTCCTCTACGCCGATCCGGATCAGCACGTCCGCTTCCGCTTGCGCTGCGGCGACCGCGGGGCGGCCGCGCTGCGCGAGCGTGCGCTGGCCTTCGCCGAAGAGCTCGTGCACGCCGGCGTCGTCACGCGCTACGGCCTGGCGACCTACGAGCGCGAGCTCGAACGCTACGGCGGCGCGGCCGGGATCGAGCTCTGCGAGCGGCTCTTCCACCGCGACAGCGTCGCCGCGCTGCGCGGTCCCGCGGTCGACGTGCTCGCCGGGCGCGAACGCCTCGAAGCGCTCGCGATCCCGCTGCTGCGCAGCTTCGACGCGCTCACGGCGCCCGACGAGCGCGAGCGCTGGATCGACACGCGCCGCCCGGAGGCGCACGCGGCGTCGCGCGACGAATCGGACGTGCTGCGCGTGCTCGCGGCGGCGTACTCCGACGATGCCGGCAACGAAGACGTCGCGGTCGCGCGCGAGCTCGCCGCGGTGTGCGGCGGCAGCGCAACGTACCTCGACGTCGTCGACAGCGTGCTGCACATGCACCTCAACCGCCGCGGCGTCGCCCGCGACGAAGAGCTCGCCCTGCGGAGACTGGTATGGAAAGCGCTGTTCGCGCGCCGCAGCCGGCGCACGCGCTAGCCGCGCCGCCGCCGCGCCGGCCGCTCTTCGACAAGACCGGTGCGGCGCGCGCGCTCGACGTCGCGCAACGCATCTTCACCGCGAGCCTGCCGCTGCTCACGGCCGACCACTCCGCGCCGGAGTCGATCGGCCGGTACGGCGGCGCGGTGCTCGTCGCCGAGTCGCTCGCGCGCGCCGGCCGCGGCGACGACGCGACCGTGCGCGCGACGTTGCGCGAAGCGCTGGTGTTCGCACCGGACCGGCTCAGCCTCTACGACGGCGCCGCGGGCCTGCTCGTCGTGCTGGATGCGGCCGATCCGCGGCGCACGTCGCTGGCCGGCGCGCGCACGCGCCTGCGCGACGCGGTCGACGCGTCGCTGATCGCCGCACCGCCCGGCGATCCTTCCGACGTGCTGTCGTTCGACCTCATCAGCGGCGTCGCAGGCCGCGCGATCGCGTTGCGCGACGACGCGTCACCCGAAGCGCGCGCCGCGCTGCGCGCGTTCGCGCACGCGTTCGCGGACACGGTCGAAGCGCGCCTCGCGTCGGACGACGAGAACGTCGCCGCCGTGAACCTCGGCGTCGCGCACGGCGTGCCCGGGATGCTCGCCGCGCTCAACGTCGCGCTGCCCGAGGATCGCGAGCTCGCACGGCGCTACGTAGCGCTGCTGCTCGAACGATCGCACGTCGCCGGCGCTGCGCACCGCTGGGGCTCGGTGTGGCGCGCCGCGGAACGGCCGTCCGCGCGGCGCGCATGGTGCTATCAAACCGCGGGCGTCGCCGCGGTGCTGGACGACCGCGCGCGGCTCGACGGCGACGGCGCGCTGCGCGAGCTCGCCGGGAACGCGCTCGCCGGCGTGCTCGACGACCCGGAGCCCGAGCTCGGCCGGTGGGACGACGCGCTGTGCCACGGGCGCGCCGGCGTCGCGACGATCGCGTGGCGCTTCGCCGCGGACGATGCACGCTTCGCGCCGCACGCGGAGCGGCTCGCGCGCGACGTGCTCGACCGATTCGACGAACGCGCGCCGCTCGGCTACCGCAGCTACAACCTGCCCGCCGCGCGCGAGGAAGAGAGGCCGAATTTTCTCGATGCGGCGCTGGGCGTCGCGCAATTCCTCATCGACGCCGCGACCGCGCAAGAGCGGCGCTGGCTCCCGCTGTTCGGGCTGTTGCCCGACTGAACCAACTCGCTCATGAAAGGAAAAATCCCATGCCGACAGAGTCTCGTTTCGACGACCTCGACCTGCGCGAAGAGCCCGCCCGCGGCGACGCCGACATCGCATCCCAGTTCGGCAGCAGCGGTAATACCGGATTCTGCACCGCGACCGTGGGCTGCACCAAAGTGTGCTGTACGTGCCCGCCGCCGTTTCAATAGAACGCATCCCGACCGTCGCTACGGTCTAGGAGTTTCCCATGCCCACCGAATCTCGTTTCGACGACCTCGACTTGCGCGAGGAGCCCGCGCGCGACGCGCACCTGCAACCCGCGTTCGGCTTCTCGTTCCAGACGCACGGCTGCAACGGCACGCGGGCGTGCACCAACACGTGCTGCCCGCTTACGTGGGACGCGTGCAACTGAGTCTCTAGGGCGCCCGCCGCTAGAGCTGCAGGACGGCGTTCGCCGCCAGCACGGCGCCCAGCGCGGCGTGCTCGGCGGTGACGCCGCCTTGCAGGTACACCTCGTACGGTTCGCGCAGCGGCGCGTCGCACGATAGCTCGATCGTCGCGCCGCTCACGAACGAACCGCTCGACATGATGACCGGATCCACGTAGCCGGGGACCGGACCGGGCTCCGGCGCGAACCGCGCGTTGACCGGCAGCGCGCGCTGCAGCCCGCGCGCGAACGCGATCAGCCGCTCGCGCGAGCCGAGCCGGATCGCCTGCACGATGTCGGTGCGCACGTCGCCCGGCGCGGGGTCGACGGCGAACCCCAGCTCGGCGAACAGCGCGGCCGCGAAGTCCAGCCCGCGCAGCGTCTCGGCGACGACGAGCGGCGCGTAGAACAACCCCTGCACGAGCGCGCGCCCGAAGCCGAGCGTCGGCCCGAGCGCCGCGCCGATCCCGGGCGCGAACACGCGCGCGGCGATGCGCTCGATCAAGTCCGCGCGCCCAGCGACGTAGCCGCCGGTGGGCGCGAGGCCGCCGCCGAGGTTCTTGATCAGCGAGCCCGCGATCACGTCGGCGCCGGCCTCGAGCGGTTCCCGCTCTTCGACGAGCTCGCCGTAGCAGTTGTCGACGAAGATCACCGCGCCGGAGGCGGCGCCGCGCACCGCCGCCGCGAGCGCGGCGATGGCATCGATCGACAGCGAGCGCCGCACCGCGTAGCCGCGCGAGCGCTGCACGAACACGACCGCGGGCCGCTCGCGGCGCACCGCGTCGCGCAGCGCGGCGAGATCGGTGTCGCCCGCAGCCGTGCGCGGCACCTCGACGAAGCGCACGCCGCGCGCCGCGAGCGCGTACGGCGCCGTCGCGATCGCGTGGCGCAGCGTGTCGTACGGCGCGCCGTTGGCGGCGAGCAGCGTCGCGCCCGGCGCGAGCAACGCGTCCAAGCCCGCGACGATCGCGTGCGTGCCGCTGACGATCGACAGCCGCGCCAGCACCCGTTCGGCGCGCAAGACGCGCGAGAGCAGCGACTCGTAGCGCTCGCGCGCGGGATCGTCGTAGCCGTAGCCCGTCGTCCCGGCCAGATCGCTCTCCGCGATCCCTTCGTCGAGGAACGCGCGCAGCACGCGCGCGCGCACCGCCGTCGTCCGCGGATCGCGCCGTTCCAGCCACGGCGCGGCGCGCTCCGCCGCGGCGCGCACGCGCGCGTCGACGCCGATGCCGCCGAGCAGCGTCGCGATCATGCCGCCGGCCCCTTACGCGCGCGCGATGCGCGCCAGCTCGGCGCGCTCGTACACGCGCAGAAACGGCAGCCAGATCGCGCCCGCCACGACGAGGTTCACGCCGACGAGCACGCACGCGCGCCAGTCCAGCGTCGTGAGGAACGCGTTCATGAACGCCGGCAGCGTCGCGGGGATGAAGAACACGGGCCGCCCGACCCAGCCCAGCGCCATCGCGGCGTACGTCGTGCACGCGAGCGCGACGGGCGCGGCGACGAACGGCACCGCGAGCACGGGGTTGTACGCGATCGGAAGCCCGAAGATCACGGGTTCGTTGATGCTGAAGATCGCCGGCACGATCGACGCGTACGCGAGCTTGCGCAGCCGCGACAGCCGGCTGCGCAACAGGAGCACGACGAGCGGGAGCGTCGCGCCGGAGCCGCCCGGAAACACGAACATGAACGTCGAGACCGCCACGATGTGCGGGATCGGCGCGTGATGCAGGTGCGCATCGGTGTTCTGGAACTGCAGCTGGTAGTACGCCGGCAGCACGATCGCGGCCAGCAGCGCGGGGCCGTGGATGCCGACGACCCACAGCGCGGCCTCGATCGCCGTGATCAGCGCGAGCGCGACGAAGCTGTCGCCCAGCGTCCCCAGTGGTGCGAGCACCGCCGACAGCGCGCCGGCGAGCGAAAGCCCCAGCGTGAACAGCCCGAACGAGATCAGCAGCACGCCGAGCGCGCCTGCGGCCGTGCCGGCGGCAGCGCCGTAACCGCGGCGCGCGAGCGCGATCGCACCGGCCGTCGCGAGGCACACGACGATCGCGGTGAACAAGCCGCTCGCGCCCAACGTTGTCGCGAACGCGCCCAGCCCGCTCGCCCCGCGCGTGCGCGCGAACTCGGCGACGGCGTCGAGCGCGGCATGCGGCAGCGCGAGCACGAACGCGACGAACGCCGTCGCCACGAGCGGCAGCGCCGCATAGCGCAGCCGCTTCGCGAGCGTGAACGACAGCGCGAGCACCATCACGACCGACGCGAGCGCGAACGCGTCCGGCATGAATCGCCGGATCAGCTCGGCGACGTGCGCCCAACCGCGAAACGGTTCGTGGATCAGCAGGCCGACGAGGTACAGCACGACGACGCCGAACGCGAGCGGCAGCGTGACGCGCAACGCCTGGGTCGCCGGCGCCTCGGCGAAGCGCTGCGCGTACGGCGCGATCGCGCGCTCGAAGCGCGCGATCAGCCCGTCGCCGGCCGGAGGCTCGAGACCGGAGCTAGAGCTTCCGGCGGTGGAGCTAGAGTTTCCGGATGACGGCCTCGACTCGGCCGACGATCGTGACATCGTCGGCGTAGATTGGCGCCATACTCGCGTTCTCCGGCTGGAGCCGCACGCGGCCGTGCTCGCGGTAGAACCGTTTGACCGTCGCCTCGCCGTCGATCATCGCGACCACGATCTCGCCGTTGTTCGCGGTCGGCCGCTGCTCGACGACGATCAGGTCGCCGTCGAGGATCGCGGCGTCGATCATCGAGTCGCCCTTCACCCGTAGGACGAAGCCGCCGGTGCGCGGCGCCCACGACGCGGGCAGCACGAACTGGTCCTCGAGGTTCTCGGTTGCGGTGATCGGCACGCCGGCCGCCACGCGCCCGACGACCGGCAGCGTGATCGACGCGATCGTCTGCGGCTCGTCGTCGCCGCGCGTCGCTACGAGCGCGCGCGGCTTGGTGGGATCGCGCTTGAGCAGCCCGCGCCGTTCGAGCGTCTTGAGGTGCGACTGCACCGTCGAGGACGACGAGAGCCCGACGCGCTCGCCGATCTCCCGCACCGACGGCGGGAACCCGCGGTCGGACGTAAATTGCCGGATCACGTCGAGGATCCGCTGCTGTTTGTCGGTCGTGGCCCGCTCGGCCATCCGAACCCTCCTTGAGAATGCCACCCAGTAGGCATCGCGCCCTGAGACGCTCGCCGACGGCACCCGGGTGAGTACCGCATTGATTGCGGCAATACTACCACAGATGCCGCACGCAGAGCAAACATACGTTCGAAACCACCTTGACTCCCGGCAACCCGTCTTGGTATCATGTGGTGGACGAACAGGCGTTTGGCACAACATCTAGGGGAAAGAATACGAACATGCGCGTCACGCCCAAACGAAAACCGACCCTGATGCCGTTGGTCGCCCTGGGCGGCCTCTGCCTCGCTGTGACGCTCCCCGCGCTCTCGAGCACGGTCCACGCCGCGCCGCCGGTAGCCTACCGAACGGTCACGGTCCAACCGGGCCAGACCCTCTGGACCCTAGCCGAGCGCACGACCCCGTCGAACGGCGACGTGCAAGCCACGGTCGACCAAATCGTAGGCGCCAACCACCTCTCGACGGCCAACCTCCACGTAGGCCAAAAACTCCAAGTCCCCCGCTAGAAGCGAAGGGGCCCCACCCCACCGCCGACCCGGAAAAAGCGCCCCACGAGGCGCTTTTTTTACCTCGCAAGGCGAAAAAAGACGGCCCCCGCCGAAGCGGAGGCCGTCAGTCGTGTTCAGCTGACGCCGAAGCCTAGAGTTTGATCCGAGCCTCGAAGTACATGTTGAACGGATATCCCGGGAACGTCGGGTCATACGGGGTCGAGAGGAAGGGTTGGATGTTGTTCCCGGGGTTGAACATGTTTCCGATCGGTTGCGGGCCCGAGCCTGCCCCATACGTTGCCGTATAGTTGCAAGCGTGGTTGACCGCAAACGGGACGTGCGTGCCGCCGAAGCAGCGATTGATGATGTTCGCGAAGTTTCCGACCAGCGTGATCCGCTTGTTCACGTCGTATGTGACCTGCGTGTGAAGCAGAATCTGGCTCGGTGACACGAACGCGCCGACGTTGTCGAAACGCTTCGTGTACTGGTTCGGGATTGCAATCGCGCTCCCGCACGTCGTCTGGTCGTACGGCGAACCGCCGGCCGCGCCGTACGGATAGCGCGGGTCGTTGACGGTCGAACCGCCCAGGCCGCCGCCGCACGACGTGGGATCGATGCCCGGCGTCGAGATCGGGACGCCGAAGCGCGAGCCCGCCGAGAACTGGAGCGCGGGCGTGATCGCCAGCGGACCGTGCTTGTACTGCAGGATCAGCGTCGTGACGTAGGGCGCGCCGAACGACGAGTACCCGCCGGCTCCGACGCCGCCGGGGAACGTGTCGAACGTCGCGTACTGGCCGTTGACGTCCATCAGCGGCTGCGACGGTGCGTTGAAGTACGGATTCGCGATCGAACCCGCCGCGCACGCGTTGTCGGCCGCGCCGGCCGTCGTATAGCACTTGGCGCCGCCGCCCGCTGCGGTGAAGCCGTTGTACTGCGCGATCGCGGTGTTGAACCCGTCGATCACCGACTGACCGTTGGGCTCACGCGTGTAGTTGATGTAGCTGTTGGTGTACGTGAACGACAGCCGTCCCGCCAATCCGTTGCGGGAGAAGTCACCCTTGTCGACCTCGAGCTCGAAGCCTTCCGATGTCTGGCGGCCGACGTTGAGGCCGGAGACGAAGTTGGTCTTCTGATCGAGGAAGAACTGTTGGATCTGATCCTGCGTCTTGCGCAGGAACGGGGTCAACTTGACGGACGTGTCGCCCTTGAACTGGTGCTCGTACGAGAAGTCGTAGTTGTTCGAGACTTCCGGACGAATCGCGTGCGCCGGCGTGTTACCGATGCCGAAGCGCACGAAGTTGGCCAACGACGGCGGCGCGTCTTGCTGCAGGAAGTTGTACTGCTCGAAGGCGCTGTTCGGAGCCTGGGCATAGCGGCCGTAGCTCGCGCGAAGCACGGTCGCCGGGTTGACGGTGTACGTCATGCCCAGCCGCGGCTGGAGCACGCTGTACTGTTCGGTCTGGCCCGACGTGTTGACTTGCGCGATCCCCGGGAACTGGCGGTTGAACGCGTTGTAGAAGAACGTGCGCGCGGGCGTTCCGGTCGTGCTCGAACCATCGAACTCGAAGCGGTCGTACCGCAGGCCGAGGTTGATGTTCAGGCGATCGGTGGGCTTCCACTGATCGGTGATCGAGAACGCCGAGAACTTCGGCACGACGGTGTTGTACGTCGCGTGCGTGCCGTCTTCGACGACGAGGTATCGGCACGGGCCGCCGCCGCATGTACCGGTGGCCGGCGTCACCGTGTTATTTGCCGCCTGGAGGAGGTTGAAGAAACCGGGCTGCGTCCCGATCCCGCCATGCGCCGCACCGCGGTTGAGGTCGCTGCCGCCGGGGTTGTAGCACGGCGTCGTCGCACCGCCGCCGGGCACGTAACACAGCCCGTTGGTGGGGTTCGACGAGTCGACGAGCAGCCCGACGACCGTACGGCCGTTCAAGCGCGAAGCCGGGTAGAAGCCCGCGACGTCTTGCGTGTTGTTGTCGCGCAGCGTTGACGACGTGGTGTACGAACCCTGCACCGAGAGAAGGTGCTGCGAGTTCAGCTGATCCGAGAAGTTCACGCTCAGCCCGCGCGTGTGCGAGGACAGCTCGTAATCGCTCGGGACGTAGCCGACGTAGTTGTTGTAGTTGGACTGCGGACCCGTCTGCAGCCAGTTCGAGTAGTACGTGTACCCGTAGATGCGAAGGAACGCGTTCGTGCCGAAGTTGTGCTGGTATTGCAGCTTCACCACAGACTGGTTGTTGTTGAACGCGTCGCGGCGATCCGGTTCGATGCAGCCGTAGTTGAGGCCGAGGTGGTTCGCGTCGCACCCACCGGCGATCGAACGTCCGGCCGGCGACTGCGGGAACAGGTACGGAACCGTGCCGCCACCCGTGTATGAGCCCGGCAACAGCGTCCCCCGCGGCGCACCGATGAACGTGTACGTGTCGGTGTACGAAGGAACGCCCAGTCCACTGGCGTCGGCGAATTTCGAACCGCCCAAGTCGTTGGTCGAGTCGTACGCCGGATTGTTGATGAAGTTGTTGTCGAACAGCAGCTGGATGTCGTCCTTGTTGCCGTCCTTGCGCGGGAGCCCGAAGTGGAAGTTCGCGACGGTGTCGCGATCTTGCACGCCCGAGGGCGCATTGTAGTTGTACGGCCCCAGCACGTATGCCGGCGTGTTGCCGCCGTTCGTGTAGTCCTGACCCTGCGGACCGACGCAGCCGATGTTCGCACCGGCCGCAGCACCGCCGCACGGTGTTAGCGGCGCGCCCCAGTTCTGCTGGAGGCTGGCGCCGTTGTACTGGTCATAGTAGCGCAAGGCTCTGGTTGTACGCGCCCGCGCCGAGGTAGTACGAGAACGTACGGCTCGGGTTGGCGCCACCGGCTTCGAACGCGACCTTGTTGTAGAAGATCGGCGTGCCGATCGCCAGGTTCAAGCTACGCGACGCCGGCGCGGTGCCGGTGCGAATGACCTGGTTGATGTAGCCCGAGATGCCTTCGGCCTCGGAGTTGGCCGGCGTCGCGCCGGTGTAGACTTGCAGCTCCTGCTGGCCGAGCGACGACAGCGATCCCGACGGATAGTTGTCGAAGGCGCGGTTGACGGGGACGCCGTCCAGCTCGTAACCGATCTGGTCGTAGTCGCCGCCGCGGATGCTGATCGATGCGCCGGCGCCGATGTAGCCGGCCTGGTTGGGAGCGATGAACACGCCCGGGACGGTGGCAATGGCGGACCAGGCGCTGTTGAGGTTACCGCCACCGCCGACGTTGGACGCTTTGTCCTGCGTGACGGCGTTGATCGAGTAGACGTCGGCCGTCGTACCCGGTTTCACGAGCGCACCGGCGGCGCGCGAGGTCACCGAACCGATGACCTTGAGCTTCGTCGGTTGCGTGAGGTTGACGGCGACCGTCTGGTCCGCCTGAACCGTCACGCCGCTGGTCGACGCGGCGTCACGCGTCGACGACTCCGCGACGGAGATCGTGTACGTGTCGGGGTTGAGGGAGATGAACGAGAAACGGCCGGACGCGTCGGTGGTCGTGGTGGCTGACTGCGAAGCGCTGACAGCCGTCACGCGCGCGCCGCTGACGGGTTGGTTCGACGACGGATCGACGACGGAACCGTTGATGACACCGGTCGTACCTGCCAGAACGCTTGTCGTTCCCTGGAGCACGAACGCGATGAGCAACAATACCGCGAGGACACCTCGTCTCACCTGATGAGGTATAGCCACGGGCACTCTTCCTTTCGAAGGGTGGTTGTGGGGAGTCGGCCGTTTCCGCGGCACAAGGCCGGCAGAATCCGGGCAGACCTGTGACCCTTCTGAGACCCCGCGCTCGCTTCCCCTTTTTCGGAGGGTTGCGCTTCAGCCGTTGGCGCGCTCCACCACGACCACGCTGTGCCCGTCATGCTTGTCGAGAAAAGCGAGCCCCTCGTCCATCCAGCCGTCGAGGCCGGCGCTCAAATGACGGGCCACCTCGCGCACGACATGCCGCCGGCTTCGCAGCCACTGCAGCTCCGCGCGCGTGGTCGCGAGCCAGATCGCTTCCTCGCACTCCTCGCACTGGTAGCCGAACCGCATCGGTCGCGGCTACGCTGGGACGGGCTTGAGCCGTTCGGCGAGCAACCGCGGGATGTCCGACGGCCGGTCCGCCACCGGGACGCCGGCCTCGCCGAACGCCTTGACCTTCGACTCCGGTGTCCCCGTGTTGCCCGAGATGATCGCGCCCGCGTGGCCCAGTCGCTTGCCCTTGGGTGCGGAGCGGCCGCCGATGAACGCGACGACCGGCTTGTCGGCGATGTGCTCTTTGATGAACGCGGCGGCGTCTTCTTCGTCCGAGCCGCCGATCTCGCCGGCGACGACCAGCGCCGCCGTCTCGGGGTCGTTCGCGAACGCGCGCAGGCAGTCGACGAACGTCGTCCCGATGATGGGGTCGCCGCCGATGCCGACGCAGGTCGACTGGCCGAAGCCCGCCCGCGTGAGGCCGTCGACGATCTCATAGGTGAGCGTCCCCGAGCGGGAGATCATCCCGACGTTGCCTTCTTTGAAGATGTGGCCCGGCATGATCCCGACCAGCGACTTGCCCGGCGAGATGAGGCCGGGGCAGTTGCCGCCGATGATCCGCATCCCCGGCGTCGTTGCGGCGACGCGCAGCATGTCGTGCGCGGGGATCCCTTCGGTGATGCACACGGCGAGCGCGATGCCCGCGTCGTGCGCCTCCCACAGTGCGTCGGCGCCCGCGAACGGCGGCACGAAGATGATCGTATGCGTCGCGCCGGTCGCATCGACCGCGTCCTTCACGGTGTCGAACACCGGCTGACCGCTCTCGATCGTCGTGCCGCCCTTGCCGGGCGTGACGCCGCCGACGATGTTCGTGCCGTACGCGAGCATGCGCTGCGTATGAAACGCGCCTTCGCGCCCGGTGATGCCTTGCACGATGACCTTGGAATTCTTGTCCAAAAAGATCGCCACGTTACTTGCTCCCCGCGGCGAGGGCGACCGCGCGCGCGGCGCCTTCGTCCATCGTCTCGACGGGCACGAAACCCGCTTCGGCCAGAATTGCGAGACCTTCTTTGGCGTTGGTGCCGGTGAGCCGCACGACCAGCGGCACCTTGCGCACGTCGTCGCCGCTCAGCGCCTCGACGATCCCCTTCGCGACTTGGTCGCCGCGCGTGATGCCGCCGAAGATGTTGATGAACATCGCCTTGACGCGCGGGTCGGACGTCACGAGCTTGTAGCTGTTCTTCACGAGCTCGGCTTGCGCGCCGCCGCCGATGTCGAGGAAATTCGCAGCGCCGCCGCCGGCGTTCTTGACCGCGTCCATGGTGCCCATGCCGAGCCCCGCGCCGTTCGCGATGGTCCCCACCGTTTTCGGCGGCAGCCCCGGCTCGTCTTCGAACCGCGCGTAGTTCGACATCCCCAGGCCGATCGCGACCGCCGCCGCCTGATCTTCGTCGGCGGGCGACTCCGAGTTCCACTTCGCGACGTCGGGATGCTTGTAGAGCCCGTTGTCGTCGAGGTCGACCTTTGCGTCGCTCGCGATCACGCGGCCGTCCTTGGTGAGCACGAGCGGGTTGATCTCGACGAGGTTCGCGCCGTAGTCCATGAACAGCGCGTACAGCGCGCCGAGGATCGCCGGAAACGCTTTGCGATAGCCCTCCGGCAGCTTCGCATCGAAGGCGAGCCGGCGGCCGATGAACGCGGAGTAGCCGCGCGCGGGATCGATCCAATACTTTTCGATCGCGCCGGGGTCGCGCTCCGCGACCTCCTCGACGTCCATGCCGCCTTGCGCGGTGACGAGCACGACCGGCTGCTTCGCCGCGCGGTCGATCGCGATCGACACGTAGGCCTCGCTCGCGATGTCGACTTTCTCCTCGACCAGCAGCGACTTCACTTCTTCGCCGTCGGGGTTTTGAACGGACTTGAGAACCTTGCCGATCAGCTCCCGCGCCAGCGTTTCGCCCTGCTGCGCGTCATCGGCAAACTTGATGCCGCCGGCCTTGCCGCGGCCGCCCATCATCACCTGGCTCTTGAGCACCCACGAGCCGGGATGCTCGGCGAGGAACGTCTTCACGTCGCCGGCCGTCGTGGCGTAGACGCCGCTCGGGGTCGGGATGCCGACGCGCCGGAACAGATCCTTGCCTTGGTACTCCATCAACTTCATGGCGGCCCGAGCGTTCCGCGCGCCGCGATTGCGCCCCTGGACGACAATGGTCGCAGCGTTGCGGAGGCCGCCCCGGGCAAGCTTGGCGAAATGGATTCCTACGGAGGAACCGTCTCATGCGCAGCCTGCTTGCTCTTGCCGTCGCCGTCGCGTCTCGACGCCCGCTCGCGGCGTCCGCCGCCGACGCGCCCGCGCCGGTCAAACCGTTGCGGCAACTCGTGTACGACGTCACGTACAGCGCGCGCACGACGCACGAGGTGAAATCGTCCGGGTTCAACGGCGGTTACGGGGGCGGGGGCGCGGGGAACTCGGACCCCACGAACTCCGGCGTCTCCGCGGGTTCCGGCTCCGCGAACCAGTACATGAACGGCGACGACCGCGGCAAGCTCGCGATCGACGTGATCGCGGCGACGCCCGACGGCGGGCTCGTCGTCGACGCGGCGTTCACCGGCACGGTGAACGTCCAGCCGAAGACGCGCGTCGCCATCTTCAAGGACGGGCGGATGTCCGTCGATCCGGCGCACCCGCTCGCGCCCGAAACGGCGCGCATGCTGCCGCTGATAGCGCGCGGCTTCATCGCCGACCGGGACGTCGCGGCCGGCTCGACGTGGAGCGTCCCCGCAGCCGCCCCCGCCAAAGGCTCGACGACGTACCGCGTGCAGAGCAGCGACGGGCATCTCGCGCGCATCGCGATCGAGGGCGTGTGGTCGATGCCCGGCCCGACCGGCTTCGACGAATCCGATCAAGGCACGACGACGTACGCGACCGACATCGTGTCACCGGTGTCGTACGACCTCACCGCGCGCATCCACCGCCAGCTCGGCATCGACCAGTCGATGACGACGAGCGCGCATCTGACCGCGACGCTGGTCAGCGACACGATGGCGAAAAAATAGCGCAGCCGCGTCGATCGTCCTGTTCGACGGCGTCTGCAACCTGTGCAACGGCGCCGTGCGCTTCATCGCGGCGAACGATCCGGAGCGCCGGTTCGCGTTCCTGTCGCTGCAGTCGCCGCGCGCATGCGAGCTCCTCGGCGAACGGGCCGCTGACGCGCGCGAGCCCGACACCATCGTGCTGCTCGCCGATGGCCGCCGCTACGAGCGCAGCGACGCCGCGCTGCACATCGCGCTCGGCCTGCGCGCGCCGTGGCCGCTGGCCTTCGGCGCGATCCTGGTCCCGCGCCGCGCGCGCGACGCCGTCTACGGCTGGATCGCGCGCAACCGCTACCGCTGGTTCGGGCGCACCGACACGTGCGCGCTGCCGCCGCCCGGGCTGCGCGAGCGCTTCCTGCCCGAAGACGCGCACCAGCCGGCGCCGTGAGCGCGCCGTGGCTGGTCTCGATGGACTGGCGTGACGCGCTGTTCCTGCACTGGCCGGTCGACGCCGGCGCGCTGCGCGCGCTGCTCCCGCGCGATCTCGAGCTCGACGTCATGGCAGGCAGCGCGTGGATCGGCATCGTCGCGTTCAGCATCGCGGGCGCGCGAGCGCGCGGCGTGCCCGCCCGCTTGGGGCTGCGCAGCTTCGGTGAGATCAACGTGCGCACGTACGTGACGGGCGGCGGGACGCCCGGCGTGTGGTTCCTGAGTCTCGACGCCGCGAGCGCCGTCACGGTGCGCGCGGGCCGCACCGCGCTCCACCTGCCGTACCACGACGCGCGGATCGCGACGGCATGGGACGGCGAGTCGTGCGCGTACCGCCTGGAACGCACGGACGCGCGCGCGGCGCCCGCGCGCTTCGACGCGCGAGCACGCGTCGCGCACGACGTCCGCACAACCGCGCACGGATCGCTGGAGCACCGGCTCGTCGAGCGCTACTGCTTCTTCACCGTCGACCGGCGCGGCCGCACCGTGCGCGGCGACGTGGTCCACCCGCCATGGCCGCTGCGCGACGCGACGGCGGCGATCGCGGCAAACACGCTGCTCGCCGCAGCCGGCATCGCGCCGGACACGGACGCGCCGCTGGCACACGCATCGGCCGGCGTGCCGGCGCGCGCACGATACCTGGTCGCGTTGTAGGAACCGCCGAGCGCCGCCGACAAGTCGGCCGCAGGAGGCGCCGCATGCACGCTCGTTCGCTCGCGCTGGGCTTCGCACTCGTCGTGACCGCCGCAACCGCGGTGCGCGCCGACGACGCGCCCAAAACGCTGCGCACGCTGACGTACGACGTCGCCTACAGCGTCCAGACGTCGCAGGAGACGCTCGTCTCGAACCTGATGGGCGGCAACGCGGACGGCCGCGCGCACACGCCCGACGTCGGCAAAGGCTCGGTATCGCGCGGTTTCGGCAGCAACGACCGCGGCACGCTGACCGTCGACGTCGTCGCCGCGACCGGCGACGGCGGGCTCGTCGTCGACGCGACCTACGAGGGCCGTGAAGCGCGCCAGCCCGCGCTGCGCGTCGCGATCATGTCCGACGGCCGCCTCCTCTTCGACCCGAAGCGCAGCCTGAGCGCGCAAGCGCGGCGCGTCCTACCGCTGCTCGCGCGCGGCATGATCGCCAACCGCGACGTGAGCCCGGGCTCGACCTGGTCGACGCCGTTCGCGCCCCCGGCCAAAGGCGAGACGACGTATCACGTCGTCCACCGCGACGAGACGCGCGCCACGATCGCGATCACGACGGACGCCGTCGTCCCCGGACCGGCGGGCTACGACGAGCATGCCGACGGAACGACGACCTACGCCACCGACGTGCTGTGCCCGACGGCGTACGACATCCGCATCCGCATCCGCCAGCAACTGCGCCCCGAAACACTGGAGTCCAGCGACGCCCACGTCACCGCAACGCTCGTCAAAGACACGTTCGCGAAGCAGTAGGCGCGCCGCGCGCGCTAGTCGAGCCGCCCGAGCAGCCCGCGCGCGATCACCATCTGCTGGATCTCGGACGTCCCCTCGTAGATCTCGGTGATCTTCGCATCGCGATAATACCGCTCGACGGGAAACTCGGTCGTGTAGCCGTACCCGCCGTGAATCTGCAGCGCCGCCGACGCATGCTCGCGCGCCTTGGTCGAAGCAAAGAGCTTCGCCTTGGACGCCTCACCGATGAACGGCCGCTTCGCATCGGCGAACGCCGCCGCGCGATACACCAACAGCCGCGCCGCATCGAGATCGGTCGCCATCTGCGCGATCTTGAACGACACGCCTTCGAACGCGCCGATCGGCTTGCCGAACGCAATCCGATCCTTCGCAAACGCAACCGACGCATCCAAACACGCCGCTAAAATCCCCGTCGCCTGCGCGGCGATCCCGATCCGCCCGGACGTGAGCGTCGTGAGCGCCTTCGTCAACCCGGCACCTTCGGCACCCAGCACCGCCTCGGGCGGAACGCGCACGTCATCGAATGCAAGATCGACGGTATTCGACGTATGGATCCCAAGCTTCTCGGTCGTCTTCTCGACCACGATCCCGTCCAACGACGAGTCGACGAGAAACGCGGTGATCCCCTTCGACCCCGCCCCACCGGTCCGAAACATCGCCATGACGACACCGGAGTACCCACCGTTGGTGCACCACTGCTTGCGCCCGTTGAGCACCCAATTCGCACCGTCGCGCCGCGCCGTCGCCCGAATCGCCGCCGCATCGGACCCCGCATCGGGCTCGGTGAGCCCAAACCCGGCAATGACGTCGCCCGCCGCAAGCAGCTCGAGCCAATGCGACTTCTGCTCGTCCGAACCCAACGTCGCGATCGCGTTACAGATCATCGAGTGCACCGAAACGGTGACCGCGGTGCCCGCATCCACCTTCGCAAGCTCCTCGATGGCGAGCGCGTACGAGACGTAATCAGCCCCGACGCCGCCGAACTCTTCAGGCACGAGCATTCCCATCAACCCGGCCGCGGTGAGCTTCGCGTACAACTCGCGCGGAAACACGTGCCCCTTGTCCCACGCGCAGATATGCGGCGCGATCTCGCGCGCCGCGACATCCCGCGCCACCTCACCGATCGCGCGCTGCTCGTCGGTGAGATCGAACGCCACCGGCCGGGCCGCGCCGATCACCTGGCCGCCGCAGGAACCGCGGCGGGCGCCCCGTTCGCCGAAGCCGTGTAGTCGTAGAACCCGCGCCCGGACTTCTTCCCGAGCCACCCCGCCGCAACGTACTGCTTGAGCAGCGGACACGCGCGGTATTTCGTATCTCCGAACCCGTCGGACAACACGTTCATGATCGCCAGACACGTATCGAGCCCGATGAAATCCGCGAGCGTGAGCGGCCCCATGGGATGATTCATCCCGAGCCTCATGACGGTATCGATCGCCTCGACGGAAGCAACACCCTCATACAAGGCATAGATCGCCTCGTTGATCATGGGCATCAAAATCCGATTGGAGACGAACCCGGGAAAATCACGCACCTCGACGGGAGTCTTGTCGAGCCCGAGCGCCAAATCGCGCACGAACGCAAACGTCGCATCATCGGTCGCGATCCCGCGGATGATCTCGACGAGCTTCATCACGGGCACGGGATTCATGAAATGCATCCCGACGATACGCTCGGCCCGCGACGTAACGGCCCCCAACACGGTAATCGAGATCGAAGAAGTATTCGAAGCCAACACGGCCTCAGGCGGCGTATTTTTATCCAAGAACCGAAAGAGATCGAGCTTCAGATCGACTCGCTCGGTAGCAGCCTCAATCGCAAGCTGAACGTCGAGATCGTGCACATGCGGACGAGCATCGATATGCGAGAGAATCTCCCCCCGCTGTTCCCCGGACAAGCGCCCCTTCTCGACATCCCGCTCGAGCCGCTTCGCAATCGCCTCGATCCCCTTACGAATACGCCCCTCATCAACGTCATTGAGAAGCACCTCATGCCCTTTAGCAGCCAGCACTTGCGCAATGCCCCCACCCATCTGCCCAGCTCCAACAACCAAAACGCGCACAGTTACCTACGCCTTCCGCATGCAGAATTCGTGCAGTACCGATCGCCGCACAACCATCGTGCCAAAGGCGCCGCGTGTGCGTTCGTCACGGGGGCGTCGCGGAGCGGGCGGAGGCAGGATGCCGAGAGCCCGCGGAGCGCCGAGCGTTGGGACGCACACGACGTGCGTCCCAACGCGTCCCCCGTGACGAATGCGCACGCGGCGCCCAGCCACAATCCCTACGCGACTTTCACCAGAACCGCGTCACCCTGTCCGCCACCCGAACAGATGGCAGCGATCCCAAGCCCCCCACCCCGCCGCCGCAACTGCTGCACGACAGCCGCAACGATCCGAGCCCCAGAAGCCCCGATCGGATGCCCAAGCGCAACCGCCCCACCCTGCGTGTTGATGACGTTGGGATCGAGCCCAAGCCGCGCCGCAGCAGTCAACGCCACCGCAGCAAACGCCTCATTGATCTCCCAAACGTGAATGTCGGACGCCTTGAGCCCCTGCTGATCCAGCAGTTTCTGCGCCGCCATCGCCGGCACGAGCGCAAGGTACGGCGGATCCCAAGCGACGCCGGCATGATCGACGATCTCCGCCAGCGGTTCGGCACCGACCGAACGCGCGTAGTCCGCGCTCGAAAGCACGAGCGCCGCGGCGCCGTCGTTGACGCCGGGCGCATTACCCGCGGTGATGCTGCCGTCTTTGTCGATCGGCTTGAGCTTCGCCATCGCGTCGATCGACGCGTCGCGCCGCACGGGCTCGTCGCGGTCGACGCGCGTGAACGGAACGTCGCCGGTGACGTAGGGCGAGTACTGCGCGGGATCGGCGACCATGTTCTGCGGCGGCACGTGATCCCACACCGAGCCGCCCGCGCCGGGCGCGCCGGCGAACGCGGGGATGCGCGCGCGCGCCGTCTGCGGCAACGCGTCGACCACGATCTTGCCCTTTGCTTTGGTCGCGACGTCGATCGGCGCGATCTCCGCTTCGAAGTGGCCGGCTTCGTGCGCGTCGTGCGCGCGCTTGTGGCTCTGGTACGCGAACTCGTCCTGCACCGCGCGCGTCACGCCGAGCTCCGCGGCGACGCGCGCGCCTTGCGCGGCCATCGCCTCGTCGAAGTAGTAGTCCCACAGCCCGTCGTGGATCATCGCGTCGACGAGCGTGCCGTGGCCGTAGCGGTAACCGTTGCGCGCGCCGGGGAGCAGATAGGGCGCGTTCGACATCGACTCCATCCCGCCGGCCACCACTACGCGGCTGTCGCCGTCGCCGATGTACCGCGCGGCGTGCGCGACGGCGAGCATGCCGGACGCGCAGACCTTGTTGATCGTCTCGGCTGTGGTCGTCTTGGCGAGCCCGGCCTTGAACGCGGCTTGGCGCGCGGGCGCCTGGCCGGCGCCGGCCTGAAGGACCTGGCCCATGATGACGTGCTCGACGTCGGCCGGATCGATCCCCGCGCGCGCGATCGCGTTGCGGATCGCGTCGCCGCCGAGCGACGTGGCGGGGAGGGAGGCGAGCGCGCCGCCGAGGCGGCCGAAGGGCGTGCGGGCGGTGGCGAGGACGACGGTACCGGGCTTCATGACCCTGACGACTTCGCGAAGGCGGCGCCGGTTTCCCGAGGCGTCTGCGTGCAGACGATCGTCGTGTCCGGGTCGCAGCTTTCGCACTCGAACTGCACGGTGACGTGGGCGATCGCGAAGTCGGCCCGCATCGCACCGTCGATCGAGCGCAGGATGGCGCTCGCCTCGCTCAGCTTGCGGTCGTCGAGCACGACGTGGGCCGAGAGGGCGTGGCTGCCCGAGCCGATCGTCCAGACGTGGAGGTCGTGCACGCCGACGACCCCGGCGACGCCCGCGATGCGGTCGCGCACCGCCGGGATCCCCGCGTGGCCGGGCGCGCTCTCCAGCAGAACGTTCGTCGCCTCGCGCACGATGCCGACCACGCCGGCGACGATGATCGCCGCGACCAGCAGCGAGAGCGCGGGATCGATCCACGCCGCGCCGCTCACGACGATGAGGACACCGCCGAGGATGACGGCACCGCCGCCGAGCGCGTCGCCCGCGACGTGCAGGACGGCCGCGCGCACGTTGAGGTCTGCGTGGACGCCGCGCACCAGCATCAGCCCGATCGCGAGGTTCACCGCGAGCCCGACCGCCGCCACCGCCGCCATCAGCCCGGCGGCCGGCAACGCGGGATGGAAGAGCCGCTTGACCGCCTCGACGGCGATCAGCACGGTGACCGCCGTGAGCAGCCCGCCGTTGGCGAGCGCGGCGAGGATCTCGTAGCGCGCGAACCCGTAGGTCTGGCGCTGCGTGGCGGGCCGTTTCGCCTGCACGGCGGCGGCCAGCGCGATCGCGAGCGCGACGACGTCCATCGTCACGTGCGCGGCGTCCGACATCAGCGCGAGCGAGCCCGACCGCACGCCGCCGGCGAGCTCGAGTACGGCCACGCCCGCTGTCGCGGCGAGCGCGATCTTGAGGCGGCCGGTCGACCCCGCGGCGTGCACCGTCACCTCAGACGCGCAGCGCCTTGAAGGCGAGCACGCCGAGCATCGCGCCGAAGGTCAGCCACGTCCGCGTCTCCGCTTTTCCGATCACGTCGGGATCGTACGACCCGTGCTGCGGTTCGCTGGGTTCCAGCGCCGGGACGACGCGCGGCACGCGCTCGCAATAACCGTCGAACGCCGGCCCGAACGTGGTGCGCAGGTACGCTTCCTCGTGCGGCACGATCACCGCGTACACGCCGAGCATCGCCGCGAGCGACCCGCCCACGAGCAGCAGACGTGCCGGCGCGGAGTTCTTGCCGGTGAACGCGAGCGCGAACCCCGCCGCGGTGAGGACGTTGCCGACGTAGAGCGGGTTGCGCACGTACGCGTACGGCCCCGCGGTCACGAGCGCGGGCGCGGTGACCGTGTCGCCGCGCGTCGTGACGCCGCTGTAACCGACCGCCCACATCCGCACCACCTCGCCCGCGAACGCGAGCGGCAGGCCGGCGGCGATCGAGAACGCGCTCGGTTTGCCGAACGCGGCCAGCACGACGGCGGGCAGCGCGAGCAGCGCACCGCGCTTGCCGAAGACGAACGAGCTGAACGTCGAATTCAAGAAGTCACCTTGTGGTTTCCGTCGGGAGAAGCATCGTCGAGTTGGCCGGCGGCGACGCGCGCCCGCGCGTCGTCGTACACCGCGCGCAGCGCCGCCACGAGCGGGACGCGCGGCGCCCAGCCCGTCGCCGCGTGCAGCTTCGACGCGTCCCCGACGCTCACCGGGACGTCGGCCGGCCGCATGCGCGCCGGATCGTCGTGCACCTCGACCGGGACGTGCGCGAGCTCGATGAGACGGCGCAGGATCTCGCGCATCGTGGTCGAGGTACCGCTGCAAACGTTGTAAATCTCGCCAGCCGCGCCGCGGCCTTCGAGCAGCAGCACGTACGCATCGCAGACGTCGCGGACGTCGAGGAAATCACGGCTCGCGTCGAGGTTGCCGACGAGCACGCGCGCCGCGCCGCCCGCTGCCACGCGCGCGATCTGCAGCGCGAAATCGACGACCGCAAAGCGCCGGTACTGGCCGGGGCCGATGTGGTTGAACGCGCGCGTGACGACCACGTCGACGCCGTACGAGCGCGCGTAGGCGAGCGCCAGCGCTTCGGCGCTGACCTTGCTCGCGGCGTACGGGCTGCGCGGGCGCGGTGCCGTCGTCTCGCGCAGTGGGAGCGCTTCGCGCGGCTGCGCGCCGTACACGTCGCCGCTGCTCACCACCAGCACGCGCGGCGACGGCCCGCCGTGGTCCGCGAGCGCGCGAGCCGCCTCGAGCAGGCGCAGCGTGCCGTGCGCGTTGACGTCGAACGTGCCTTCGGGATCCGCGAGCGACGCGGGCACGAACGCCTGCGCGGCGAGGTGCGCGATCGCATCGGGCCGCGCGAGCTCGACCGCGCCGCGCACCGCGAGCGGATCGGTGACGTCCAGCGGGACCGTGTCGTGGTCATCGCCGTTCGGTGCGCGGTCGGCCGAGACGACCTCGTGGCCGCGCGACCGCAACGCGGCGATCAGATGGCCGCCGACGAACCCGCCCGCACCGGTGACCAGGACGCGCACGTCAGTGCTGCGCCGACGGACGCAGCCGTTCGAGATCGACCCGAACCATCTGCTCGACGAGGTGCTCGAACGACATCTCGGGCCGCCAACCCAGCTCGCGCAGCGCTTTGGACGAGTCCCCGACGAGCAGATCGACCTCCGCCGGGCGGTAATACCGCGGATCGACCACCACGTACCGCTCCCAGTCGAGATCGACCGCGGCGAAGGCCAGCCTGACGAAGTCGCGCACCGCGTGCGTGCGGCCCGTCGCGATGACATAGTCGTCCGCCCGTTCTCGCTGCAGCATGAGCCACATCGCACGCACGTAGTCGCCGGCGAATCCCCAATCCCGCTGAGCGTCGAGGTTCCCGAGCCGAAGCTCGTTCGCAAGACCCAGCTTTATGCGCGCGACCCCGTCGGAGATCTTGCGCGTGACGAACTCCTTACCGCGCCGCGGCGAGTTGTGGATCACGCACTCGCCCACGCCGGCGTGAAACCGCTGCGTCGTGGTGGTGAAGTCGTAAAGCCACCCGGCGTAATGCGGATCGGGAACGACCCGCTTCACCTCCGCGAGATCCCGGCGCAGATGCGCGCCTTTGTTTCCCTGCGGTTTCGGGGAGCGTAAGCTCATCGAGTAGAACGGCCCTGGGCGCTCCGACGGGCCGACCTCGACGTTGAGCACGAGGTCTTGTCCCAGCGCGCGTTTCGCCATCCACCAGAGTCCCATCGCCAGCACCGGCGAGTTCGTCTTGAAGTTTTTGTAGATAGACGTTCCATTGTCCGCTTTGAGCCGGTCGGTCTGGTTGTAACCGCAGAGAAACGCGCGCCACACCGCTTCGTCGCCGTTGAGTACGACGCGCGGCACGCGTTTGTGGCGGCTTTCCGTGTAGCATTCGGCGTGCAGCCACTCGACGAATGTCGGGGCACCACTGAGCGCAAGCGCGCCGACAATTTTCCCAGGTACGAATCCCGAGGTCGTTGGCGTGTAACGCGTCTCGCCGCAGGTCACTCGCTTCCACGCGCCTGCGAAGATGTCTCGCAGCCGAGGATCGGAGTTGGTAAACTTCGCGTGAGCACAGCCTTCTTGGACGTATGCCGAGCCGTCACCGACGAACATCCCGAGCATCCACGCCGTATCGAGCGAGCAGGACGTGTACGACGGCACCTCCGGCAAATCGGCGCACCTGACGCGGTCGCCGGGCTCGACCGTGTGAGCCGGACGCTCGCCATCGGCCATGAACACGACATGATCGGCGGTCGTCGTCACGGTTCCGCAGCGCGCTTCGATGCGCGCGACGTTCTTGTTTTCCACGACCGGGCGATGGCGGTACGCCGTTCCGCCCAACACCCGTACGAACGACTTGCCGTCCCACACCTCGAGACCGGGCGTCTCGAACTGCTGGACGGTCGCGCCTTTCTCGCGGACCCGTAATACCTCGCCGATCATTTTGATATCGACGAGTTCGTTCTCGCGAATGATGACAGGCGTGTTATTCGGAACGGACTCGTGGTTAAACAGGATCCCGCTCGCCGCGAACATGTCGTAAGACTCGCGGTAGTTCACCGTGATCCAGTGGCCGTACACTTTCGCGACGCCGTACGGCGAGCGCGGGTAGAACGGCGTCGTCTCGTTCTGAGGCACGGCGTGCACCTTGCCGAACATCTCCGAGCTCGAGGCCTGGTAGAACTTGATCGTCGGGTCGACCGCGCGGATCGATTCGAGCACGCGCGTCACGCCGAGCGCCGTGAACTCTCCGGTCAAGACGGGCTGCTGCCACGACGTCGGGACGAACGACTGCGCCGCGAGGTTGTAGATCTCGTCGGGCCGGATCGCGGCGACGATCGACGTGATCGAGCTCTGGTCGAGCAAGTCGCCCGACACGATCTCGATGCGGTCGACGAGGTGCTGGATTCGCTCGTGCACGTCGGTCGAGGTACGGCGCGTCATCCCGACGACGCGGTAGCCCTGCTCGAGCAAGAACTCCGCGAGGAACGAGCCGTCTTGCCCGGTGATCCCGGTGATCAGGGCGGTTTTCTGGGGCACGAGACGCCTTTCTGGGCGATTCTGATTTTCAGTTGAGGATTTGAATGTTCTTGCCGCTCTCGTCGAAAACGAACCGCGTCTCGAAGAGCTCGTCGCATTCGGGGCCGACCAGTTTGGACTGGATCACGAGCCGGTGCATCAGCCGGTCGTCGTGGCGCACGATCCCCGAGTAGAAGTATTGCACCAGCGGCGTGACGCGGTCGGTGAGCGGCGCCAGCCGTCCCCGGTCGACGAGCAACTGCAACAGCCGCGTTTGCAGCTCCCGCGGAAGCAGGCGCGCGGTGTCGTCCGGAGTCATGCGCACCGAGCTGAGCTCTTCCTGCGCCTTGTTCGACTCGGCCACCGGGCGGTCGGTGGTATAGCGGATGATCGCGTCCCAGTCGTCCGCGGGGATGCCGACGAAGCGCATCCCGTAGCGCCACACCTTGCGCCCTTGGTGCTGCACGTTGTCGTGCCAGACGATCTTCGCGCGCACCCGCACGCTGCGCGTGTCGAGTTCGATGCGCACCTCGAACTCCTCGCGCCGGACCGGCTCCTGCGTGAGGATGCAAAGGCCGCCGCCGCTGATGTCCAGGCCGATGGCGGCACGTGTAGACTTGCCGTCCAGTGAGTAGGCTGCACGATACGGCTTGCGCTTGCGCGGAAACTTCCGCCGGTTCTGTTCCTTGCCGGTGAACCACGCCAGGAGCTCGGGCAGCATGCTTTGACCGATAAGGTTTGGCGCGCGCGCTCGGAACTCCCCGGGTCGCCTGGAGACCGAGCCTACCAGCCGGCCTTGGCGATCGCGTCCCACTGCTCGGGTCCGGTCCCGGTCCAGTCGTAGAACGTGACACCGATCGCGCCGGCGCGGCGGCTCGCGTCGATCGCGGCCGCCAGCTCGTCGCCGGGCGGCGCGCCGCGCTTGGAGAGCACGCCCGTCTGCGCGCCGACGTCGATCGGCACGTCGCGTTCGGCGAGCCGGCGAACCAGCGCGACGGAGCCCGCGATCGCGGCCTGTACCTTGGGGACCGAGTCCCACGGCCCCAGCATGCGCCAGTACGTCATCGGCTGCAGCACGTCGGCGTCGCGCGCGATCTCGCGGTACGGGAATTTGCTCTGATCGAGGTGCTCGAGATAGGGATCCTCGATCGTCGCGATCAGCAGCACGTGCGGTCCCACCGCGCGCCGCACGACGCCGACGTAGTCCCGCAGCGCCGCGTAACCGCGCGGCCCGTCGCCCATGAACTCCTCGCCGCGCTCGACGTCGATCGCCAGCCCCGTGATCCCGTTGCCGTTCGGCGTGCGATACGCCGCGACGGCAACGTTGCGCGCGAGGTCGTCGAACGCGACGGTGCGCGGGACGGTCCAGCCGATCACGGCGACGTGGTGCGCGGCGAGGCCGTCGACGAGCCGGTCGATCGTCGCCTTCGCGGGCGGCGAAACCTCGTCGAACGCGCCGTACGCGAGCCGCAGCTCGACGGAGCGCAAGCCGGCGCGCACCGCGGTGTCGACGATGCCGTCGACGTCGAGTTTGGTATACGAACCGTCGTCGAGCGGGTCGGCGGAGAACGCGAGCCACGCGGACTTCCCGCGGATCGCGTCGACGGTGCTGTCCGGGAGCTGCGGCGGAACGTTCGCGTGCACGTCCGACGCCGCGCCGTGCGGGCGCACGATCTCGTAGCGCGCGACGCGGCCCGGCGCGACCGTGTCGTCGTCCCACGACGACGACGGCGCGCGCAGCGTCGCCGCGAGCGTGCGCGTCTCCGCGAGCATCGACGCGGTACACGCGCACGGCGCCGTCGCGCACCTGCGGGAACCAGCCGACGCGCACGAGATGCGGCCCGACGGCGAGCCGCGACGGTGCGCGGCACGCGCCACGTGCGCGTGTCGAACGACGCGTGCTGCGTGCCGAGTTCCTTGGGGCGGTTCGCGACGACGCGCACGCGCGACCGGCCCGTCGTCACGCACCGACACGATCGCCGCGGGACCGCCATAGCGCAGACGCGTCTGCCACTGCGCGCTGCCCGGCGTGCTGAAGTAGTCGAAGTCCGCGCCGCGCCGCAGCCGGACGATCGCGCCGCTCGCGTCGCGCAGCACGACGCGCACGAGCGCCTGCGCGTCGCCGTCGGGCGATACGCCCGAGCGGCTGCACGTCGAGCGAGAACGACGTCGCGGGCGCCGTCTGCCACAGCACGGTCGGCTGCGGCGCGGGCGCCGTGGTCGGCATCGCCGTCGGCCACGCGAACGGCGCGGGCGCTCTGCGCGCTGAGCGCGACGAGCACGAGCGAGACGAGCGCGAACGCGCACGAGCGCGAGCTCACGCATCGCCATGAACGAAAGACGCCGGCCGATGGCCGGCGTCCTGCTTCGCGCGGATGCGAGCGCGTTCCTAGAACTTCGTCTGGAGGTAGAGCTGGCACTGCGCGGCAGCGCGTCGGGCGCGTTGTAGTACAGCGTGTTCGGCAGCCCTGCCCCGGACCGTACGCTGCTAGGTCGTCCGGATTCGTGCCGGCCGGGTACGCCGAGTTCGTGGACGGGAACGACGTCGGCGAACCGGTGGCTGAAGACGTTGCGGATGTTCATCCCGAGGGTCGACGGTTCGGAGCCGGCACTTGATGACATCGTAGCCGAGGTTGATGTTGGCCCAGTAGTTCGCGCGCGCGAAGTGCACCTTGGTGTCGACGCGTCGGGCACGACTTCGTCGCGGCCGATCGGTCGAAGCCTGATCCATGCACGTATTGCCGAGCACGTTGTACGGCGCGCCGACCTGGTAGTTGAGGAACGGCTGCACGTGGTAGCGGCCCATGTTGTAGTCCGCGGTGAACGACATGGTCCACGGCGGCTGCGACGGGTTGCGGAACAGCTGCCGTTCGCGAGGAACTTCGCAGACGCGTGGTCGAACGATTCGACGTATGCTCCGTACGGCGTTCCGCCGGCGAGCGTACCGGGCGTGATCGTGCCCCAGTAGTTGACGTACGTGCCCGAGAGGTAGTACGACAGCCCGTCGCCGCGAACGACGTGGTTCCAGCCGAGCTCGAAGCCCGTCGCCTTGTTCTCGATGCCGGTCTGAAAAGCGTCGAGCCCGACTGAACGTCACGGTGCCGTCTCGGATCGACCGTGGAGTCCTTGGTTCGCGATCAGCTTGTTGTTCGCATGGCGGTAGAACGGCGCGATGCGGATACGAGTCGACGCCGTTGGGCAGCGCGTGCGAGAACGAAAGGTCGACGTTGTGGTTGCGCTGCGGCTGGATCAGCGCGCCGGGGATAGTAGGCGAGATGGTCCGGCCGTCCTGATCGGTGATGCCGTTGGGCGAGTTGTTGAAGACGTACGCCGCCGGGACGAACGTGGTCGTCACGCCGTACGAGCCGCGGATCGACGTCGTACGAGTTGGCCGCCCACGTGAACGCGAAGCGCGGGCTCAGCGCGTGCGTCGCTGTAAGGCCCGTGCGCGTAGCCTTAGACCACACCGTTGGCCGGGTTGATGTTGTCGGGCCGGTTGGGGATCTCGTACGTCTCCCGTCCCAGCGCAGCGACGGCTCGACGGTGAGCTTGCCGAACGTCTGCTTCGTACCGATGTACGCCGACGGAAGGATCAGCGGGTAGTCGACCGCGAGGAACAGGTTCGGGATACGAACCGTCCACGTTGAACGGCGACGCCGTGCCGTCGCATCGTCGCAGCCGCAATAATCGTAGTAGTGCTCGGCGCTGTTGTCGCGCTCGTACGACACGCCGCCGTACCACGTCGCGTGCGAGTTCGGCGTGTACGTCAAGTCGATCGAGCCGATGTACATCTGCGAGCGGCGGTCCGAGTTCTCGTCCTGGAATGCCGTTGCCTTGCCAATTGTCGAAGGGCGTGCCCGGCTTGATCGCTCCGTTGACGTTGGCGTCCTCGAACGGCTGGGCGAAAATGTACTGGTTGAAGTTTTCGGCGAGCCGGAACTGCGCGAACAATTTGTCGTTGAAAATGTGGTTCCACTGGATCTTGCCGAGGTTCGACCAGTGATACCAGACGTTGGCGTTCTGCTGGGTGAGCGCCGTGTATTGCAGGCCTGTGTTGACCTGCTGCGTACCCGCCTTGCCCGTCTGCGTGACGACGCACGGTATCCCGGTGTCGCTGACGCCCGGATTGAGGACGACCTGCGTCCCGGGCTGAACCACGACGCCGTGGCAAATGTTCGACGCCAACCGTGTTATTCGTCAGTGCTTTGTCCCACGGCAGCCTCAGGTTTCCGCTCTGAATCAGGAATTGCATGTCGTCGCGGTCGGTGGGCTTCCAGTGGAAGTTTCCAACGAGGTCACGGCTGGAGATCGTCGACGGCACCGAGTCGCTGGCCGTGTTCGACAGCGCCGTCACGAACGGCTGGTAGCCGTTGGCGAACTGGTTGTCGGAGTTCGACCGAGTCGAGGCTCGCGTACCACGAGAACTTGCCGTTGCGGGTGGCACCGCCGTACTCGGCCTGGACGTCGTGCTCGGACAGCGGAAACTGCGAGGTGTACGTGAACGAGCCGAAGCCGGGGTTCGCGCCGCGCTTGACGACGGAGTTGATGACGCCGGCCGCGGCGTTGCCGTAGGACGCGTTGAAGCCGCCCGTGTACACTTCGAGGTTCTGCGTCCCGGTGACCGACAAGTTCGTGGTGAACAGGCCGGTCAGCCGATCGTTGATCGGGATGCCGTCGTACTCCCACGCGACGTCGCCGACGTCGCTGCCGCGGATGCGCGGCCGGCCCGCGAATCCGGTCGACGTGACGCCGGGCGACGTCTGGATCACGTCGTACAGCGTCCGATGGCCGCCGGTGCCCTCGGCCGCGGCGAGCTGTTGCTGCGAGACGTTGTACACGTCGGCGGTCTGGGTCGGCTGCACGAGATTGCTCGCGTTGCGCGCCGAGACGCGGCCGATTTTCTGCAGCGACTTCGACAACGTTTGGTTGATGCGAACGTCTTGGTCCTGAACCACCGTTACGCCGCCCTGGACGACGGCCTCGTAGCCCTTGTCGGTGATCGACAAAACATACGTGTCCGGCGCGAGGCCGTTGATGTTGTAGAAACCGTTGCCGTCGCTGGTCGCGCTGCCGCGCCCGCTCGGTGCGGACGCCGTCACGACGGCGCCCGCGATCGGCTTCTTGCTGGCGGCGTCGGTCACCGTGCCGGAGATCGTCCCCGTCGTACTCGCCGCGGCGGGGCCGGCGAGCGCGATCACCACGAACAACGCCGCCAGTGCCGCGCCGATGAACCGGGAAATGCCCGTCCGCATGAAATGCTGCATGATTCCTCCCGCCGCGGTTCCGCCTGCTCCGGGGCATCGGCGTTCGAGCGACGAACAATAGCAAAGCGAACGACGTCATCTGACGCGCGTCCGTTGGCAGCTACTGTACGCGTAAGCTAGCCGCCGTCACCTGCGTTTTTCGAGGTATGTAATTTATAGTTGTAAGGTCCGCGGGCGCGCGGCCTCAGCCGACCCACTTGCGCAAGCCGCGCGGCGCGTCCGACTCGACGAAGTTCGCGCGGCCGATGCTCAGCGCGAGATATTGCCCGGCGACCAGCCAGGCGAGCGTATTGAACGCCTCGCCCGTCGCAGGCCCGAGCAGCGGGACGTCGCCGCTGCGCGCGCCGATCACGTAGCGCGCCGCCTCCGCCTCGACGGCTTCGGCGAGCGGGCGGTGCACGATGTCGCGCGACGCTTCGTCGACGATCCCGATGATCGCGGTGGACGCGTCCAGCATCGCCGAGCTGCCGTGGCGGAACTCGCCCGCCGGGAATCCCTCGGCGTGCACGTAACTCGCCTCTTTGATCTTGAGCGCCAGCTCGTGCGCGACCGGCACGCCGTAGCCGGCGGCGACGAGCGCGACGCTGCGGCGGCGTGCGATGCGGCGCGCCGCCGCGACGACGTCGGCGACGCCGTCGCCGTCGAGCCAGTCGCGCACGTCGGCCGCGGTTTGCTCGAGCGTCGCCGCCGTGCGGTTGCGCTTGCCGCCAGTGAGCGCCGCGGCCCACAGCAAGATGGCCGCCATCGACGTGACGCTCTTGCTCGCGGGCACGGCTTGCTCGGGACCGGCGAGCGAATCGATCACGACGCCGGCGCGCGCCGCGAGCGGCGACGCGGTGTCGCTGGTGAGCGCGACGAGCCGCGACGGCGCGAGCAGGCCGATCGCGTCGAGCAGGTCGCCGGAACGGCCGCTCTGCGACAACGCGACGACGCACGCGTCGGCGTACGCGTTGCGGTCGAAGCGCGCTTCGGTCGCGGCGAGCGCGAACGCGCGGATCCCGCGCCGCCGAAAGGCGAGCGCGCCGAGCATCCCGACGAACAGCGAGCTGCCGCTGCCCAAAAACAGCACGTCGCGCCCCGCGACCGATGCCGCGAAGCGCTGCGCGCCGTCCGAGGCGGCGATGCGGCACCACACGTCGGGCTGCTCGCGAATCTCCGCCTCGAAGTGCGCGCCGAGCAACTCAGTCCTGCACGAACCGCGCCAGCACGCGGCCGCGCAGCTCGCGCAGCGCCGCCGTGTCACCCACCCAGTCGTCGACTTGGAACGCGAAGATCACCGCGCCGTGCTTGACGTTCGCGGCATAGCCCGCCAGCGTGCTGACGTGCGAGATCGAGCCCGTCTTCGCGAAGATCGTCTTCTCGGCCGGCGTCCCCACGTAGGCCGGTTTCAGCGTGCCGCGCACGCCGGTGATCGGCAGCGCGTCGAGCACGACGTCGCGGTACGGCCCGTCCCAGTCGTGCTTGAGGATGGTGACGAGATCGTGCGGCGTAATGCGGTCGTACGTCGAGAGCCCGCTGCCGTCGTTGATGGCGATCGCGGTCGTGTCGACGCCGAGCGCCGTCAACCAGGTCTTCTCGAACGCGGCGCCGTGCTCGGTCGTGCCGGGCGCGCCGTTGGCCGCGAACCCGAGCTGGCGCAGCAACAACTCGGCGACGAGGTTGTCGCTGGGCAGCCACAGATCGGCCAGCGTGTCGCGCAGCGGCTCGGAGTCGTGCGACCACACCACCTTCGCGTTCGCGTTCGGCGCGAGCACCGTGCGGTGCTCGTCGGGCCACGGCCCCGCGATCTGCGTCAGCCCGTCCGTCGCGACGCCGTGCGCGCGCAGCGCCGCCGCGAACGCGTCGTACGCGTACACCGCGGGGCTGACGACGGCGGCGTCGACCAGATCGGGCTTCGCGCCTGCCGGGATCGTGCCGGTGACGCGGATGCAGCCGGAGCGCTCGCGCTCGACGTCGACGGTGTCCTTGCCGCCGGCCGGCCCCGTCGTCGCGAGCGGCAGCACGCGCACCGCGGCCGTCGGCTGACAGCCTTCCACCGGGCGCCCGACGATACCGACCGGGGCGGCGGTGACGGTCGCCGCGTCGCCGGGATTCGCGCCGGGCGCGATGGTGAGGTGCACGACGTTCTCCTCGAACGTCAGCGCGCTGACGACCGGCGCATAATAGTACGCGAAGTCGTCCCAGTTCCAACCAGGCAGGTAGCCGGGCGCTTCGAAGTGCGCGTCGTCGATCCGCACGCCGCCCGTCGCGCGCACGATCCCCGCGGCGGCAACCGCGGCCGCGGCCGCGTCGAGATCTTTCGCGTTCAGAAACGGATCGCCGCCGCCGCGGAGCACGAGCTCACCCTGCAGCACGCCGTTCGCGACGTCGCCGCCGGCGACCACGTCGGTGCGAAAGCGGAAGTTCGGTCCCAGCTTGTCGAGCGCGGCGCTGCCGACGAGCAGCTTGAACGTCGACGCGGGCTGGAACGCGTCGTCCTGATTGCGCTCGTACAGCAAACGGCCGTCGCGCGCGTCGATCGCGTAGACGCCGACGTGCGCGCCGCGCAACGCCTTGCCGCTCGCGAGCGCGATGTCGACGTTCGCGTCGAGCGTGACGATCTCGGCGTCCGTCCACGGCGCGCCGGTGACGGTAGGCTTGGGCACGTTCGCGCCGAGGCTGCGGTCGACCGCCTGTGCGGGCAGCGCGAGCGCGAACGCCGCGCACGCGACGCACGCGGCCGGCATGAACCGCACGAGAACCGTCGCGAACCTCACGCGGTCACGCGCTCCGCGAGCCGCCGCGCGATGAAGGTTGCGACCTCGCTCGGCAGCGTGCCGCGCCCGAAGCCCGCGTCGTAGCCGAGCTCGGCGGCAAGCAGGTTGGTGACGCGCGGGCCGCCGGCGATCAGCACGACGCGGTCGCGCAAGTGCTCCGCTTCGAGCAGTTCGGACAGGGCGGTGAAGTTTGCGATGTCGCTCCCCTTTTGCGTGACGACCTGCGATGCGAGGATCGCGTCGATCGCGTGCTGCCGCGCGAAGCGCACGAGGTCGTCGACCGCGATCTGGCTGCCGAGGTTGAACACCTCGAAGCCGCGATACCGCTCCAGACCGTAATCGCCCTTGTAGCCTTTCATGTTGAGGATCGCGTCGATCCCAACGGTATGGGCGTCGGTCCCGATGCACGCGCCCGCGATCCGCAGCTTGCGCCCGACGCGCTTGGCGATCAGCTCGTCGACCTGCTCCATCGAGAGCGCGTCGCGCGTCGCCGACGGCGCGTGCACCTGCGACACGTCAATCGCGACCGGCGTGCGCGCGTACACGACGAAGAACGAAAAGCTCGCCGCGATCGCACGGCCTTCGACGACGGCGACGTCGGTGAAGCCCATCTTCGCGACGAGCTGGCGCGCCGCTTCGTCCGCCGCCTCGCTCCACGCGACCGGCAGCGTGAACGAAAGCTGCACCGCGCCGTCGTCGAGCGTGTCGCCGTACGGCTTGACCAGGCTCACGCGGGCGCCCCCGCGAGCGCTTCCGCGAATGGGTTCCAGTACGCCGCGTCCTTGCCGAACACGCCGTCGTAGCCGCGGCCGCCGTCGCGCGCGCGCTTCACGTCGGCGAATGTCCCCGCTTCGATCGCGGCCATCAAACCGCGTTCCGCGACGCCGTCGAGCAGCCGCACCGCGCCGGCCAGCACCTCGTTCGCGCGGCGCTCGATCGTGCCGCCCGGCTTGATCTCCAGCTCGTCGCCCAGCCCGCGCGCCGTGCCCATCACGTAGCGCGCGTTTTCCAGCGCGAGCGCGCGGTCGCCCAAGAACGGCGTGTGGATCGCTTCGGTGAGCATCCCGCACAGATGGATCGACTGGTGCGTCATCACCGACGTGAGGTTGAACATCGCGTCGATCAGGTGGCCCTTGAAGATGTCGCCCGTCATGTGCTTGGTGGGCGGCATGTACTTCAGCGGCGCGTCGGGGAAAAGCTGGCGCGCGAGCTGGGCCTGCGCGAGCTGGAAGAGAAAGCCGTCTTCGAGATCGGGATCGATCTCGTACGCATCGCCGAGGCCGATCTGGCGGTCGGGCAACCCGGCGCGGCGCGCAAACGCCTCGTTGACGAACTGCGACGCGAGCACGGCCGGCGCTTGGTCCACCGCGTCGGCGGTGGTGAGATAGTTGTCCTCGCCGGTGTTGATGATGATCCCGCTGCGCGCGTTGAGCTGGCGCGAGAAGTGCTGGTCCACGAACGTGCGCTGCATGTTGATGTCGCGGAACAGGATGCCGTACATCGAATCGTTGAGCAGCATATCGAGCCGCTCGAGCGCGGCGGTCGCCGCGATCTCCGGCATGCACAAGCCGCTCGCGTAGTTGGTGAGCATCACGTAGCGGCCCAATCGCTCGGACGCCTCGTCGAGCGCCGCGCGCATGATGCGGAAATTTTCTTGCGTCGCGTAGGTGCCGCCGAAACCTTCGGTCGTCGCGCCGTACGGCACGTAGTCGATCAGCGACTGCGCCGTCGAGCGGATGACCGCGACGATCTGCGCGCCCGCCTCCGCGGCGGCCACTGCGGCGGTGCGGTCTTCGTAGATGTTGCCGCTCGCGACGATCACGTACAGCAGCGGCGGGCGCGCCTGCGGCAGCCGCGCGAGCATCGCGTCGCGCGCGCGGCGCGCCGCGTCGAGCCGCGCGAGCCCGGCGTCGACGTACGGGCGCAGCGCCGCGCGCAACGCGGTTTGCGGCGTCGCGGCGGGATCGGGCAGCGGCTCGCCGGCCGCGACGCGCTGGGCGATCTGCTGCGGCGTGCGGCCCGTCTCGGCGGCCGCCGCGCCGAGCGCCCGCGCCACGCCGCCTTCGCGCGCGCCGAGCGCGTCGACGAGCCGGTTCGGCAGCGGGACCCCGTCCGCATCGACGCCGTCGATCCCGCACAGGCGCGCGACGGCGCGCTCGACGCTGACCGTCGAGTGGCGGGCGATGAAGTCTTCGACCGGATCGACGATCGCGCCGGCGAGGCGGCGCGCCCGCGCGACGCTGTCGAGGTCGATGCGCAACTGCATGGGGACGCTCCGGTGGTTCCGGGCCCGGGGCCGGCATTCCGCCGGAGAAACGTTCGGCGCCGGCGGCCGAACGCTCCACGTGCCTTAATAGATCGAGCGAAATGCTCGCTGGGACGCGTGCGTTTCCTCGAGCACGCTCATCCACGCGATGTTGTACCAGCGCGGATTCGCAAGCCACCCGACGTCGTCGAGCGGGAGCTTTTGCAGCATGACGTCGATCGACTCCAGCACGGTGACCGCCGGCGTGAAGCCCAGCCGCTGCGTCAGCTTGAGGTTCGACATGCGGTAGTCGCGCACGAACGTGGGCGGCGGCGCTTCCTCGAGCGTCACGTGGCGGCCGTGCAGCGACAGCGAGCCGGCGACGAGCATCGCGAGCTGGCGCACCTGATAATTCTCTTGCATGACGTTGAAGATCTCGCCGCGCAGGGCGTCGACCGGCGCCGCGAGGCAGGCGACGTGGGCGCGCGCGACGTCGCTGACGTCGACGAGCGGGCGCCACTGCCAGCCGCCGCCGTGCAGGTACAGCTTGCCGGCCGTCACGGCGTCCTTGAGAAACGTGTTGACCACCAGATCGAAGCGCATCCGCGCCGACCAGCCGTACACCGTCCCCTGGCGCAAGATCACCGGCGCGAACCGCTCGCCGGCCAGTCGCAGCAGCGCGTCCTCGGCGTACTTTTTGGAGATCGAGTACGCACCGCGCGGCTGCACCGGGGTTTGCTCGTCGAACATCCCAGGGCCGATGCCGTCGTAGAGCGACGCGGACGAACCGAACACGAAGCGCCGGATCCCGCGGCGTTCGCACGCGGCGGCAAGCTGCTCCGTCGCGACCGCGTTCATCTGCCAGTTCGCGTCGGGGTTGTACTCCGCGGTCGGGTCGTTCGAGAGCCCTGCGAGGTGCGAGACGCCGTCGATGCCGTCGAGCCACGTTTCGTCGAGCTCGCGCACGTCGCCGGCGGCGTACGTGAGCCGTCCGTCGCTGCGCTCCGCGAGCGCGCGCAGCGGTCCGTCGCCGAAGAAGAAACGGTCCACCACGCGCACCGAGTCGCCGAGCTCGAGCAGCCGGCGGCAGAGCTCCAAACCGATGTACCCGGCACCGCCGGTGACCAGGACGTGCATCCGCGCGCCGCTACGCCGGCGTCGTGCTGAGCCGAACCCGCCGCGCGGCGAGAAACTCGTCCAGCGCGTCCGTCCACGGCGGCAGCGGCGCGACGCCGGCGGCGGCGAACGTGGTGTTCTCCAGCGGCGAGTACATCGGGCGCCGCGTCGGGTTGTTCAGCGCGGCGTTCGCGACGGGCTCGAGGGGCGCGGCGGCCAGACCGCTTTTCACGAACGCCGTGCGCACGAACTCGTACCACGAGCAGGCGCCCGCGTTCGTCACGTGATGCGTCCCGAACGCCTCGGCGTCCACGAGGTCGCGCACGGCGCGCGCGACGTGCGGCGCGTACGACGGCGAGAACACCATGTCGGCGACCATTCGGGTGGGCTCGCCGCGCTCCGCTTGGCGCAGCACTCTCTCGATCAGCGTATAGCCTTTGCTCGACGTGCCGGTCGTGCCGAAGACGCCGCTCGTGCGCACGATGAGGTGGTGCGAACCGTGGCGGCGCGTGAGGAACTCGCCGGCCGCCTTCGACGCGCCGTACGCCGTCAGCGGGTTGACCGCGTCGTCCTCGCGATACGCGCGGCCGAGCGTCCCGTCGAAGACGTAGTCGGTGCTCATCGTCACGAACACGATCCCGCGCGACGCGCATTCCGCCGCCGCGCCGTCGACCGCGAGCGCGTTCACCGCGAACGCGCGCTCCGGTTCGCGCTCGCACGTGTCGACGTTGTGAAACGCGGCGCAGTTGATCAGCACGCCCGGCCGCTCGTCGTCGAGCAGCCGCGCGATCGCGGCGCGGTCCTCGAACGCCACGGCCGTGTGCCCCGGCGCCGTCACGTCGCGCCCGGCGAACACGTCACGCAGCGCCGTGCCGACTTGCCCCGACCCGCCGACGATCGCGATGCGGCGCGCGCTCACGCCGGGGTGAGCGCCTTGTTCATCCGCTCCTCGGCGACGAGCTGCGTCGCACGATAGAGCGACTCGAACTGGCCCGCATCGGTCCACCAGCCGTCGAGCACGTCGTAATAGCAGTCACCGGCCGCGATGTAGGCGTTGTTGACGTCGGTGATCTCCAGCTCGCCGCGCGCCGACGGCCGCAGATCGCGCGCGTAGTCGAACACGCGGTTGTCGTACGCGTAGATCCCCGTCACGGCGAAGTTGCTCTTGGGCGACTTCGGCTTCTCCTCGATGCCGACGATGCGCTCGCCTTCGAACTCGGGAACCCCGAAACGCTCGGGATCGGCGACGTCCTTGAGCAACAACCGGCAGCCCGAACGCTGCTCTTCGAAGCGCCGCACGAACGGCGCGATGCTCTTCTGGATGATGTTGTCGCCGAGGATGACGACGACGGAGTCCCCGCCGGCGAAGTGCTCGCAGAGCTTGAGCGCGTCCGCGATGCCGCCTTCGCCTTCTTGATACGTGTAGGCGATGTGCGGCAAACCGAACTCGCGGCCGTTGCCGAGCAGCTTCAAGAAGTCGCCCGCGCTGTTGCCGCCGGTGACGATCATGATCTCCCGAATCCCCGCATCGCACAGCGTCTGCAGCGGATAGTAGATCATGGGCCGGTCGTAGATCGGCAGCAAATGTTTGTTGGTGACTTTCGTCAGCGGCCGCAGCCGAGACCCAAGTCCCCCGGCGAGAATGATGCCTTTCATTTCAAGGCGCTCCCCTCTTGCTGCGCGCCCCCCACGCCCAGGGCGTGGGGTCCCCCGGGCCGACCTCGCAACCAGAATCCGGGCAGGGCACGATTACGCTGTGCTCGATCCATTACCGGCGGCTGTGCTCGGTCCATCACCAGAGTGCTGTTCGGTCCATCGAATTGCTTCATCTTCTTCGGTTTCAGCGCAGGGCGTATTGGCGGCGGTAGTAGTCGCGGAACTCGCCGGATTTGATCGGGCGCCACCACTCTTCGTGGGCGCGGTACCAGGCGACGGTCTCCGCCAGGCCGTTCGCGAAGTCGACGCGCGGCACCCAGCCGAGCGCTCGGGCCTTCGTCGCGTCGAGCGCGTAGCGGCGGTCGTGGCCGGCGCGGTCGGTGACGTGGCGGACGCTCGCGCCCCAGTCGCGGCCCGTCAGCCGAAGCAGCTCCGTGGTGATCTCGAGGTTGGTGCGGCTGTTGCCGCCGCCCAGGTTGTAGACCTCGCCGCAGACGCCGTGCTCGAGCACGTGCGCGATCCCGCGGGCGTGGTCGTCGACGTAGAGCCAGTCGCGAACCTGGAGGCCGTCGCCGTAGACCGGGACCTGCTCGCCCTCGAGCAGGTTGGTCACGAACAGCGGGACCAGCTTCTCGGGATACTGGTAGGGCCCGTAGGTGTTCGAGCCGCGCGTGATGAGCACCGGGGTGTCGAAGGTGGTGTGGTAGGCCAGCACCTGAAGGTCGCCGCCCGCCTTGGACGCGGCGTACGGGCTGCGCGGGCGGATCGGGTCGGACTCGACCGACGCGCCGTGCTCCACGTGGCCGTAGACCTCGTCGGTGGACACCTGAAGGAAGCGCGCGATCCCGTGCCGGCGGACCGCCTCGAGCAGGACGTGCGTCCCCATCACGTCGGTCCGGATGAACGCCTCCGGGTCGAGGATCGAGCGGTCGACGTGCGACTCGGCCGCGAAGTTCACGATCGCGTCGACACCGTCGCCGACCGCCTCGTCCACGGCGGCCGCGTCGGCGATGTCGCCCTTGACGAAGCGATAGCGCGGGTCGGCGGCGACCTCGGCGACGTTGGCCTCGTTGGCCGCGTAGGTCATCGCGTCGAGCACGGTCACCGCGACGTCTGGGCGCTCGTTGAGTGCGAGCCGAACGAAGGCCGAACCGATGAAACCGAGCCCACCCGTGACGAGCCAACGCCGTGCTGACATGACGGCCCGCGGTGTTCGTGCGCCCGCGAAACTCTCCCCTTGCGAGCCGGTCCTCCGGCCTCTTGGAGCCTGGGCCCTCCGGGCCCGGGCCGGCCGGCCGGAAACATTCGGGCCGGCGGGTGGTACTGGGGCGATAGGATGGCTGTGCAATCAGTCCCCGAGGTGACGGACGAGCGTCTCGTCCAAGCGGTTCTCACCGGAGACCGCGATGCGTTCGGCGATCTCGTCGAGCGCTACAAGCGCGGCATCGCGTCGTTCATCGGCGCCTCGGTCCGCCAGCCGTCGGACGTCGCCGACCTCACGCAGGAGACGTTCTTGCGGGCGTACGCACATCTCGCGACGTTCAACCCGGACCTGGGCCGCTTCTCGACGTGGGTGTACCACATCGCCCGCAACGTCGTGCGCACGTTCCTGGGCCGCTCGCAGCGCCGCCCCGCCCTCGCCGAGCTCGGCGAGGAGCGGACGCTCGAGAACACCGTGCCGGACGTCTCGCAAGAGGCCGACCCGGCCCGCGGCGTCCTGCGCGCCGAGGCCGAAGCCGAGGTCCGCGCGGCCTTGGCCGAGCTGCCCGAGCGCACGCGCACGGTGCTCGCGCTGCGCTTCTACGACAATATGGACTACCAGACCATCGCTTCCACGATGGGCTTGTCGCTGGGCAACGTGAAGACGCTGATCCACCGCGGCAAGCTCGCACTTGCGCACAAGCTGCGCGAACGTGAAGCGGTGGCCGAGGGAAAATGCGCGACCCGGACGTTCCGGGTAGTCGGAGGCCTCGGTGAGCTGCAGCTCGTCTGAAGACCTCTTCGAGGCGTATCTCGACGGCACGCTCCTCCCGGCGCAGCGCGCCCGCCTCCTCGCGCACCTCGCGGGCTGCGGCCCGTGCAAAGGCGTGCTTGAAGAGCTGCGCGTCGTCGACGCGCTGATCTCGTCGCCGCGCCACGTGGAGCTGCCCGCGAACTTCACCTTCGCGACGATGGCCGAAGTGCGCTCGCTGCCGCGCCCGCAGGGCACGTCGGCGCCCGTGTACGCATACCTCGTCTCGTACCTCGTCGCGGCGTGGCTGCTGATCGGCGCGGGCTTCCTGTTCGCCGCCACGGCGATGCGCGCGTTGGGTGAGACCGCGCTCGACGTGAGCGCGCTGCTGGCGCGCGTGTTCGGGGTCGTCGGCCATGCCGGTGCGCGCGTCGCCGGCGACTTCGGCGCGCTGGGCACGCTGCTCGGCGCCGCAATCTTCGTAGACGTCGCGGTGGTGCTCGCGCTCGTCGTCGGCTTCACCGTGGTGCGGCCGCGGCTTGCGGAGCACCTCCGGTCGTGAACGTTCGCCTCGTCGCGCTGCTGACGAGCCTCTTCGCGGTGCTGAGCGCGATCTTCGCCCAGCCCGCATCCGCGCGCGGCAGCGACCGCGGCGAGACGACGGTTTCTCAGAACGTGTACGTCGCGCCGGACAAGGTGATCGACGGCGACCTCGACGTGATCTTCGGCGACGCGACCGTCGCCGGCGTCGTCAAAGGCGACTGCAACGCGGTCTTCGGGCGCTGCACGGTCGTCGGCAACGGCCGCGTCCTGGGCAAGATCAACAGCGTCACCAACGACGGTGTCCGCACGTTCGTGCCCTGGGCCGTCGGCAAGGAGTACGGCATCAACGCGCTCGCCGAGCAGGATCACCGCCTGCTCGTGAAGCTGGCCGCGAGCGCCGTCGTCGTGCTGATGTTCCTGATCTTCCCGCTGCGCATGCGCGTCGCGCTCGACCGGGTCGAAAAGCATCCCGCGCTGTCCGCCCTGACGGGCGCCGTGGCCGTCGTCGCGATCATCCCGATCGCACTGCTGCTGATCGTGAGCATCATCGGCATCCCGCTGGTCGTGCTCGAGATCGCGGCGCTGTTCGCGGGCGTCTGGATCGGGACGGGCGCCGTCTCGCTGGTCGTCGGGCGGCGCCTCGCGGAGCTGGTCATGCCGGCCTCGACGCCGTCGCCGCTGTTCGCGCTGATCCTCGGCCTGGTCGTCGTGTCGGCCGCCGAGATTCTGCCGATCGTCGGCTGGGCGGTGACCGCGCTGGTGTGGCTGGTCGGGCTGGGCTCGGCGATCCTGTCCTTCATCCGCTCGACCCGGCTCGACGCCGCCGTGCACCGGGCGCCCATCGGCGGCCCGCCCGCAACCGGCTGGCGTTAAAAGACGGCTGCCCCATCCGGGACCTGATCGCCATCCGGGGAACAACGGTACGGAGATGAACATCGTGATCCCGCCGGCGCGCCTCGCCCGCCGCACCGAGCGCCTCAAGCCGTCGACGATTCGCGAGATGCTCAAGGTGACGCAGAATCCGGCGATCATCTCGTTCGGCGGCGGCCTCCCCGCCGCCGAGCTGTTCCCGGTCGAAGACGTCTCCGCGGCGCAGGACCGGGTGATGAGCACCCGCGGCGCGGCCGCGCTGCAGTATTCGGTGACCGAAGGCGTCGGCGAACTGCGCGAATGGGTCGCCGCGCGGCTGCGCGCGCAGCAGCACCTCGACGTGAGCGCGGACGACGTCGTGATCACCGGCGGGTCGCAGCAAGGTCTGGATCTCTACGGCCGCGTGTTCCTGGACGCAGGCGACGTCGTCGCGCTCGAAAACCCGTCGTATCTCGGCGCGATCCAGGCGTTCGACGCGTTCGAGCCGCGGTATCTCCCGATCGCGTCGGACGGCGACGGCATCATCCCGGACGCGCTCGCCGCGGCGTTCGCGGCCGCCGATCCGCTGCCCAAGTTTCTGTACCTCGTCCCGAACTACGAAAACCCGACCGGAAACACGCTCGCACGCGAGCGCCGCGCCGCGATCGTCGACATCTGCGCGCGCTTCGGCGTGCCGATCCTCGAAGACGATCCGTACGGCGAGCTATGGTTCGACGAGCCGCCGCCGCCGCCGCTGCTGGCGAACGCGGCCGGCGGCGCGGTGACCTATCTGGGCACCGGCTCGAAGATGGTCGCGCCCGGGCTGCGAGTCGCCTGGATGGTGATCCCCGACCGCCATCTGCGCGACAAGGTCATCACGGCGAAACAAGGTGCCGATCTGCACTCCAGCTCGTACGCGCAATACGTGTTCCACGCGTACGTCGACGACGACGCGCGGCTCGCCGCGCACCTGGCGCGCGTGCGCGCGACGTACACGCAGCGGCGCGACGCGATGACGTCGGCGCTGCGCCGCGAGATGCCGCCGCACGTCGGCTGGAACACGCCGCACGGCGGGATGTTCTTGTGGGCGACGGTCGGCGCGGGCATCGACACCGAGGAGCTCTTCGAGCGCGCGGTGCGCGACGAGGTGGTCTTCGTTCCGGGCCGGCCGTTCTATCCGCACGGGGACCGCGGCGACGGGATGCGGCTCAACTTCTCGGCGATGTCCGAGGCGCGGATCGCCGAGGGGATCGCGCGGCTGGGGCGCGCTATTTCGTCAGGATGAAATAGAACTCGTTGTCGTCGTCGGAGATCCGCCGGCGCGACCAAACCGCCGACCACGGAACGATGCTGCGGCACGCGTACGCGATCAGCTCGCCGAAACTCTCGTACGTCCACACGTGAAAATGAATGTCGTGGCCCTCGGCAAACACCGGCTCCGCGGCCTTCACGGGATCCGGTTGCGGGAAGCACTTTGCGAAGAACTCGATGTAGTGCTCCCAGTCGCGCTCGCGCGACGGGCGCGTGTAGTCGGCGAGCAGATGCTCCAGCGTCGTGACCGCACGGTCCTTGTCGAACGTCACGTTCTTGTCGGGCACCACCAGCACGAGCCGGCCGCCGGGCCGCAAGCGCGAGTGCGCGGATTCCAGCGCGCGCAGCGGGTTGGACGTGTGCTCGATGACGTGCGAAGCGATGATGAAGTCGAGGCTCTCGGGCGGCAACCCTTCCATCGTCTCGAAGTCCGCGCGAATGTCGTCCGGGACGAGCCCCGCTTCGCCGAAGTACGCACGGTCGTGGAGCTGGTCGGTCGAGTTGCGGTCGGCGTACCGGACCTTCGCGGACGCGCCGGCCGGAAACGGATTCGCACCGGCGCCGAACTCGACGCCCGAGCCGCTGAGCGTCTCACCGATCGCCGCGAGAAGTTCGGCGCGCGACGGAACGGCGCTGAGATCGATCATGTCAGTCGGCTCCGCACGGGAACACGCGCCGCGGCGCGGCTGGCTTTTCGGAACGTCGGCGCGGGATCGCTTGGCCGATATGACATGCTCGCAGCGCTTCGTACCCGCTATCTTCGTGTGACGCCCGGCAGGAGCGGCCGTAGGTCGCAACAACAGGACGATTTCTCCACCAACCCGTTCCGATGAGAGGTACTCCGTGGGCCTGGTCGTGACCGGCATCTCCCAACATGGCGATATCAGCGCGCTCGAGGCGGCGCTCAAAACGGCGGGGCTCCCGCTCGACTCGATCCAGCTCATCGGCCCGGACGACTCGACGCAGGGCGCGGCGTCGTCGATGGGACTGACCAACCCCGGGCTGATGACCGGCGGCGGCCAGGGCACCGGCGTGCCGGGGATCACCAGCGGCGTACCCACGGCCGGCGGCTACGGGACGCGGTACTTCCGCAACGAGGGGCTGGGCGACCGGCTCGGCGACCTCGAGATCCCCGACGACGAGCTCGACAACTATATCGACGCGCTCCAGGCCGGGCGCAGCGTCGTCGCCTACTTCGCAAAGCCGGAGTCGGTCGACCAAGTCGAAACGATCTTCCGCTCGACGGGCGATCTGCTCAAGGTCAAGCGGTTCTAGCGAAGCCGCGCGCGTGATCCTCCTCCCGCGCGCGGACGAGCTCGCGCGCATCGGCGCGGACGCTCCCGGAAGCATCGACGCCTGCGACGCGCCGGACGGCGCCGACCCGGGCTCGCGCACGGTCCGCCGCGGCGAGACGGTCGTCGTCGACGGCTGGTGCGCCGATCCGGGGACGCTGCTGCCCGCGTCCGCCGTCGCCGTCACGTGCGGCGACCGCGTCGTTGCCGCGGCCGGCGGCGTGCCGCGCCACGACGTCGTCGCCGCACTCGGCGTGCCGCCGGAGCGCGCGGATTACGGTTTCGTGGGACTGGTCGACACGACGGGGATGCCGCTGGGCACGCACCTCCTGCGGATCGCACTGCGCACGGCCGACGGCTCGTGGCGCGTCGTGCGCCACGCCGCGACGATCGAGATCGTGCCGTCGGGCGCCGGCGGTTCGATCGCAGGCATTCCGGCGTCGCCGTCGGTCGTCATCGATCCGGTTACGCGCGCGCTCGACGGCACGCCGATCGGCGGTACGGTCTCGGAGAACGAGGTCGTGGTCGTCGCCGGATGGGCGCTCGACGCCCGGCAGCGGCCCGGGCGCAGCGTCGCGATCGCGGTGGACGGCACGATCGTCGGCGAGGCCGCGTACGGGGTGCCGCGCCCCGACGTGCGCGCGCACTTCGGCCTCGAGCCGCGCGACGAGCTCTGCGGGTTCCGGTTCCGCCTTCAGGCGCGGCGTCTCGGCCGCGGAAAGCGCAGCGTTCAGCCGGTGTTCCGCGACGGCGGCGGGACCGAATGGACCGCCGAGCACCCGCAGATCCTCGACGTCGCGCCGACGGACGCGGTCGCCGACTCGCTGTTCGCGACGGCCGCGCCGGCGGCGCGCTTCGACGAAGCGCGCGCCGTGCGGCGCGACGGCACGATCGCGGCCGCGGCGGATCCGCTGCAGGTCCGGCCGGGCGAGATCATCGTCGTGCGCGGCTGGGCGGTCGACGCGGAACGGCGGGCCGACCCGTCGCGCGTGTTCGTCGTCCTCGACGGCAGCGTGCCGGTCGAGGCGCCCGCAGGTTTGCCGCGGCCGGACGTCTACGAGCAGCTCGGTTACGGCTCGCGCTCGGGTTTCGAGGTCGCCGTGCCGCTCGACGGGATCGCGCCGGGATCGCACACGCTCGAGGCGTTCGTCGGCACGGCCGACGGCAGCGCGCTGGTGCCGGCCGGCGTGCGCGTCGACTTCGTCGTGATCGCGAGCTAGCCGAAGCGCTCGGCGTACGCTGCGGCGAGGCGGGCGTAGCGCTGCTCCAGCGCGCGCAGCCGCTGCAGCTCCGCGGCGTCGTCCGTGCGCTGCATGCCGTCCAGCAGCCGCGCGTTGCGCTGCCGCTCCAGCTCGTCCGCCGACTGCGCGGCGCGAACGCGTTCGGACGCCGTTCGGTCGCGCTCGGCGAGCAACGACTCCTCGGCATCCGCGAGCTCGCGGCGCAGCGTGCCGAGCTTCGCGAGCACCCGCACGTGCTCGCGCTCCGCGCGCTCGAGCCGCGCGGCCGACGCGTCGCGCTCGGTCTGGGCGGCGAGCAGCACCGCGCGCGATTCGGCGTCGCGTTGCGCCGCAGCGCCGGCCGCGGCACGTGCGGCGTCGAGCGCGACCCGCATCGCGCCGAGCTCGCGCTGTGCCGCGTCGCGTTTCGCTTCGACGGCTTTCAGCTGCGTTTCGAGCGATTTCAGCTGCGTTTCGACCGCCGTCAACTGCGCTAGGACCGCTTCCGACTTCGCTTCGCCCGCCTCCGCCTGCGCTTCGCGCTCGCGCGTTTGGGCCAACGCAATTTCGTGCGCGGCGCGCAGCTCCGCCAGTTCTTTGTCGCGCTCGCCCAGCGCCGTCCGCAGTGCCGCCTGGCGCGCCACGAACGCTTCGATCTCGCCGTCATCGTAGCGGTCCGCCCGGCGAAAGACGAGCGCGTGCGGCGCGATGAAGTTCGCCTCGACGGTGAGATCGGCGCGGAATCCGTTGCGCGCAAAGAGCCGCACCCATTCGAGCGGCGGGCGCACGTTGACGTGCGTCGGCTCGTCGAAGTCGCCCGGCGACGACGAGAACACGATCGTGTCGGAGAGCCGGCAGAGATTCGCGACCGCAACGGCGGTCGTCTCCGGCGGCAGGTGCTCGAGCACTTCGATGCACGTCACGATGTCGAAGCGGCCTTCGACGCCATCGGCGATCGAGCCGTAGCGGCAGTGCGCGCGCATGTCCGGACGCACGCACGACAGCGCGTAGGCGGACACGTCGATACCTTGCGCGGCGACGCCGCGGTCCCAGAGCGATTCCACCAGCATCCCCATCGCGCATCCGGCGTCGAATGCGGTGCGCGGCGCGAAGATGCGCACCAGGTTGTCCGCGACCGACGCGAAGAACCCGAGCCAGCGTTCATCGCGAAGGTACGGAAATGGACCGAGTCCGGCGCGATAATAGTGCTCGTCGTAGATCGCATTCGGATCGTCGGTGCCCGCCGGGAGACGACGCTCGCGTTCCAAACGCACCAGCCTTTCATACCCGGGCAGGTTTTCTTCTGCACGAGCGGTAGACGAGCCCTCATGCCAGACAGCCGCGTGCCGGCTGCGGCCTTCGCCCGTCTTCGTTCGGCGCTCCGACGGCTCCTGAAAGGGCCACCCGTCTCGCCGGGCAGGCGGCACGAACCAGCCGCCGCCGACGCACCGCTCGCCGACGCCGATATGCTGCGCGGCTGGTTCGCGTTGCTCTCGGCCGTCGACGACGAGAACCGCGAGCTGAAAGAACGGCTGCGCACGACGGCCGCGGGCGCGGCGCGGACCGAGGCGAACCTGCGCGCGCAGCGGATCGAAGTCACGCGCTTTGCGACCGCGCTGGCGGCCGTGCGCGCGGCGCAGCGCCCGAACGCGGCGCCGCCGCCGAGCGCCGATACCGATCTCACGGACGACTACGCCGAATGGGTCGCCGCGACGCGGCCGAGCGGCGTGACGCTGCGCGTTCAGCGCGACATGGCGCGCACGATGTCCGGCCCCGTGTTCAGCGTCATCGTGCCCGTCTACAAACTGCCGCTCGCGATCTTGCGGCAGACCGTCGAATCGGTGCGCGCGCAGACGTGGGACCGCTGGCAGCTCTGCATCGCACACGCCGATCCCGACGACCACGCCGCACGCGCATGGCTCGAGGAGATCGCCGCGGCCGATCCGCGCATCGAGGTCCGCGCGCTCGCCGCCAACGGCGGGATCGCCGCCAACAGCAACGCCGCGCTCGAGCTCGCAACCGGCGAGTACGTGGTGCTGCTGGATCACGACGACGTGCTCGAACCGCACGCGCTGTTCGCGATCGCGTCGCTGCTGCTCGAGAAGCCGGAGACCGACCTCGTGTACTCCGACAAGGACAAGACCGACGCCGCGGGCCGGTCGCGTTTCGAGCCGCTGTTCAAGCCCGAATGGTCGCCGGAGGCGCTGCTGACGGTGAACTACCTGACGCACGTCAACGCGTTGCGCACGTCGATCGTGCGGGAGATCGGCGGCTGGCGCAGCGAGACCGACGGCGCGCAGGACTGGGATCTGTTCCTGCGCTTCGTGCGCCGGGCGCCGCGCGTGGCCGCCATCCGCGACGTGCTCTACCGCTGGCGCGTCATCCCGAGCTCGGTCGCGTCCGGAACGCTCGTCTCGAAACCGTATGCGCTGCGCGCGCAGATGGTCGCGCTGGAGGCGCACTTGCACGCGCTGGGCGTCGATGTCACGTACTGCGCCGACGAGCATCACGCCACGATGGTACGCCCGCGCTTCGGCCCGCCGCGCGAAACGGTCGCGGTCGTGATCGCCGACGTCGACCGCGACGACGAAGCGCGCGCCGCGGCCGCCGCCCGCATCGCCGCCGCGTGCCCGTCGACGGTGGTCCGCGTCGTCGTCGCACTGCGCGACCGCAACGCCGTGGCGTTCGACGATCCGCGCATCGTCGCCGTCGCCGCGCTGCGCGACGCAGGCAAGACGCTCGACGCGGCACTCGACGCCGCGCATACCGATATCGCGGTCGTCGTCGACGCCGAGACGCAGCTGCCCGACGACGGGGACTGGGTCGGCGAGCTCGCCGGCCCGTTGCAGATCCCCGGCGTCGGCCTCGTCGGCTGCCTGGTCGTCGATGCGCGCGACGGTGAAGTCCACAGCGCCGGCTTGGTGTTCGACCGCGACGGCACGCTGCACCAACCGCGCCACTTCATGTGCTTCGGCTCGCCGTTCTGGATGCGCAATTTCACCGCGGTCGCCGGCTTCGTGATGGCTGCGCGCGTCGCGGACCTGCGCGCCGCCGGCGGCTTCGCGGCCACCCCCGTGTATCCGCGCCGCGACGTCGACGTGTGCCTGCGGATCGGACGCGCGCTCGGCCTGCGCGTCGTGCACACGCCCTACGTGCGCGTGACGGCGCGCCGGCTCGAACCGGCGCTGGGCGCGCCGCTCGACCGGACCACCGACGCGGCGCTGGCCGCGCGCATGATGTTCCCCGACGGCGACCCGCACTTCCACCCCGCGCTCGCCGTCGTCGACCGCACGGTGCGGATGCGGCGGCCGTCGCGCGCGCTGCCGAGCGAGACGCAATTCACCGCCGAAGCGCGGTATCTCGTGGACGTGTTCGACGCGCCGCGCGCGGCGATCGAGGCGTCGCGGACGCAGCCGGCGCCGGCCGCCCGGCCGAGACGGATCGCGTGGATCGTGCCCGACTTCGGTCACGCGCACTACGGCGGCATCGCGACGATCCTGCGCTTCGCGAGCCTGTGGAAGCAGCACCTCGACGTCGCGCCGGTGCTGGTGTCGATGGGCAGGACGCCGGCGGACGTGGTGCGCGACCGCGTCGTCGCGGCGTTTCCCGCGTTGCGCGGGCTCGAGGTACACAGCATCGCGTCGCCCGCGGATACGGGCCGCCTCCCCGACGTGGACGCGGCGTTCGCGACGTTCTGGACGACCGCGTACGCGCTGCTGCGATGGACCGGCGCGGGCAAGCGCTGTTACCTCGTCCAGGATTTCGAGCCGAGCTTCTACCCTGCCGGAACGACGACGGCGCTCGTCACCGCGACGTATCGCTTCGGATTCGAAGGCGTGTGCAACACCGCCGGCCTGCGCGAATGCTATGCGGCGCTGGGCGGATCGTCGACCGCGTTCGCGCCGGCGGTCGATCCGCGCGTCTTTCATCTGCGCGGGCGGCGCGACGATCGAACGCGGCCGGTGCGCATCTTCGCGTACATGCGCCCGGGGCATCTGCGCAACGGGTTCGAGCTGCTCGCGCTCGCGCTGCGCGCCGTCAAGAAACGGTTCGGCGACCGGGTCGAGATCGTGTCCGCCGGATCGGAGTGGGATCCCGCGACGTTCGTGCTCGGCGGCGTGGTGACGAACCTCGGACTGCTCGGCTACCACGCGACCGGCCCGCTGTACCGCTCGATCGACGTCGGCGTCGTCATCATGATGACGAGCCATCCGTCGTACCTGCCGCTGGAGCTGATGGCGTGCGGTGCGGCGGTCGTGACGAACCACAACGAGCGCACGCGCTGGCTCCTGCGCGACGGCGAGAACTGCTTGCTCGCGGAAACGACCGTGTCGGCGCTGGCCGAGCGCATCGGCGACGCGGTGCTCGACGCGGACCTTCGGCAGCGCATCAGCGCCGCGGCCACCGCCGAGGTCGAGGCGAAGTACAGCGACTGGGACGGCACCGCGAAGGATCTCTTCGACCGCTTGTTTCCGCATCGAAACGGGCTCCCGGCCGCGCACGCGAAAACGGTGCCGGAAGTGGTAGAAACTTAACGTGCGAAATTTCGTCGCCGCCATCGTGTGCACGGTCGCTCTGGCTGGTTGCAGCCACACCGAAACGAGCCCGTGGGAAGGCAAGCTGATCCAGGGCCCCGGCACCAGTCCCGAAGCGCAGAAAGTGTACCTGGTTCGGCAAGGACGGCGGCACTGGGTCGCGCACGCGCAATGGATCGTCGCGCACGGCTACAAGTGGCCCGGCGACGTGAACTTCGTCACCACCAGCGACATGGACGCGATACCGCTCGCCGAGCCGATTCTCAGCCTGAAATAACGCGCTCGCGCGCGCCGAGAGGAGCGCGCGCCTCGCCGCTTGCTCTGGAGGAGAAGAATCCCGGCTCCTCCAAGCAGCGGTGCGGTGAAAGTCCCGTTCAACCGTCCGGCGCTGACGGGCCGCGAATTCGAATACATGCGCGACGCGGTCGAGCGAGCGCACCTCTCCGGTGACGGTCACTACACGAAGCTCTGCGCACGGCGCATCGAGGAGCTGACCGGCGGCGGTGACGCGCTGCTGACGACGTCGTGTTCGCACGCGCTCGACATGACGGCGCTGCTGCTCGACGTGGGACCCGGCGACGAGATCATCATGCCGTCGTTCACGTTCGTGTCGACGGCCAACGCGTTCGTGCTGCGCGGCGCGCGTCCGGTGTTCGTCGACGTGCGCCCCGATACGCTCAACCTCGACGAACGGCTGCTCGAAGCCGCGATCACCGGCCGCACGCGCGCGATCGTCGTCGTGCACTATGCCGGCGTAGCGTGCGACATGGATGCGATCGGGCGCATCGCGTCCGCGCACGCGATCCCCGTCATCGAGGACAACGCGCACGGGCTCTTCGGCGCGTATCACGGCAGCCCGCTCGGATCGTTCGGCGTGTTCGCCACGCAGAGCTTTCACGAGACCAAGAACATCATGTGCGGCGAAGGCGGCGCGCTGGTCGTCAACGCGCCGCAATACCTCGAACGGGCCGTCGTCATCCGCGAGAAAGGCACCAACCGCAGCCGGTTCTTCCGCGGGCTGGTGGACAAGTACAGCTGGGTCGAGCCCGGCTCGTCCTATCTCCCCAGCGAGCTGCTGACGGCGTTTCTCGCGGCCCAGCTCGATTGCGCGCCCGCGACGCAGCAGGTTCGCCGGCACGTGTGGGAACGGTACGACGCCGAGCTCGCGCCGTGGGCCGAGCACCTGGGGATCGCGCGCCCGACCGTTCCGCCGGGCTGCGTGCAGCCGTACCATCTGTATTATCTGCTGATGCCGTCGACCGAAGACCGCGACGACCTGATCGCGTTTCTGAAACAGCGCGAGATCGGCGCGGTCTTCCACTACGTGCCGCTGCACGTCTCGGAGTACGGCGCGCACCTCGGCTACCGGCGCGGTGAGCTGCCCGTGTCCGAGTCGAGCAGCGAACGGCTGATCCGCCTGCCGCTCTTCAACGACATGTCGGACGCCGAGCAAGACTACGTCATCGAAAACGTCCGCGCGTTCCGGCCTCGTTCGAGCGCGGTTCCGGCGTGACGTCTCCGCGCGAGCGGAACGTCTTCGACGCCCATTGCCACCTCGACGCGGCCGGCTCGGCGTACGACCTCGCGGTCGCCGGCCGTAACGTCATCTTCAACGACGTCACGTCGTACCGGCGTCAGAGCACCGGCGCCCGCGACGGCGACAGCATCACGCTGATCCTCGACCTCGACGCCGTCGACTTCGTGCGCGCGGAGGTCGTGCGCGGCGCCGTGGCCGCGGTCAAGATCCACTCCCGGATCCAGCGCCTGCGCGCGCCGGACTACGACCGCATCGTCGAGGCGCTGGAGACCTTTCCCGACCGCGCCCCGATCGTGATCGACGCATTCTACTACGGCAAAGCGCTCGAACACCAGCCGTCCCTCGCGCAGATCATCCGCATCGCCGAGACGTTTCCGGCGCGCGACGTCGTAGTCGCCCATTGCGGCGGGTACCGGCTGCTCGAGTATTTCTTCCACCTGCGCGAGCTCGGCAACGCGCACTACGACCTCTCCTTCGCGCTGCAGTACCTCGCCGATACCTCGCTCCTGCGCGATCTCGAGAAGCTGATCCGCTTCACGCCCCCAAAACGCGTACTGTTCGGCTCCGACTATCCGTACGCGTCGCCGGCAACGCAGTACGACATCCTCGTGCGCATCTGCGCGGACGCGGGGCTCGACGACGCCGCCGTCGACGCCGTCCTCCACGGAAACGCGCGCCGGCTGTTCTTCCGCGCGGCGGCGGCATGAACCCGAACGAACGGCGCACCGCGATCGAGCGCTACGACCGGCGGCTCGCGGAGTTCGGTCCCACCGAACGCGCACTGGGGTGGGGCGCCAAAGGGCGCTCCCGCATCCGCTTCGAGGTGCTGGCCGCGCAGTGGGATCTGCGGGATGCGCGCGTGCTCGACGTCGGCTGCGGCTTCGGCGACCTGTACGGGTATCTGCGCGAGCGCGGCGCGGACGGCGTGCGCTACACAGGCGTCGACATCAATCCCAGCCTGCTCGCGGTCGCGCGCGAACGCTATCCGGACGCACGCTTCGTCGAGGCCGATTTCTTGGCGGGCGGTTTCACCGAGCCGGCGGACTTCGTCTTCACCTCCGGCATGTTCAACCACCGGCTCGACGACAATCTCGGGTTCGTCGGCGGGATGTTCGAGCGCTTCGACGCGGTCGCGGCCAAGGGGTTCGGCGCCAACTTCCTGTCCGACCGCGTCGAGTACCGGCTCGAGCACACGTACCACGCCGATCCGTGCCACATCCTAGGCCTCGCGTACCGGTACTCCAACAACGTCGTCCTGCGCAACGACTACATGCCGTACGAGTTCACGGTCTTCGTGAACAAGGCGTCGCGGGTGGATTCGGCGCTGACGGTGTACGAGGAGTTCGTGCGATTCGAGCGAGAGCCGCCGCGATGAGGATCACGGCCCCCGGCGCCCCGCGCTTGTCGGCGACCGCCACCGGCATCGCCGAGGCGATGTCGATCAAGTTCAACACCAAGGTGTACGAGCTCAAGCGCGCCGGCAAGCAGATCTGCGTGCTGAGCCTGGGCGAGGCGTTCTTCGACCTGCCCGTCGTCGACATGTCGGATCTGCCGTACCCCGCGGTTCACCACTACTCGGACTCGCGCGGCATCCCGGAGCTGCGCGCGGCGATCGCCGGCTACTATACGTCCCGTTACGGGCTGCCCGTCGATCCGGATCGCGAGATCATCTTGACCGCGGGTTCGAAAGCCGCGATCTACATGGCGCTGCTCGCATGCGTCGATCCGGGCGACGAAGTGCTGCTGCCCGAGCCGGCATGGGTGAGCTACACCGAACAGGTCCGGCTGGTGCACGGCGTCCCGGTCGGGATCCCGTACGACGTCCCGCCCGGCGAGTGGCACGCGTACGTCACGCCGCGCACCAAAGCACTGATCATCAACAACCCGCACAATCCGACCGGCTACCGCTATCGCGACGACGAGATCCGCGGACTGGTCGAGCTGGCGCGCGAGCGCGGGATGTGGCTGTTCTCCGACGAGGCCTACAGCGATTTCGCGCACGGCGGCGGCTTCGTCTCGACCGGTCACTTCGATCCGGAGAAGCACAACGTCGTCGTGTTCAACTCGATCTCGAAGAACTACGGGATCTCCGGCTGGCGGCTGGGCTACTCGATCGCGGGACCCGCGCTGACCGGCCAGATCCTCAAGCTCAACCAGCATCTCGTCACGTGTCCGGCGACGATCTTGGAATACTACATCGCGCGCCACTTCGACGACATCCTCGCCGTCACCAAGCCGCAGATCGCGGCGCTGCTCGACACGCGCGCGCATGTCGCGCGCTTCATGGACGGGATCGGCCTGCGCTACCTCCCGGGCGACAGCACGTTCTACTTCTTCGTCTCGATCGCGCCGTCGCGCCTGGGCTCCGAAGACTTCTGCATGCGGCTGCTCGAGGAACACGCCATCTGCGCCGTGCCGGGCATCGGCTACGGTGCGTCGTGCGACGCGTTCGTGCGGGTCTCCGTCGGGACCGAGCCGGCCGGCGACATCGAACGCGCGCTGGTGACGCTCAAAGAGCTGGTCGACGCCACGTCGTGACGGCCCGCTCGGGCGTGCGGCGCATCCACGTGCTCGGCGGCGGCCTATGGCAGCTGCCGACGATCCGGCTCGCCAAGGAGCTCGGCTACCGCGTCCTCGTCACCGACATGTATCCGGACGCGCCCGGCTACGCGTACGCCGACGACCACGAAGCGATCGACATCCGCGACCGCGCGCAAACGCTCGAGGCGGCGAAGCACTATGCGATCGACGGCATCCTCTGCGACACGACCGATGTCGGCGTACCCACTGCCGCGTTCGTGGCGGAGCAGCTCGGGCTGCCCGGGATCGGTTACGACACCGCGCTGCGCTTCACCGACAAGGCGCTGATGCGCGAGGTGACGCGCGCCGCCGGGATCGACAACCCGCCGTTCGTGCGCGTACGCGCGTCCGGTTCGCTGCGCGAAGCGGAGGCGCTCGGCTTCCCGCTCGTGGTCAAGCCCGTCGACAGCCAGTCGAGCCGCGGCGTGCGCCGGGTCGAAAACCGCGCCGAGCTCGAAGCGGCGGTCACGGCGGCGCTCGCGCAGTCGGCGAGCGGCAGCGCGATCGTCGAAGGGTTTCTCGAGGGCATCGAGGTGACGGTCGAGGCGATGTGCTACGACGGGCACGTCGACGCGCTCGGGATCTCCGACAAAGAGCACTACGCGGACGTTCCGCAGGTCGCGTCGCGACTGACGTATCCGCCCGCGATGCCGCCCGAGACCGTCGCGCGCATCGCCGGCGTCAACGCGCAGGTGATTCGCGCGCTCGGCTTGCGCACGGGCGTCACGCACGCCGAGTACATGGTCGCGCCGGACGGCCGCGTGTCGCTGGTCGAGATCGCCGCGCGCGGCGGCGGCAACCGGCTCTACACGCACATCGTCCCGTATCTTTCTGGAGTGCCGCTGCCGCGGTGCTATCTCGAACATTGCTTGGGGAGCGCCGCCCCGTGGCCCGCGCCGCAGCCCGGCCGGCGCGCCGCGGTACTGGAGTTCTTCTCGTTCCCAGCCGGAACCGTGCGCAGCGTGGACGGCGTCGCCGAAGCGTCGCGCATCCCGGGCGTCGCGGATCTGGCGATCGAGGTGGCGCCGGGCGACGTGTTTCGCGGCGTCGACAACGACCGCGCTCGGCCGGGGTACGTCGTCGCGTTCGGCACGACGCGCGACGAAGCGCTCGCCGTCGCTCGCGCCGCCAAGGAGCGCGTGCGGGTCGTCGTCGCATGAAGGTTCGGCGCAGCGCCGCGCGAAGCCGGTCGGCGCTTTGATACGATCCGGTTCGGCGAACGCGCCGGGCGCGACGCGCGGCTCGTGGCGCCCCGGTGCACGACTCTACGGCGCCGAGCTGGGCGCGTGGTGGATGTCCGGCGGAGCATACGCGTTCGCTCCGATCGTCGACGAAGCCGCAGGCGTCGTCCGCTTCGTCGCGGGCGGGCGCGACGCGCGCGGGCGCAGCCGCCTCGGGCTGGTGACCGTCGCATGGGGCGAACACCCGCGCGTCGCCGGCTACAGCGCCGAGCCCGTGCTCGATCTGGGCGAACCGGGCGCTTTCGACATGGACGGCGTCAGCTATCCGTGCGTCGTGGACGCGGGCGACGAGCTGCGGCTGTACTATGCGGGCTGGAACAAGCTGGGCGCGGACGTTCCGTTCGTGACGCAGCTCGGGCTCGCGACCAGCCGCGACGGCGGCGCGACGTTCTCGCGTGCATCGCGCGCACCGCTGCTCCCGCGCACCGACGCCGAGCCCATCGGGGTCGGCTCGTCGTGCGTCGAGCGCGACGGCGACGGCTGGGTGATGTACTACACGCGCCTGCTCTCGTGGGACGCCGCACAACGGCCCGCAACACCGTACTACAACCTCTGGAAAGCCCGCTCGCACGACGGCGTGTCGTGGCAGCGCCTCGGCGTCAACGTCGTCGCGCACGCGCCGGGCGAGTACGCGCTGGGCGCGCCGTCGCGCCACGACTGGGACGGGCGCAAGCAGCTGTACTTCACCGCCCGCGGCCACCGCTACCGGATCTTCGTCGCCGAGCAAGCCGCCGGCGGCGGCGCGTTCGTGCGCGCGCCGGAACCGCTGCGCGTCCCCGCGTCGAGCTGGGACGACGACATGCAGTGCTACCCGCACGTCGTCGCGATCGGCGGTCGCCGCTATCTCCTGTACTGCGGAAACGGGTACGGGCGCGCGGGCGTCGGCTACGCCGAGTGGGTCGCGCCGTGAAGCTCTCCATCGTCTCGACGCTCTACCGCTCGAGCGCGACGATCGACGAGTTCTGCCGCCGGGCATTCGCCGCGGCGCAGCCGCTGTTCGACGAGATCGAGCTGGTGCTCGTCAACGACGGCTCGCCGGACGACAGCCTCGACCGCGCGCTGAAGCTCCACGCGGCCGATCCGCGCATCACCGTGGTGGATCTTTCGCGCAACTTCGGCCACCACAAAGCGCTGATGACAGGGCTCGCGCACGCGCACGGCGAGCTCGTGTTCGTCATCGACAGCGACCTCGAGGAAGAACCCGAGATCCTGGGGAGCTTCTACGAGCGGATGCAGGCGGGCGACTACGACGCGGTCTTCGGCGTCATGGAACGGCGCAAGGGGTCGTTCGTCGAAAACGCGGGCGGGCGCGTGTTCTTCTCGCTGGTGGGCGCGCTCGCGGACATGCAGCTGCCGCGCGATCTCGCGACCGCGCGCCTGATGACGCGCGACTACGTGCGCGCGCTCCTGCGCCACCGCGAGCGCGAGTTCGCGATCGCGCACCTGTTCGCGCTCACGGGTTTCCGGCAGACCTCGGTGCCGATTCGCAAGCTCTCGCTCTCGCCCACGACGTACACGTTCGGCAAGCGCTTCGAGATCGCGCTGCGCCACCTCACGACGACCTCCACGAAGCTGCTCTATTTCAACTTGTGGCTGGGCGTCATGGTGTCGCTCGGCACCGCGGTCGCGATCGTGGTCCTGCTCGTGAAATACTTTGTCGGCGGCATCGCGGCGGACGGCTGGACGTCGGTCATCGTCTCGGTGTGGTTCTTCGGCGGGCTCATCACGCTGATCCAGGGCCTGCACGGCGTGTACATCGCCAACATCCTCTCCGAGACCAAACGCCGCCCGTACACGATCGTCCGGCGCGTGCACCGCGCCGCCGACCGCCCTGCGGCTACGCCGTGATGTCGGTGCCCGACATGTCGTACTGGCCGCTCTTGAACTTGCGCAGATGCCCGGGCTCGCGAAACTCTTCGTAGGTCTGGCACACGCGCGCGTCCCAGCCCAGCCGCGTCTTCACGCGATCGGTCGCCGCATGAATCGCGTCGCCCGCGCTGACGCAGAAGTCGACCTGCTGCTTGAACGGGGCGAGGGTGTATTTCAGCGTCAGGATCGGGCGCTCGTCGGGGCTCGTGTTCCGCCCCGCACGGTGCCAGAGCGACGCGTCGATCGCGTACGCTTCGCCGGCCACGCCGCACGCCGCGCTGACGTGCTTCTCCATGAACTCCTCGCTCGGCATCGCGTTGAAGAGATGCGTCGAGCGCACGAACTCCGTCGAACCGTTCGCGGGTGAGTAGTCGACCAGCGGGATCATCACGTTGACGCTCGTGCGCGTGTCCTTGAAGAACGGCTGGTCGCGGTGGAAGCGGAAGCCGAGCATGTCGGATCTCACGTCGGGCCGCGTGATGATCGCGTTGTACGAGTGGATCACCGCGCGGTCGTTGAGCACTTCGTCGATGAAATCGTTGAGGTGCGGGTTGTCCAGCAGGGCGAAGTACGCGCCGCCGAAGCGCGCGAGGTCGCGGACCACTTCGAGGTCGCCGTTCTCCAGCAGCTTCTCGCGGCCGAAGAGCGCGAGGTCCTCGGCCTTCTTGCGCTTGAGGTCTTCGAGGTAATAGGCGATCTCGTCGCCGCTCAGAACGACGCCCAGGCTCGTGGCGCCGTAGACGTTCAGCTCTTCCTTGCGCAGCGACTTCGGCTTGGCGCTTTTCTCGACGAGCGTGCTCACGCGGTTGCCCTTTGGGCGCGAGGCCGGAATCCCTTCGCGAGCGGAAAACCGTACGGCGGCGCGAACGGGCAATTCGATGCGCCGGTGCGTCGCCTGTTCCACCGAGGTTTCGACATCGTCATGGCGCTGCGCCGCGTGCGGGTTCGCGCCGGCCGAGCACCCCAGCCATTTGTCCTTCGTCGGCGACCACGCGGACGACGGCTTCGAGGGCGACTTCTTCGAATACCTCGCCGGCGTCGAGCCCGGCTTCTGGTGGTTCGAGGCGCGCAACGCGATCATCGTCTGGGCGCTGCGGCGCTGGTTCGGCACGATGACGTCGTTTCTCGAAGTCGGCTGCGGCACCGGCTTCGTCGTGTCGCGTCTCGCGGTCGAGTTTCCCGCCGTCCGGTTTGCGGCGAGCGAGCTGTTCCCCGAAGCGATGGCGTTCGTCGCGAGCCGCGTGCCGCGCGCCGAGCTCTATCAGTTCGACGCGCGCGAGATCCCGTTTCGCGACGAGTTCGACGTCATCGGCGCCTTCGACGTGATCGAGCACATCGACGAGGACGTGCGCGTCCTCGCGGAGATGCGCCGGGCGCTGCGGCCCGGCGGCGGCCTCGTGCTGACCGTACCGCAGCACGGTTTTTTGTGGGGCCCCAGCGACGACATGGCGCACCACAAGCGCCGTTACACGCGCGCGGTGCTGCGCGAACGCCTCGAGCAGGCCGGATTTCGCGCGGTCGCGTTCCGCTCGTTCGTTTCGCTGCTGATGCCCGCGCAGATTCTTTTGCGCTTCGCCGCGCGGCACAGCGCGAACCCGGACCCGCGCGCCGAGTTCCGCATCTCACCGCTGATGAACCGTTCGCTCGCCACCGTCATGGCGTTCGAGCGCGCCGCGATCGCGGCGGGGATGAACAGCCCCTTCGGCGGTTCGCTGCTGGCCATCGCGCAGCGCGCAGGCTGACACGCTGCGGCGCTTACGGCAGCGTCGCGCCCTCGGGGAAGCACGCCAGCTCGGAGTGCGGCACCGCCACGAGATCCTCGCCCTTGTAACCGTGCGCCGTGAGCCACACCCACGTCGTCACCCAGCGTTTCTCGCCGGCGACGACGAGAAAGACTTTTGAATCCTCCGGGTCCGTGCCCACACCGTGGATCAGCCGACCGTCCAGCTTGAACGCAAGGCGCGGATCGCACGACGGCCGGGAGCAACCGGCGAACGCGAGCACCGCGAGCGCGCAGAGCGCCGTTACGACCCGGAACCGCATGCCCATCGTCCCACCAGCGGTACATCGCCCGCATTTCCGAAGACGAAACCACCCGGCCGGTGCGTCAGCGAGTAGTGATCGTCGTCGCCATTGACGTCGAGGGTCCATAGCGCGCCGGTTACGACGCCGATCTTGTCGCGTCCGTCTCCGTTCCAGTCGCCGACGACCGGGCGCGAACCGTCCGCGCCCATGATGTGCGCCGTGATCCCTGGGAGATCGAGGCCGTGCGTGTAGAACCCGGCCTCGTCGAGCAGCCAGAGCCCTTTGCGAAAGATCCCGGGCTTCGCACGCCCGTCGCCGTCCCAGTCGCCCGCGACGGCGACGTCGCCGCGCTGGCCGAACCGGAAACGCAGCACTTTGCCGGGAGCGCGCGGATCGCGCAGGGTCCATACGCCGTCGCGAAACAACCCCGCGGTTCGCGTGCCGGTGCCGAACCAATCGCCGAACACCGGCTGGTCCGCGGCGGTGCCGAAGCGGAATGACGTCTCCCAGCGCAGCGCAGGCTGGCACGCGGAGCCCAGCGCCATCCCGATGCGCCACGTGCCGGCGTGGTACGTCGCGATCTCCTGACCCGGCGCCCAGCGCCCTGACGCCACCAAGCCCGGCGCGGGATCGCGCAGCTTCGCGCCCGCCGGGATCCCGATCAGCGACAGCGTCCGGTCGACGTCGAGATCCCATTCGTTCCGTTCCATGACCCCGAGTAAGTCGGCGTGCGCGGCGTTGACGACCGGCGAGCGCCAGAAGGAGTCGTAGATCGCGCCGTACGCCGGGAAGCTCGCCAGGACCACGACCGCGAGCGCCGCGACCGCCGTTCGGGCGCGATAGCCGACGGCGGGCAGCGACAGCGCGAGCAGCACGATGAACGCGTACGGGATGTAGTACCGGCCTTGGACGCCCGGCGCGAGCGCGGTACCGGCCAAGACCTCGCCGCGATTTCTGATGAGCAGTTCCGAAGCGAACGTCACGACGGAGACGAGCGCGATGCTGATCGCCGCCGCGGCCATCCCCCACAGCACCAGATTGCGCGGAACGCGCCGTTCGAAACCCGTCAAACCGAGCACGACCAGCGCGAGGGCGACCGGCCGCCACACCCACTCCGGGAGCGGGACGGCGAGCAAACCGAAGTTGCCGATGAACATCGACACGTACGCGTCGCGCAGCACGTCGAGCGAGTTGAGCACGGCGTGCACGAACGCGAACGGATGCTGCAGGATGAACCGGTAGTTGCCCGACCAATCGATGCCGTCTTTGACGCGCAGCGCCGCGGAGCGCGCCAACGCGGCCGAATCGATCGCGTTCCACACCGCGAAGGTTCCGAACGCGATCGCGAACGCAGCGCCGATGTACGCGACCTTGCGGCCGCGGCCCCCGAATTTCGCGCTGGGGATCGCCAGCGCCAACAGCATGAGGAAGACGTTGAGCTTCGTCAGCGCCAGCATCATCAGTAAGAGGGCGACGCCCGCGAGGATCCGCCGGTCGAGCGTCACGATGCGGTCGTCCATCGCGAGCCGGACGAGCACCGCGACCAGCAGGAACGCCACCGCGTTGGAGATCGAGTCCGCCGACGGTGAGGCCGCTTGATGAAGCGTCATCGGAAGCAGCGCGATGCCGGCGAGCACGATGCGCCCGACGGGCAGGATGCGCAGCGCGAGAAACGTCAGCAGCGTCGCCGCGACGAGCGAGGCCAGGCGCGCCGCATACCACACGACGAGCATCGAGCCGCCGAACGCGCGCGCCGTGGCGATCCCGATCGCCGCCGGGATGTACGGTACGCAGCTGTAGACGTCGACGTTGTACGCGTGTTCCGGGTAGGTTTGCGACGGCTCCAGCGGCTGGCGAAGCAGATGCGCGACCGCCCGGCCCAGGCTCGCCCGCGCCAAATCCGCGCCTTCCATGTGCTCGGCGAACGGCAGCCCGAGATCCGCGAACGTACCCGGGACGGGGACGGTCGCGTCCGCGAGGCAGTGCCCTTGAGAGATGCCGTATGCGCGAATGAAGTGCCCCGCTTCGTCGGGCACCTGCCGGGGCGGGACGAGAAGCGCGTACCCGACGCCCAGCACCAGTCCCAGCACGAGGTACACGCGCGGCAGCGCGTCGGAGACGGATATGCCGGCGAGCCGGGCGCGAAGCTCGCCGAAGCGCTTCGCGCTCGGCAACCAGGTTCCGGCGCTACGCAACGACGGCGCTCGTGTGAATCAGGATGTCGATCTCCGGGTCGCCGCGGCCTCCGCCGAAAGCCGGCCGGAACGGGGCGGGTGGGATTTTGTCGAGACGCGCGGCGGCCCCCTCCGAGGACCGCGGCCACGCCGGCGGTATGATTAGATTTGACGTATCGTCGCGTACCACGATTAGTCGTCTACTACTAAAATTCTAGGGCTGCCAGGGTGAAAGGGGGGACCAAGTCACTAGAGAAGAGGCCGCACGGGCGGTCGGTACGCTGACCGGCCCGGCCCTTCGCATCGAGCACAGCTCCGTAAACAAAAAGGATGGATCATGAAACGAAGTCTCTTTTTCTTTGTGTTCTTCGGCATCGCGCTGTGCTTGGGTGCGATGACGACGGCCGCCAACGCGCAAGCGACCCGCACCTGGGTTTCCGGCCTCGGTGACGACGCGAATCCTTGCAGCCGGACGGCGCCGTGCAAGACGTTTCCCGGAGCATATTCCAAGACTGCCGTCGGCGGCGAGATCGACGCGATCGATCCGGGCGGTTTCGGCACGCTCACGATCGGCCATGCGATCACGGTCGACGGCGGCGGCGGCCAGGTCGCGTCGGTGCTCGCGACGGGGACGTACGGTTTCATTGTCAACGCCGGGTCGACCGACATCGTGACGCTGCGCAACCTGCGGATCAACGGAACCGTCCAATACATCTCTCCGGGCATCACCGGGATCAAGTGGAACTCCGGCGGCGTGCTCAACGTCGACAGCTGCGTCATTCAAGGCTTCACGAGCTTCGGCATCGACTTCGAGCCGACCAACGCCGGGGTGCTGAACTTGCGCAACTCGATCATCCAGGATGCGACCGCGGGCGGCCTCGTCGCCTCGACGACGTCGGGGATCAACCGCGTCAGCATCGAGCGGACGGAGTTCTTCAACAACGGCGGGTTCGGGGTGAAGGCCGGTACCTTGTCGCGCGTCCAGGTGAGCGACAGCATGATTTCGGGCACCGGCAGCGGTGACGGCGCGCTCGTCAACGCAGGCGGGCTCGGGCTCGAACGGGTGACGATCAGCGGCGGGGCTGGCAACGGCGTCCACGCGACCAACACGGGAACCGCCTGGATCTCGAACGTCACCGTGACGAACAACATCGGCGCCGGCCTCGTGGTGGATTCGGGCGGAGTCATCAACTCCTTCCTCCAAAACCGCGTCGCGAACAATTCGGGCGGACCGGGCCCGGTACCGACGACGGCCGTCCCGGGTCAGGAGTAAATTTCGATGAAACGCAATCACCTTCTTTTGGCTCTCTTCGGTGTCGCTCTCTCGTTGGGTGCGATGACGACGGCAGCTCAAGCTCAGGCAACGCGAACGTGGGTGTCGGGTCTGGGTGATGATGCGAATCCGTGCAGCCGCACGGCTCCCTGCAAAACATTCGCGGGGGCGTACTCCAGAACGGCCGCCGGCGGCGAGATCGACGCGCTCGATCCCGGCGGATACGGCACGCTGACGATCTCCAAGGCGATCACGATCGACGGGGGCGGCGGCCAGGTCGCATCGGTCCTGTCGGCGGGGACGACGTACGGTTTCCGGATCATCTCCAGCGCGACCGACATCGTGTCGCTGCGCAACATCCGGTTCGTCGGGTTGGTCCAATACGCGTCGCCCGGCACGATCGGTATTTCCGATGGTGCCGCGGGGGGGGTGCTCAACATCGACAACTGCGTCATCCAAGGCTACACGAGCTACGCAGTCGACTTCGAGCCGACGTCGGGCGGCGTGCTCAACATCCGCAATAGCGTCATCCAGGACGCGACCGGCGGCGGGCTCTACGCCAACACGGTGAGCGGGATCAACCGCGTCTCGGTCATGCGAACCGAGTTCTTGCACAACGGTCAGTTCGGCGTGAAGGCCGGCACCCTGTCACGCGTGCAGGTGACCGAATCGATGATCTCCGGGACGCAGACGGGCGACGGCGCGCTGGTGAGCGCGGGCGGGCTCATCCTCGAGTCGACGGTCGTCACGGGCGGCGGCAACAACGGCGTCCGCGCAACGAACACCGGCACCGCGTGGCTGTCGAACGTGATGGTGACGAACAACATCGGGATCGGGCTCGTCACCGATACCGGCGGGGTGATGAACTCCTTCGGCCAGAACCGCGTCGCGAACAACACCGGCGGCCCCGGTGTCGTACCCACCGCGGCGGTACCCGGTCAGGAATAGCCCACCCGAGTCCGCACCGAAGGGAGCCCGCGTCGCCGGACGCGGGCTCTCTCTTTTGCGTCAGCGCAACGCGAGATCTTCGCTGCGCTGCCGCAGCAGGGTGGGATCGCGGAACACCATGCGGTCCTCCGGAAGCAGCGCCGGCTTGAACCACGGGTCCGTCAAGGCCAGGTTCACGTTGTAGTACGGGTCCGGTCTCTCCCGAATCGACCAGCGGTCGATCAGCACTTCCTGCTCGAGCAAGTTACGCTGCGAACCGGTCCGGTCGAGATCCGACCCGCGCGACGCGGATTCGTGGTGGTACAGCTCGACGTGCGGCAAGTAGACGTTGCGATAGCCATGCTCGCGCAGCCGCAGGCAGAAATCGACGTCGTTGTACGCCACCGAGAAGGACTCGTCGAACCCGGTCACCGCTTCGAACACCGGCCGCCGGACCATCATGCACGCGGCGGTGACGGCGCTGTAGTTGGCAAGGGTCACGGCCGCGCCGAAGTAGTTCAGATCGTACCGGGCGAGCTTGTAGTTCACGTGCCCGGCGGCGCCGCCGAGCCCGAGCGCGATCCCGCTGTGCTGGAGCGTGCCGTCCCCGAACAGCAGCTTTACGCCGACCGCGCCGATCGGCTCGCGCTGGGCTTGCTCGATCATCAGCTCCAGCCAGTCCTGCGTGATGACCTCCGTGTCGTTGTTGAGCAGCACCAGATACGGTGCGTCCGTCGCCGCCGCGCCCGCGTTCACCAGCCGCGAGAAGTTGAACGGCTCGTCGCGCTCCACCACGCTGAAGCGCTGCGCGTCCCAGCCTTTCCAGCGGCGCAGCACGTTCTTGGCTTCCGCCTCTTTTGTCCCGTTGTCCACGACGATCACCTCGAAATCGGCATACGTCGATTTCAGGAAGATCGACTTGAGGCAGCGCTCCAGCACCGCGCCGTTGTCGCGCGACGGGATGACGATCGCCACGCGGCCGGGCTTTCGGATGGTGAAGCGCGGGACGTAGAGGCCCGTGCAGTTCGGGACCGGGTCGACGCGGCCGGGCTCGCCGCGCCGCTCCATCGCCTCGGCGATCGCCTTGCGCGCGGCGATGTACGCGTACGGCTTCGCTTCGGTGCTCCCCGCGGCCGACTCGGCGTGCATTCGCCAGCTGTAGAGCACGCGCGGGATGTGATGGATGCGGCCGGTGTGCTCCGTGAAGCGCAGCACGAGGTCGTAATCTTGGCTGCCGTCGTACGCGGCGCGGAAGCCGCCGATCTCCGTGACGAGGGCGCGGCGGTACACGCCGAAGTGCGAGGTGTACATTTTGGACAGGAACGACTCGGGCGACCAGTCCGGCTTGAAGTACGGCGCGACCCGGCGGCCGTGGTCGTCGATCTTGTCCTCGTCGCTGTAGAGCATGTCGATCGACGGGTCGACGTTGAGCGCGTGGGCGACCTCGAACAGCGCATCCGGCGCGAGCACGTCGTCGTGGTCGAGCAGCCCGATGAACTCGCCGGTCGCGACCGCGATCGCGGAGTTGGACGCCTCGGAGATGTGGCCGTTGGTTTCGCGGAAGACGACGGTGATGCGCGGATCGCGCGCCGCGAACCGCTCGAGCACCTCGCGCACGTGCGGCGACGGCGAGTTGTCGTCGGCCACGCAGAGCTGCCAGTGCGGATACGACTGCGCGATCACGGACTCGATCGCTTCGATGAGGAACGTGCGCGGCGACTCGTACGCCGGCATGATGATGCTGATCGTCGGCCGATACGGAAGCATCGCCGACAGCGACCGCTGCAGCGCCAGCTGATCGGCGTGCGCCGCGTGGGTGAGGAGCCACAGTTCGTGCTCGTTCAGCAGCAGCGGTCCGGCGGGACGCGCTGCGGTCAGCGGCATCTGACCGCGCTCCACGCTGTACGCCGCGATCCGAGCGGTCTTGCGCCCGGCGAGGCTGCCGAGAAGCGCCCCGACCGAGCGCAGCCGCGCGAACTTGCTGCGGTCCATGACGCCGTAGGCGTGCTGCAGTTCGGCCAAGTGCGCCCGGCGCGCTGTGAATTCGACCGCGAGCGCGTGTAGCCGGCCGATGTCCGTGCTGCTCATCGCGCGCAGTGTTCACGATGCCCGGCCGCCGATCATGCACAGGCTACGCGGGACGCATCGCGAACGCTCTGACGCTCATGGCCTCGCTTCTCTCGGCCGCGTCCGAGCCGCCGAACCTCGCCGACGCGCCTGCCCGGCGCTCGGCGCAGACCGATGCCGCATCCGCCATTTGTCGGATGTTCGCACCTGAATCGGTGTACGACGCGTCGTTCGACGACGGCGCACTCGCAGCGGCGCTGGCGGAGGCCGCAGTCGACGTCACGCGTCATCCGGAACCGAGCGCCGGGCCGTTCAGCATGGCGACCGCGCTGCAGGTACCCGCGCACGCCGAGCACGCTGCGCTTGTCGGCGACCTGGCTTCGCACGCCGACGTCGTTCTCGTCACGCTCGACTGGAGCGGCGCGCCGCCTTCCGCGCGCGCGGCCGCCGCATGGCTCGCGGGGTTCGCGGCCGCAGGGTTGCATCTCGATCCGCTCGTGTCGGACGAAGCCGCGTTGCCGGGCGGTCTGATCGTGCGGCGCGACGCCGCGCCGCTGGCGTCGCGGGTCACGCGCGCGTTCGCGCGCGTCATCGCCGAGCGCCACGCCGCGAACGCCGACCGCGCCGCGATCGCGGAGGTGCGCGACGCGCACGAGCGCGTTCGCGCTCGCGCCGCGCAATTGGACGACGAGAACCGCGTCCTGCGCTCGCAGATCGATTCGCTCGAGCGCGAAAACCGCTCGCTCGCCAGCGCGATGCGCGACGTCGGCGCCGTGCTCACCGACGAGCTCGAGGCCGTCAAGCGCGCCGAACAAACGGTGGCGGACGACATCGCCGCGCTGCACGGAAGCTCGCTGTGGCAGCTGAAGCTGCGGCTTGCGGGCAAAGACAAGCAGGGCGGAGCTTCGTGACCACGTCGACCATCGCCGTCCCGGCGCACCGCGCGGCCGCGGTCCCGGACGCGACGCGCTACGCGACGCTCGTGGCGACGCTGGCCGCGCGCAGCCTGAAGATCCGGTACCGGGGTTCGTTCGTCGGGGTCTTCTGGTCGCTCTCCAACCCGCTGCTGCTGACCGCGGTGTACACCGCGATCTTCGGCACGGCGTTCGCGTCGTACTACCATGGTTCGATCTTCGACTACATGCTGGCGGTCTTCGTCGCGCTTTCCGTGATCGCGTTCTTCTCGGCGGCGACGTCGCAGGCGCTCAGCTCGATCGTCGGCAACGGCGGGCTGCTGAACAAGATCGCGCTGCCGCCCAGCGCGTTTCCGGTCAGTACCATCGCCGCCAACGGTTTCCAGCTCCTCGTCGGCACGGTGCCGCTGCTCGTCGTCGTCGCGCTCTTTCGCACGCACTCGCTCGTCAACGCCCTCGCGATCGCCGGCCCGCTGCTCGGGCTCGTCCTCACGTCGCTGGGGACCGGCATCGCGCTCTCCGCGCTGTACGTGTACTTCCGCGACCTCGCGTATCTGTACGAGGTCGTGACGTTCATCGTCTACATGACGACGCCGGTGTTTTATCCGGCGAGCATCGTCCCGGCGGGCGTCCGCGTGTACTTGCAGCTCAACCCCATCTCGGTCATCGTGAGCAGCCTGCGGGACATCGTGCTGGTCCCCGCGCTGCCGTCCCTGCGTGACGTGTTTCTGCCCGTCCTCACCGGCGTCGCGGTGCTCGCGGTGGGCGCGCTGATCTTCGCACCGCTGCGCCGCGACTTTCTCGACTTGCTGTGACGCCCGCGATTCGGTTTTCCGCCGTGACGCTGTGGCGCCGCACGCAGGAGGAGTACGCCTACGATCTCAAGGGCACGCTGTTCCGCCTGCTGCAGCGGCGGTACCGCCGCGCGAGCCGCCGGCGCACGATCAATCAAATCGATCTCACGATCGGCCGCGGCGAAAAGGTCGCGCTGATCGGACGCAACGGAAGCGGCAAATCGACGCTGCTCAAGCTCGCCGCCGGCGTCATCCTGCCGACCCGCGGCACGGTCGCCGTCACCGGGACGCTGGCGGCGCTCATCGAGCTGGGCGCCGGCTTCGACGCCGAGCTGACGCTCATCGAGAACATCCTGTACTACGGCGTGCTGCTCGGCTTCTCGCGGGCGCACATGGCACAGCGCATCCCGGAGATTTTGCAGTTCGCGGAACTGGAAAGCTACGCCAACGCGCCGCTCAAGACGCTCTCGTCGGGGATGACCGCGCGGTTGAGCTTCGCCATCGCGACCGACGTCCGGCCGGAGATCCTGCTGATCGACGAGGTGCTTTCCGTCGGCGACGAAGCGTTCCGCAACAAATCGATGGAGCGGATCCAGCGCTTCTGGGACGAGCACTCGACGATCGTGCTCGTGTCGCACGACTTGAACTTCGTCGCCGCCAGCTGCGACCGTGCGATCCTGCTCGACGCCGGCGAAGTCGTCGCCGACGGCCCGGCGCGCGACGTCGTCGCGCGGTACATGGCCGACGTCGCGGCGACCAGCGCCGCGCGCTTCGCCGACAACGCGAGCACCGTGCCGCCGGCGTTCGGCCATCTCGACGAGGTGTCCATCGAGGACGGTACGCTGCGCGTGGCGGGCTGGGGATACCTCGAAGCGCAGCGCCGCGGCGCGGCGGTCGGGGTCTTCGTCGACGGCGAGCACGTCGCCGACGCGCGGTACGGATTGCCGCGCCCCGACGTCGCGGCGATCTTCCAGGTGACGCATCAGGACGTCGGTTTCGACGCCGTCGTGCCGCTGCTGCGCGACCGCGAGAGCGAGCACCGCGTCGAATGCGCCGTCTACGACGATATCAACCCGTCGTATCGTCCGATCGCGCACGTCCGGTTCGTCCGCGAGCAGCGCGCGGACGCGGTCGCGTCGGCCGCGGCCGCGAGCGCCGGCGGCTGAGCGTACCGGCGCTCAGGCGCTGCGGCGCGGGTCCGGGACGGCATCGCGGCGGCGGTAGTCGCCGCGCGAAAGCCACTTCTCGATGAGCGCGTAGAGCACGATGAACAGGTAACGGCTGCCCATCTCCTTGATCTTGAACTTGGAGACGCCGTGCTTGCGGTTGTACCAGCTCGTCGGAACCACCGTCCACGAATATCCGCGCACGATGGCCTTGAGCGGCAGTTCGACGGTGATGTTGAAGTGGTGCGAGAGGATCGGCTGGATCCCCGCGACCACCTCGCGGCGATAGCACTTGAACGCGTTGGTCACGTCGTTGTAGTGGATCCCGAACAGCAGGGCGACGAACGCGTTCGCGAAGCGGTTGAGCGCGAGCTTGAGCAGCGGGTACTCCACCACGTTGGCCTCGCGCACGAACCGCGAGCCGAAGGCGCAGTCGAAGCCGTCCTCGATCGCGCGCCAGTACCGCACGATGTCCGCGGGATCGTCGGACGCGTCGGCCATGACGATGCACACGGCGTCGCCGCGAAACACGTCCAGCCCGGTGTGGATGGCGTTGCCGAAACCGCCGGCGCGCTGGTTGGGCACGCAGCGCACCACGGGCCACGTCGCGGCGACGCGCTCGACTTCTGCCGCCGTGCCGTCGGTCGAGTGGTCGTCGACGACGACGATCTCGAACGCGATCCGCTCCGCCGTGAGAACCTGCGCGATCTGCGCGACCGTCGCGGCGACCGAGCCTTCTTCGTCGTGCGCCGGGATGACGACCGAGAGCGTCACGTCAGGCCGGCGCGCCCGCGGCGGCCGCCTCCGCGGTCCACCGCGCGGCGTTCTTGTCGTACATCTCGCGCATCAGGCCGCGCAGGTCGTATTCTTGCCGCCACGCGGGATAGTGCGAGCGGAACTTGGCCATGTCGCTGATGTACCAGATGTGGTCGCCGACGCGGTTGGCGTCGGTGTACGTCCAGTCGAGCGTACGGCCCGCGATCTCTTCGCACAGCGCGATCGCTTCGATCATCGAACAGTTGCTGTGCCGCGTACCGCCCGCGTTGTACACCTCGCCGCAGCGCGGGCTGCGGAACACCTCGTCGAACGCCGCGACCAAGTCGTGCGAGTGGATGTTGTCGCGGACTTGCTTGCCCTTGTAGCCGAACACCTGATACGGCGTGCCGACGACGGTGCACTTCATGAGGTACGCGAGAAAGCCGTGCAGCTTGGTGCCCGAGTGGTTCGGTCCGGTCAGGCAGCCGCCCCGAAACACGGCGGTGGGCATCGCGAAGTAGCGGCCGTACTCCTGAACCAGCACGTCCGCCGCGACCTTCGACGCGCCGAACAGCGAGTGTTTGGACTGGTCGATGCGCAGGTTCTCGTCGATGCCTTCCCAGTACGGGTGCGCGCGGTCGATCTCCCAGCGCGTCTCCTGCTCGATCAGCGGCAGGTCGTTGGGCGCGTCGCCGTAGACCTTGTTCGTCGACGTGAAGATGAACACGGCGCGCGGCGCGTGCTTGCGCGTCGCTTCCAGCACCGCGAGCGTGCCGTTCGCGTTGACGGTGAAGTCCATCTGCGGGTCCGTCGCCGCCCAGTCGTGCGACGGCTGCGCCGCGGCGTGGATCACCAGCGCGATGCGGTCGCCGTACCGCGCGAAAAGGGCGTCCATCGCCGCGGCGTCGCGGATGTCGGCGTCGACGTGCGCGTACTGCTTGGGGAAGCGCGTCTCGAGCGCGAGGCGGTTCCAACGCGTCGATGCGTCGGGGCCGAAGAACCGCTGCCGGAAGTCGTTGTCGATCCCGACGATCTCGTGGCCCTGCTCGGCGAAAAACGCGACGCTTTCCGAACCGATCAGGCCCGCGGATCCGGTGACGACGACGACGGACATGACGATGGAGTCTCCTGTTTACGACCAGAGAGGGGCGACGAGACGTTCGTTCTCGCGGATCCACGCGAAGACGTCTGCGAGCGTCTCACGGGGTGTTTTTCGAGGTTCCCAGCCGGTGTCGGCAGTGACCCGCGCGTTGTCCGTGACGTAGAGGCGAACGTCTGACGGACGGTTCGCGCTGATGCGCTCGAATTCCACGCGGTTGCCGGTGATCTCCTCGCACAACGCCGTTGTCTCCGCCAGCGACAGGCTCGATCCCAAGCCGCCGCCGACGTTGTAGACGCGGCGCGGCAGGGCGTCGATGCGCGCGATCTGGAGCAGCACGAGGTCGCAGAGCTCGTCGATCGCGACGAAGTCGCGCACTTGCTTGCCGGTCCCGCCGTACCCGATGTATTTGAGCGGCTGCTTGAAATAATGCCGGCCCATCCAGAGCGCGAACACGCCCTGGTCGACCTTGCCCATCTGCCATGGCCCGGTGATGACCCCGCACCGGTCGATCACGTAGCGCAGGCCGTACATGTCCGCATACTCTTCGAGGATCAGCTCGCACGCGAGCTTCGTCGTGCCGTAGAGCGAGCGCGGACCCGACAGCGGGAAGTCCTCGCCGATGCCGGCCGCGCTCACGCCGGGGAGCGTCTGCTCCGCCGAGATCGCGAAGCGCGTCGCATCCTCGTGCCAGCGGATCGCGTCGAGCGCGGCGACCGGATAGACGCGGCTGGTCGAGACGAACACCACGTCGGCGCGATCGCGTCGGGCGACCTCGAGCAGGTTCACCGTGCCCGTCAGGTTGGTGTCGATCACGTAGGACGGCCCGGTGTCGTACGCCGCCAGCACGGCCGGCTCGGCCGAGCAGTCCACGACCAGATCGAAGGCCGTACCGAAGACGAGGTCGTCGGGGTGCCGCACGTCGGCGTGGACGAACGCGATGCCGCCCGCAGCGAGCCGGGCGAGGTTCCATTCCGATCCGCGGCGCTTGAGGTTGTCGGCCGCGACGATGCGGGCATCGGGGTACGCGCGGCGGAGGCTCAGGGCGATGTTCGAGCCGACGAAACCGGCCCCGCCGGCGATGAGAACGGACGAGTGAGAGGCCATGAATTCGAAGGAGCGCTATTGGCGCCGCCCGGGCCTTATCCCGCCCCGCGGGAAGGACCGGCCGTCCCCGCGTATCGCCCTCGGCTGTGAGCGACTCTCTCGACCGCGTGGTTCGGGCCGGCATCGGCGCCGGGATCCTCGCCTGCGTGGTCGCCGCGGTCGCGCTGCCGACCTCGCCCCTCGCCGGCTCCGTCCGCGCCCGGTGGTCGAGCGGCAGCCCGGCGGTTCGCCACGTCCTCCACCGCACGTTCACGATCGACGCGACGGCCGTCGCCGGCCGCGAACGCCCCTACGCGAGCGCTCCGCTGTCCGTGCCGGCCGGGACCGGCCTTGCGGTGCGCGGCTGGGCCTTCGATCCGGCGACGCGGCGCAGCGCGGACCGGTTCGTCTACCGCGTGGACCGCGGACCGTGGCGCGACGCCGCGTACCACCTTCCGCGCCCGGACGTCGCCGCCGCGTTCGCCCTGCCGGGCGCGCTGGCGTCCGGTTTCCGGGCGGATTTGCCGGCCGGCACGCTTTCGCGGGGCACGCGCCGCGTCACGTTCGCGACGATCGTGGGAACGGCGACGCAGCCGATCCCGCAGGTGCTGACCGTGATCGTCACGGGCCGCTGAACAGGCCGTCGCGAACCGCCGCCAGCTCGCCCAAGAGCATCTCGAGCCGCGCGCGGTCGGGATAGATCAGCGGAAAACCGCTCGGATCGCCTGCCGCCAGCGCGGCGCGCGCGGTCCGCAGCTGGGCGGCGTGCAGCCGCCAGAGGTCGTTGCCGTACGACGTCTGCTTCGCGGACGCGAACGTGAGGGCCACCGCCGCGGTCGCCAGCGCGACCGTCGCGAGCTTCGGGCTCCGCCACGGCATCGCGACGCAGAACCCCGCGATCGCCGCGACCCACGCCAGCGCCCCGATCGACGTGTACCGGCTCGAGAGCGCCTGCTCGACGCCGAAGCCCGCCCGCCCGGTCGCGGTGAGGACGGCACACAGCAGCGGGTACGCCGCCATCGCGAGCCACGGCGCGAGCCGGACCCGAAGCGCGAGCGAGCCCCGCAGCGCACGGAACGCCAGCACGGCGAGCGCGGCCAGCAGCAGCACGCCCGCGATCGCCGCAAACCGTAACCCGAACGACTCCGCGAGCGGCGCGCCGAGATAGAGCACGGCGTACTCGGCAAGCACGCCCGGATGCGAGAAACCGACATGGCCCACCTCGCCGCCCGGCGATCCCGCGCGCACGACAGCGCTCACGCCGGCCCCGGCGACCGCCCACGCGATCGCCACCGGCACGGACCGCCGCGGCAGCAGCACGATCGCGATCAGCCCCACCGGCCACACGACCAGGCCTTGCGACGAGCTCAAGCTCGCGACGGTCGCGGCGGCCATCGCGGTCGCAACGGCGCCGGGTCCCCGGCGCGGGACGGTGAGCGCCCAGACGGCGACCGCGAGCCCGAGATCGCAGATGAACCACGCCATCTGAAATCCCCATTCGAGATTCTCGTACTGCGCGAGCCCGAGCAACACGAACGTCGAAATCAAGAAGCAGATCCCCCGCCGGCCGCGCGGGACCGTTCGGCGGATCAGCAGCCAGACCACGAGTTGCGTCAGCGCGAGCACGACGAGCGACACGATCTGTTCGCGCGTGACGTTCCAACCGCCGGCGGCATCGAGCGCGAGCATGATCGCGTTCGAGATCAGGATGCGGTGCTCGTTGTGCGGCGCCCACAACTGCGCGAAGGTGAGCGTGTGGAGGTGCGCGGCGTACACCAAGTCCACCCATTCCCACTCGTCCCAATACGGGATGTCGACCGCGCGGCGCAGCACCAGCGCGAGCAGCGGAACGATCGCGAGTGCGGCTGCGACGCCGGGCAGGCGCACGAGAAAGCGGATCGCCACCGCGCGCGGTTCTGCGCGGTTTCGCGGTGCTCCCGCACGCGCTCACCGGAGGTCGTCCACCGCCCGCAGCGAACGGCCGGGCGTGCTCGCATACATCACCGGCGCGGCCGGTTTTGTCGGATCGCATCTCGTCGACCGGCTGCTGCACGACGGTTGGGACGCGGTCGGAATCGACGATCTCTCGACGGGGTTGGAATCGAACCTGGGCGACGCGCGCGCGAGCGGGCGATTCGACTTCGTTCGCGCCGACGTCTCGCAGCCGTGGAACGCGTGGATCGCCGAGCTGCCGGCGGCCCGCCGCCGGCCGGACGCCGTCATGCACCTGGCGTCGCCGGCGAGCCCGCTGCACTACGAACGTCTGGCGCTCGAAACGATGGCCGTGAACGCGGTCGGCACGATGCACGCGGTGGAAACCGTGCGCGCGGCCGGCGCGGTGCTCGTGTACGCATCGACCAGCGAAACCTACGGCGACCCGCTCGAGCACCCGCAGCGCGAAACGTACTGGGGAAACGTGAACCCCGTCGGGATTCGGTCGTGCTACGACGAGTCGAAGCGGTTCGGCGAAGCGTACGTCACGACCGCGGTGCGCAAGCTCGGCATCGACGCGCGGGTCGCGCGCATCTTCAACACCTACGGTCCGCGCATGCAGCCCGGCGACGGGCGCGTCATCCCCAACTTCTGCGTCGCCGCGCTCCGCGGCGAACCGCTCACGGTGTACGGCGACGGGTTGCAGACGCGCAGCTTCTGCTACGTCGACGATCTCGTCGACGGGATCGTGCGGCTCGGCACGCGCGCCGGTCTCGGCGGTCACGTCGTCAACCTCGGCAATCCGGACGAGTACACGATCCGCGAGCTCGCAGCGGTGACGGCACGGCTCGCGGGCGTCGACCTGCGCACGGAAGACCGCCGGCTCCCCGCCAACGATCCGGTCCGGCGCAAGCCCGACATCACGCGCGCGCGCTCGCTGCTCGGGTGGAACCCCGCCGTACCGCTCGAAGCGGGGCTCGCGCGGACGCTCGACTACTTCCGGCGCGGAGGCTGATCCGGCCGCGATGCGGTGGTACGCCGGCGGATGGTCGATGCTGCTGGTCCTCGTTTTTCTCGCGGCCTGTCCGCTGCTGGGTGGCGGTCGCGGCGCGCTCGCGCGCGCGGCGTGCGCGCGCGCGACGTTCGTGGCGTGGCTCGCGGCGACGATCCTGTTCTTCCGGTTGCCGAGCATCACGTCCGGCGAGGTGCTGAACGCCGACGAAGCGCAGATGACCGCGCAGGCGATCACGTTTCTGCGGCATCCGATACCGTGGCTCGACTTCGACGGCACCACGAGCGGCCCGCTGAACACGATGGTGCTGGCGATCCCGGCGGCGTTCGGCGTGCGCCCGAGCCTCGCGAGCAGCAGGCTCGTCGGAGCGTTCCTGCTGTTCGTCGTGCTGATCTGCCTCTACGTCGCCGCGCGCCGTTCGTGGGGCGAGCTCGCCGCGCGCGTGAGCATCCTGCTTCCCGCCGCGCTGGTCTGCGCGGGCACCGACGGCGCGTACGTGCAATTTGCCAGCGAGCTGCTACCCGTCGCGCTCTGCGCGGTGGCCGTCTTGGCGATCGCGGAACTCTTCGCGCGGCGAGCGGCGGTGCCGGTATTCGCGGGAGCCGCCGGCTTGGCGATCGGTGCGATGCCGCTGGCGAAGCTGCAAGCGGCGCCGCTCGGCCTGTTTCTGTGCGTCGCGTGCGCGGCGGTGCTCCGGTTGCGCGCGGCCGCCGGCAACCGGCGCGCGTCATGGCTCGCGTTCGCGGGCGGCGTGGCGGCGGTACCGGTGCTCGTGCTGGGCGCCGCGGTGGCCAACGGCGGCTTCGACGACGTGTTTGCGGCGTACGTGACGTTTCCGCCGGCGTATCTCGCCGGTAACTGCTGCCACGTCGCCGGGCTGGATTTCTTTCTCTCCGACGCGCCGTTCGCGGCATTCTTCATCGTTGCCGGATGCCTCGCCGCGGCGCTCGCCCTCGGCGCGTGCCTGCGGCGCGACGGCCGTCGCGCACGCCTGCGCGACATGGCCGCGCCGCTCGCGTTCTTCATCGTGATGGCGCTGGCCGCGATCTACGCGATCGAAGCACCGCAGACGCCGTTCGTCCACTATCTGCTGTTCCTGATCGTGCCCGTGACCGGCTTCGTGGGCGCGCTGCTCGGCGCGTTTCTCGCGATGGGTCGCGACGCGCGGATGCCGCGCTGGCTTCTGCCCGCCGTCGTGCTCGTTGCAGCGCTCGCCGCCATCGTCCCGCTCGCCCGCGGCTCGCTCGCGAACAACCCGTTCCTCGATCACCCCGTCTTGGCCGTGCAGCCGCCGCTCGATCCGGCGGCGCGCCGCCTGCAAGCCGCGATCGAGCCCGGAAAGCGCGTCGCCATGTGGGGCTGGATGCCGCAGTATCTGGTCGACACGGGCGCCGTCATGGGGACGCGTGACGCGATCTCCCAGTTTCAGATCGAACCGCGCTCGTTTCGCGACTACTACCGCGCTCGCTACTTGGACGATTTTCTACGGAACGAGCCGGATTTCGTCATCGAGGCGATCGGTCCGGCCGACTTCGCATACCACGACCGGGCGACGCAGGGGATCGCGAGCTTTCCGGAGCTGAGAAACGTTGTCGACGCGTCGTACTCGGTGGTGTTCGATACCGACGGCGTGCGCTTGTACGCGCGGCGCGGTTCAGCTCCGCGTCGTTGAAAGCGTGATGTCCCCGCCGGGCGCGGCGGCGCGCGCGGCCCGCCCCATGCCGACGTAACGCAGCCCGGCTTCCGTCACTTTTTGCGGATCGAAGATGTTGCGGCCGTCGACGATCAGGTCGCCGCGCATCGCCGCCGCGCAGCGCGCGAAGTCGAGCGCGCGGAACTCGTTCCACTCGGTCGCCAGCAGCACGGCATCGGCGCCTGCGACGGTTTCGTACATCTCGTCGAAGAACGACAGCTCGTTGGCGGTCGCCGTTTCGGGCAAGCTGCGCACGATCGGGTCGTGCGCGCGCACGACGGCGCCACGGTCGACCAAGCGCCGGATGATGTTGATCGCCGGCGCGTCGCGAATGTCGTCCGTATTGGGTTTGAACGCGAGCCCGAGCACCGCGACGACGCGCCCGTGAAGTCCGCGCAGCTCGCGCTCCAGCTTCACGACGGTGCGTTCGACCTGGCGCCGGTTGACGAGCTCGACCGCGTGCAACAGCGGTGCCTGGTAATCGTGCTGGACCGCGAGCTGTTCGAGCGCGCGCACGTCCTTGGGGAAACACGACCCGCCGTAGCCGATCCCGGGGCTCAAGAACAGCGTGCCGATGCGGTGGTCGTAGCCGATGCCGCGCCCGACGGCGCGCACGTCGACGCCCAGCAGCTCGCAGATGTTCGCGATCTCGTTGATGAACGAGATCTTGGTGGCGAGAAATGCGTTCGCCGCGTACTTGATCATCTCGGACGTGCGCACGTCGGTCACGACGATCGGCGCGTCGAGCGGCGCGTAGAGATCGCGCATGACGCGTTCGGTTTCCGGATCGTCGGTGCCGATCACGATGCGGTCCGGCTTGAGGAAATCGCCGATCGCCGAGCCTTCGCGCAGAAACTCGGGGTTGCTCACCACGCTCACGCGATGGGGCGCACGAGCGTGCTCGCGAATGATCGACGAGACCATCTCGCCGGTCTCCACCGGGACCGTCGACTTGGATACGACGATCTTCGGGCCGTTCAGCGCGAGGCCGATCTCGCGCGCGACGGCGCGCACGCCGCTCAAGTCGGCGTGGCCGTCCGACCGCGTCGGCGTGCCGACCGCGATGACGATGATCTCGGCGCCGGCGACGGCGGCCGCGATGTCGGTGGTGAACGAGAGCCGGCGCGCGTGCACGTTGCGCGCGACCATCTCGCCCAGCGAAGGCTCGAAGAACGGGATCTCACCGGTGACGAGCCGCTCGATTTTCGACGCGTCGTTGTCGACGCAGACCACCACGTTGCCGAGCTCCGCGAAGCACGTCCCGGTGACCAACCCGACATAACCCGAGCCTATGATCGCAATCGGCCGCATCACGCACTCTTTTCGGGCGCTGCGACTGCCTGTCCCGCATACCGCACGAGCAGCAAGGCGACCGCCGGCGCGGATACCGCCGCGACCGCAACGCCGGACATCCTTACGCCGCGATGGTTTCCGCGGCAGCGCCGCGCGACGAACGGCTCGAACCGCCCAACGAGGTCGCGCACACGAGCAAGGCCACGGTATGCCCGATCACGATCGTCTGGAGGATGTCGGCCGCGCTGCGGTGGCGCAGGGTGACCGAGAGGATCTCGCCCGCCGCGACGAGCCCCAGCGGCAGGACGAACCACATCCGGCCGCGGGCGATGTTGTAGGTCGCGACGACGTTCGCCGTCGCCAGCGCGGAGATCGCGATCACGTACGGGACCAGAAACGCGGCGGCCCCGGCGAAGCGCCCGCCCGCGATCGCGACGACGACGAACGCCGGCGCGTACGCGTACGCCGCGCTGACGACGGCGGCGATGGCGACCGTCACCAGCAGCGCTTGATAGAACAGGCCGCGCGTGCGCTGCCCGCTCGCAGCGCGACGCGCGGCTTGCGGCAGCAGCACCGTCGGCACGAACAGCGTCACGGCGTAGAGCGCGCGGCACGCAAGCGCCGCGGCGCCGTACAAGCCTGCGGTGTGCGCGTCGAGATAGCGCTTGGCCAGCACGACGTCGTAGAACAGCAGCACGTTCACGCAGAACACCGCCAAACCGACGGCGGCCGACGTGCGCGCGACGCTGCGCAGCGAGAAGTGGGCGGCCTCGGTTCGGCCGTGCGGGCGCCCCGCGACGAACGTATAGCACGCGGCCACGAAATATCCGAGCGCCAGGCCGCCGAGCGCGCCGCGCACGCTGGAAACGATCCCGAGCACCGGTGCGAAGATCGCCTTGCCGACGGCTTCGACGACGCTGGAGAACGCGAACGCGCCGAACGCCGACGTGCCTTGCAGTACGCCGCGCAAGAACGGCAGCGAGATCGCGCCGCACAGCGAGCACGCCGCCAGAACGACCAGCAGCGGGTCGCTCAGGTGCAGAAAATTCGCGATCGGCACGGCCAAGCACGCCAGCGCGAGTGCCGGCGCCGCGGCGATGCCGAGCGTGATCCGGTCGATCGCGCGCACCAATCCCGACAGCCGCTCGGGCTCGAGCGAGAAATCGGACGCGAGCTTCGCGATGACCATCTGCCCGATCAGCGACGGAGCGCTCACGATGAGCACGATGGCGAGCAGCGACGAGAACGTGCCGTAACCTTCCACGCCCAGCGTCCGGCTCACCAGCGCGTAGAACACGTAGTTGATGACGTTCGCCGCCATCAGCCCGACGAACGTGATCCCGGCGTGCGCGGCCACGCGGTCGCGGCCGGTCTTGGGCGAGATCGGCGTCATAGCTGCAAGCCGAAATCTTCCGCGTCGACGGTGAGGTTCGGGTTGTAGTACGGATCGCGGCCGGACCATTGCGGCCAGCGCCGCCGAATCGCGCCGACCTCCTCCATCGCACGCGCGACTTTGGCCGGCGTGTCGTCGCCGCCGCGGCTCTTGGACTCGAAGTGCGTCACCCGCGCGCGCGGCACGAACACGTTGCGGTAGCCGGCGCGGTGCAGTCGCAGACAGAGATCGACGTCGTTGTACGACACGGCCAGCGTCTCGTCGAGCCCGCCGATCTCTTCGTACTTGCGCTTCTCGACCATCATGCACGCGCCGGTCACGGCGAGGTAGTTCGTGTCGAACGCGAGCCCGCCGTGATAGCCCGGCGTGTCGCCGGGAAGGAAGCGGTGCGCGTGTCCGGCGAGCCCCAAGATGCCGAGCACGACGCCGCCGTGCTGCACCGTGCCGTCCGCATACAGCAGCAGCGCGCCGACGGCGCCGATCGCGGGACGCCGCGCCTGGCCGAGCATCGCCTCCATCCAGTCCGGCGCGATGATCTCGGTGTCGTTGTTGAGCAGCACGACGAACGCCGCGTCCGTCGAGCGCACCGCTTCGTTGTTGAGCCGGGAGTAGTTGAACGGCGCAGGATCGCGGAGCACGCGAAACCGCTGCGGCTCGCGCCGCTCCCACTCGGCCAGCAGCTGGCCCGTCGCGCTCTCGCGGCTCCCGTTGTCGACGACGACGACCTCGAAGTTCGCGTACCGCGTGCGCTCGAACAGCGAGGCGACGCACGGCCCGAGCAGATCGACGCGGTCGCGCGTCGGCACGATGACGCAGACGCGCTCGTCGCCCGGTACGATGAAGCGGACGTCGACGCCCAAGCCGTCGGCGCGCACCGTCGCGTCCTCACCGCGCCGGCGCAACGCGACCTCGACGGCCACGGCCAAGTCGTTCTTCGCCACGCTGTTGCGCACGTCGCGGTGGTACAGCACCTGCGCGACGTGCACGACGCGATCGGTCAGCTCGGTGACGCGCAGCAGCGCCTCGTACCACGCCGCGGTCTCGAAGACGTCGCGCAACCCGCCCGCCCGTTCGAGCAGCTCGCGGCGCATGACGCAGATGCGCCCGACGTAGTCGCGCGTGAGCAGCGTCTCCGGCGACCAGTCCGGCTTGAACCACGGGTCGCCGGGGATGCCGCGCTCGTCGATCCGGTCCTCGTCGGAGTAGACGACGTCGGCATCGTCCTGAAGCGCGAGCGCGAGCTCGAACAGCGCGTGCGCCTCGATGCGGTCGTGCGGCGCGAGCGGGCCGACGACGTCGGACGAGCCGAACCGGTCGCCGCCCGGTCCGACGATCTCGATGCGCGGATCGTTCGCGGCCAGCGCACGCAGCTCGCCGTCGCGCGGTTCGTCGAGCGCGTCGACCAGCACGCGCGCCGACCAGTTCTCGTACACTTGGTCGCGCAGCGAGCGCAGCGTCGCGACGACGCCTTCCGTGCCGCGCGTTCGCGCGTCGACCACGATGCCGAAGGCAACGAGGCGCGGCAGGAAGCGGACCATCGCGCGCATGCGTTCGACGTCTTCGTCGCGCACGCGGTGATGCTCGCGAAAGAGCTGGTACGGATCGCCGAGCGCGGCCAGCTCGACGGCGCGCGCGTCGCCCTCCGCGACCTGGACGGGATCGTCGTCCGGCCCGATCCCGAAGCGCCGCCGGGTTGCGAACCACGCGTCGCGCAGCCGCCAGAAACGGCTGACGCGCATCGCCTCGATCGTGCGGCGCTGCCGCTGCACCAGTGGATAGAGATACGCGACGTGCGCGAGAAGAGCATCGCGCGAGCGCCCGTCGTCCAGCGCGCCCAACCCGTCGATCGCCTCGGACGTGCGCGTCGCGACGCTGCGCCAGCGGCCGCGCGTCTCCACGTACGCCGCGCCCGCGCGCGCCATCGCGCGCAGCGGTTCCTCGGCCGTCAGCGCGCTGCTCACGGTCGACCACCCGTCCGCGGGGACGACGATGCCGCCGCCCGTCTCGCGCACGAGCGCCGCGGCGCCCGGCGCACCGGCGTCGGCGAGCACCGGCCGCGCGTACGCCCACGCCTCGGCGACCTCCGGCACGAAAGCCAGCCCCGTGCCGCTCACCGCAACCGCGCGCGCGAACGCGAAGAACGCGGCGCGATCCGCCTCGGCCACGTCGGCGAGCGCGACGACCTCCAACCCGCTCTCGCGCATGCGCGCGGCGGCGAGTTCGTGGTCGCCCGTGGCGAGCACGTACGGACGGCCGCGCGTCACGCGGTTGACGCGGTCGTCGTGCAGGTCCGACGCCGGGACGACGTCGACGCCGAGTCCGATGATGCGCGTGCGCGCGCGCGTCGCGGGGCCGTAGAGCTCGCCGACGAGCGCCGCCTCGGCCTCGGTGGTGCACAAGATCATGCGCGCGCGAGAGACGGCCGCCGCGACGGCCGGCAGATGCGCCGCCGGTTCGTCGTCGAGCAGCGGTACGAGCAGGACGTGCTCGGCGACGTCGGTCAGCGCGTGCACCGTCGTCGGCACGGTGAGGTCGACGAAGAGGAACGCGTCGTAGCGGTCGGCGGACGCGCGCACGTGCGCGATGAGGTCGGGGCTGCGCAGCCGCTCGTCGAGCAGCGCCTGCGCGCGCCCTCCGGCCGCGACGCCGCCGCGCCGCGTCGCGAGCAGCGCGTCTTCGTACGCGACACGGTCCGGCGCGTCCACGCGAAAGCGGTGCACCGGGAACGGTTCGGTGTGATCGGTGCCCGACACGAAAAAGTTCGCGTCGGGCGCATCCGGCGTGGTGGTCGTCGTGATCACCTCGAGCGCGACGCCCTCGAGCGCGAGATGCGTCGCGTACGCGAAGACGAAGCGTTCCTTGCGCCCGCGCAGGTCGCGGCCGAAGAACGGCGCGACGAGCGCGACGCGCTGGCGCCCTCTGCCTTTCACGAGAGCACCGCCGCGGCGCGGCGCCGCTCGAACAGCCGGCGGGCCGCGATCTCCGCGACGGCGACGCCGACCACGAGCCAGTACGCCGTCGCGACTTTCGGAAAGAAGAACAGATCGTCGAACGCCTGGTGCGCGGCGAGCGCGACCGTCGCGCCGAGCGCACCGACCACGAGCGGGCGCCGCACGCCGCTGCGGCCGAGCGTCACGACCGTCACGCAGAACGACGCGAGCGTCGCGATCAGCCCGACGATCCCCGTCTCCGCGAGGCTCTGCAGATAGATGCTGTTCGCGTGCGTGCGCACGTTCGGGAGCCCGGCTTGCGCGAGGTCGAGCTCGTAGTTTCCGGCGCCGACGCCCAGCACGGGCGACGTGCGCCACAGCTCGACGGCCGCGTGCCACAACTGCCAGCGGTTCGCTAAATGGTCCGCGGCTTGCGGCGCTTGGTCGAGCGAGAAATACCCAGCCGGGACGCCGGCCCGCAGCGCGAGCGCGACGCCGCCCGCGACGACGAACGCGACGGCGCCGGCGAAACGCCACGCCGTGCCGCCCAGAGGCCGCAAGATCAGCAAGACGACGACGACGCCGAGCGCGACGCCGATGATCCCCGAGCGCGAGATCGTCAGCACGTCGGTGAGCGCGGCCAGCGCGATGACGAGCACGAGCGTGCGGTCGCGGTGCACGAGCGCGCGCGCGACGAGCACCGGCAGCCCGACGTCGAGATAACCCGCGAGCTGGTTGGGGCCTTCGAGCGCGCCGGCGATGCGCGGAAACGACGCGCCGTGTACGACGAGCCCGCTGTGCGCGCCCACGACGTACTCCGCGAGCGCGGACAAACACACCAGGGTCACGGCGAGCTCGAGCATGCGCCAGAACGGGCGGTCGTCGGGATCGGTCGCGAACGCGGCGATCGCGCCGAGAAACAGCAAGAGGTACTCGCCGTCCTTGAACGCTTCGCGCACGACGGCGCCGAGGTGCTGCGCGTGTACCGCGCTCAGCGCGATTGCGGCGAGCGTCGCAGCGAACGCCGCAAGCATCGCGCGCACCGGCAGCGTGCGGAACGCCGCGAAGTCGGGCCGCGAGAACGCGAGCGCGAGCAGCATCCCGATCAGGCCGGCCTTGAGCGTGGTGATCGTCGTGGGGCCGGCGTAGCGCGCGAAGTCGAACGGCGCGAGCACGAGCAGCGCGGCGACGCCCAGCGCCGGGCGGCGGCGGGTCAGCAGCGCGACGGCGACGGCGCACACCGCGTAGACCAGCGCGCTCGGCAGGTCGACCGGCACGTGCGTCTCGTGACGCAGCGTGACGGTCCACGGGTGGAAGATCACGCGAAGCGTGACCCCGTCATGCCCGGCGTGACGTCGTCACGGCAGCGGGACGAGGTCGCGCGGCCGGCGGCGCAGCAGCAGATCGATCGCGAGGTGCAGCTCCTCGGAGTCCACGAGCCGCGCCAATGCAAGGAACACGAACGCACCGAACAGCAGGTGCTCGCCGAGGTTCGAGATGCGCGCGAGCGTCGTCGGCGACGGCGGCGTACGGGTCACCTGCACGGCGGCGAGCGCGAACGCCATCACCGCCGAGCATGCGCCGACCTTCAGCAGCGAGACGAAGACCGTCTTCAGGTGAAAGCCGCCGAGCGCGCGCGACACGACCGCCAGGAATGCGATCGTCTGCACGGTCTGCGAGACCGCGTTCGCCAGCAGCAGGCCGCGCGCGCCCAGCGGACCCTTCCACGCCAGCGAGAGGACGACGTTGAGGACCACCGTTGCGACGGAGATTGCGATTGCGACGCGGACCGCCCCGGACGCGTACAGGCAGCGGGTCAGCACGACGTTGGCCGCGAGCGCGACGAGACCGACCGCCGCATACGGCAGCAGCTGCGCGCACAGCACCGTCGCCTCGCCCGTGAACGCGCCGCGCTCGAACAGCGTCTGGACGATGGGGCCGGCGAGCATGCACAGCCCCCACGCCGACGGCAGCGTCAGGAAGATCACCATCTGCAAGCCGGTCGCGACGCTGCGCCGCATCGCGGGCCGGTTCTTGTGCGCGAACTGGCTGGCGAACAGCGGGAAGATCACGGTCGCGATCGCGGTCACGAACAGCTGCTGCGGAAAGCCGACGATCTTGACCGCGAAGTTCATCCCGGCGATCGTGCCTTCGCTCATCCCGGACGCGAAAAACCGGTCGAAGAACAGCGCGATCTGCCCCGCGGCGGAACCGATCGCGATCGGCGCGAGCACGTGCATGAGCCGCACCAGCCCCGGATGCCGCAGCTCGAGCGCGAAGTGGAAGCGCCGCAGCGCGAGGAACGTCGGCAGCAGCACGAGCAGCGAGACGAACGCGCCCGCGAGCGCGCCGAAGACCAGCGCCTGCGCGCCGTAGCGCGGCTGCGCGACCCACACGAACGCGATGATGCACAGGTTCGCGACGAAGCCTTGCAGCGCCGCGGCGCCGAAGCGGTGGTACGCGTTGAGCAAAGAGCCGATCACGCCGGCCAAGCTGGTCGCGACGATCGTCGGCATCAGCCAGCGCGTCATGACGACGGCGGTGTGTACGTGCGCGGCGCTGAAACGGTCGGGGCGCGGAACGTAGATGTGCGGCACGTACCACGGCGCGAGCCACGCGCCCAGCGCGGCGCACGCGCCCAGCACGACGACGAGCACCACGATGACGGTCGACGCGAGATTCCACGCCTCGTCCTCGCGCTCGGTGTTCACGTAGTCGGTGAACAGCGGCACGAGCGCGGTGACGAGCGCGCCGTTGAACACGCCGAACAGGATCACCGGCACGACGGACGCGGCGAGGAACGCGTCGAGCTCCCACGACGTGCCGTAGAACTTCGCGTACACCACCTCGCGCACGAAGCCCAGGATCGTCGACGCGAGCGTCGCGCCCATCACCAGCATCGTCGACCGCGCGAGCCGCCGAGGGGTCCGGCCCTCCGCGACGACGGTCAGCCGGCGGTTAATGCGCGCCGACTCCTCGCAGCACGGCCGGGATCGTCTTGCAGACGATCGCGAGGTCGTACCACGGCGACCACGCATCGATGTACTCGTTGTCGAGCGCCATCCACTCTTCGAACGAGAGGTGCGAGCGGCCCGAGATCTGCCACAGGCACGTGACGCCGGGCTTCACGACCAGCCGCCGCAGCGCGTAGCCGTCGTAGTGCGCGACCTCTTCGGGCAGCGGCGGGCGCGGCCCGACGATCGCCATGTCGCCGAGCAGCACGTTGACGAAGTTGGGCAGCTCGTCGATCGACGTGCGGCGCAGGAACGCGCCCAGCCCGTGCAGCCGCGGGTCGTCGCGCATCTTGAACACGGGCCCGTCGGCCTCGTTGAACCGCCGCAGCTCGGGCAGCATCGCGTGCGCGTCGCGGACCATCGTGCGCAGCTTGAACATGCGGAACGTCCGGCCGCCCAGGCCGACCCGCTCGTGGCGGTAGATCGGGCTGCCGCCGCTGACGATCACGATCCCCAGCATCGCGAGCAGCACGACCGGCGCGGTGACGAAGCAGCAGCGCCAGCGCGAGCACGACGTCGATCGCGCGCTTCGCCGGGCGCGTACCAGCCCGGCCGCGCCGGCGCGTCGGGGAACGGGATCCCCGCCGGCAGGCCGCCGTCGCCGGCGCCGCGGCCGGGGCGGTGCAGCTCGGCGACGCTCATCGGGCGCCGTTCCCCAAGATCGCCTCGATGCGCTCGCCGACGTAGCCGAGCCCGTCGATGATCCCGAGCTCGCGCGCCCGGCGCCGGCGCGCCGTTACTCGAGGTAGGGGACGTACTCGCGCGTGTGGTCGGTCCCGGGCTGGGTCGGGTCGCAGCCGTGGTCGGCGGTGAAGATCAGCGCGTCGCCCGGGCCGGACGCGTTCGAGCAGCTCGGGCAGGCGGGCGTCGAGGCGCGCGAGGGCGTCACCGTAGCCGCGTACGTCCCGGCGGTGTCCGTACTTGGTATCGAAGTCGTTCAGGTTGACGAACACCAGACCATGATCTGTGGAATCGGCGAGCTCGAGCGCACGATCGACCGCCTCGCCGTTGTCGGCGACGCGGACCGATGACGCGATCCCGTGACCGCTGTAGATGTCACAGATCTTCCCGACAGCGTGCACGGGTACACCCGCCTGCTCCAACCGGTCGAGCACGGTCGGCGGCGGCGGGATCGCATAGTCTCTACGGTTGGGAGTACGAGTGTAGTTCCCCGGCGTCCCGCTGAACGGCCGCGCGATGACGCGGTTGACCTCGTGCGGCGGGACGAGCATCGCGCGCGCCTTCTCGCACCAGTCGTAGAGCGTCGCCAGCGGCACGGTCTCCTCGTGGCAGGCGACCTGGAAGACCGAGTCCGCCGAGGTGTACAGGATCGGCCGGCCGGTGCGCTGGTGCTCCTCGCCGAGCTCGGCGATGATCTCGGTGCCCGACGCGGTGCGGTTCGCCAGCGGCGGCTTGCCCGCGATCGCGGTGAAGCGCTCGACGACCTCGGGCGGAAAGCCCTGCGGATAGGTCGGGAACGGGACCTCCGTGATCACGCCCGGCCATCTCCCAGTGGCCGGTGATCGTGTCCTTGCCCTTGCTGCGCTCGCGCAGGCGCGCGACGGCGGCGGCCGGCGCGGCCGGACGCCGAGACGCCGCGCACGCCGGTGATGTGGCCGAGCCCCAGCCGCTCGAAATTCGGCAGGCGCAGCCCGCCCAAGCGCTCGGCGACGTTTCCGATCGTGTTCGCGTTCAGAGCGTCGTGGTAGGCGACTGCATCCGGAAGGGCACCGACGCCGGCGGAGTCCATGACGAAGGCGAGAATGCGCGGCATGCCGTTCGCGCGCGGTTCCCTTCGGCGCAGGACCGCGCCTCCCGTGGCGCTGAACGCGTGAAGCCCTACATGCGTCTTCCGGTTGTCTTCGCGCTGGCGTCGGCGCTTTTCGCGAGCGCGAGCGGCGCTCGCCGCGGCCGCGCCGCCGACCAGCCTCGACGTCACCGCCAAGAGCGTCGACTTCTTCTCCAACCGGTTCATCGTCACGGCCGACGGCAACGTGCGCGTCCGGCTCTCCGACGGCACGGTCGTCGCCGGCCAGACGTTCACGATGGACCTCAAGCTCAACCGGTACCTGGTCGCCGGCGACGTCCACGTCGACGGGCCCACGCATCCACGCGGCCGGCGCGGCGTTCGCGGGCTATCCCGATCTCGACCGCTCGTATCTTCTCCTGCGACCAGCGGCGCGCCCGCGCCCGCGGCGCCGCGCGCCGGAACGCTGGACGTACTACGGGCTGGACTGGGCGAACCCGCACGTCGGGCCGCGAGCAGCCGGGCGACGCGTTCTTCTTCCCCGACCTCGACCGGCGAGCGGCCGTACATCTACGCGACCGGCGCGCGCATCACGCCCAAGACCAACGTGCTGTTCACGCTGCCGCGCGTCTACACGGCGGGCGTCTACCTGCCGCTGCCGCGCTACGTCGTGACGTTCTCGGCGAACTCGCACTTCTACGAGAACGGCTTCCAAGGCGCGCGCGCCGACGTCGCGCTGCCGTTCAACGGCTCCGAGCACAGCCTCACCGCGCTGCACGCGCGCAACGACGCGTTCAACGGCACGTACCTCGCGCTCGACCAGCACTTCGTGTGGGACAAGGACTGGATCGTCGCGTCGATCGACCCGCTCACGCAGGAGCAGCGCCAGTACAACCTGATCGGCGTTCAAGACGTTCTCGCCGAAGTTCCAGGGCCGGCTGTTCGCGCAAGAGTCCGCGGCGCAGCACCTGATCGTCAACCGGCCCGACGACGCGGCCGGCGTTCGTCGAGCTCCAGCTCAACGCCGGGCTGCCGCACTCGGGGCTGAGCTACACGCAGAGCAACTACTACCAGCACCTCCTGGGCTACCCCGCGCACCCCGACGACAACGTGCTCGCATCGGACTACGACCCGCGCTGGCGCGAGCACCCGACGAACGCCGAGCTGACGTGGACCGGCTACCGACGAACGCTGACCAAGGACGGGCCGCTTTACGTTCCGCCTGCGCAGCGGCATCGGCTTCGCGCACGACGCGTACGGCGAGGGCGGCTATCCCAACGAGCAGCCCGGACCCGAAGTCGCTGTTCTACCACTACGTCGGCGGGCTGCGTCGCGACGAACGCGATCAAGCTGCACGGCGTTCTCGCTGACCGCGCAGTACGACAAGCAGCGCATGTGGTACTCGCTGCCGCACCACGTCGACCTCGGCGACGGCCGCGTGTCGATCTCGCGCGATCTGCCGCGCAAGCACGTCACGGCGTACGTCGCGTACGAGGTCAAGACGACGGGCGACTACTGGGGCGACCAGCAGCTCGCCGCGTATCCGGCGGCGGCCGACGTCGTCGCATCGCCGTTCGGGATCGTACTCCGGCCAGGCGGCGTTCCGCGGCTTCGCGACGTCGCGCTGCGATCAGCAGCGCCGTCGTGTACGCGCCGACGCCGTACTTCGGGCTGAACGCCTGCTGGCGCGGTTCTACGACACGCCGGCGCCCGTCCCGGGCGCTCTACGGACAGCCGCCCGTGCAGCTCGAGCGCCGACATGCGCGTGCGCATCTCCAAGCAGCTGCTCGTCGACCTCAGCCGCGGCGTACTACTTCAACTTCGCCAACGAACGGTGGACGCCGCAGTTCGGAATCCAGTTCTCGCCATGATGGTGCGCCGCGCCGCCGTCCTTTCGCCGCCGCTCGTCATGGTCGCGCTCGCGCTGCCGTCGCTCGCGCAGGGCGACCTCGTGCGCTTCACCGGGCAGCTGCTCGACGTGCGCAACGGCTACGTGTACTTCACGACCGGCGACGCGTTCAAGCTCGCCGACGCGCTGCGCATCGCCGACTACGACACCGGCAAGCCGACGACGCTGCAGCCGCGCGCGAAGCTGTACGCGCGCGCGGTGCTCGACCCCGCGACGAAGCAGGTCGTCGAGCTCGACCTCACCACGCGCCGGCTTCCCGAACGACGCGCAGTACGCGCAGGTCGCGCAGACGTTTACGCAGACGAAGCCCGCGACCGAAAAGGCGCCGGAGATCGTCGGCAAGCCGCTCACCGGACGGGAGGTCGCGGTCAGCTTCACCGTGACGGTGCCGCCGACGACGCCGCTCAACGCGGACGTCTATCTCAGCACCGACGCGGGCGGCTGGAACCCGCGCGAGATCAAGCTGGACCGCATCGACGGCCAGCGGTATCGCGCGGTCCGGCGGTACGCGTCCGGCACGCAGTTCTGCGGTGCGCGTCACGCGCGGCTCGTGGAACTCCGTCGGCCGCGACAAATACGGGCTCGAGGCCGACACCGCACAGTCGTTCATCGTCCCTGAAGTCGACGCGCAGGGCTTCGACGATCGTCGTCTACAGCTGGTCGGACGACCGCGGCAACGCGCCGCAGCAAGCCGCGCCCGGCGCGATCCCGACGCCGTTCAACCCCAACCCGTTCCCGCCGGGCGGGCTCTTCCCGCCGTCGCGCGCGACGCCGCCGGGCGGCTTCCCGACGCCGCGGCCGCCCGCGCAGCCGAACCGGCCGCCGCGGCTGATGGCTGCGCCGCGCGCAAGCCGTCGCCCGGGCTCGCTCGCCGCGTCGCGTGCGTGGCGTCGCCGCGATCCCGCTGCGCGGCGAGCGCGCGCGCGTCGGCGGTGCTCGACGGCGGCGGCATCGTGTTCTTCTCCGACACGCTCGCGCTCGTCGCGCGCGACGGCGCGGCGCTCGCGCTCGCCGACGGCACGCGCGCGCGCGCCGACGCGGCGTACGTCGACCTGAAGAACGAACCGCGTCGTGCTGGCGGGGCATGCGCGCATCGCGCGCGGCGCGGCGAACGCCGCCGCCGATGCGATCGCGCTCGACCTCGACGGCGACCGCGTCGACCTGCTCGACGCGGCGGCCGGCGTGTCGCGCACCACGCGCGCGCTCGGCGCGCCGGTCGCGGCCGAGTTCGACGCGGTGCGCTTCGCGTTCCCCGACGTCGACGACGCGCAACGCGTTCATCAAGTCCAAGCACGCGAAGATCACGCCGCGCGCCGACGTGCGCTTCACGCCGGCGTCGTTCCCGACGTCGGTGGGCGGCGTGCCCGTGCCGTCGTACCTGTACACGTACGCGACGGGCGCCGGCTTCGCCGCGGGCAGCCTGGCGGGCGCGACGTTCGACCAGCCGTACGGATTGTGGGGCTCGCCCACGTCGCTGACCGCGCTGCACGCGCGCTGGGACGACGGTCCGGGCGCGGCGCTCGCGCTGCAGCAGCAGATCGTGTCCGGCGACGACGCGTACGTCAGCGCGTCGATCGACGCGCCGTTCCGCGGCTACGCGGTGCGCAGCTTCAACGCGTACAAGCGGCTCGGCGCGCGCTACACCGCGAGCGCCGACGGCTCCGCGACGATCTACGGCTCGGCCGAGCACGCGGGGCTCACCGCCGCGTTCGGCCTCGCGGGCGGCGCGCTCGACTACCGCCGCGTCGTCCAACGGGTTCTCGTCGTTCGACGCGTCGCTGCGCACGCCCGACCGGCCGCTGTTCGGCGGCGCGACGTGGCGGCTCAAAGGCATCGTCGGCTTCGACGCGCTGCGCGGCGGGCTGCTGAACCAGTTGCCCGACGCGCACCGCTACGCGACGGTGTGGCGCCACGGGCTCGACCTGCAAGTCGCGAGCCCGCTCGTCCGCGCGCCGCTCGGCACGACGCTGTCGACGACGTTCGACGCGACGCGCACGTGGTACGCGTTCCCGCACCACTACGACCAGTTCGGCGCGTCCGCGTCCGCGTCGCGCCCGCTGCTGCGCAACGTGATGCTGTTCGCGGGCTACCAAGGCCTGTGGAGCAGCGACGTGTTCCCGAACGCGCAGGCGATCTTCTACCCGACGCCGGCGACGCCGGTGCTCACGCCGGACGGCACGCCGTACTACGGCTACACCGCGTTCAGCGGCGCGCGCACGTTCCGCAGCCAGAACGTCGACCTGCAGTTCACGCCGAACCGCGCGAGCAGCACCGCGTTCCGCCTGTCGGTGATCCACACCGCGGACTTCCCGCAGTTCAACGGCTACGGGCGGCCGCAGTGGGAGGCGCGCGCCGACGCGAAGTTCCGGCCGTTCCCCAACGTCGGCATCGACGTCGGCCGCGTGTACGACTTCGCGTGGGGCGGCACGCGCTGGCAGCCGCGCTGGAGCTTCGCGATCACGCCGTGACGCACGCGCTCGATCGCCGCGGCCGCCGCCGCGACGCTGTTCCGCATCGTGCCGCTCGCGTGCGCCGGCGACCGGCTCGTCGTCGCCGGCGCGGGCGTGCTGCGGCTCGCCGACGGCACGTCGTGCGCGGCGATCGTGCCGGGGCGCGCGATCGCCGTCGCGCTCGACGACGACAACCGCGCGACGCCGCAGAAGCTCACCGCCGACGCGCTGCCCGCCGCGAAGATCCCGCGCGCGGCGTACGTGCTCGCGCCGGCCGCGGCGAGCGACGCCGACGAGACGCAGCTCGTCACCTCGACGATCGACGTGACCGTGCCGCCGCGCACGCCGCCCGGCGACGACGTGTACATCAGCACCGAGCGCAGCAGCTGGTCGCCGTCCGAGGTGCGCATGGACCGCGTCGACGCGCGGCATTTCCGGCTCGTGCTGCGGCTGCACCGCGGCGCGCGGCTGGCGTTCCGCGTGACGCGCGGCTCCTTCGGCACCACCGAGCGCAACGCGGCGCGCGCGCTGCCCGCCGCGCACGTCGCGCTCGGCGAGCCGGACGCGCACGTGAGCGTGGTCGTCGCCGCCTGGGGCGACATCGATTGAGACGCCTCTGAACAAGTCACCGTTCTCGGGCATCGTGGCGAGGGAAATCGCTCGAGAACGGACACTGCATCCGAATCGCCTCAAGCCCTTCGGGCTCCGCGACCATGCGGCGTTGAACGCGCTGTGGGTCGGGATCCACTTTCAAGACACCGCGCTGGTCGCGATCGTCGTGCCGGCGATCGTGCTGCGCCTCGCGCCGCACGATCACACCGCGGTGCTCGCCGCTGCTCGCGACGTTCGTCGACGTCGCCGTGGCGGTCGTGCCGCCCGTCGCCGGCTGGCTGTCGGACCGCGCGCGGCGGCGCGGCGGCGACCGGCGGCGCGAAACGGCGCTGGCGCTGCTGGTCGACGTGCTCGCGATCGGCGCGATGGCGTTCGCCGCGTCGGTGGGCGCGGTCGGCGCGGCGCTCGTCGCGGCGACGATCGCGATCACGGCGGCGCAAACGATCTACCAGGCGCTGCTGCCCGACGTCGTGCCGCGCGCGGCGTGGGGCACGTCGTCGGGCGCGCGCGGCGTGATGACGCTCGCCGGCACGGTGCTCGGCCTGCTCGCCGCGGCGCTGCTGCGCGCCGCAGCTCGCGCTGCTGGCGATGGTCGCCGTGATGGTCGGTCGCCGCGCTCTCGCTCGCGGCGATCCCGCGCACCGCGCGGCCGGCGCGCCCGCGCCGCACGCGACGATTCGCGACCGCCACGATCTCGTCGTCACGCTGTTCGCGCGCGGCTGGATCGTGCTCGGCATGACGCTGCTCAACACGTACGTGCTGTACTTCTTCAACGACGTGCTCGGCGCGCGCGACGCGTCGCTGAAAACCGGGCTCGTCGCGGGCTCCGCGCTCGTCGGCGCGATCGTGTCGAGCGTGCTCGCGGGCAAGCTGTCGGACCGCTTCGACCGGCGCTCGTCGTCGCGCTCTCGGGCGTGCCGATGACGCTCGCCGCGCTGGGCTTCGCGCTCGTGCCCGACGCCGCAGCTGATCTTCGTGTACGCGGGCTTGTTCGGCCTCGGCTTCGGCGGCGTGTTCGCGGTCGGCTGGGCGCTCGCGCTCGACACGATCCCCGAGCTGGGCGACGTCGCGCGCGACCTCGGCGTGTGGGGCACGCTCTCG